>NZ_JBNPUZ010000012.1:0-195474 GCF_051168435.1 Bradyrhizobium sp. HKCCYLR20261
ACCGCTGCGCCGCTCATTTCCGCGTCCTTGGCCGATTGCGCCGCGATCTTCTCGGTCTGGCTGGCGTTCTCGGCGTTCTGCTTCACGTTCGCCGCCATCTCCTCCATCGACGAGGAGGCCTCCTCGGCCGACGAGGCCTGTTCGGTCGCGCCCTGCGACAGCTGCTCGGCACTCGCCGACAGCTCCTGGCTGCCCGCCGACACGTTGTGCGCGGCGGACAGCGCATCGGCGACGATCTGCCGGAGCTTCTCGACCATCGCATTCAAAGATTTGACCAGATCGCCGATCTCATCATTGCTGGAGATGCTGATGGTCTGGCTGAGATCACCGTTGGCGACGGCGCCGGCAAGGCCGACGGCGCGGCCAAGGGCGCGGCTGATCGTGAGCGACATCCAGAGCGCCGCGGCAACGGCGATGAGTGTGGAGGCCGCAGCCAGAACCGTCAGCAGGAACTGCGCACGGGCGCCCTCCTCGCGAGCCTGAGCGGCCTGGTCCGCCATGCCCTTTCTGGTGTAAGTAATGTAGGCGTCCGCCGCGTCCAGCGTATCGGTGACGAGCTTCTTGCCTTCACGGACCGATCGATCCGTTGCCGCCGCCCTGTCGATCCTCGACAGCTTGATGGTCTCGTCCTCGAACGCATTCATCTTGGCGTAGGTCGCGGCGAAAGCCTCGAGCAGCTTCTTGCCGCCCTCGCTGGCCATCGCGTAGACGGCGTCCTTCGACTTGAACACGAGCTCGCGCGCCGGGCCGATGTCGGCGATGAACTGCTCGGACTCGGCGCCGGTCGTCAACAGTGCATTCTTCTCGGCGCGGACCTGGCGCAGGATTTCGATCTCGATCTCCGCAGCCTTCTCCATGCGCCCGGCGCGAAGGACAATGGCTTCCGAGACGGCGGTCAGATCGGCCAATTTCATGTAGGCGATGACGCTCGCGGTGGCGGACAACACGATAATCAGTCCGAACGCGACCGCCAGCTTTGCCTTTACGGTGAATCTCATCTTCAGCCCCTCGCGTCTCGCCCCCGAGACGTATTTCAGTTCAGAATGCGTTCCATGTTCGGAACGATGACGAACTCTTCACGCCATTTGGTGATGAAGCGGATGAACTCCGGCTTCCAATGCATGCCGACACGCGGCGTCTGCTGCACGTCGGTCTGCGAGATCTCGGTGACCTCGTAGACCTTGTCCGCAGTCACGCCGACCAGAACCGGCTCGCCGTCAAGCATGAGTTCGATCACGACGATCCGGCTGTCGACGGAATGTTCGGTCGGCGGCATCCCGAAGCGGATCCGCAGGTCGGCCAGCGGAATCACATTGCCGCGGACATTGATCAGGCTCGGCACGTAAGCCTTGGCGCCCGCCACCTTGGTCTCCGGCACGGGATCGATGATCTCGCGCACCAGGCCGGCGTCGAGTGCGAATTTCTCCTCGCCGAGACCGATCATGACGACCTGCATGGCGCTGGCGGCATGGGCTCCGGCTGGCTGCGTCGGTGATGCAGTCATCAGGCGGCCTCGTTCATTTGCAGTTTCTCGGCCTGCGACTGCGCGAGCGCGACGAGCTGCCCGACATCGAGGATCAGCGCCGCGGTGCCATCACCCAGGATGGTCGCACCGGAGAAGATGGTCACATCGGAATGCAGCTTGGACAGCGACTTGATGACGGTCTGGTGGTTACCGATGATCTGATCGGCGACCAGGCCGACGCAGGTGTCGCCGGTCGAGATGATGATGGTCTTCTGATGCTCCTCGGCCGCGCCGTCCATCTGCAGCACCTCCCGGAGCCGCAGGAACGGCACCAGTCCGCCGCGCACATTGAGGAAGCTGCGGCCGCGCGAGCGCTGATCGGCCGCCGTCAGCTCCACGCATTCCTCGACCGCCGACAGCGGAATGATGTAGCGGCCGGCGCCGACTCGAATCAGGAGTCCCTCGATGATCGCCAGCGTCAGCGGCAACCTCAGCGTGACCGTCGTCCCCTCGCCGGGCCTCGTGATCAGATCGATCGAGCCGCGCATGTTCTCGATGGTCTTCTTGACCACATCCATGCCGACACCACGCCCGGACAGGGCGGACACCGTTTGCGCGGTCGAGAATCCAGGATGAAACAGCAGCTGATGGATTTCATGATCGGTCAGCGCCGCACCCGGCGCGATCAGTCCCTGTTCCTCTGCCTTGGCCCGAATGCGACGGGTATCGAGGCCGCCGCCATTGTCGCTCACGGTCACCAGAACCTGCGCCCCGGCATGAACGGCGGACAGTTCGATGCGGCCCTGAGCGGGCTTGCCAGCCGCGGCACGCCGTCCGGCATCCTCGATGCCGTGATCGATCGCGTTGCGGATCAGATGCACGAGCGGATCGGCGAGGCACTCGATCATGGTCTTGTCGAGTTCGGTGTCCTCGCCGGTGGTCACGAACTCCACCGGCTTGGCGAGCTCGCGCGACAGATCGTGCACGAGGCGCCGGAAGCGCCCGAACAACGAGCCGATCGGCACCATGCGCGCGCCCATCGTGGTGTCACGCAGGCTTGCCGCGAGACGCTCGATCTCCTCGGCAATCAGCTTGATCGAGAGGTCGGAGCCCGTCGCCGCGAGCTGGCTCAGCCGTGCCTGGGCGATCACGAGCTCGCCAACCCGGTCCATCAGTTCGTCGAGCCGCTCGGCCTGCACCCGGACGGTCGCGATGCCGCGCTCTTCGCTGCGCTTCGGCTCCTCGCGCCGGGGCTCGGCGGGTAGAGCAGGCCGCTCGGCGGCCGCAGCATCCGGCGGGGCAGACACGGGCACGGTCGCAGACGACGGCGGCTCGCTGTCCGCCTCCTGCAGCAAGGGGGCAAACTCCGGAAGTTCGACGCGGGCCAGCGGGGTGATGCCCAGCTTCATTTCGTCGAGCACGAACATGAAGACATCCTCGATCGCGGCCTTGTCGCAATCGGAGGACAGCGTCACCTCCCATTTGAGATAACAGTCCTCGGGCTCGAGGGCGTCGAGCAGGGGAATGTCGGCGGTGATCGGCACGGCGAAGCAAGGCCCGAGCTTGGCCAGATCTTCGAGCATGTCGAGCGGATTGGAGCCGTTGCGCAGGATCTGCGCATCGAATTCCAGCCGCAGCAGCCAGCCCGCCGCATGGTGCTCGGACGGCACCGCCGCAGGCCTGTCCGGCGTGGATTCGAAGGCCGGGATGCCGGGCGCGACGAGCTGCTTCAATTCGTCCAGAATGGCGTCGCCGATGATGGAATCGACAGTCTCCGGCGCGTGGATCAGGGCGCGGATGTAGTCCTTGGCCGCGAGCCCCACCGAGATGAGTTCCTGGGTCGGCTTGACTTCACCTCGGCGGATCAGCTCGAAGGCCGTCTCGAACTCGTGGGTGAACGCGGCGACCTTGTCGAAGCCGAACATGGCGCCTGAGCCCTTGATCGTGTGCAGGGCGCGAAAGGCGGCGTCGATCAGCTCGCGGTCGTCGGGGCGCTGGCAGAGATCGAGCAGCGCGCCTTCGAGGGTCTCGAACAATTCGGAGGCTTCCTGCCGGAAGACCTCGACAGGGTCCACGCTGTTCATGCCCGCACCAGTTTGCCGACCACGGCGAGCAGCTGCTCGGGCTTGAAGGGTTTTGTGATCCAGCCGGTGGCCCCGGCGCTCTTGGCCTCCTGCTTCACCGCATCGTTGGACTCGGTGGTGAGGAACAGGATCGGCATCCCGGTCAGGGTGCGCTCCTTGCGCAGCGCGCGGATCAACTCGAGTCCATTCATCGCCGGCATGTTGAGGTCGGTGATGACGATATCGGGACGACTGGTCTGCGCCTTCGCCAGTCCCTGGACGCCGTCGCCGGCTTCGATCACTTGATGCCCGGCTGGCTCAAGCGTCACCTTGACCATCTGCCGGATGCTGGGGGAGTCGTCGACAGTCAGGACGATCGCCATCAGGTGCTAGCCTTATCTTTGGAGACATGTTTCGGCGGCGCCGCGCGCAGAACGCCCGCGCGCTGCAGGATGCGCCGAAGGTTTTGGGAGAACGAGGTCAGGATCACCGATCGACCTTGCGCCGCGCCGGTCATCGTGGTGGAGAGCAGGAGCTGAATCGACGTCACATCGGCTTTGACGACATCGGAGCAATCGATCTCGAGCGGGCGCTGCCCATCGAACGCTTCTCGGATCTGATCATGCACGCCGCGTATCGCCGCGATGCTGCAATCAGCCGGGAGCCGCAGCGATCGCCGCGACTCGATTGTATCTTGCATTGCTGATCTTCCCCACACCCTCGGGTTGCAATACAAATAAACTTCAACCCGACTGGAAACGAGTTTCGCCCCTGCCCGTAATAAAAAACTTAACCGATTACCTCCGCGAAGCCGCTGAACACTACCTAGAATTGCAACGTCGACCTCGCTTGCTCAAATGCCGAGTGGCGAAAATGTGTCGTTTGATAGGCGAACAAACACAATTTTCAGCGTCTCGACTGAACTTCAGCTACGCCCGAGGGTTGTGCAGTGCGGTATTTTCGCATAGCTACCATGTTACCAGAGCATGCGGCGTGGTAGTCCAACGACCAAAGCGGCCTTGCGTTCGAGGCGCGCCAGCCGATGACGTCACGTGTGGACTGTCGTCTAGGGGGCGGTCGATGGATTGCAGCCGGGGGATGGCGGATTCCGGAATTTGGTCAGGTTGATCATGAAAGCGGCGTGCTCTACGTCCATGCGGGCCCGGATGGATGCAAAGGCATCGTCCAATGCGGCGCTGAACCGTTCGCGCGCAGCAGCGTTCTGGACGTCAAGCTTGCGCTGCTCGTCGTCGCCATGAACCTGAGCGCGGACTCATGGATGCGCTCGGCGAGGTCGGTTTTCTCGACCTCACCCCTCCTACTTCGTTGTCGCGACCGTCCTCGGGGTGAACGCACAGCGGCAGCGTCGACATGTAGTCGCGGATCGCGGACATCCTGACCGGCACCCAGCCCATCACATCAACACAAATCAAGTGGCTTGCGGCCGCTTCTCGTTCGACCTCACGCATTTGGGATTGTTGAACTACATACTCCTCTCCGTGGTCGAGATCGGTTTTGCGACATCGGGCGAACACGCGTGGCGTCGCTCCTGACGATGCTCGGCACGGAAACGTGGGAGGGGCGACCCGGCTCCGCCCTGCGCCTCGAACGTCTGCCGAGTTGCACCACACCCGGGACAGGATTTGCCGATTGGAAGCGGATCATGGCTGAATTGCCAAGCCACCAGCCGCTCCGCAGCCGATCTCGCTCCATCCCCTCCTTACTAAGGCGACACGAAGAGCAATTGGTGCGGCTCGAAAACGCGCTCGGCAAAGGTGTGAGCGCAGGTGACGACGAGGCTGCCGAAGCAATCCGAGAGCTTGTCGAGACGGTGACGGTGTCGAGAGATGACACACGCCCGGACGGGATCTGTGTCGAAATTGCAGGCCGTCTCAACTCGCTGAACGGCGGTGAGGCATGCCTGAGCAGAGTGAGGGGAGTGTGGGGACCGTTGGTAGCGGGGGAGGGACTCGAACCCCCGACCCCAGGATTATGATTCCCGTGCTCTAACCAGCTGAGCTACCCCGCCACGGCATTCGATCAAGAGTGAAGCCGGTCAAAGAGCGCGGCGAAACCCTGCGAACGGGCGGCATATAAGGAGCCGTTCCCTGCCCTGTCAAGCAAACGTCGCGCCGAGCCACGGTTTTCCTGGCGGCCGATTTTTGTCGCCGGAACTCAATCGCTTGCACGATTCGTGAGCGTGCTGCGGAGCGGATCCGTCCGCAGGGCACACCTCGTCGTCCAGCGGCTAAGACCTCACTTCGGCTGCACGTTTGGATTGCCGCCGGGGCTGCCGGGCGGCGGGATCACCGGTGTCGTGCCCGCGTCGGGCGTCGGCGCGTGCATCTCCGGATCGACGCCGCTCGGCGGGCACAGCACGCCGTTGGTCTTGGCGAGCTTGTCGCCCAAGGGCTCGCCGGCGCGGCCGGTGGTGATTCCGTCGGGCGTCGGAGTCGCCCGCGCATTCGGCGCACAGGCGGCATTCGCATTGGGGGCCGGCGCGGTCGCCTGTGGCGGCGTCGCCGGTGTGGGGGGCGCCTGGGCGAGGACCGCCGTCGCGGCCGATGCCAGCGCGAAAGAGAGGAACACTGATGTCCTGATGCTCATAGCGGAGCAACGCGACGACCGCGCTGGCGTTCCCGCGCCAACAGCGCGCAGGCGTGACATCGGACGATCCTCGGATCAGCCCTTGCGATAGCGGATCAGCGAGAAATGCCCGAGCGGCGGCATCGGCCGGCGCTCGGCGAGCGTCACACCGCCGTGCTTCGCCGCCCAGTTCACCAGCCGCGCCCAGGGGAACTCCGGCCGCCAGCCGAGCCTACGCGCGATCGGCGCAAAGGCGAGTTCGAACAGGCGGCGCGGTCCGCTCTCGGCGCCGATATGATTGACGAGGATCAGCTCGCCGCCCGGCTTCAGCACGCGGATGAAATCATCGAGCGTGGCCTCGGGATCCGGCACCGCGGTGATGACGTATTGCGCGACCACCGCATCGAAGAAATCGTTCGGGAAGGCGAGATGCTTCGCATCCATCACCGCGAGCGTCTCGACGTTCAACAGCTTGAGTTCGCGCACACGCGCCTGCGCCCGGCGCAGCATCGGCTCGGAGATGTCGACACCGCAGATCTTCGTCGTGCGGGCATAGTCCGACAGCGACAGGCCGGTGCCGACGCCGACATCGAGAATGCGGCCGCCGATGCGATCGGCTTCCGCGATGGTCGATTGGCGGCCCTGATCGAAGACCTTGCCGAACACCAGGTCGTAGACCGGCGCCCAGCGCTCGTAGGCCTTTTCGACCCCCGCGCGGTCGATGTCCCCCATGCCCCTGCCCTGAATTTTGGATGCTGATCAGCCGCGAACCGGCTCGGCCACGCGCTGCGGCCGAACCATGCCGCCCGCGCTGCGGCTCTCCGCCTCGGCGCTCTGGATGAAGCCGCCGCCGAGCACGCGCGCGCGTCCCGAAGCTGCGTCATAGAACACGCAGGCCTGGCCGGGCGACACGCCCTCCTCGCCGCCGACGAGCTCGACCTCGTAATGACCGTCCGCGCCGCGCAGCCAGGCGGGCTGCGGTGCACGGGTCGAGCGCACGCGGACGAACAGCTCGATGCCGTCACGCACGGCGGTGTCCAGCGCGCCGTCGCCGATCCAGTTGACCTCGCGCAAGGTGATTCGATGCGTGCGCAGCGCCTCGCGCGGGCCGACCACGACGCGACGGGTCGCGACGTCGAGCTTGACCACATAGAGCGGCGCGCCGGCGGCGATGCCGAGACCCTTGCGCTGGCCGATCGTGTAGTTGGCGATGCCCTGATGCGCGCCCAATACGCGGCCGTTGAGATCGACGATCTCGCCCGGCTCCATCGCGTTCGGACGCAGCTTGCCGATGATATCGGTATAGCGGCCGGTCGGCACGAAGCAGATGTCCTGGCTGTCGTGCTTGTCGGCAACCTCCAGGCCGAAGCGGCGCGCGAGCTCGCGCACCTCCGGCTTGGTCATGTCGCCGAGCGGAAAGCGCAAATAGTCGAGCTGCTCGCGCGTGGTTGCGAACAGGAAATAGCTCTGGTCGCGATCGGCATCCGCGGCACAAACGAGCGCGCGCGAACCGTTCGCCAGGCGGCGCGAGGCGACGTAATGGCCGGTCGCCAGCACCTGGGCGCCGAGCTCGCGCGCGGTCTTCAGGAGATCGCCGAACTTGATGGCGCGGTTGCACTCGATGCACGGCACCGGCGTCTCGCCCGAGGCGTAGCTGGCGGCGAAATTGTCGATCACCGACTCGCGGAAGCGATCCTCGTAGTCCAGCACATAATGCGGAATGCCGAGCCGCTCGGCGACGTTGCGCGCGTCGTGGATGTCCTGGCCGGCGCAGCAGGCGCCCTTGCGATGCGTGGCGGCGCCATGATCGTAGAGCTGCAGGGTGATGCCGACGACGTCGTAGCCTTCCGACTTCAACAGCGCAGCCGTGACCGACGAGTCCACGCCGCCGGACATGGCGACGACGACCCTGGTGTCCTCAGGACGGCCTTCGAGATCGAGACTGTTGAGCATGGTCAGGTCACTGCGATCGCGGCGTCAGGCAAGAGGTTCCCGGCGCGGGAACGCCCAGCATGCGCCGTCTTTGCGGATGGCTTGCTTTCAGCGGTCTCCGGACACGGTCTCCTGGTCGGAAACAACATGAGAAGCATCGGTCTTTAATATAGGCGCATGTCCTGCGAAGCAATCGCGCTCGCCGCGGAGGCCAGCGGCAAATCTTGCCGGGCGGGCAGAAATGGCGGGGCCGCCGCCGTGACGGCGCGTCCGCACCTACCTTTCAAATAATTGATATTACTTAGTTTTTTGATTCATTCCGCTCTGGCCCGCTCCTTGCTGACCTGCCTCGTCGAGTTTCATTGCGAGAGGTTCCAAGGTGTTCAGCGTCACGTCAGACATCCAGGCCGGCCCGGCTCTCAAGACCACGGCGCCGAAGCCGTCCCGCCAGGACGCCTCGCAGCTGTCCGACAGCTTCTCGGCGCTGGTCGATGCCGCGACTCCGCCGGACGTGCCAAGTCCGTCGCTGTCGCCAGCTTCGACACCGGCGCCACGGGCGAGCACAGCCGCGACGAGCAGCCGCGACTCGGCGCGCAGCGACATGGATCGCACCAGCAAGGCCAGAGCACCGGACAAGGCCGACGATAGCACGCCGCGCACCGACAAGAGCGGTTCGGATACGGCGGCCGACGCCGCGACCGGCAAGTCCGACAAGACCACGACCGACAAGGCTGCGGCCGATACGGCGGATGCCGACGGCACCGCCAGCGACAAGAAGGACGGCGACACCGCCGGCACGGAGACGACCGCCGCCTCCGGCGCCGCCGATCAGTCCGCGGCAGCGACCTCGCCCGTGGCGGTCGCGATTCGCTCCGAGGTCGCGCTCGCCAACGCCGCGGCTGGCACGGCCATGCCGGAGACCGATGGATCAGCCACGCCTTCCGCCGCAACGGCACCGGTGGGAGTGGCCGGGGTGGGGCCGAATGGCGCGGTCGATGCCGCTGCCGGCCTGATGGCGGCAACGGCCAAGGTGAACGGCGGCGCGAAGGCGGCCGACGGATCGGCCGCGGCGGCCACCGCATCCGACGGGACCACGACTCCGGCCGGCGAAGCCGCCGCCGCGACGGATCAGACATTCACGACGGCGCTCGAGGCCGCCACGCCCGGCGGCACCAAGACAGCCGGCAAGCCCGGTGCACAATCCAAGACCGGCCTGACGGCCGGCGAAGCCGGCAAGATTGCCGACCAGGGCAATCCGGCCGCGCAGGGCGCGCCCCAGCCCAACCACGGCGCGGGTCTCACCCAGCAGCCGACGGCCGGCGCCAAGACAGACGGTGGCGAGATCGACGCTTCCGCCAAGGCCAACGGCAATGCTCCGGCTCCGGCCACGCATGAGCGCGGCGCGGGCCAAACCAACGCCTCGGCCAATGCGCCGCTGCCCGACCCGAGCGCCCAGGCCGCCAACGTCCTGCAGCCGCAGCTCTCGACCCCGGCCTCGACAACGCCCCAGCTCACCGCGGCCAACCTCACGGCGACCGCCCAGACGACGGCCAGCGTGCCGCTGCACGGGCTCGCGGTCGAGATCGCGGCGTCCGCGCTCAACGGCAAGAGCCGCTTCGAGATCCGGCTGGATCCGGCCGAGCTCGGCCGCATCGATGTCCGCATCGACGTCGACCGCAACGGCCAGGTCACCTCGCATCTGCGGGTCGAGAAGCCGGAGACGCTGGCGATGCTGCAGCAGACCGCGCCGCAACTGCAGCAGGCGCTGCAGGACGCCGGCCTCAAGAGCAACGACAGCGGGCTGCAATTCTCGCTGCGCGACCAGAACTCGTCCGGCCAGAACGGCGGCGACAATCAACAGAACGCCAATTCCCACCGCCTCATCGTGACCGAGGACGAAAACGTCCCGGTCCAGCTCGCCGGACGGTCCTATGGACGGATGTTCGGCGCGCAGGGCGGCGTGGATATCAGGGTCTAACAGGAGGCTTCCATGGCAATCGGCGACGCAATCACGGCAAGCCCGGCAGTCTCGGGCACGACCAAGACATCCACCACCGGATCCAACAGCAGCCTCGGCTCGACCGCGGGCTCGACCATCGCGGGCAACTTCCAGACCTTCCTGACGCTGCTGACGACGCAGCTGCAGAACCAGAACCCGCTCGATCCGCTGGATACGAACCAGTTCACCCAGCAGCTCGTCCAGTTCGCCGGCGTCGAGCAGCAGCTCAAGACCAATGACCAGCTGTCGTCGCTGATCTCGATGCAGCAGACGACGCAGGCGACCCAGGCCTTGGCTTTCGTCGGCAAGACCGCCGTCGTGAACGGCGCGACGACGACCATGACCGACGCCAAGGCGAGCTGGGATCTCAGCATCCCGAAGGACAGCAACCTGACGGTGAGCATCACCAACAGCGTCGGGCAGACCGTCTTCAGCGGCAAATATTCGGCCAGCGCCGGCGACAACCAGACGTATAATTGGAACGGCCAGGGCAATGACGGCACGCAATGGCCGGACGGGCAGTACAAGATCACGGTGGTCGGCACCGATGCGACCAACGGCGCGCCGGTGGCCATCTCGACCCAGGTCAAGGGCACGGTCACCTCGGTCGATCTGACCCAGCAGCCGCCCATGCTGTCGATCGGCGGCCAGACCTATACCGTGAACCAGATCCAGCGGATCGTTAACTAGCCCTCAAGGGCTCGTCCGACAGTTAAGACAGCGGATACGCTTGCAGCTGAGCTTGAACATCAAGCTCAGCCACGATGGCGGCACACCGGCGTAACCGCCGGAAATTCTTAACCAATCATTTACCACGATCTCGTTCCCGGGGCCTTTGGCCGCCGGACGAGCCGGCGTTCGCAAAGAGCGCCGGATTCCCGCCCTTTGCTTAGGCAAATTTTAAGCGAGGCGGCGTAGGGTCTTACCGTGAGTTCAGTGGTTAAGAGTTTGTGAGTACGCCATGACAGAACCCCATCGCCCGAGGGTGAAATACGTCATCGGGCCTGACGGCAGCCCGCTCACCATCGCGGATTTGCCTGCGCCAGGCACCAAGAGGTGGGTCATTCGCCGCAAGGCCGAAGTCGTCGCTGCGGTCCGCGGCGGATTGTTGTCCCTGGAAGAGGCGTGCAGCCGCTACACCCTGACCGTCGACGAATTCCTGTCGTGGCAGTTCTCGATCGACCAGCATGGTCTCGCCGGGCTGCGCACCACCCGAATTCAACAATATCGCCAATAAAGCGTTAACGACGCGAACGGGATTCTTCGAAAATCGGCTTGGCTCCGCCAAGCCGATTTTTTGCATGTCGACACTTTGTTAGGACCCTTTAACGATCGTTAACCATATCGAAACCTTCCCATAGGCAATAATTGCCCAGTGGTTCGATTCAACCTCCGCGGCACGTCCCGAACGGCGAACGCAGAGGCAGGCATCGGGTCACCACCTGGAATGCGGGTGTCGGTGAAGGTTTAAGGATTGAATTTCGCGATCTCTGCAACCGGCCGTAAAGGCCCGCGAAGCTCCAATCACACCCTTCAGCAGCCACCCGTCGAATGCCGAACTATGGGGCAGTTGCTTGCAAGGTCTCTTGGACTTCCTGAAGGGTTTGGGCGCCGCGCGGCTCACCGCGATGGTGGCGGTCACGGCTGCATTGGTCGGCTTCTTCGGCTTCGTCATCATGCGCGTGACGGCGCCGCAGATGACCACCCTGTTCACCGACCTGAGCATGGACGACTCCTCCAGCATCATCAAGGATCTGGAGCGGCAGGGCATCCAGTTCGAGATCCGCAATGAAGGCAGCGTCATCCTGGTCCCCAAGGACAAGGTGACCCGGCTGCGCATGAAGCTCGCCGAGGGCGGCCTGCCCAAGGGCGGCGGCGTCGGCTACGAGATCTTCGACAAGTCGGACGCGCTGGGCACCACGAGCTTCGTCCAGAACATCAACCATCTGCGCGCCCTGGAGGGCGAGCTCGCCCGCACCATCCGCGCCATCGACCGCGTCCAGGCGGCGCGCGTCCATCTGGTCCTGCCGGAGCGGCCGCTGTTCTCGCGCGAGACCCCGGAGCCGTCGGCCTCGATCGTCGTGCGCGTGCGCGGCGCCCTCGAAGCCAACCAGATCCGCGCCATCCGCCACCTCGTCGCCTCGGCCGTGAACGGCCTGAAGCCGCAGCGGGTGTCGATCGTCGACGAGGCGGGCCAATTGCTCGCCGACGGCACCCAGACCGACATCGACCAGCAGGTCGGCGACGAGCGGCGCAACAGCTTCGAGAAGCGGATGCGCAAGCAGGTCGAGGACATCGTGTCCTCCGTCGTCGGCGCCGGCCGCGCCCGGGTGCAACTGTCAGCCGATTTCGACTTCAACCGCATCACCCAGACCTCCGACCGCTACGATCCGGAAGGAAGGGTGCTCCGCTCCAGCCAGACCCGCGAAGAGCAGTCGGCGACGTCGGAAAGCAACGGTCAGGTCTCGGTCAACAACGAGCTGCCGGGCAACCAGCAGAACCAGCCGCCGCAGCAGCCAAAAGACCAGAGCAAGAAGACCGAAGAGACCAACAATTACGAGATCTCCCGGACCACCAAGACCGAAGTCACCGAGGCCGGACGGGTCAACCGCATCTCGGTCGCGGTGCTGGTCGACGGCGCCTACTCCAAGAACGAGAAGGGCGAGCTGGTCTACAAGGAGCGCAGCAAGGAAGAACTCGACCGCATCGCGGCCCTGGTCCGCTCCGCCATCGGCTTCGACCAGAAGCGCGGCGACCAGGTCGAAGTGGTCAATTTGAAATTCGCCGACGCTCCGGCCGTGCCGCAGATCAACGAGCCCACCGGCTTCCTCGGCATGCTCCACTTCACCAAGGATGACGTGATGTACGTCATCGAGCTCGCGGTGATGATGCTGCTCGGCATCGTGGTCGTGTTCATGGTGGTGCGGCCGCTGGTGAAGAAGATCATCGCCACGGAGGAGATCGCAGCCCTGACCAGCGGCGTGCCGGCAATCACCGACGAGACCCAGGCCCAGGTCGCCCACGCTCAGCAGACCGCGACCATGATCGACGTCGCCCAGGTGCAGGGCCAGGTCCACGCCCAGTCGGTCCACCGCGTCGGCGAACTTGCCGACCGCAACCCGGGCGAAGCCGCCTCCATCATCCGCCAATGGCTCGCCGAGCCGCAGCAGCAATGATCCGCTCCGTCTGAACCGTAGCAACCGAATCGAACGTAGATCGCCATGTCGCTTCCGCAGACCCAGAACGCCAACGCCAACACCGCCGACATCTCCACCGTCATCGCGACGCTGGCAAGCCGTCAGGCGCAGCGCGAGAAGACCGAGCCGCTGAGCGGCCCGAAGCGGGCAGCCGTGATGATGCTGGCGCTCGGCGAGCAGTATGGCGGCAAGATCTGGCAGCAGCTCGACGACGACGAGGTGCGCGAGCTGTCACTGGCGATGTCGACGCTGGGCACCGTCGAAGCCGACGTCGTCGAGGACCTGATGCTCGAGTTCGTCTCGCGCATGTCGGCCTCCGGCGCGCTGATGGGCAATTTCGACGCCACCGAGCGGCTGCTGCAGCAATATCTGCCGTCGGAGCGCGTCTCCGGCATCATGGACGAGATCCGCGGTCCCGCCGGCCGCAACATGTGGGAGAAGCTCTCCAACGTCCAGGAAGAGGTGCTGGCGAACTATCTCAAGAACGAATATCCGCAGACCATCGCCGTCGTGCTGTCCAAGCTGAAGCCGGAGCATGCCGCGCGCGTGCTCGCGATCCTGCCCGAGGACATGGCCCTCGACGTCATCGGCCGCATGCTGCGCATGGAAGCGGTGCAGAAGGAAGTCATCGAGCGGGTCGAGCAGACGCTCCGCGTCGAGTTCATGTCGAACCTGTCGCAGACCCGCCGCCGCGACGCCCACGAGGTCATGGCCGAGATCTTCAACAATTTCGACCGCCAGACCGAGACCCGCTTCATCACCTCGCTCGAAGAAGAGAACCGCGAATCCGCCGAGCGCATCAAGGCGCTGATGTTCACCTTCGACGACCTGATCAAGCTCGACTCCGCCTCCGCCCAGACGCTGCTGCGCAACGTCGACAAGGACAAGCTCGGCGTGGCGCTCAAGAGCGCCAACGAGGAGGTGCGCAACTTCTTCTTCGGCAACATGTCGTCCCGCGCCGCCAAGATGCTGCAGGACGACATGGCCGCGATGGGACCGGTGCGCCTGCGCGACGTCGACGAGGCGCAGGCCCTGCTCGTCAACCTCGCCAAGGACCTCGCCGCCAAGGGCGAGATCATGCTCAGCAAGAACCGCGCTGACGACGAACTGGTGTATTGATGGCTCAGCCCGCGAAGTTCCTGTTCGATACCGACTTCGCCGCGCCGGAGAAGACGCGGGAGCGCGGCGCCTCGGCCGCCGAGATCGCACAGAAGGTCGCAGCCGCCGAAGCCGCCGCCTATCGCAACGGCTACGAGGCGGCGCAGCGCGAGGCCAAGGTCGAGGCCGACCGCCGTGTCGCATCGGCGCTGGAGCAGATCAATATCCAGCTGCAGGGCATCTCCGCCCGTTTCGCCGGCATCGAATCGAAGATGGAGACGGAAGCGGTGGATGTCGCGGTGGCCGTGGCGCGCAAGCTGTGCGCGGCGCTGATCGACGCGGAGCCGCTCGGCGAGATCACCGGTCTCGTGCACGATTGCTTTGCGCATCTGGTGGCCACGCCGCATCTGGTGCTCCGCATCAACGACTCCCTCTACGAGCTCGCCCGCGAGAAGATCGAGAGGCTCGCCAAGCAGAGCGGCTTCGAGGGGCGCCTTGTCATTCTCGCCGAGCCGGAGATCGCGACCGGCGACTGCCGCATCGAATGGGCGGATGGCGGCGTCGTGCTGGAGCGCGCCGCGATTGACGCCAAGATCAACGAACTGGTCGGACGCTACATGGCGTCCCGGAAGAACTAGGCCGCCACGAATGGCCATGGAGTTTAAGTCATGAGCGACAACGAGATCCCGCTTCCGGACCTGAATTCGGCCGACGCTCCGCCGCTCACCGGCGACGTCGGTTACAACGAGGAAGAGCACGCCTCGCGCATCGCGGCCGACCTGGAAGCCGTGTTCGACGTTCCCGTCCAGGTCTCCGCCGTGCTCGGCCGTTCCAAGATGGATGTCGGCGAGCTCTTGAAGCTCGGGCCCGGCACGGTGCTCGAGCTCGACCGCAAGGTCGGCGAAGCCATCGACATCTACGTCAACAACCGTCTCGTCGCCCGCGGCGAAGTCGTGCTGGTCGAGGACAAGCTCGGCGTAACCATGACCGAAATCATCAAATCCGACCGCAACTGACGGACACGATCCCCGCGCGCTGACCGAGAGCGGCGCGACCGAATAGGAGACCACCATGCGGCTTCTCATCGTCGGAACGCTGAAGGGTCAGCTGACCGCGGCCACCAAGATCGCCATGGAGAATGGCGCCACCGTCACCCATGCCGAGGACAACGAGCAGGCGATGCGCGTGCTGCGCGGCGGCAAGGGCGCCGACCTGCTGCTGGTCGACGTCGCGCTCGACATCCGCGACCTCGTGATGCGGCTCGACGCCGAGCATATCCACGTGCCGATCGTCGCCTGCGGCATCACCAGCGACGCCCGCGCCGCGGTCGCCGCCATCCACGCCGGCGCCAAGGAATACATTCCGCTGCCGCCGGATCCGGAGCTGATCGCCGCCGTGCTCGCCGCCGTCGCCAATGACAGCCGCGACCTCGTCTACCGCGACGACGCGATGGCCAAGGTGATCAAGCTGGCGCAGCAGATCGCCGGCTCCGACGCCTCGGTGATGATCACCGGTGAATCCGGCACCGGCAAGGAGGTGCTGGCGCGCTACGTCCACACCCGCTCGGCCCGCGCCAAGCGTCCCTTCATCTCGATCAATTGCGCCGCGATCCCCGAGCATCTCCTGGAATCCGAGCTGTTCGGGCACGAGAAGGGCGCCTTCACCGGCGCGGTCGCGCGCCGCGTCGGCAAGTTCGAGGAGGCCAATGGCGGCACGCTTCTGCTCGACGAAATCTCCGAGATGGACGTGCGGCTGCAGTCGAAGCTGTTGCGCGCGATCCAGGAGCGCGTGATCGATCGCGTCGGCGGCACCCGCCCGGTGCCGGTCGACATCCGCATCATCGCGACCTCGAACCGCAACCTGGCGGACGCCGTGCGCGAAGGCACCTTCCGCGAGGATCTGCTGTTCCGGCTCAACGTCGTGAACCTGAAGATCCCGCCGCTGCGGGAGCGTCCGGCCGACATCCTCGAACTGGCCCAGCACTTCGCGCGCAAATACTCCGATGCCAACGCCGTGCCGCTGCGGCCGATCTCGCCGGAAGCCAAGCGCATCCTCACCACCAACCGCTGGCCGGGCAACGTGCGCGAGCTGGAGAACACGATGCACCGCGCCGTGCTGATGGCGCAGGGCGACGAAATCGGGCCGGATGCGATCCTCACCCCCGATGGCGCCCGGCTCGACATCGGCAAGACGCAACCCGCCGTCGCCCATGCTACGATGGCCGCCGAGCAGGTCACGCGCGCCCTCGTCGGCCGCACCGTCGCCGATGTCGAACGCGACCTGATCCTCGAAACCCTGAAGCACTGCCTGGGCAACCGGACTCATGCGGCCAACATTCTGGGAATCTCGATCCGCACCTTGCGCAACAAGCTCAACGAATATGCCGATGGCGGCGTGCCGATCCCGCCGCCGGGCGCCGGCGACACGCCGCGCATGCCGAGCGCGGTGTAGCCTGGCCGGCATTCTCTCGCTGCTTGTTGGCGGCGCGCTCACGCCGAGCGCGCCGCTTTTCATTTCAACGGCCATGGCCGAGACACGCGGCGTGCCGGCCGGCTGCTGGGAGCAGACGTCGCACGCGCCGCTGGTGAAGCCATCCTCCCGGGAGGAATGGGGCGCGCGCAGCTGGTGCTTTGCCAGCAAGGGCAAGCTGATCTCGCGCACCCTCGCGTGCGGGACAGGCGGCTGCGACGGCTGGGACAATGAGCGCCGCTATCGCTGGCGGCCACCTTATCTGTCTCTGTCCGACATCGAGACCTCGCCGGACGGCAAGACGCAGACGCGCGTCTGGCGCCGCTGCCGGGTGCAATTTCTGTCGGCTGACTGGATGCAGTTGCAGGGTTGCGAACAGGCGACAGACCCTTGGGTGCGCGAGCCGCCGCAACAGCGGCGCCGCGCAGCCCGCACTTTGACAGACGATTAGGACAGGGCTTGGCGACGGCTCTGCGCGATGATCACAAAAAGCCGATGAGGACGGTCGCGAGCGGCGATCTCACTCTCACCCTCCCCTGGAGGGCAGGGCAATCGCATTTGACGATCGAAGTGTTGCGCCCGTCTGTCTCCACGTCGTCATGGCCTGGCTCCGTCCCGGCCATGACGATGTGGCTAAAGTTTCGCGACAAACTCAGACTGGTCATAGGCGATTGCCCTGCCCTGGAGGGGGACAGCGGGCTGACCCGCAAGCTCCGGGCGAAGACGCGGGAACGTGCGCAAGGCGACCAGATACGATTCCGTAGAACACATCAGCTCTACGAATAGCTTGGCGCCTCGGGATTACGGAAGATGTGGATGGGATCGCCGGGCGTGAACGTGCGCTGCGTCAACGCGGCATAGGCATAGAGCGCGAGATACAGGATCGCGGCCGTGCCGACCACGTAGAGAGCCCAGGTTCCGATCCGCTTCATGATATCCGCTGCCGACGTCGACAACGGCTTTTACGGCGCCTGGCCGACCGACGCCAGCGCAGGCCCGACGGTTCGAGACGTCAGGGGGTTGCCCGCGGATCGGGCACGCTCAGCGCGGCGAGCCGGCCGAGGTCGTCGTCGTCGCGATCGACGGTGACATAGCTGCCATGCCAATACGCCAGGGCCGCCGATTGCGGCGCGACGGCGACGTGCACCACGCGGCCGATCACGATGGCATGGGAATGGCGCTCGATGATCTCCTCGACCTCGCAGTCGAGCGTCGCCAGTGCCCCGACCAGGAGCGGCACGCCGGTGACGTGCTTGCGCCACTCGGCGCCGGCGAAACGCTCGGCGCCACGCAAGCCCCCCTTGCCCGCGAACCGCTCGGCCACGCCGATCTGGTCCGCCGCCAGCAGATTGGCGCCGAACACGCGCTCCCGCTGCAGGATCGGCCACGACGAGGCGTTGCGATTGAGGCTGACGATGATCGACGGCGGGTCGACCGCGAGCGAGGACAGCGAACTCACGGTCATGCCGGTGACCTCGTCACCCCGTCCGACGGTGATGACGCTGACGCCGCCGACCAGTTGGCGCATCGCGGAGCGGAAATCAGGCGCAGGCGCCGGGGCATCAGACATGTGACGGGCGACGAAGTTCATTGCGTTGATCTTTCCTAACCTGTCGTGCCCGGTCCTAGCAACTGGCCCAGGATCGAACCTTCCAGCGCGGCAAGCTCGGCAGAGCCGCGCTGGCGCGGGCGCGGCAGGTCAACGATGATATCTTCAGCAATCTGCCCATTTTCGATCACCAAAACCCGATCAGCCAGGGCGACAGCTTCCGCGACGTCATGGGTGACCAGGATTGCGGTGAAGATCTGGTCGGCCCAGACCCGCTCCAGCAGCCGCTGCATCGCAATCCGGGTCAGCGCGTCGAGCGCGCCGAGCGGCTCGTCGAACGCCAGCAGGCGCGGCCCGCTGACCAGCGCGCGCGCCAGCGCCACGCGCTGCTTCTGGCCACCGGACAACACCGCCGGCCATTGGTCGCGCTTCTCGGCGAGACCGACCTCCTCCAGCGCCTGCCGCGCGCGCTCATGCGCGCCGGCTGTCTTGCGCTCCCGGCCGAGGCCGACTTCGACATTGGCCAGCACCCGCGCCCAGGGCAGCAGCCGCGGCTCCTGGAACATGACGCGGACGTCCTCCGCGCGTGCCTCCGTCTCGCCGAAGCTGATCGTGCCCGAGGTCGGCTTGTCCAGGCCGGCGATCAGCCGCAGCAGCGTGCTCTTGCCGCAGCCGCTCTGGCCGACGATGGCGACGAACTGACCGGCCGGAATCTCCAGGTCGATGCCACGCAGCACCTCGTTGTCGCCGAACGCCTTGCGGAGATCGCGGATCACCAGCGGCAAGCCGCGCGTCTCTGATGGGGCTGAGGTCACGCCGGGCTTCCTGTAAGGACGGGAAGCCTCAGCATGCCCGATCACCTCGGGAGCGTCGATCGCCTGGGCATTGGACACGGGAAGCCGGAGTACTTGCTGCATTACAGACCTCAATGCGTGCTGAACGCCGGATGCCAGGACAGCGTCAGCCGCTCCAGCAGCCGCGAGGCGCTGTCGGCGACCTTGCCCAGCAGGGCGTAGATCAGGATGGAGAGGACGACGACGTCGATCTGCATGAACTCGCGCGCCTGCATCGCCATGTAGCCAAGCCCTGAGGACGCCGCGATTGTCTCCGCGACAATCAGGGTGAGCCACATGATGCCGAGCGCGAAGCGCAGGCCGACGAAGATCGACGGCAGGGCGCCAGGGAAGATCACGCGGCGGAAAAGCTCGCCGTCCGTCATGCCGTAGACGCGGCCCATTTCAATGAGTTGCGGATCGACGGTGCGAATCCCGTGCAGCGTGTTGAGATAGACCGGGAAGAACACGCCGAGCGCGACGAGAAACAGCTTCGCGCTCTCGTCGATGCCGAACCACAGGATGACCAGCGGGATCAGCGCCAGATGCGGCACGTTGCGCACCATCTGCAAGGTGGTGTCGGTGAGCTTCGAGGACAGCTGCGACAGGCCGTTGGCGAGGCCGAACGCGAAGCCGATGCTGCCGCCGATCAGGAAGCCGATCGAGGCGCGCCAGAAGCTCACCCAGATGTTGCGGCCGAGCTCGCCCGACCACAACAGTTTCCACCCGGCGCGCGCGACATCGCTCGGCGCCGGCAGCACGCGCGGCGAGACGAAGCCTGCAACCGAGGCCGCCTGCCAGACCAGGAGGATCGCGAGCGGGACGAGCCAGGGCAGCAATCCGTCTGCCTTGGGAACGGTCAGCTTGCGGACTTTGGGAAGGCTGTCGATCAGGCTCATGACTGCGACGCCCGCTGCAGGGGACGATGCTCATTAGCGATGGTCTCGCCGAACGGACCCGTATTCGCGCGGAGCTTCGTGACGTTGCCGCCCTGCTCCACCGTGTTCAGCCCGAGCTTCGGGAACACCAGCTCGGCGAAGCGATAGGCTTCCTCGAGATGCGGATAGCCGGAGAGGATGAAGGTATCGATGCCGATGTCCTGATACTCGCGGATGCGCGCCGCCACCGTGTCGGGATCGCCGACCAGCGCGGTGCCTGCACCGCCACGAACCAGGCCGACGCCGGCCCACAGATTCGGGCTGATCTCGAGCTTGTCACGGCGGCCGCCATGCAGCTGCGACATGCGCTGCTGCCCGACCGAGTCCATCCGCGCGAAGATCTTCTGCGCCGACGCAATGGTGTCGTCGGTGACATGCTTGATGAGATCATCGGCGGCAGCCCATGCCTCTTCGTTGGTCTCACGGACAATGACATGGAGCCGGATGCCGAACGACAGCTTGCGGCCGCGCTTGTCGGCGGCCGCCTTCACCTTGGCGACCTTGGCGGCGACATCGGCCGGCGGCTCGCCCCAGGTCAGATATTTCTCGACCGTGTCGACGGCGACGTCGATGCCGGCATCCGACGAGCCGCCGAAGAACAGCGGCGGGCGCGGCGACTGCACCGGCGGGAACAGCAGGCGGCCGTCCTCGACCGTGATGTGCTTGCCGGCGAAGTTGACGGCCTCGCCTTCGAGCAGCTTGTTGTAGACGGTGAGGAACTCGCGGGTGACCTCGTAGCGCTCCTCATGCGACAGGAAGATGCCGTCGCCCTTGTTCTCGACCGGATCGCCGCCGGTGACGACGTTGATCAGCAGCCGGCCGTTGCTGACGCGGTCGAGCGTCGCGGTCATGCGCGCGGCGACGCTTGGCGACTGCAGGCCGGGCCGCACCGCCACGAGATAGCGCAGCCTCTCGGTGAACGGCGCCACCGCGGAAGCCACGATCCAGGAATCCTCGCAGCTGCGGCCCGTGGGCAGCAGCACGCCATAATAGCCGAGCTGGTCGGCGGCCTGCGCGATCTGGCGCAGATAGTTGAAATTGACCTCGCGGCCGCCTTCGGAGGTGCCGAGATAGCGGCCGTCGCCATGGGTCGGCAGGAACCAGAGGACGTTGGGCTTGGAAGCGGAACTCATATCATTGTCTTTCGAACTGATGTCGCGATCTCGGGTCAGGTGGACGGCGTCCACTTCCAGACGATGTCGGCGACGTTGACTTGTTTCGGAATGAGCCCGACGCGGGCGAAACGATCCGCCACCGCCTGCTGGCTCTTGATGATCTCGTCGTCGAGCGGCACGACGCTGTAGACCGAGCGGTCGACGAAGCGCTTGACAGCCTCAATGTCGACGCCGGTGGCCTCGGCCTGCGCCTTGGCGACCTCCTCGTGATGGCTGTTGGCCCAGATGCCCTCGGCCGCGAAGGCGGCATTGAGCTTGGCGACGACGGCCGGATACTTTTCGACGAAGTCGGAGCCTACGATGTAGAACGAGTTCGGCTTGTGGATGTCCTTGTCGAACACGACGGCGCGCGCATTCTCCTTGATCTCGGCGAGCGCGAGATACGGATCCCAGATCGACCAGGCGTCCACCGAGCCCTTGACGAAAGCCGCCGTCGCATCGGCGGGCGCGAGCGGCGCCGGGGTGATGTCGCTCCAGGCGATGCCGGCCTTTTCCAGCGCCGCGACCAGGAGGTTGTGCGCGCTCGAGCCCTTGCCGAAGGCGATGCGCTTGCCCTTCAGGTCGGCCAGCGTCTTGATCGGCGAGTCCTTCGGCACGATGATCGCCTGGGTGCTGCCGTTCTGCTTGACGGCCGCGGCATAGCGGATCTTGGCATTGGCGGCTTGCGCGAAGATCGGCGGTGCGTCGCCGACATAGCCGAAATCGACGCTGCCGACATTGATCGCCTCGAGCAGCGGCGGACCGAACTGGAAGTCGACCCAAACGACGCTGATCCCATCGGCCTTGAAGGCATTTTCGATCGTGCCGCGTGCCCGCACGGCCGGGAAGAAGCCGCCCTTCTGGGTGCCGATGCGGATTTCCTTCGGCTTGTCCTGAGCCCGCAGCGGCGCCGCGCAGGCCATCACCGCAGCCGATGCCAATGACAGTTTCAGAAAATCACGACGCTCCATTGCCCTCTCCGCTCCGCTCGCGCATCCGCGTTGATGCGATGCAAGGGATGATGGTGGCGGGCCGAACGGGTGTCGAGCACCCCGGAAAAATAGCGATGCCGGTCCTCTCCGGTCGCAATCCCAGGGGATGTTTGTTTCAAGCAGGCAAGCCAAAGCAGCATATTTTCTCAGGCGCCTGCGACGCAATCACGCATCTTCACGCGGCATCAACCACGATCGCAAACAGAGAGCTGGCGAATCCGCTGTGACGAGTGGCCGGTCAGGAGCGCAAGTTCCCGCCTTGATCCACGTCAACGCCGGTTCCGCGGTATCCGCTAATTTGGCAACAGGCGCGGCCCGGATGCCGCAAACCCTCCCCCCGCACACATCACAGAGAATTCTCTCATGTCGCTCGTCGGCAGCGATGCGAACGCGCGTGCGCGTCGCAGACGCATGGAAGTCTTTGCCTTCCTGTTCCTCACCGCCGTGATCATGCCCGCGCTGGCGGTCGCCACCGTCGGCTCCTACGGGCTGGCGGTGTGGGTCTACCAGATGATGGCCGGCCCTCCCGGCCCGCCCGCCGCACACTGATCGGAAGGACGTCTCCCATGCTCAATCACCGCACCTCCTTCGATCGCCGGGCCCTGATCACCGGCCGCGTCCTGACAGCCGAGCCCGTGGTCACGCCGCCGGCCGGCGAGATCGCCAGCATCATCGTGCAGACCCGGCCCGATCAGCTCGATCGCGTCGCCTCGGACATTCTCGCGCTCGACGGCTGCGAGATCCACGCGCGCGATATCAAGGGCAAGCTGATCGTCGTCGTCGATGCGCCCGATGCCGGCGCGCTCGGCGCCACCATGAACCGCATCGGTCTGCTGCCCCACGTGCATTCCGCCTGCCTCGTCTTCCACGCCATCGACGCCGGC
The DNA here is from genome assembly GCF_051168435.1 of Bradyrhizobium sp. HKCCYLR20261. Taxonomy (NCBI): domain Bacteria; kingdom Pseudomonadati; phylum Pseudomonadota; class Alphaproteobacteria; order Hyphomicrobiales; family Nitrobacteraceae; genus Bradyrhizobium; species Bradyrhizobium sp. HKCCYLR20261. The sequence continues at coordinate 23,160 of NZ_JBNPUZ010000012.1, forward strand.
TAACACCACGGGACTACCATGACCGACATGAAGATCGACCGCCGCCAGATGCTGAAGCTGGAAGCCGCCGCGATTGCCGCGGCCGCCGCCGGCATGCCCGCGGCCGCACGCGCCGCGAACCTCGTCACCGAGCGCGAGGCCACCGAATTGAAATGGGACAAGGCCGCCTGCCGCTTCTGCGGCACCGGCTGCAGCGTCATGGTCGCGACCAAGGACAATCGCGTCGTCGCCACCCATGGCGACATCAAGGCCGAGGTCAATCGCGGCCTCAACTGCGTCAAGGGCTATTTCCTGTCCAAGATCATGTACGGCCATGACCGCCTGACGCATCCGATGCTGCGCAAGACGAACGGCAAATACGACAAGAACGGCGAGTTCACGCCGGTGTCGTGGGATGAAGCCTTCGACATCATGGCGCTGAAGTTCAAGGACGCCTTGAAGAAGCGCGGCCCCTCGGGCGTCGGCATGTTCGGCTCGGGCCAGTGGACGATCTGGGAAGGCTATGCGGCGTCGAAGCTGTTCAAGGCCGGCTTCCGCACCAACAACATCGATCCCAATGCGCGGCACTGCATGGCCTCCGCCGTCGCCGGCATGATGCGCACCTTCGGCATCGACGAGCCGGCCGGCTGCTACGACGACATCGAGGCCACCGACGCGTTCGTGCTGTGGGGCTCGAACATGGCGGAGATGCACCCGATCCTGTGGACCCGCGTCACCGACCGGCGGCTGTCAGCGCCGCATGTCAAGGTCGCCGTGCTCTCGACCTTCGAGCACCGCTCGTTCGACCTCGCCGATGTCGGCATGGTGTTCAAGCCGCAGACCGACCTCTACATCCTCAACGCCATCGCCAACCACATCATCACGACAGGCCGCGTCAACAAGGACTTCGTCCAGGCGCACACCGTGTTCAAGAAGGGCCAGACCGACATCGGCTACGGCCTGCGGCCCGAGCATCCGCTGCAGAAGAAGGCGACGGGTGCAGCCAAAGCCAACGACGCCACCGACATCAGCTTCGACGAGTATGCCAAGTTCGTCTCGGACTACACGCTGGAGAAGGCGGCCGAGATGTCCGGCGTGCCGTTGAACCGGCTGCAGGCGCTGGCCGAGCTTTATGCCGATCCCAAGACCAAGGTGGTCTCGTTCTGGACCATGGGCTTCAACCAGCACACCCGCGGCGTCTGGTGCAACAACCTCGTGTACAACATCCATCTCTTGACGGGCAAAATCGCCGAGGCCGGCAACAGTCCGTTCTCGCTGACCGGCCAGCCCTCGGCCTGCGGCACCGCGCGCGAGGTCGGCACCTTCTCGCATCGCCTGCCCGCCGACATGGTCGTCACCAACAAGGAGCATCGCACCAAGGCCGAGCACATCTGGCAACTGCCGGAAGGCACCATTCCCGACAAGCCCGGCTATCACGCCGTGCTGCAGAGCCGGATGCTGAAGGACGGCCTGCTCAACGCCTATTGGGTGCAGGTCAACAACAATCTCCAGGCCGGTCCCAACGCCAATGAGGAGACATATCCCGGCTTCCGCAACCCCGACAATTTCATCGTCGTCTCGGATGCCTATCCCTCAGTCACCGCGCTCGCCGCCGACCTGATCCTGCCGACGGCGATGTGGGTGGAGAAGGAAGGCGCCTATGGCAATGCCGAGCGGCGCACGCAGTTCTGGCATCAGCTCGTCGCCGCGCCGGGCGAGGCGCGCTCGGATCTATGGCAGCTGATGGAGTTCTCCAAGCGCTTCAAGATCGAGGAAGTCTGGACCGAGGAGCTGATCGCCAAGAAGCCTGACGTCCGCGGCAAGACGCTGTTCGACGTGCTCTACAAGAACGGCAAGGTCGACAAGTTCCCGCTCGACCAGATCGAGCCGGGCTACGCCAACGACGAATCCAAGGCGTTCGGCTTCTACGTCCACAAGGGCTTGTTCGAGGAATACGCCGAGTTCGGCCGCAGCCATGGCCATGACCTTGCGCCGTTCGAGACCTATCACCGGGAACGCGGCCTGCGCTGGCCGGTGGTCGACGGCAAGGAGACGCGCTGGCGTTTCCGCGAAGGCTCCGACCCTTACGTGAAGGCCGGCACTGGCGTGCAGTTCTACGGCTTCCCGGACGGCAAGGCCCGCATCTTCGCGCTGCCCTACGAGCCGCCGGCGGAATCGCCCGACAAGGACTATCCGTTCTGGCTGTCGACGGGGCGCGTCGTCGAGCACTGGCATTCCGGCACGATGACCCGCCGCGTGCCCGAGCTCTACAAGGCGTTCCCCGAGGCCGTCTGCTTCATGCATCCCGATGATGCGCAGGAGGCCAACCTCAGGCGCGGCGATGAAGTGAAGGTCGCCTCGCGGCGTGGCTTCATTCGCGCCCGCGTCGAGACCCGCGGCCGTGACAAGCCGCCGCGCGGGCTGGTGTTCGTGCCGTGGTTCGACGAGTCCAAGCTGATCAACAAGGTGACGCTCGACGCTACCGATCCGATCTCGCTGCAGACCGACTACAAGAAATGCGCCGTGCGCATCGAGCGGGTGTGACCACCATGATCAGGAAACTTGCCATGATGCTGCTCGCGGCCAGCCTGGCGGCCGGCTCGAGCGCCCTGCTCGCCCAGAGCGTCTCGTCGTCGCTGCGCGGCCCCACGCCGCTGAATGACGAAGGCCCGGCGCCGCCGATGCAGCCGACCAAGAACACCGCCGAGAAGGAGGTGCGTAACTATCCGGAGCAGCCGCCGGTGATCCCGCATTCCATCGACGGCTATCAGGTCGACATGCAGGGCAACAAATGCCTGTCCTGCCACGCCCGCGCGCGCACCGCTGAATCCAAGGCGCCGATGCTGTCGATCACCCACTTCATGGATCGCGACGGCCAGTTCCTCGCTTCGGTGTCGCCGCGGCGCTATTTCTGCACGCAATGCCATGTGCCGCAGAGCACAGCCACGCCCCCGGTCAGCAACGACTTCGTCGACATCGACACCGTGCTATCGCACGACAAACCGGGTGCCAAGCGATGAGCAGCGCCGACATCCCGCAGGGGACGGGAACGCCGGCCCCCGAGAAACGGCTCGGCCTCGTCCGCCGCGCCTGGCAATTCCTGCTCGATCTGATCGACGTGCTGCTGAAGCCGAGCTCGATCTTCGGGCTCGGGGTGCTGGTGCTCGCCGGCTTCGTCGCCGGCGTGATCTTCTGGGGCGGCTTCAACACCGCGCTCGAGATCACCAACACCGAGAAATTCTGCACCGGCTGTCACGAGATGAAAGACAACGTGTTCGCCGAGCTGAAGACGACCGTGCACTTCTCCAACCGCTCCGGCGTGCGGGCCTCCTGCCCGGACTGCCACGTGCCGCACAATTGGACCGACAAGATCGCGCGCAAGATGCAGGCCTCGAAGGAGGTCTGGGGCCACCTGTTCGGCTCGATCGACACCCGCGAGAAGTTCACCGACCGAAGGCTGGAGCTGGCGCTGCACGAATGGGCGCGGTTCAAGGCGAATGATTCTCTTGAGTGCCGCAACTGCCACAGCGCGCAGTCGATGGACATCACCAAGCAGTCGCCGCGCGCCGTGGAGGCCCACCAGCGCTTCCTCTTCACCGGCGAAAAAACCTGCATCGACTGCCACAAGGGCATCGCGCACCACCTGCCGGACATGCGGGGCGTGCCGGGCTGGCAGTAGGCCTTGCTCACCCTACAGGCGGCAATCGGACAGCGACCGTCGGCGGCGGAAGTAGGCCTCAGGGCCTCCTTCTCCCCAGTTGCCTCTTCCGCTGGAATCACCCCATCTCTTTAAAGATGAAAATCTCCTGCCTCTGTTTAAGCGACAGCAGCAACGTGGCCTTGTAAACCTTAAGCTGTAATGTAAGGGTTCCCAGCCAATTTTGCTGAAGGACCCGCGATGCCGCTTATTGTTGATCGAAACCTGAGACAACTTATTGCTGCGGCGCCTGCCGTGCATCCGAAACAAGGCAGAGTTGCTCCGCTAGCGAGCGCAACAAGCATCGAAGTCGGCAAGTGGAACTCGAAAATCCAACCTGCATCTCTTGATCTAACGATTGGTCGTATACTTCTGCCGATCGACGATACTTCGGACGAAGCTGTTCATGCGGAGACAAGCTTGTCGCTTGATCAAGGGGAAACGGCTGTTGTGGAGACTCATGAGTATCTTTCGATGCCACGAACCCTGGCCGCAATCGGTTTCCCCCCGGCGAATGTCTCTCGCGCAGGCCTACTAATGACAAATCCTGGACATATCGATCCAGGATTCTCGGGGCGTCTCAAGTTCACTGTCATCAACCTGGGAAAAAAGCCGATTCAACTTGTCAGTGGTCACCCCATTTGTACGCTGCTTTTCTTTGCAATCGACGCGCCCGATTTTGCCTACGACCAGTTAGATTCGACCGAGAAGCCGGAAGCTCCATCGGAAAGATCATTGCTCGCGACGCTTTCCAAAGACTTCCTGAACGTCAACGAGCGAATTCAGGACCGCGTCACGGCCAGTTTGTGGAAAGCCCAGTTTGGCTTGCCAATTATAGGCGCCCTTTCGGCTGTGATCTTGACCATCATCACCAGCATCACTGCCTCGTGGTTAAGTGGCGTGAGTGAACTGCGCACCAAAGTTGAGGGACTCGAAAAATCCCTTTCTGTTAAAGACCTTACAGCCCGAATTGAAAAGTTGGAGCAGAAGAAATAGATAAAAGAGATGAATACACGAGTCCCGAAGATACAATTCTCAGACGACACAAGCTTTGTATACACTCCAGAGCTGTCTGTTTTGGCGCGATCCCAACTTTCATTGTCGGACGAGGATATTTTTTCTCGATTCGGATCTTTCCCCCGCGCCGAAAACGTTCCTTACCCAATTGAACGTGTCGTCGAGATCGCTGGCCGAACTTGCTATCTTTCGTTCGCGAACCCCTCTGGTCGGGATACGGGCGAGTACATCGCGAACCTCGTTAATCAACGCCATGAGAGCGTCCTGGAGCACGTGTCATGGACTTTTTTGCTCTCTGGCGTCTCTAGAGCGTTCACGCACCAGTTGGTGAGGCACCGCGCCGGCTTTTCTTACAGCCAGCTATCCCAGCAATACGTCGATCACCGAGCGATCCGCTTTGTAGTACCTGCTGAGATTCTCGACCAGCCAGATTTGCTCGCTTCCTGGAAGAGTACCGTACTTGCTCAAAGAGGCGCTTACATTGAGCTTGTAGAGTCTTTGAATCGATTGCCGTCGCCTTTCAAGTCGCGAGAAAAAACTCGGTCGATGCGTTCCGCGGCACGAAGTGTGCTGCCAAACTGTGTTGAAGCCGTCATAGCTGTTACCGCAAATGCTCGCTCTTGGCGACATTTCCTCGAAGTAAGAGGCGCTACAGAAGGGGACGTCGAAATGCGACGCGTCAGCGCCTTACTCTTGGATGTATTGAAGCAAGACGCTCCCAACATTTTCTCTGACTTTTCCCAGGCGCCTCTTTCGGACGGCTGGCCAATCGTCAAGAAGATCGTTCGCTGAGAACCGAAACTCGCTGACCAAGCTAAGCCGAGCACGATGCGCTTCGATGCTTGATTACCACATTATAATGTCTCATTTTGAGCCATGACCACCTTTTCCCCGCATCAGGATTCCGCGCTGAAATCCGTCGCCGACTGGCTCAAGGAAAAGCCCGGCCGGAACGGCACGCCGCAGGTGTTCCGGCTGTTCGGCTATGCCGGCACCGGCAAGACCACGCTCGCCCGCCACATCGCCGAGGGGGTCGATGGCGAGGTGAAGTTCGCCGCGTTCACCGGCAAGGCGGCGCTGGTGATGCGGAGCAAAGGCTGCGACAACGCCTCCACCATCCACTCGCTGATCTACCGCGCCCAGGAAAGCGGCGAGGAGCAGCCGAACTTCGAATTGTGGGACGACGCGCCGGCGTCCAAGGCCAAGCTGATCATCATCGACGAATGCTCGATGGTCGACGCCGATCTCGGCCGCGACCTGCTCTCCTTCGACTGCCCGCTGCTGGTGCTCGGCGATCCCGCGCAATTGCCTCCGGTCAAGGGCGGCGGCTTCTTCACAGACAGCGAGCCGGATGTGATGCTGACCGAGGTGCATCGCCAGGCGCAGGACGATCCGATCGTGCGGATGTCGATGGACGTGCGCGAGGGCAACACGCTCGACATCGGCCGCTATGGCGAGAGCGAGGTGGTGGAGCGCCGCGAGCTCGATCCGTCCCGCGTGATGGAGGCCGACCAGGTGCTGGTCGGCCGCAACGCCACCCGCCGCGCCTACAACAACCGCTTTCGCCAGCGCTTGGACATCGAGGACGCGCTGCCGGTGGCCGGCGACAAGCTGGTCTGCCTGCGCAACAACCGCAAGAAGGGCCTGTTCAATGGCGGACTGTGGCGGGTGAAGTCACGCGCGACCTCGAAGTCCAAGATCGTGACGATGCGGGTCGCGCCCGACGAGGATTTCGGCCGCAAGGTCACCAAGGTCTCGGTGCGCGGCGAGTGCTTCGCCGGCGGCATCGAGGACATCCCCTGGGAGCAGCGCAAGCCCTATGACGAGTTCGACTACGGCTATGTGCTGACCGTGCACAAGTCGCAGGGCTCGCAATGGGACGACGTCGTGCTGTTCGACGAGAGCTTTGCGTTCCAGGAAGCCCGCGCACGCTGGCTCTACACCGGCATCACGCGGGCCGCGAAGCGGCTGAGCATCGTGGTGTGAGCCCGCTGCGCCCTCGCAGGCAGCACCTATCGTCATTCCGGGGCAATCGTCAGAGCGCGATCGCGCTCTGACGATTGAACCCGGAATCCCGAGCTTGTTAGCAAAAAACGCAAGACAATCTCGAGATTCCGGGTTCAAGGCCTACGGCCTTGCCCCGGAATGACAGCAGGGCAATTGCATAGGGCGACCGCAGTTTTGTTCTCGCCTCTCACAACGCCGTCATGGCCGGGCTTGTCCCGGCCATCCACGTCGTTCGGCATGCTGAGAACCACGTGGATGCCCGGGACAAGCCCGGGCATGACCGAGTCACTAACTTGCTTGTTCGTTCGTCGCGACGTCCTACCCATATGCGATAGCCCTGGGAATGACGGCGGTCTTCGCTCAAGACGAATTTAACCGAGAACGGTATCGCCCTGCCTTGTTCCCGCGACCCATTGATCCAGGTCAACCTGCCGCAGCATGCTTGGCGGATAAAAAACGATTCACATGTCTGTACATCACCAACAGGCGGGGCGGAGTCGCATGGCCAAGAACACGACCAAGGGCAAGGCTACCAACGGGCAGCGCACCAGGCGCGCCAGTGCCACGGCGCATGTGGCCCGCCGACAGTCCGCCGCGACGCTCGATCCGGTCGCGCAGTCGCTGGTCGACGAGTCGATGCAGGCGGCGCAGATCACGTCGCTGTCGGCCTTCGAGAGCGTGCTCAACGGGCCGCCGGCGCTCGATGCCGATAGCGCGCCGATCAAGGCCATGCTCGACGGCGCCGCGCCCGACGACGCCAAGCTGATGAAGGCGCTGATCGACGGCAAGGCCAAGCGCGACAAGCGTCACACCTCCGACGAACTCGCCGACAATTGGCGCCAGGGCGGCTACCCCTACAAATACCGCATGTACCGCAAGGACTATGAGGAGCAGAAGTTCATCCTGCAAACGGAGCTGCTCAAGCTGCAGAACTGGATGAAGGACGCGCGCCAGCGCCTGGTGCTGCTGTTCGAAGGCCGCGACGCCGCCGGCAAGGGCGGCACCATCAAGCGCTTCATGGAGCATCTCAACCCGCGCGGCGCGCGCGTCGTCGCCTTGGACAAGCCGAGCGACGTCGAGCGCGGTCAATGGTACTTCCAGCGTTATGTCGAGCACCTGCCGACAGCCGGCGAGATCGTGCTGTTCGACCGCTCCTGGTACAACCGCGCCGGCGTCGAGCGCGTGATGGGCTTCTGCTCGCAGGCCGAATATGACGAGTTCCTGCGCCAGGTGCCGGAGTTCGAGCGCAACCTGGTGCGTAGCGGCATGCATCTCATCAAGTTCTGGTTCTCGGTCAGCCGCGAGGAGCAGCGCCGGCGCTTCAAGGAGCGCGAGGCGCATCCGCTGAAGCAGTGGAAGCTGTCGCCGATCGACACCGCCTCGCTCGACAAATGGGACGACTACACCCGCGCCAAGGAGGCGATGTTTTTCTCCACCGACACCGCCGACTGCCCGTGGACAGTGATCAAGTCCGACGACAAGAAGCGCGCGCGGCTGAACGCGATGCGCTGCGTGCTGCACTCCCTGCCCTATGCCGGCAAGGACGTCTCGCGCATCGGCCATGTCGACGACCTCATCGTCGGCCGCGCCAGCGTGATTCACGAGCGCGAGGAGCATGCGAGCTGATGCGAAGTCGCAGTCGTGTAGGGTGGACAAAGGCGCGCCACTGCCCTTTCGACGCGCACGATCGTGATGGCGCCGTGCTCACGGTCTCGCCGCGAACGCCGCCCGACGGTGGGCACGCTGCCGCCTGACGGCGGCTGCTTTGCCCACCCTACTCAATCACTCGTCGCATTCGCCGCGCTCAGCGCCGATGGCGCCGAGGCGGCCTCACGGGATCGGCCGGCGGGACCGCCGCATTTGCATTCGGAAAAGCGGACGCGCCACGGCGGACGAGCTCCGCCTGCCCCGCCGGCGTCAGCGCGCCGCCATTGAGCACGTCGCGGTCGGGATGCATGGCCTCATAGGCCGCCGGCTCGGAGAATTGCGCGGACGCCGCGCTGGCCGTCAATGCCGACATCAGCATCGCGGCCGCCAGGCTCCTGGATGCGATCATGATGAGGCTCCCCCTGCTGCGCACCAGCGCGCTGGAGATGATGTAGGCAGGCGAAAGCAGCTCCCCAATCACGACTGCGCGATCCGACGGCCATTCGCCGTCGCGACCGTCATGGCGCTGCGCGCTGGCGGCCGATCACATCGCATCGTCACGACCGCTGCTGTCCAGCCCGGGCACCAAGGGGCACGCGCGGAAAGGATGCGAGCAAATGTGAACCAGATCATCTTTTGCGCGATTATTCTATGATATTAACCTCTAGGTTGATTCACGAAGCTCCCGTCGATGGAGGTCAATTTGAGACAAAAGCTCATTGCATGGACCGCATTGGTCTTGCTGCCCAGCGCGGTCGCCCAGGCTCAACAAACCGACATGGCGGCCGGGCCCACGGTCAACGGCCGCCAGTTCACGCCGCCCTACTACGTGTTCAGCCCGGACATTCCGGCCGATATTGTGACCCAGAATGTCGGCGCCATCGGCCTGCAGGTCTATGTCGACAACATGGCCTGGGATTCCTTCATCGCGCTCAACTGGCCGGCGCCGAACCCGATCGTCGAGCGCGGCGTGCCCGACCGCGAGAACGTGATCGGCGGCTTCACCTACAGGACCGAGGGCGGCCCCAAGACGATGCCGACCGGACCGGTGGTGTGGGAGACCTACAAGGATTCCGACGACATCTATCTCAACCCGCCGGTCAAGCCGGCGCCGTTCGACGCCGCTGAGCGTGTCCCTCCGCAATGCCTGATCCAGGCCAGGGAGAATCCGGCTGCGGCGCGCCGCACGCTGGTGCGCACCGCCAAGATCAGCGATGTCCTGATCGCCGGCGACAAGCAGGCCGACGGCAACCGCCTCGTCGACCAGAATGGCCAGAACGTCTGGTACGAGGTCAAGCTCAACCGCGTCTATTACGACTACGTAGTGACCAACAAGTTCTACGACAGCCGCAACCAGAGCGGCGCCAAGATCGCGTTTCCGGCATCCTCCAACACCACGGACCGTGCAGCGACCGTGAAGGTCAAGGCGGCGTGGAAGGTGATCAGCGGCCCCGGCAGCAAACAGCCTGACGACGCGACCCGCTTCTACACCACCGACGCGCTGGTGTTCGATCCCGACACCAAGCGCTGCGACGTCAGGAAGCTCGGGCTCGTCGGCCTGCACATCGTCATCAAGACCGACCAATTGCCGCAATGGCTATGGGCGACGTTCGAGCAGGTCGACAACGCGCCGACGCAGAACCAGCCGATCCCGACGGGCGCCAAGTACAATTTCTTCAATCCGAGCTGCACCGACTGCAAGGTCAATCAGCCGCCGGCCAAGGGCTCGACGACGCCGACCCAGGTTATGCGCGTGATCCCGCTCGACGACGTCGCGGCGCAGAAGACGACGCTCTATCAGACGGCGCTGAAGACACTGCGGTCGGACAACGTCTGGCAGTACTACCGGCTAGTCAATGCGCAATGGGCCGGCAAGGGCGTGCCGATCGGTACGCCGAGCCAGCCGCCCTTCCTCGCCAACACCACGCTGGAGACCTATCTCCAGACCCCGCAGCAGCCGAACGGCTGCATCAACTGCCACGGCAAGTTCGCAGGCTCGAAGGATCTGGACTTTCAGTTGTTCGATGCCTATCCGCGCCAATCGAAGCAGCTGATCGATCTGTTCCGCGTGCCGGGCGCAACGGCGATGAAGCCGTAGCAGCCAAGTGGACGGTTTCTCTCCTGCATGTCGCGCGCGTCGGCGCGACGATAGCTGATGAGCGCCACCCCGTTGCCCGTCGGGTTACTTTGTCGCAACCCGACGGGCCTTGTGTCGTCGGGCAAATCACTGGCACCTTCTGGCGCATCCCGGCCCGCCAGGAGGGGCGCTTCGCGATCGTCACGAACGTTGGGCTGGGGAGCGATGGACGCGACGTGTTGCAGCGGGTCTCGACCTGCGGACGAACAGCATGGCGCGGACGGCGAAAGCGTGTGGTCCTGGCCTCCCGACGCTGAGGCCAAACGGGCGGTGATGATCCGCGCGCGACGGGGGCAAGACAGCCGGTCCCCGGGGAGAGCACGTATAAGCGTTAACACCATCGCGCAGGGAAGGCCGGGATGATCCGGCTGAACCTGTGGTTCTGCCGCGTGCTTATGTGTTGCACGCGGACCATGGGTGTCGGTCGGCACCCGGCCTTCCCTGCGCCCTCCGATTCAGGAGGGACAAGGATCGAGCATCACTCGGGCCGAGCAGGCCGCGAGAACGAGTCGTCATATCTGAAACAGTTGTCATGTCTGGTGAGGTCGCGCTACAACTAACAGTGTCGTCCCGGCGAACGCCGGGACCCATAACCACCGGCCGTGGTTTGACGCGCAAATGGCGGCCATCTCGTTTCCACCACGCCCGCCGCGGCGTATGGGTCCCGGGTCAAGCCCGGGACGACGGAGCAGACATCACGCGTCCCATTCGCGACCGATACGATGCACGCAACCCGCACCGCGCTCACTTCGCCGCGACAAAGAAAAAATCCTCTCGTCCCGGCGGCGAGCCGTAGGTGAAGGGCTGCTGGCGCTGCTTGGTGGCGGCCCAGACATCGTCACGGACGATGTCGAACAGCTTGCGCACCTCGAGGCGCGGCTCCTTGATGGTGCGGGCGAGCGCGGTCGCGAACGGGCTGTTGCCGGTATCGCCGTCGAGCGCGGTGGCGCCGTGCTTGGCGGCATAGACCACCATCATGCCGGCACCCGGTTCGATGTTGGAGAAGCCCTTGTCGACCAGCTTCAGCGCCAGGGTCTGCTTCATGCCCGGCGCGAACGGATTGTCGCGGCAGGCATCGAGGATGACCAGGCGCAGCTTGCGCGCGGCACCGACCGCGCCCAGCACCTGCTCGAGCGCGACGGCTTCCGTCTCGGCGTCCTTGTCGGCGACGAGCCGGGCATCGACAGGCACGAGATAGTTGACGCCGCCGATCTCGAAGCCGTGCCCGGCGTAGTAGATCACGGCCCAGTCCGCCTTCTCGGCCTCGGCTTCGAAGTTGCGCAGCGCCTCGAAGAAACTGTCGCGGGAGAGATCATTCAGCAGCGTCACCGACTGGAAGCCCGTATTGCGCAACGTATCCGCGATCAGTTTGGCGTCGCGCGGCGGGTTCGGCAGGGGATGCACGGACTTGTAGCCGCCATTGCCGATCACCAGCGCGACACGGCGCGTGTTGGACGCGGCGCCCGCGGTCTGGGGCGTCAGCGACGCGAGCCGCTCCTGGGCAAGCTTGCGCGCCCGGGCGACATCGAACGGATCGTAGGTGGTGAGCGCGAAGGCGGCCGCACGGTAATCGGCGCGCGCCTGGGCGAGGTTGCCGCGCTTCTCGAACAGCTGGCCGCGGCTGGCATGGGCGTGGACGTTGTTCGGATTCATGGCCAGGACCGCGTTGAGATCCTTCAGCGCGGCATCGAGATCGCCCTTGCGCAGATAGGCGTCGGCACGACCGACCATGGCAAACTGATGTTTCGGCGATCGTTCGATGATGCCGCTCCAGCCTGCGATCGCCTCATCGCTGCGCCCCATCATCGACAGCGTCTCGCTGCGGTAGATCGCCGTCAGCGGCCCGGCCGCATCGATCTTCTCGGCCTGGTCGAGATCTGCAAGCGCCCCATCATAGTCGCCCATCAGGGCGCGCACCCGGCCGCGATTGACATGGCCGAGATAGAGCGTCGGCACGGCACGGATGGCCGCGTTGAAATCGTCGAGCGCGCTTTGCAACGCACCGCGGCGCAGATGAATGGTGCCGCGATTGTTGAAGGCGATCCCGAAGGTCGGCCGCTTCTGCACGGCCGCATCGTAATCGGCCAGCGCCAGCTCGTCCTTGCCCTTGCGCTCATAGACGTAGCCGCGCCGGTTGAGAATGGCGACATTGTCCGGATCGGCGGCGATGGCGGCCGTCAGCGCCTCGATCGCCTTGTCGTCCTGCCGCTTGTTGAGCGCGACGAGGCCGCGAATGTCGAGCGCCAGGGCAAGGTCCTTGCCGGTCAGGTTGCCGCCGTCGAGCAGCCGTTCGCAGGCTTCCGCGCGGGCCGGCAGCTCGCCTTGACGGCTGCGGCAGACCGCGAGGTCGTCGCTCAGCAGGGGGCCGGCAAGGCCGGCGACATGGGTTGCGATCAGCAGGAGGAACGACAGCAGGAGGCGCGGCATGTCCGGGACGGATCTCGCGTGACGGGCGGGGTCGATCATGTGTCGAACGAATATCGCCGCGGTTCGGCCGAGACCAGCGCGGCGACGAGAAAGGCCCAAGGAGAGGCCCAAGGGACCCATCCAGATCCGCCGGCGCATCGTTCACGCAGTCGTGTGGCTGCCCTTGTAACGCCCGCAGGCCGCCGACGTATCTTGCGACAGAGGCCGGGCCGGGCCACTGTTCCGGCCGGCGACATGAGACAATCACCAAAGCGAGGATCCGACAGATGCGCCTCACCCGCTCCCATTTCGTCAAGACAGCCGTGCTCGGCGCCCTCGCGGTGGCCGGTATCGTGGCGTGGCAGCCGCTGCACGCCGCCGAAGAGGCGGTCGTGATCCCGCCGCCGACGCAGGATCAGCCGGCCGCTGATGGCATCGAGACCGCGGTCATCGCCGGCGGCTGCTTCTGGGGCGTCCAGGGCGTCTATCAGCACACCGCGGGCGTCGTCAGCGCCGTCTCCGGCTATGCCGGCGGCACCAAGGCCACGGCCGACTACCGGATGGTGTCGACCGGCAGCACCGGCCATGCCGAGTCCGTCCAGATCAAGTTCGACCCGAAGAAGGTCTCCTACGGCAAGATCCTGCAGATCTTCTTCTCGGTCGTGCACGATCCGACCCAGTTGAACCGGCAGGGCCCGGACACCGGCCCGCAATATCGCTCGGCGATCTTCACGACCTCGGAGGCGCAGAAGAAGGTGGCGGAGGCCTATATCGCCCAGCTCGACAAGGCCAAGGTGTTCGGCAAGCCGATCGTCACCAAGGTCGGCAAGCTCGAGGCGTTCTACCCGGCCGAGGACTATCACCAGGACTACCTGACGCTGCACCCGAACCAACCCTATATTGCCTACAACGACCTGCCGAAGATCGACAATCTGAAGAAGATCTTCGCCGAGAACTATATCGACAAGCCGACGCTCGTCAGGGACGCCAAGGCCACGAACTGAGGCGACGAACCGAGGCGACGAACCGAGGCCTGGCAACAGCCCGACCAGCGCAATGACAGGGGCGGACCGCACGGGTCCGCCGGAGGATCAAGAGGATGAGCGACACGAAGACGAGTGACCCGCGGACGACCGACAAGGTCGTCAAGAGCGAGGCGGAGTGGCGCCGCGAGCTCACGCCGATGCAGTACGCCGTGCTGCGCGAGAAGGCGACCGAGCGGCCGTTCTCGGGCGAATACGAGCATGAGCATCGCACCGGCACCTATGTCTGCGCCGGCTGCGGGCAGACGCTGTTCGAATCCGATGCCAAGTTCGATTCCGGCTGCGGCTGGCCGAGCTTCACCCAGCCGGCGGCAGAGAGCCATATCGACGAGGAGACGGACTATACCCACGGCATGGTCCGCACCGAGGTGCTGTGCTCGAAATGCTCGGGCCATCTCGGCCACGTGTTCCCCGACGGTCCGGGGCCGACCGGCCTGCGCTATTGCATCAACTCGGCGGCGCTGAAGCTGAAGCCGCGCTGACATCGCGAGCCGGCCCTTCGGTGCCGTTGCATTGATGGTATCCGGGGGCTGGCAGCCCCCGGTTCGGGGGTCCCGCGGGACCGAAATCGGCCACAACAGCCCAGATTTTCGCTGGACGCATGGAGCTCTCTTGCATTCACAAGTTGCAGAGCAATTAAGTTATTGAAAAAAGAGGATTTTCCGAGAGAGCTGCGGGCAGGCCGGATTTACGATGTGAGCCGGCAGGATTCGCATTTCTGTCAAATCGGCCTATATTAGGGGCTGTAACTGACATGCAGGGCTGGGCCGCCTGGAGCGGCAAAGATACCGCCCTCCACACCCGCAATCGCTGGCGTCATTGCCAAGCTTGATCGTTCGAAAGCTCGCGTCAGCGCTCTTAGCCGACAAGAAGAGGTCTCAGACCATGCGTCCACTGCGTCCGTTCAACTTCAACACCTCTGCCGAACTGTTCCCCGCCGCCATTCGCAAGAAGAAGCGGGCGGGCTTCGCCTATCGGCGGTTCGGCACCGCGGCCGAGGCCGTGCGCTTCGCCATGGAGGAGTTGCCGGCGGATTCGCTCAACGGCGCCTATCTGCAGGTCGAGGAGGCCCGGTTCGACCAGAACGGCATCCGCACCCTGTATGAAAGCGAGGCGTTCCCGTTGCCACGCCGGGCCGTCGAGGAGAAGGCGCCCGACGCCGATGCGGCCTGACGGCAGCCCAACCATCCGACGACACCCTGCCCCGCCCAGTGCGGGGCAGTTTTTTTCTGGAGGTGCTTTTAATCGCTTTTGCCGGGGCTCACCGCGGCTGGGTATCCAACCACCGCCGCAGGATCTTAGCGTTGCGCATGTTGGCGCGGAACAGCACGTCGAACGCGTCGCCGGCGACCGGGACCATGCCGATCACGCCCTCGACGGCGACATTGCCGAGCATGCGGGTGATGACATGCCAGGGCGCGCCGAGCGCCCGGGCCTCGCGCACCAGCCACAGCGACAGCGCGGTGGCGATGAGATCGCCGACCACCGGGATCAGGCCGATGATGCCGTCGATGCCGTAGCGGATGTTGGTGCCGGGCACGACGAAGGCGACGTCGAGCAGCTTGGCGACGGCCTCGAGCCGGGCGATGCGCTGCTCTCGCGTGAGGTTGCCGAACGGGTTGGCACCCTGGAAGTCGAAGCGGACGCCGCCGGGGCCGGCGAAAGCGCCGTTGAACGAGGACTGGAACGGCCCGCCTTGCGGGATCTCCCGCCCGTCCTGGTCGATGATCGGCCCGCGCGCCTCCTTGGCGCTGAAATTCGCCTGGGAAGCGCGTCCGGAAGCGCGGCGGGAGGGAGAGACCTGGTCTTGCATGCCCATCACATAGAAACGCGGCACCGCGGCGCAAGTTGCGTCACGCCGTCACGCGCCGTGCTCGCTCGGCTGCGCCGCCGGAGTGCCGGGCGGGGTTTCATCGACGAATCTGTGCACCAGCCAGGACGACACCGTCGCCGGAATGAAGCCGACGAGCCCGTAGAGAATCCACTGCAGGGCGCCGTAGTCGGAGCCATGCGAGGCATAGTTGAAGCCGGCGAGCAAAAAGCCGACGCCCCCGACGATCAGCATGCGGGCCGTCGAGGGAATCCGCCGGACATGGAACAGGATGTCGTCGATCGCGCACATCATCAGCGCCGGCAGGAAGCCGAACAGATAGCTGTATTGCAGCGAGGTGACGAAGACCTTGAACAGCTTGGCCACCTCGCCGGCGCTGGTGTCGGTCCAATAGCCGGACAAATAGGTGGTGACGAGCAGCAGCGCGAAGCCGCCCAGCGCCGGGCCCACGGCAACGAAGATCAGATATCGCTTCATGCCCAACCTCCTGCCCCGCCGCTCCGTCGAGCGCGCGAGGCGATTGCCGCCCGGTCAGTCACCCCACGCTGCGAAAGCATCGTTGAAGGCGCGCTCGCCCGGAGCTCCCTTCTCGATGGCGATGATCGCCCGGCGCTGGTTGCTGTAGACCAGCGGGACGTCGAACCAGGAGCGCTCCTTCAGGAGCTGCACGTTGCGGGTCCGGTCGGCATCGACATTGGAGAGGCCAACCAGGAAGAAGCCGTCGGTGACCTTCACCGCAAGACCCGCCAGCGGCGTGCCGCGCGACTGCTCGTTGGACTTCATCAGGATGCCCGGCACGTTGCCGACACCGCCGCCGGAGAAGTCCTGCGGCAGGATGAAGGTCAGCTCGGCGGTGTGGCTCGCCGGCAGCGACGTATCGGTGTTGCGGCGGAACGACATCGTCATCTTGAACTTGCGATCAGGAATCTCGATGTCGGCGCGCACGGCGATGTCCGCCTTCTGCGTGCCGCTCGCCTTGATCTGCTCCGTCCGCCAGACCACCGAGCCGATATACTGCTTGCCCTTGGGATCGGCGGGGTCCTCGTCATAGAGCACCACGCGCTGGGCGACCGGCGCGATCTGATCGGACGACGGCGCCTGGCCGACGCGGTCGGTGATCTTCGGCTTGCTCAGCGGCGCGCCATTGTCCTTCGGCGCCTCGACTGTCGCGTTCGACTTGAACAGACCCGAGACGACGCCGACCAGCGGCCGGCCCCACAGAATTCCGGCGCCGACCAGGATCAGCACGATGCCGGCCGCGATCGCGGCCTTGAACGGGAAGGTCGAGCCGCTGCGCTCCGGCTTCTTCTTGGCCTCGCGCTCGGCCGGACCGCCGCGCTGGCGGGTCGAGGTGGCCGGCAGCGCGTAACGCTCCGCTTCCTGCACCGACTCGTCATAGGAGTACGCCGGCTCGGGCAGCGGCGGCCGATCGTCATCGTCCTCGAGCCGGTCGAGATCCGTGGCCGGCACGTTGGCGTAGGTCTTCCGGGCGGCGCGGTTGGCCTGGGCCGTGGCCTTGCCGAGATCGTCGACATCCGCCGTGATATCGCGAAAGCCGCGCATCGCAGGGGGCGTTGCCGGATTGCCGTTGTCCTGGGCGCCGCGACGGGGCGCGGCCGGGCGCTCACGCACGGGCGGCGGTGCATCCTGCGGAGGCGTCTGGGGCGGCTGCGACCGCGGCGGAGCAGCCGGCGCGCCGGCGACAGGCGGCGGGGCATCCGGACGCGGATTGCGCGGCGGCCGCGGCTCGAGGGGTTCGCCGCCGAGCGGCGGGCGCTCCGCCCGGGCCGGCGCGGGTGCCGCTGCCGGCCGCGGCCGGGGGGGAGCAGGCGCCGGCTGATCCGACGCGGGACCTGGCTTTTCCGCTGGAGCCGGAGGCGCCTCGGGATTGCGCGCCCCGGCACGCCGCAACGCATCTCCCGGACGCCCCGCGCCGCTGGCGGCCCGCTGCGCTTCGCGGGCGCGCTGGGCCGCTTCGGCCTCCACCTTGCGGACGGCCTCCTCGAGCGACAACCGCTCGCGCGTGATCTCGGATTCGCTGAGCGGCGGCTGAACACTGCGCAGTTGCGCGATCAGCGCCGCGCGAGCCCGCTCGTAAAGCGCGCGCCGGCTTTCGCCGGGAGCGTTGGGGTCCAATCCGGCAATGGCACGGGCTATCAGCGGGTAGTAGTCGGCCATATCAACTCAATTCGCGCGCTTCGCTGTCAGGTCCCGTCACGCCTCGAAGGGATTCTGGACCAGGATAGTATCCTCGCGTTCGGGGCTGGTGGAAAGCAGCGCGATCGGGCAACCCACCAGTTCCTCGATGCGCCGAACGTATTTGATGGCCTGGGCAGGAAGATCGGCCCAGGATCGCGCATTCGCCGTCGGCTGTTTCCAGCCTTCGATGGTCTCGTAGATCGGCTCGACCCGGGCCTGGGCGCCTTCGCCGGCCGGGAAGTGATCGATCTCCTTGCCGTCCAGTCTGTAGCCGGTGCAGACCTCGATGGTGTCGAAACCGTCGAGAATGTCCAGCTTGGTCAGCGCAAGACCGTTAATGCCGCAAGTCCGGACCGCCTGGCGGACCAGGACGGCATCGAACCAGCCGCAACGACGCGGCCGGCCGGTATTCGTTCCGAATTCACGGCCACGTTCGCCGATCTTGCGGCCGATCTCATTGTCCTGCTCGGTCGGAAACGGTCCCTGGCCGACGCGGGTCGTGTAGGCCTTGCACAGGCCGAGCACATAGCCGATTGCGCCCGGCCCCAGGCCGGCACCGGTCGCGGCCTGCGCCGCCACCGTGTTGGACGAGGTCACGTAAGGATAGGTGCCGTGGTCGACGTCGAGCAGCGCGCCCTGCGCGCCCTCGAACAGCAGGCGCTTGCCCTCGCGACGCTTGATGTCGAGCAGCCGCCACACCGTCTCCGCATAAGGCAGCAGCTTCGGCGCCAGCGCAGTCAGTTCGTTCAGGATGACCTTGCCGTCGATCAGTTCGAGGCCGAGACCGCGGCGCAGCGCATTGTGGTGGGCGAGCAGGCGATCGATCTTGTGCGGCAGCGTGTCGAGATCGGCGAGGTCCATCAGGCGGATCGCGCGACGGCCGACCTTGTCCTCATAGGCCGGGCCGATGCCGCGGCGGGTGGTGCCGATCGCGGTCGCTGCGCTCGCGGACTCGCGCAACGCATCGAGCTCACGGTGCAGCGGCAGAATGAGCGTGACGTTCTCAGCGACGCGCAGATTGTCCGGGCTGATGGACAGTCCCTGCGACTGCAGCTTGCTGACCTCGTCGAGGAAGGCTTGCGGATCGAATACGACGCCGTTGCCGATCACCGACAGCTTGCCGGCGCGCAGCACGCCGGATGGCAGCAGCGCCAGCTTGTAGGTCGCGCCGTTGATGACAAGCGTATGGCCCGCATTGTGGCCGCCCTGGAAGCGCACGACGATGTCGGCCTGCTCCGACAGCCAATCGACGATCTTGCCCTTCCCCTCGTCGCCCCATTGGGCGCCGACGACGACGACGTTAGCCATTCGCAGCTCTTTCCTCTGCCAAGATCCAAAACAGCACGATCGGCTCAGTCGATATCGCTTCCGATGAGGGGCCAGCCTGGCCAACCATGCGCCCAGCCCAAATCGCGGCCGGGACCGCTCGCTTGCGAGGCGACCCACCGGATAAAGGAAGCCGCCGGGCTAGGCAAGCAAGAACGGGCCCCCGGAGCACACAACAGCGCCACCAAGCCTTTGATAAGCCCCAAAATTTCAAGCCACCCCGGCCGTGGCCCGGATGCCCGGCCCGGCGCTTCTGGCGGCGTCCTGGTCCTGGCAGCCGGATTGAGCACTGCAACGGCGGCGAATCTACGATCGAATGCCGCAAACCCTGCACATCGGCGATTTCTCAACGTCTCGCGATGTCCCGGGATCGACAACCTCAATGAGCGTTCAGGCCAAGCCACCACTCCAAGCCGGCCGGGCGCCATGCCCGCGGGCGGCGGACATTGCGGCAGGTCAACCGCCCGGCGGGCCGTCGTGCAAAGGAGGCGCGATGCCAAGGACCTCATCAGCCATAACGGCCGACGCGCGTGACCACTGAAACGACCTCCGGCCTGCATCAGTTCTGGCGTCTTGCGCCCCCGCAGGCCGCCCAAGCGCTGGACTGCGACCTCAACGGCCTCGGCGACTCCAGCGCCGCGGAGCGGCTGCAGCGCTACGGCCGCAATACCGACTCGCCGTCACACATCGTAGGTCCCCTGCGCGCTGTCCTGCGCCGGCTACTCGAGCCGCTGTCGCTGATCCTGCTCGTCGCGGGCATCATCTCGATGGCGACCGGCGACGTGATCGGCGGCGCGATCATCGTGCTGATCCTGACGCTGTCGATCGGACTCGATACCGTTCAGGAAGGACATGCCGTGAGGGCCGCCGAGGAGCTCCGGCGCTCGGTGGCCTTGACGGCCGAGGTCAGGCGCGACGGGGCCTATCGCGAGATCGACGTCGACCTGGTCGTGCCCGGCGACGTCCTGCGCGTGCGCGCCGGCGACATCGTTCCTGCCGATGCGTTGATCATCGAGAGCAAGGCCTTCACGGCCGGCGAGGCCGCGCTCACGGGCGAGCCCTACCCCGTGACCAAGCAGGCTGCCCTTCCGACCGATGCAGACGACACGTCGAATGCGCTGTTCCGGGGCTCGGTGGCACAGACCGGCGAGGCCACGGCCCTCGTCATCAATACCGGCGCGAACACGATGTTCGGCGCAGCCGCATCGGCTCTGGCGGAAGCGCAGAGGCGCACGCCGTTCGAGCGCGACCTGCATGAGTTCGGCCTGGTCATCGCGCGGCTGACGCTGGCGCTCGTGGTCATCGTGCTCGCGGTGCGCGTCGTGTTCGGGCGTGACGTGCTCGACTCCTTGTTGTTCTCGGTGGCGCTCGCGGTCGGACTGACGCCGGAACTGCTGCCGATGATCACGACAGTGACCTTGTCACGCGGCGCGCTGCGCATGGCCAAGCGAAAGGTGATCGTGAAACGGCTCGCGGCCATTCACGATCTCGGCGCGATGTCCGTGCTGTGCACCGACAAGACGGGAACGTTGACGTCCGCCGAGATCACGCTCGCGCGCAGCATCGCGCCCGATGGACGCGACGATCCGCGCGCGGCGGAGCTCGGCGCCATCGCCGCAGCGCTGGGAGGCGATCGCGGCGCGCTCGATACGGCGCTGATCGCAGGCGCCGATCATGCCGCGGCGGGCTGGATCCTGGGCGGGCAGCAGACCTTCGACTTCTCGCGCCGGCTTGGCTCGGTGCTGGCCATCAAAGGACTGGATCAGCTCCTGATCGTGAAAGGTGCGCCGGAAGCTGTGATCGAGCTCTGTACCCAGCGGCGGCAAGGCAGCACGATCGCGGCGATCGACGAGGATGCTCGCGCCGAGATGCGCGCGCGCGTTCACGCGCTGGCGCAGGACGGCTTGCGCACGGTCGCGATCGCCTCGAAGCCGTGGAGCGGCGCGCCGCGCGAGATCGAGACCGAGGATGAGAAGGACCTGATCTTCGAGGGCCTGTGCGCCTTCGCCGATCCGCCCAAGCCGACGGCGGCAGCCGCGATCGCTCAATTGGCGCGCGCCGGCATCGCGCTGAAGATCCTCTCCGGCGACGATCCTGTCGTGGTCAAGCGGCTTGCGGGTCTGGTCGGATTAAAGGCCGACCGCGTGCTGTCCGGCAACGATATTGCCCAGCTCAGCGACGATGCGCTGGCGGTGCAGGTCCGTTCGGCCGACGCCTTCGGCCGGCTCGCGCCCGATCAGAAATCGCGCATCGTCAAGGCGCTGCAGGCCTCGGGCGAGGTGGTGGGGTTCCTCGGCGACGGCATTAATGATGCGCCGGCGCTGAAGGTCGCGGACATCGGGCTGTCCGTCGATGGCGCCACCGGTGTGGCGCAATCCGCGGCCGACATGATCCTGCTGGCCTCCGATCTCGAGGTCGTCGCCGATGGCGTCGAGGAAGGACGGCGCACCTTTGCCAACATCCTGAAATACGTGCGGATGGGCGCGAGCTCGAACTTCGGCAACATGCTGTCGATGGCGGTCGCTTCGATCATGCTGCCGTTCCTGCCCATGCTGCCGACGCAGATCCTGCTCAACAACCTGCTCTATGATCTGTCCGAGCTCGGTATCCCCTTCGATCGCGTCAGCCCGCAAGCGACCGCACGACCGCAGCGCTGGGACATGAAACGGCTATTGCGTTTCGCAGCGATCATGGGACCGCTCTCGTCGCTGTTCGATTTCCTCACCTTCGGCGCCCTGCTCTATCTTTTCCACGCGACGCCGGACGAGTTCCGGACCGCCTGGTTCCTGGAGTCGATGGCGACGCAGATCCTCGTGATCTTCATCATCCGCACCAATGGACGGCCGTGGAGCAACCGCGCCGATCCGATGCTGACGGCCTCGTCGCTGATCGCGTTGGCCGCCGCGCTCATCATCCCGTTCACGCCGATCGGCGCCTGGTTCGGCTTCGTGGCGCCGCCCGTGCCGTTGCTGGCCACGATTGCCGCGCTCGTCGTCGCCTATCTGATCAGCGCGGAACGACTCAAGGCGTTCGCGATCCAAGGCGATCCTCGGAACCCTCATCGCCGCGCGAGGCCCCGATGACGGTCATCATTGCATAGTCGCGATGCATCTGCCCTCTTGATAGGCAGCACCAATTGGTGTCTGTCGACCGGGCCGGGGAGGAAACCGCGGCCCGGACACACCGGGTCGAATGCCGCGGCGCACCGAACCGGGTCTAACACCGCTGATGTCCGCCGCCGATCCCCCAGCATCCGCCGCGCCCGCGCGGGCCTGGATCGCGAACCAGCCCTATGTGCTGCTCAGCATCACCGCGCTGTGCTGGGCCGGCAATTCGATCGTCGGCCGGCTCGCTGCCGGCCACATCCCGCCGGTGACCTTGTCGTTCCTGCGCTGGTCGCTGGCGTTCCTGCTGATCCTGCCGCTCGCCTGGAAACAGTTGCGCCAGGACTGGCCGGCGATCCGCTCCAAGCTCGGCATCATGATCGCGCTGTCGGTGACGGGCATCGGCGCCTTCAACACGCTGCAATATTGGTCGCTCGAATACACCCAGGCGCTCAACACGCTGCTGCTGCAATCCGCGGGACCGCTGATCGTAGCGGTGTGGTCGATGCTGCTGCTGCGCGTCCACCTGACACTGGCGCAGGCGATCGGCATCGTGCTGTCGCTCGTCGGCGTGCTGCTGATCCTGACGCGCGGCCATCCCACCGCGCTCGCCAGCATCAGCTTCAACAAGGGCGACCTGATCTTCCTGCTGGCGATGGCGGTGTTCGGATTCTATTCGGTGCTGACGATCAAGCGTCCGCAGATCCACGGCCTGTCGATGGTCGCCTTCACCTTCGGCTGCGGCGCGGCCAGCCTGATCCCACTCTTGATCTGGGAGCTCAATGCCCGCCCGGTGATGGCATTCGATACGCAGAATTTGTTGTCGCTGCTCTACGTCGCGATCTTCCCCTCGACCATCGCCTATCTCTGCTTCAATCGCGGCGTACTGCTGATTGGCGCCAACCGTGCCGCGCCATTCTTTCACGTAGTTCCGGTGTTCGGCTCGATCATGGCGTTCGTCTTCCTCAGCGAGCAGCCGCAGATCTTTCATTTGATCGGCTTCGTCCTGGTGCTCGGCGGTGTCTACGTCGCCTCGCGCAAGCAGGCGACCTGAGGCATTGCCGGAGGCGCGCTATCCGATGGCCTTGAGCGCCATGGCGATGGTCATCAGCGAGACGAAGCCGATCAGCACGATCCGCAGCCGCTCGGGCGAAACGCGGGTCGCGAGCCGCGCGCCGAGATCGGTGCCGGCGGCCAGTCCGACGATCACGGCGACTAAGGTGGGCCAGGACGGCAAGGCACCGTGCTGCCAATAGATCCAGGCTGACGGAATCGTCGTCGGCACCAGCGTCAGCGCCAGGCTGATCATCTGCGCGCGGTGCTGCGCCATGCCAAGGACCGCGCTCAAGCCGACGACTGTCGCCAGTCCGCCGCCGATGCCGAGAAAGCCGGACGACACACCCGCTGCGCTGCCGACCGCAAGCAGCGCAAATCCGCTCGGATCGACTGCGCAAACCGTGGTCTCGACGGCACCTCGCTTCGATGAGCGGCGCAGGAGCAGGACATCGAGCAGCAGCAGATAGATGACGTAGGCCCATCGCAGGATCGCCGACGCCGTGCCGTTGGCCAGGAGCGCGCCGATCGCACCGCCGAGGACAAATCCAAGCCCGAGCCACAGCAGCACGCGCAGCGGCGCCCGGCTGCCTTCGTCCCAATAGCGCTTGAGGCCGGCGGCACTGGTCGGCGGAACCTGCGCGACCAGCGAGAGTCCCTGCGCGACGTGCTGCTCGGCGCCGAGCAGCAGCACGGCGAAAACCACGAGACCGCCGCCGGGGCTGACGCCGAGCAGGCCGGACGTGAATCCGCCCACCAAGCCGGTGCCGAGGCCGCCCAGGAGATCGAGTTCGCTCATCATCTCGTCCTCCCGGGAGACTTCGGCAACGTCGCGGGCATCATCGTTTCGGCGCGAGCCCGGCCAGCAACACCTCGAAGCTGGCCAGCGCCTCGGCCGGCGAAAACGGCTCGCCCCACAGCCGCTGCAGCACGAAGCCCTGGAACATCGCGACCATGGTGCGTGCCATACTGCGCGGGTTGACCGCGCGGTCGATCACGCCGAGCCGCTGGCCGCGCTGCAGAAGCTCGGCGATGACCGCGATCGGCTTGCGGACGCCATCCACGACCTGATCGCGGACGGCATCGTCGCGCAGCGCCTCGGCCCAGAGCTGCAGGGCAATCCGTCGGCTGCGCAGCCCCTCCTCCTTCTGCATGTCCGCCAGCGAGGCGCGCGCGATCGCGCGCAGGCCTTCGAGCGGGTCCTGACTGTCGCGCGCGGCCGCGAGCAGCGCCGCATCGCGGGCATGGCGATGCTCACCGATCGCCTGGATCAGTTCCTCCTTGCTGGCGAAATGGCCGTAGATGCCGCCGGCACTGAGGCCGGACTCGGCGATCACGTCGGCAATCGTCGTCTGGTGGAAGCCCTGACGCGCGAAGCAGGCCGCTGCGGCGCGCAGGATTTCTTCGCGGCGGGCGGCCATCGTCGCCGGCTTCAGCTTCGGCATGCGCACCTCCTGGCCGAGCGACCAATCGCCTTCGAGCACAATCACCATACAAAACGAATATTCGTTTTGTAAAGAGGGGACGTTCTGCCGCCTTTCGGCATGGCGGCAATCCGCCGGGCGCTCTTGTCTCCGCCGCGCTTTCGGGCACAACTCGGCCCGCGCAACAGAAGCCGAATCCTTGCCCGCCCCATCCCAGTCCACATCGCCGGTCGCCTGGCTCAACAACCAGCCTTATCTGCTGCTCACGCTGGCCTCGCTGTTCTGGGCGGGCAACATCGTGCTGGCGCGCTATGTCGCCGGCCACGTGCCGCCGCTGACCTTGTCGTGCATTCGTTGGATCGGAACCTTCCTGATGCTATGGCCGTTCGCGCGGGAGCATCTGGCGAAGGACTGGCGTACCCTGCTCGCGCATTGGCCGCTGATCCTGCTGTTCGCGCTCACCGGCTTTGCGATCAACAACGCGCTGTCCTACTGGGCGATGCAATATACTCAGGCGCTCAACGGGCTGCTGATCCAATCGTCGACGCCGCTATTCGTGGCGCTGTGGTCGCTGCTGCTGTTCGGCGTGCGGCTGACCTGGGGGCAACTCGCGGGCATCGCGATGTCGCTTGTCGGCGTGCTGGTGATCCTGCTGCGTGGCGATCTCGGTGCGCTCGCGGGCATCCAATTCAATCGGGGTGACCTGATGTTCGCCGGCGCGCTCTGGGTGTTCGGGCTCTACTCGGCGGCCATGACCCGCAAGCCCGCCGTGCACCAGTTGTCGCTGATCTCATCCTGCACGGCGGCCGGCGCCGTGCTGCTGCTGCCGCTCGCGGCCTGGGAGTACAGCTCTGGATTCGTGCTGAGGCTGGACTTGCTCTCCATGCTGACGCTCGGCTACGTGATCGTGTTCGCCTCGACGCTCGCCTATCTGTTCTTCAATCGCGGCATCAGCCTGATCGGACCGAACCGCGCCGCACCGTTCCTGCATCTGGTGCCACTGTTCGGCTCGGTGCTGGCGATCCTGCTGCTCGGCGAAGAGTTGAAGCTGTTCCATCTCGCGGGCTACGCGCTGGTCATCGTCGGTGTGATCATTGCTTCGCGCGTGCCGCTCAAGCAGCCCCGCACCGCCGGAGAGGCGCCCAAGAACTAAGCGTGCGGCAACACGCCCCAGGGCGAACAGCGCGCATCATCCGGCTGTCATGGAACTGTCAACGGAGCGTCAGGGCGCCTGTTCAGAACCACGCGTGGTTCAAGCTCAGGAGGCTTTCCATGCATCGATTTTTTCTGACCACCGTGGCCGCTCTGGCCCTCAGCACCGGCGCCGCGCTCGCCCAGGGCGAAGGCGAATTCCCCGCCAAGCTCGCTGGCCACGCCGTGCTGCCAGCCGAGTCCTTCATCGACGCGCCCGCCGACGCTCCGGACGATCTCAAGACCTCCGGCAAATACACCACTGGCAAGCGCGTCGAGGCGATCGGCAGCGTGATGGGCAAGTCTTATGAGCGGCCGACCGGCGTATCGCTGCCGTTCAAGGGACAGCCGCTGCAGGGGCATTCCGGCATCAAGACTATGGCCGACGGCACGTTCTGGGTGCTGACCGACAACGGCATGGGCTCGCGCTACAACTCGCCGGATTCGATGCTCTATCTCAATCATCACAAGATCGACTGGGCCGCCGGCAAGGTGGAGCGGCTCGAGACCATCTTCCTGCACGATCCCGACAGGAAGGTGCCGTTCCGCATCGTCCACGAGAATACGGCCAAGCGCTATCTGACCGGTGCCGATTTCGACACCGAGGGCTTCCAGATCATCGGCGATCACATCTGGATCGGCGACGAGTTCGGCCCCTACCTTATCAAGGCGGACAAGAGCGGCAAGGTGCTCGCCGTATTCGAGACGGTTGCTGACGGCAAGCCGGTGCGCTCGCCCGACCATTGGGCGGTCCAGTCCCCCGGCGCGCCCGGCGCGAGCTACACCAACGTCAATCTGCGGCGCTCGAAGGGCTATGAGGGCTTCGCGGCATCCACCGACGGCAAGTTCATCTATGGCCTGCTGGAAGGGCCGCTGTGGGACGCCGAGAAGAAGGATTGGGAGAAGGTCGACGGCAAGGAAGCCTCGCGCATCCTCGAATTCGACGTCGCCGCGGAAAAGTTCACTGGCCGCTATTGGCAATATGTGTTCGAGCAGAACGGCAACGCAATCGGCGACTTCAACATGATCGACCCGACACAGGGCCTGATCATCGAGCGTGACAATGGCGAGGGCACCGCTGACAAGGCCTGCCCGCAGGGCACCCGCGGCGACAACTGCTTCCCTGACCTGGCCAAGTTCAAGCGCGTCTACAAGATCGAGCTGTCGGACGCCAATGTCGGCAAGCCGGTCCGCAAGATCGCCTATATCGACCTGATGAAGATCAGGGATCCGGACAAGAAGGCGCGCAAGCCGCTGAATGACGGCGTGCTCGCCTTCCCGTTCTTCACGATCGAGAATGTCGATCGCGTCGACGACACCCACATCATCGTCGGCAACGACAACAACCTGCCGTTCTCGTCGAGCCGCGATCCCAACAAGGCCGACGACAACGAGTTCGTGCTGCTCGAGGTGGGCGACTTCCTGAAGGCGAAGTAAACGCCTCACCATCGTGAGCGTCGCCGTTGTCCCCGAGGGCAACGGCGACGGTTCGATCAGGCCGTCCGCACCTTGGCCATGAAGCCGTCGACGGCCTGCTGCAGCAGGCCCGACTGGCTGTCGAGCTCGCGGGCACTCGACAGCACCTCGGACGCAGCGGTGCCGGTCGCTTCAGCGGCCTTGGTGACGCCACCGATATGCGCGCTGATCTCGTTGGAGCCGGCCGCGACCGACTGGATGTTGCGGGCGATCTCGCGCGTTGCATCGCCCTGCTGCGCGATCGAGGTCGAGATCGAGTTGGTGATCTCGCTCATCTGCGCGATCGTCTGGGTGATGCCGGTGATGGCCGCGACAGCATCCTGGGTCGAGGTCTGCATCGCCGCGACCTGCGCGGAGATCTCCTCGGTCGCCTTGGCCGTCTGGTTGGCCAGCGCCTTCACCTCGGAGGCGACGACCGCAAAGCCCTTGCCGGACTCGCCGGCGCGCGCCGCTTCGATCGTGGCGTTCAGCGCCAGCAGGTTGGTCTGCGCGGCGATCGAGTGGATCAGCTTGACGACCTCGCCGATCTTCTCGGCGCCGGTCGAGAGAACCTGCACCGTGGCATTGGTGCGCTCGGCATCGCCGACAGCCTTGCTCGCGATCTCGGTCGAGCGGGCGACCTGGCGCGAGATCTCGCTGACGGAGCTCGACAGCTCCTCCGCCGCGGCCGCGACCGTTCCGACGTTGTCGTTCGCGCTCTGGGTGGCGTTGCTGACGGTCGAGGCGCGGACGCTGGCGTCGCTCGCCGTGGCCGTCATCGACTGCGCGGTGTGCTGCATGCCCTCGGCCGCAGAGGCCACAGAGCGGACGATGCCGTTCACGCTGCGCTCGAAATCGGCCGCAAGGTTCTGCATCGCGGCGCGCCGCTCGGCTTCCGTCCGCTGCTTGGTCGCAGCCTCCGCCTGCTCGAGCTCGCGCATCCGCAGCGCGTTGTCCTTGAAGATCTGCACCGTGGCCGCCATGGCGCCGACCTCGTCGCCGCGGCCGACGCCGGGGATCTCGCCGTCGAGCCGGCCGTCGGCGATCTCCTGCATGCGGTTGCCGAGACGATTGAGCGGAATGCTGATGCTGCGGCTGATCAGCCAGGCGATGGCGCCGGCGATGACCGCGATGCCGGCGCAGGCCAGCCACATCATCCACTTCAACGGCTGCAGCTTGGCGTCGAGATCGTCGACATAGACGCCGGTGCCGACGAACATATTCCAGCCGGGGATCGCCATCGCGTAGGAGATCTTGCGGGTCGGCTGCTCCTGACCCGGGCGGAGATATTCGTAACGCAGCGTGACCTCGCCGTCTTTGGCAACGCCGTCGCGCAATTCGACGACGAGCTTGCGCCCGTTGAGCTCGAAGTCGATCACGTTCGAGCCGCGCTGCTTCATGTCCTGCGAGATCACGACGGTGCCGTCCATCGTGTAGGCGAACAGATAGCCCATGCCCTTGTCGAAGGTCATGCTCCGGCCGCGATTGACGAACTCGTCGAGCGCGGCTTCCTTCGTCATCTTGCCGGCGTCGACCTCCTTGATCAGGCCCAGCGCCATGTTACGCGCCGTCTCGACGATCGCCCGGCACTGCTCGATGCGGGCGTTGACCATCTCCCGATGCATCAGATTGGCGGCGAAGGTTCCGGCTGCGGCGAGGCCCAGGAGCGCGACGCCAACCACGATGGCGAGCTTGGGCGCAATCTTCATGTTATTCAGCAGCACGCAGCGAACTCCACCCTGATCATTGTCATCGTTTGTCAAGATTGACTGCCGATGAATTGAGCAGGGCATGGTTAGGGTTCGGTTGCGAACGGGCCCCGTAGAAACCCGGATCAGCTCGCGGCCGCGGCCTCCGGCGCAGGAATCGCAGAGGCTGCCGATCGCAGCGGCGCGAACTCCTCGGCGGTCAGCGTCTCCTTCGCGATCAGCAGCGTGACGCCACGTTCGAGGTCCTCGCGGTGGCCTTCGAGGATCGCGCGCGCACGGGCGCCGCCCTCCGCGATCAGGTCGCGCACGGCGAGATCGATCTCGCGCCCGGTCACCTCGGCCGCCGAGACGATCTGGTCCTGCGGCTGCAGGAACGACGCCTGCGGCCGCGGCGCGTAGGTGCGCTGGCCAACGGTCGCGTCCATGCCGTACTTCGTGACCATCTCGATGGCGATTTCGGTGGCGCGCTGCAGGTCGTCGGCGGCGCCGGTGGAAACGTCGCCGTCGAAGATCAACTGCTCCGAGGCCCGGCCGCCCATCAGCACGGCGATGCGGCTCTTAAGCTCGCTGACCGCGAGCAGGAAGCGGTCCTCGGTCGGCCGCTGCATGGTGTAGCCGAGCGCGCCGACGCCGCGCGGAATGATCGAGACCTTCTGCACCGGATCGACGCCGGCGAGATTGGCCGCGACCAGCGCATGCCCCATCTCGTGATAGGCGACGCGGCGGCGCTCGGCCGGGCTGAGCACGCGGCTCTTCTTCTCGATGCCGGCGACGATGCGTTCGATCGCGACGGTGAAATCGTCGAACGTCACCTCGTGCCCCTTGCGGCGCGTCGCGGCGATCGCGGCCTCGTTGATCAGGTTGGCGAGATCGGCGCCGGTGAAGCCTGCGGTGAGCGCCGCGACCTTGTCGAGATCGACATTGCCGGCCATCGTGATCTTGCGGACATGGACCTTGAGGATCGCGAGCCGTCCGCTTCGATCGGGCCGGTCGACCAGCACCTGGCGATCGAAGCGGCCGGCACGCAGCAGCGCGGGATCGAGGATCTCCGGACGGTTGGTGGCGGCGAGCAGGATCACGCCCGCGCTGGGATCAAAGCCGTCGAGCTCGGCCAGCAGTTGATTGAGCGTCTGCTCCTTCTCGTCATAGCCGCCGAACTGCGCTCCGGCAGAACGGCTGCGCCCGAGCGCATCGAGCTCATCGATGAAGATGATACAGGGCGCAGCCTTGCGCGCCTGCTCGAACAGATCACGCACGCGCGCCGCACCGACGCCGACGAACATCTCGACGAACTCGGAGCCCGAGATCGAGAAGAAGGCTACACCGGCCTCGCCCGCCACGGCGCGCGCAAGCAGCGTCTTGCCGGTGCCGGGCGGGCCGACGAGCAGGATCCCCTTCGGCACGTGCGCGCCGAGCCGGCCATAGCTCTTCGGGTCCTTCAGGAACTGCACGACCTCCTGCAGCTCAAACTTTGCCTCGTCGACGCCGGCGACATCGGCGAAGGTCACCTTGGTATCGGTCTCGACATAGACCTTGGCGCGCGACTTGCCGATCGACATCAGGCCGCCAAAGCCTTGCTTGTCCATGACCTTGCGGCCGAGAAAGACCCAGATCAGATAGAACATCAGCGCCGGCACGACCCAGGACAGCAAGGTCTGGATCACGCCGCCCGACGGAACACCGGTGACCGTGACGCCCTTGGCCGCCAGCTTCTCCGACAGAGACGGATCGACCCGCGCCGTGACGAAGGCTGTCTTGCCGTCCGCCTGCTTGTCCTTGAACTTGCCCTGGATGGTGTCCTGGCTGACCGACACTTCTGCGATCTTGCCGTCGACGACGAGTTGCTCGAACTGGCTGTACGGAATGGTCTCGACGGTGTTGTAGGTCGTGAGCAGCCATTGCAGCAGCAGCATGCCGACGCCGGCCAGGAAGATATAGCCGACGGCAATAGCCTGCTTGCGGGCGTTCGGATCGGATTCCATGTCGGGCACTCGCGTTGCAGCGCCACGGCGCGATCGAAGATGATCAATGCCGCGGGACCTGCAACAGCGTGTAACAAGCGCACCCCTCCCCGCGCTTGTTCTGGATCAAGTCCGGCCGACACGAAACGCGCGGCGGCTTGGCCGGATGCCGGCCGGCGCCGTCTCCGCTCCCGCGCTGGCGCGCGAGAGCATCATTCCAGATCGATCGGCTGGTAGACACCGGACCTGTCGAGCTGGGTGCCCCAGACCTTGTGCAGCGCCTGATGATCGCCGCGGCTCAGATTGAGCGGGGTGCCGAGTCCCATGTCGAGATTACGCGTGTTCTCCAGCGCCTCGACCAATCGCTCGGTGTCGAGCTGCGGCCCGCAGCGCTTCAGCGCATCGATCAGCAGGTTGGCGGCGATGTAGCCCTCGAGCGAGATGTAGTCCGGAACCTCGCCAGGCGCGACTTGCGCCAGCGCCGTCTTGAACTCGAGCACTGTGCTCGAATAGCCCGACACGGCCGGCACCGCCTGGGTCACGATGACGTTCTCGGTGAAGCGCGGACCCAGCAGCATCAACTCCTGCGCCAGCGCGGTCGCGCCGACGATCGACATGTTGGTGTAGATCATGCCGGGATAGAGATCGCGCGTCTTCTCGATGAACTTTGCCGCCGGGCGCGTCGTGCCGACCATTACGATGGCCTTGATCGGCACCTTCTGCGCCTTGAGCTGGTTGACCGCCTCGTCCATGTCGATCGAGTTGCGGGCGTAGAGCAGCCGCACGATCGCCTTGTCGTTGAGGCCGGCTGCGCGATAGGCCCTGGCGACGCCGGCAAAGCCCTGCTCGCCGAGATCGTCGTTCTGTCCGAACACCGCAATCTGATTCGGCCTGATCTTTCGCATCTTCAGGAGGTAGCGCACCGCGGCGTCGGCCTCCTCGACGAAGCTTGGCCGGTAGTTGAAGACGTAACGATCGGGCGGGTCGTGCCGCACCACGCTGCCGCCGGTGAACGGCGCGAAGAACAGCACCCTGCGTTCGAGCGCGAACGGCACGGCGACGGCTGCGGTCGGCGTGCCCAGATTGCCGACGAATCCGAACACCTGCTCCCGCTCCCAGAGCAGCTTCATCGCGTCCGGCGTTCGCGTCGGTTCGAAGCCGTCATCGGCCGCGATCAGCTTGAGCATCCGTCCATGAACGCCGCCGGCGGCGTTGACGCGCGCGAACGCGACCTCGATGCCGCGCTTGTAGCTCTGCCCGTTCTCCTTGGCGCTGCCGGTATACGGGATCACCATTCCGAAGCGGATTTCCTGATCCGTCACGCCGCGCACGCTGCCGGACGCGGCCGCGGATCTCATCGGGCTTGGCGCGGCAGCGGCCGCCGACGGCGCGACGGTCGCCGATACCGCCGCGGGCGGCGCGTTGACGCTACGCTCGAGCTCCGTCAACTGGCGCTCGACCAGCCTGCAGTCGGCCCGACCGCCGTTCACCGCAGCGCGACCTTCGGCGAGGTTGCGTTCGAAGTCCCGGGCCAGTTCGTTGAGCTCGTTCGGATTGGTCGAGGCTTCGCGGATCGCCTGTTGAAACTTGACCAGGATGATCTGAACGCGACGTGACGGGATGCTCGTGCAGGCTTGGGACGAACCAAGGATCGGACCGACACGGCCGGCAAGTTCGCGAACCAGGTTCACACTATCGGCCGCGACGGCCGCATTTGCACTTCCAGCCAGCATGACGGCGGACAGCGCCGCCCAACGATGCGAACGCCGCGCGATGCGCGAGGCGAAAGACGGATACTGCATCTGATAGACCGAAACCTCCGTTCAAGCGCGCCGATCCACACCCGCAGACCGGACGCAAGGGCGAGGCCAGTCGAGATGACCATCCTTGACGGTATTTCGGATATCGTCATGACGATTTGGAATGCGGAGAAACATCGGGACATCAGTTCGCCAGCGACGACGAATGATCGAGGGCGGCCATTCTGGCCGACGTCCCTTGCATCGTCGCAAGCGTATCGTCCCCAAGTCCCGCAGTCGCCACGCGTCGAACGCCCGTCCATCGCTACCTGCGTCCGTGTCTCACGCGCAGACACGGCTTGGCCGCGATCTACGACCGCTTTGCGTTCGGATGAGGGCAAGCTTCGGCGATTGAGGCGCAGCTGTGCTTGCCCGGACAAATTCCATCCGGGCAAGCGCTCATACTTCGGGTTTCAACACAGTCCGCATTCTGATCCTGAGTTGATAGGACATGCAGATCATGTGCAGAACGCTTGCCTTGCAGCTCGCGGCAAACGATGAACGTCGATGAGTTCTAACCTGCGGGACTCATCGTGATGGTCTTGTCCTTCGGCCAGCGGACGCGCCACGCGAACGAGATCTCCTTGGTCTCGCCGGGTCTGGCCTCGACGAGCCACTCGGTGACACCGCGCCGGTCGCGGACATTGGTCGCGGTCGGCGGCGTGGTTGACGGCAGCATCTCGACGGTGATCTCCTCGTTCTCGCTGACCGGCAGTTGATCGTGGATCGCGACCTTGACGGGGAAGTCATGCGCGTTACGGATCGTCGTCTTGAAAGCACGCTCGTCGATCTTCGCCGTGGTGACGATCAGTCCCGCCGCGCCTTCATTGCGCTTCACGACGCTGCGCTCGACCCTGACCTTGTCGTCGGCGCCGAAGCCGAGACGTACGGATTCGTCCTTGGCTGCCGAAACCAGCTTCGAATTGCCGACGAACATGCCATCGCGATAGATCGACACCTTGCCCGGCAAAAGCGGCGCATCCTCTGCCTGCGTGAAGCTGGCTTCGAGATAGGCCGTGGGATCAGCGACCGGCGCCGAGCGAATGATCAATTCGGGCGTGATCGTCGCCGTCGAGATGCGCAGGCTCTTGGCGCCCTCGTTGGTGCCGACGCTGACGCGGCCGGGAAGCCGGAAGGCGGTCTGGTAGGCGCCGATCTCGACCGCGGTCTCGCGCTCCTCGGCCTTCCTGGCAGGCTCCGGAGCTGCCGGTGCGGGCGCGAGCGCCTCCATGCTCCGGCGCTTGGCAACGTTGTCCGACATCGTGCCGAGTTGCGCCATCGGCGGCGCCGGCGGCGGCGGATATTGCGCGATCAGGGTCCGAAGCTCAGGCGCGCTGCCGCCGCGCCCCGTCCGCACAGTCGACACCGACAGCGTGACGTCAGACCAATCCTCGCCGGTGGTCTGCTGGATCTCGGCGCGACGCACCAGCTCGAGCACCGGCTTATGGTCCTTCGCCGAGGTATCGAGGCGGGCGTCGTAGAGCGGCACCCAGCGAGCGTGCCGCACGGCGTAGGTGACGCGCAGTTTCGCTTTCGTCGCCGCCGCGGCGGAGAGTTCGATCTGGACTTCCATCTTGCTCGGGGGCTTCGCGGCGCGATCGGCCTGCAATCGCGCGATCTCGCGGTCGAGCTCGCGCTGCTTGCGCTCGCTGTCGCGAATCGCCGCGTCTGCCTGCCCCACCTCTTCCGCCACGGCCGCAAAGGCGGTGCGCCATTCAGCGATCGGACGCGCCTCGCCCTTTTCGCCGAGCCCCGCGGGGGACGCTTCGGCAAAGCGCTCCGCGAACTTCTTGCGCGCAAGGGCGGCGGCGATGGCGCCGTCGAGATTGGCGCGCTCGTCCTTCAGCGCCTCGATTCGCTTGTCGATCTCGGGCAGGTTGACCGGCGGGGCGGCGCGCGGCGGCTTGGCATCGACGGTGCCGATCACGAGCTTCGCGCCGGCCTCACCTTCGACGCGCAGCGAGGACACATCGAGTCCGAGCGGAAAATCCTTGGCGATGGCCGTCGTCTCGCCAGCCGGGAGATCGAGCGAGATGAGCCGCGTGACGCTCGCGCCATCGGGATAGACAGTGACGGCATCGACGGAGGACGTCGCATCGAGATCGGCCGCGTAACCCGGGGCTGCGGCGAATGCCGCGCCCAGAACGAGTCCCGTGGCCATCAGACCCTTGTGTCGCATGGTCATCATTTTCTCCGCAGCCCAGCACCCTCGGGACCGGAACAGCCGGTCCTTCGTCGGGCGTTAGACGCGAGCAGAACGAGACCGGTTCAAACGCCATCCGGGCGCGTCTCGATAAAAAAAGGGCAGCGCGGCGAGAGCCGTGCTGCCCTATCCGAGGCCGGCTCGGACGAGACGTCAGAACGCCAGCGCCTTGGCCTGCTTGACCTGCGGCAGCGCCTGGATCTTGGCGAGCAACTCGGCCGGAACGGCGCCGTCGATCTCGACCAGCGCGATGGCATCACCGCCGGCCGCGACACGGCCGAGATGGAAGGTGGCGATGTTGATCTTGGCATCGCCAAGCAGGCTCGCGAACTTGCCGATGAAGCCTGGCTTGTCCTCGTTGGTGACATAGATCATCGACTTGCCGAACTCGGCATCGACGCGGATGCCCTTGATGTCGACGAGGCGCGGCTTGCCGTCCGCATAGACCGTGCCGGACACCGCGCGCTCCTGCTGCTCGGTGATCACGGCCACGGTGATGAGGCTTTCATAGTCGCTCTCGCCCGCGCGCAGCACCTCGTCGACGATCATGCCGCGCTCCTTGGCAATGACCGGCGCCGACACGACGTTGACCTCGCCCAGCATCGGCCGCAGCAGGCCGGCCAGCACCGCCGAGGTCAGCGCCTTGGTCTTCATCTCCGCGACCTGGCCCTCATAGGTGATCTGGACCTTGGTGATGCTGCTCTCGGTGAGCTGTCCCGCGAACGAGCCGAGCTTCTCGGCGAGCGCGATGAACGGCTTCAGCTTCGGCGCTTCCTCGGCCGTGATCGAGGGGAAGTTGATCGCGTTCGAGATCGCGCCGGTCAGCAGATAGTCCGACATCTGCTCGGCGATCTGCAGCGCGACGTTCTCCTGCGCTTCGGTGGTCGAGGCGCCGAGATGCGGCGTGCAGATCACGGAGGGATGGCCGAACAGCGGATTGCTGGTCGCAGGCTCCTCGGCGAACACGTCGAGCGCTGCGCCGGCGACATGCTTGGAGTTCAGCGCCTCGAGCAGCGCCGCCTCGTCGATCAGGCCGCCGCGCGCGCAATTGATGATGCGCACGCCCTTCTTGGTCTTGGCGATCGCCTGGGCATCGATGATGTTGCGGGTCTTGTCGGTCAGCGGCGTATGCAAGGTGATGAAGTCGGCGCGCTTCAGCAGTTCGTCGAGCTCGACCTTCTCGACGCCGAGATCGCGCGCGCGCTCCTCGGTGAGAAAGGGATCGAAGCCGATCACCTTCATGCGCAGGCCCTGCGCGCGGTCGCAGACGATCGAACCGATATTGCCGCAGCCAACGACGCCGAGCGTCTTGCCGGTGATCTCGACGCCCATGAAGCGGTTCTTCTCCCACTTGCCGGCCTGCGTCGAGGCGTCGGCCTGCGGGATCTCGCGCGCCAGCGACAGCATCATGGTGATCGCGTGCTCGGCCGTGGTGATCGAATTGCCGAACGGCGTGTTCATCACGATGATGCCCTTGGCGGTCGCCGCGGGAATCTCGACATTGTCGACGCCGATGCCGGCGCGCCCGATTACCTTGAGCCGCTTGGCGCGCTCGATGATCTTGGCGGTCGCCTTGGTGGCCGAGCGGATCGCCAGGCCGTCGTAGTCGCCGATGATGTCGGCGAGCTTGTCCTTGTCCTTGCCGAGATTGGGCTGGAAGTCGACCTCGACGCCGCGATCCCGAAAGATCTGCACGGCGGCCGGAGAGAGTGCGTCGGAAATGAGAACTTTGGGTTTTGACATGACGATGGTCCTTCAGGCCCCTCTGGGAGGGGACCACGCAGCGCGCGGAAATGGGAAAACCTGTAGGGTGGGCAAAGCGAAGCGTGCCCACCGCCCTCTCGCGTCAGGTGAAGTCGTCGGTGGACACGGGCGCTATGCGCCCTTTGCCCGCCCTACGCAGTTTCGATCAGCTTCAAGCTGCCTTCGGCAACGCGGCCTTGGCCTCGGCGAACGCCCAGTCGATCCACTGCGTCAGCAGCGCGACGTCGCTCGCTTCCACCGTGGCGCCGCACCAGATGCGTAGGCCCGCCGGCGCGTCGCGATAATGCGCGAAGTCGAAGCCGGCGTTCTCCTTCTCGACCAGCGACACCAGCTTCTTGGAAAACTCGGCCTGGGCATCGGCCGACAGCGCCGTGATCGCGGGATCGACGACCTTCAGGCACACCGAGGTGTTGGAACGGATCGCAGGATCCTTGGCGAGGAAGTCGATCCACGGCGTGCGCGCCTTCCAGTCCGCCAGCACCTTGGTGTTGGCGTCGGCGCGCGCGATCAGCGCCTTGAGGCCGCCGATCGACTTGCCCCAGTTCAGCGCGTCCAGATAGTCCTCGACGCACAGCATCGACGGGGTGTTGATGGTCTCGCCCTCGAAGATGCCGGCATTGAGCTTGCCGCCCTTGGTCATGCGGAAGATCTTCGGCAGCGGCCAGGCCGGCTTGTAGGTCTCGAGACGCTCCACCGCGCGCGGCGACAGGATGAGCATGCCATGTGCGGCTTCGCCGCCGAGCGCCTTCTGCCAGGAGAAGGTGACGACGTCGAGCTTCGGCCAGTCGAGCGGCTGCGCAAACGCGGCCGAGGTCGCGTCGCAGATCGTCAAGCCTTCGCGGCTCGCGCTGATCCAGTCGGCATTCGGCACGCGCACGCCGGAGGTGGTGCCGTTCCAGGTGAAGACGACGTCGCTGGCCGGATCGACCTTCGACAGATCCGGGATCTCGCCATAACCGGCATGCAGCTTGGTAACGTCCTTGAGCTTGAGCTCCTTGACGATGTCGCTGACCCAGCCTTCGCCGAAGGATTCCCAGGCGATGGTGGTGACGGGCCGCGCGCCGAGCAGCGACCACAGCGCCATCTCGACGGCGCCGGTGTCCGACGCCGGCACGATGCCGATCTTGTAGTCGGCCGGCACTTCGAGGACGTCGCGCGTCAGCTCGATGGCCTGCTTGAGCTTGGCTTTGCCGACCTTCGCGCGATGCGAACGGCCGAGAGGGGCGTCCTTGAGATTTTCGGCGGTCCATCCGGGGCGCTTGGCGCAGGGGCCGGAGGAGAAATGCGGCACGGCAGGCCGCTGCGAAGGCTTCGCTGCAGTCATCGTCTATCCTTCCAGATAGTAAGCCTCCCGTTGGGGGGAGGTGTCCCGCCGGCGTGATTATGCGAAGCGCCGTTCCTCGTCAAGGAACTTCGCGTGAGCTCATTGCTGTTCACGCAGAATTGGCTGGCATGCAAGCCACGCTCATTCCGGCGCAGCGCCGATCGGCGCCTGCCCGCGCGGCGGACGATGCAGAAAGGTCATCGATGCGTAGGCGCCGATCCAGGAGCCGACCGCCGCAAAGCCGACATAGATCCAATTCTCCGTGTAGCTGATCACCGCGAAGGACGACAGAGTGTACCAGATCGCGCTCCAGTTCGCGGCCGGCAGACGCCGCCGCGCGACGACGGCCGACGTGAACATGACGTAGACCGCGTCGGTCAGCGCCGTTGCCAAGGTCACGCCGAGCGCCGTCAGCACGTTGATCTCCGACATCGTTCCGTTCCCTCCCCGTTGCCGTGCCGCACAACGTCGCAGCGTTGTGTCGTCGGATAGGCTCATGCACAATGAAGCGATCTGCACGCGCCGAACAACAAGGATAGAAGAATGCAACGCGTCCGTCTCGGGAGGAGCTCACTCGACGTCACCCGGCTCGGCCTCGGCACTGCGCCGCTCGGCGGCCTTTTCGAGCCGGTCAGTGATGGCGATGCGGAGGCAACGATCGCGGCCGCCTGGGCGCGCGGGGTGCGCTTCTACGACACCGCGCCGCTCTATGGCTTCGGCCTCGCCGAGCAGCGGCTCGGTGCATTCCTGCGCACGCAGCCGCGCGAGAGCTATGTGATCTCCACCAAGGTCGGACGACTGCTGCGCCCGGACGCTGCCACGGAGGAAGACCCGCACTACAAGGGCGTGCCGCCGCTGCGGCCGCGCTTCGACTATTCCTATGACGGCGTGATGCGGTCGGTCGAGGAGAGCTTGGTCCGGCTCGGCCTCGACCGCGTCGACGTCCTGCTGGTGCATGATCCCGACGATCACTATGACGAGGCCGTCTCGGGCGCCTTCCGCGCATTGCAGCGGCTGCGTGACGACGGCAGCGTCAAGGCGATCGGCGCCGGCATGAACCAGTCCGAGATGCTGATGCGGTTTGCCGAGGCGGTTCCGGTCGACTGCTTCCTGCTCGCCGGCCGCTACACCCTGCTCGACCAGGGCGCGCTGACGACGCTGCTGCCGCTCTGCCAGCGGCAGAACGTCGGCATCATGCTCGGCGGCATCTACAACAGCGGCATCCTGGCCAATCCCTACGGCAAGGCGAAGTTCAACTACGAAGACGCCGACGCCGCGCTGGTCGCTCGCGCCCGCGCGCTCGATGAATTGTGCAAGCAGCACGGCACTGAGCTGAAGGCGGCGGCGATCCAGTTCTGCCTCGCGCATCCGGCCATCACCGTCGCGATGCAGGGCGCCCGGAACGCGGAAGAGGCCGCCGAGAACATCGCGATGGCGCAGGCGCCGATCCCCGCCGCGTTCTGGCAAGCGCTGCGTGCCAGCCATCTGGTCGACGCGCGCGCGCCGCTCCCGGGAGATGCGCCATGACACGCAGCATCGACGCGCATCAGCATTTCTGGGATCCCGGCCGTGCCGACTATCCCTGGATGGCCGGCGACGCGCTGGCGCCGATCCGCCGGCCCTATGGTCCCGGCGACCTCGCGCCATTGCTTGCCGAGAACGGCCTCGACGCCAGCATCCTGGTGCAGACCCGGTCGTCACTCGACGAAACCTCCGAATTCCTCGGCATTGCCGCGGCCACACCGTTCATCGCCGGCGTGGTCGGCTGGGTCGACCTGACCGATCCCGACCTCGCATCGACCCTCGACCGGCTACGGACACTGCCGGGCGGCGACAAGCTCGTCGGTATTCGCCATCAGGTCCATGACGAGGACGATGCGGCCTGGCTCGATCGGACGGACGTCCGGCGCGGCCTCGAGTTCGTCTTCGCGCACGACCTGACCTACGACCTCCTGGTGCGCACGCGCGAGCTGCCGGCGGCGATCGCCGCGGCGCGCGCGTATCCGCAAGGACGCTTCGTGCTCGATCATTGCGCCAAGCCGCCGATCGCAACCGGGTTCGATCAGGTCTGGGCCGACCGCATTGCCGAGCTCGCGGCCTGCCAGAATGTATGGTGCAAGGTCTCGGGGCTGGCGACGGAAGCGGTCTGGACCGACTGGGATGCCGAGCGGCTATTTCCGTATGTTCAGCACGTGGCGCGCGGCTTCGGCGCCGACCGGCTGATCTTCGGCTCGGATTGGCCGGTGTGCCTGCTCGCCGGCCGCTATGGCGTGGTCAAGACGGCCTTGGAGCATTGCCTGACGCAGCTCGGCTCCGAGACGCGCGGCAAGGCGTTCGGCCCGAACGCCGCCGCCGCCTACCGCCTGCGGGTCTGATCAGAACCGCAATACCATGCCGAAATGACTCTTGGCGAAGCCGAGCCGTTCGTAGAAGCGCTGCGCATCGACGCGGCTCTGATGCGTCATCAGCTCGACCAGCTTGCAACGACGGGCGCGCGCCTCCGCGATCGCCCATTGCAGCAGCTGCTCGCCGATGCCCAGGCTGCGCCGGTCGGTCGCCACGCGCACATCCTCGACCAGCGCCCGTGATGCGCCTTGCGAGCTGATCCCCGGCAGAATGCACAATTGCAGACAGCCGACCACCCTGCCCGCGTCCTCGGCAACGACCAGCGTGATGTTCGCATCCCGCGAGATCGCCTCGAACGCATCGAAATAGGATTGCGGCAGCGGATCCTCGATCCGCTCGCGCGCCCGCCCGAGACGATCGTCGGCGAGCATCGCTGCGATCGCGCCGACATCCTCGCGTCGCGCAGGCCGGATAATGATGGGCATCAGCTTTCGAACCGGCTCAGAACTTGTAGCCCAGGCCGGCGCGCACCGTGTTGACGCTGGTGTCGACCGTCGAGGTGAATCGGATGTATTCGTACTCCGCGCGGGCGAACAGGCCGCCCACCAGGTTGACGTCGACGCCGAGACCGGCGCTGTAGCCATAGATCAGATGGTTGTGCTGGATGTTGTTGGCGCTGAGCGGCTGTAGCGCCGTGTAGGTGCCGAGCTGGGTGGTGCTGACACTGTCCTGAACCGTCACGGTCTGTCCGATGTCGGCGTTGCCGAGGGCGAGGCCGAAGAAGGCGTAAGGCAGGAAGCAGCCGAGCGCGTAGCCGGCGCGGCCGCGGATGGTCGCCATGTCCTTGATCGAGATCTGCGACGACTGCGTCGATGTCACGCTGTGGTAGTTGCCGTCCGACAACGCGCTGCCGCTCACCAGTGCCCGGGTAGACGAGGCCCTGCCGCCGAAGGTGCCGTGCAGGTAGCTGGCCTCGACGCCGAGCACCACGTCGTCCCACTGGCTGTTGTAGCCGACGAAGCCGCCGAAGCCCGACGAGCGCGAGGACTGCTTGCCGAGATTCATGTTCCAGGTCGAGACCTGCATCTGGCTTTCGATCAGCGTATTGGCCAGCACCGCGGCCGTCATCGTGCTGGTCGAGCCGTTGAAGTTTTCGTCGGACGAACCGTAGCCGCCATGGATACCGACGTAGTAGCCGTCCCAGTTGACCCGCGCGGTGCTCAGGCCCTCGGTCAGGCCACCGCGCAGGATCGGAATGTCCGGCATATCGGCGGCCTGGGCAGCCGAGATCATGCCGCACATCGAAACCGCCACCACCAGGCTACGCATCGCAACGCTCCAATCAGAACTTGAACTCTCTGTTCCGATCATCGCGCGTTAACCTTAATCATCCGTTTCCGAAACGCCGTCACCGGCAATTCTTTCAAGCCATGCGCGAGATTCCGCGCGATGAGGCGACCGGCGAAAACGCAGAACGGCGCGGGACTGGCCCGCGCCGTTTGCTTCGTCAGAAGAGCTTAGTTCAGCTCAGCCCTTGCGGATCAGGGGCATCATTGGAGGCGGCGGAGGATTGTCGAAGTTCCAGCGCACGCCGAGCTTCAGGTCATGCGAGGTGATGTCCTTGAACTTGAAGAAGTTGCCGGTGGTGGTGCCGGTATAGGTCGACAGCACGCCGGTCTGCCCCTGCCCGAGATCGACATAGCTGTAGGCCAGTTCGAGCACGAGGTTCGGATTGACGTTGTAGGCCAGACCCGCATGCGCCGCCCAGGCGAAGTTCCATTTCGACGAGGTCGGCGCCGTGGCGAAGCTCGTGGTCGTGAACGGCAGGTTGTTGATGCCGGTGTCGGTGAAGTTCGAGATCGTGACCCGCGAACTGCCGACGCCCGCGCCGATGAACGGCGTCACGCACCACCAGGTGCCGAGATCGACATAGGCGTTGGCCATGACGACCCATTCCGACTTGCTGGCGGTGTAGTTGTCGATGCCGCTGTACGGCACGCCACCCGCCGTCGCGTTGAAGCGGTCGGTGCCCTTGAAGTTCGAATTGCCGCGATACTGGCCGGTGACATCGGCGCGGAACCAGCTGTTGAAGCGGTAGCCGACGCCCACGCCGTAGATGCCGGCGGTGTCGAAGCCCGAGGTCTGCTCGAAGGAGGTCATCGGCGTGTAGGCCGACTCGCGGGTGTAGTGGACGTCCTTGACCTTCTGATTGCTGAAGCCGATAT
Organism: Bradyrhizobium sp. HKCCYLR20261; assembly: GCF_051168435.1. Classification (NCBI taxonomy): domain Bacteria; kingdom Pseudomonadati; phylum Pseudomonadota; class Alphaproteobacteria; order Hyphomicrobiales; family Nitrobacteraceae; genus Bradyrhizobium; species Bradyrhizobium sp. HKCCYLR20261. The sequence continues at coordinate 66,007 of NZ_JBNPUZ010000012.1, forward strand.
CGCCGCGCAGATACCAGCCGCCGAAATCGGCTGCCGGCGGCGGTGCGTAGACCGGCGGGGGCGCGATCGGCATGTCGGCCGCAAAGGCCAGAGTTGAAAACAGAGAGGCCGCTCCGGCGGCGATCAAAGACATAACGCTACGCATTGGCTTCGTCCCTTTGGCCGGTGAGGCGTTCGGAAATGGGCCCCACATCACAACTGACGGCTGTACAATCGCACCAAATGCTTAAGCAGCGCTTAACCCTAATAATTAAGGTTGATTTTTCCTGAGGACGCAGGAACCGTTAACGACCACGCAACGAGTCCTAATGATTGGTTAGCGGCCTCCGCGCTCTCCGTGGATTTCCGACTCATTAGTTGAGTTCAAACCGCCCCACTCATCAGTCCGCTCGGACAACCGCGAATTGCGACATAAAGTCGTCGCCGCGGCGGCGGTGCGCTCCCTCTCCCCGTTCTTCACGGGGAGAGGGTTGGGGTGAGGGGCAGACGCACGGGCGGCGCAGCTCTTATGCTGCGAACTAATCGCGTGCTTGCTCAGCACAACAATACTTATCATAAACGCGAAGTCGTTGCCCGTCCGACAGACATTGATCTTGGCCTCTTATGTGCCATGCCCCTCACCCGGATTGCTGCGCAATCCGACCTCTCAGCGCGAGCGAAGCTCGTCGCGCCCCCGCAAAGGGCGGGGAGAGGTTGCACCGGCCGCGCCGACGCAGGTTGCCTCAACCGAGCGCAGAGAGCCGCTTGCTCGACGTGACCGGCGAACCAACAAACAAAAGGCCTGCCATCGAAAGATGACAGGCCTTGCTGATGAATTGATCAGTCGATGATCAGGCCGCAGCAGCCGCGTTGCCGACCGCCGCGACGATCTCGTCGACGACTTCCTCGACCAGGTTGCGATCGTCGCCCTCGCCCATCACGCGAATGACAGGCTCCGTGCCGGAGGAGCGCACCAGCAGCCGGCCATGCCCGTTCAGACGCCTCTCGCCGGTATCGATCGCCGACTTCACCGCATCGGCGTCGAGCGGCTTGCCGCTGCGATAGCGGACATTCTTGAGGATCTGCGGCAGCGGATCGAACTTGTGGCAGACCTCGGAGACCGGGCGGCGCAGCCGCTGCACCGTCGCCAGCACCTGCAGCGCCGCGACGAAGCCGTCGCCCGTCGTCGCGTAGTCCGACAGGATGATGTGGCCCGACTGCTCGCCGCCGAGATTGTAGCCGTCGGCCAGCATGCGCTCGAGCACGTAGCGGTCGCCGACCGGCGTGCGCACCAGCTCCATGCCCTGCCCCTGCAGGAAGCGCTCGAGGCCGAGATTGGACATCACGGTCGCGACGATGCCCGGGCGCGCCAGCCGGCCGTCCTCCTTCCAGCTCTGCGCGATCACGGCGAGCAGCTGGTCGCCGTCGACGATGTGGCCGCGCTCGTCGACCAGGATGACGCGGTCGGCATCGCCGTCGAGCGCGATGCCGATGTCGGCGCGCATCTCGCGAACCTTGCGGCAAAGCGCCTCCGGCGAGGTCGAGCCGCATTCCTTGTTGATGTTGAAGCCATCCGGCTCCACGCCGATCGAAATCACGTCGGCGCCGAGCTCCCACAGCGCTTCGGGCACGACCTTGTAGGCCGCGCCATTGGCGCAATCGATCACGACGCGCAGGCCGTCGAGCGAAAGGTCGCGCGGCAGCGTGCGCTTGGCGAATTCGATGTAGCGGTCATGCACGCCGTCGATGCGGCGGGCGCGGCCGAGGCTCGCGCTCTGCGCCAGCTTCTTGTCGAGCGATTCATCGAGCAACTGCTCGATCTGCTTCTCGACGTCGTCGGACAGCTTGAAGCCCTGGGGCCCGAACAGCTTGATGCCGTTGTCCTCGAACAGATTGTGCGAGGCCGAGATCATGACGCCGAGATCGGCGCGCATCGACTTGGTCAGCATCGCGACCGCCGGCGTCGGCATCGGGCCGACCAGCAGCACGTCCATACCGACCGAGGTGAAGCCCGCAACCATCGCGTATTCGATCATGTAGCCGGAGAGACGCGTATCCTTGCCGATCACCACGCGATGGCGATGCTCGCCGCGCTGGAACAGAAGGCCTGCGGCCTGCCCCACCTTGAGCGCGAGTTCCGGCGTGATCAGGCCGTTGGCACGGCCACGAATCCCATCGGTCCCGAAATAGTTACGGCTCATATGACCCCCAGCGACAGCATCTCGACTTCGTTGCCGGCGGGTGCGAATCACAATCCGAACCCATCCGGTCAGCCCGCGGGTTATAGTCGCCTTAAAGCTAAGGTGGCTTCAAAAAATGTGATGAATCATTACCACAAAACCACCGCCGCACCCGTAAGACATTGTTAACACTAATTTTTTGGCAGACGATCAGACCACCCGCAAAGCGGGCATGACGCACCGCCGCATACTCTGAGCGGGAAAAAAGGGGCCGTCATCAGAGCTCATCCCCTTCTGACCGCAACGTCCGAGATCAAGCGCGGCGAGCGGCGGCTCGACGCCGGCCCGGGGCGGCCGATGTCCGATTTGGCAGCCGCCGCAAAGATGCTAGAGGACAGGCAGCCCAAGAAGAGACCGTCGGTGGGGAGCCGAAGCCTGCGATGAAACACGTCACCTGCATTGAAGACCTGCGCCTGCTCCACAAGCGACGCGTTCCCAAAGCCTTCTTCGACTATGCCGACCGCGGCTCCTACGCCGAAGAGACCTTGCGCGCCAACCGCGACGATCTGCAGAAGATCAAGTTCCGCCAGCGCATCCTGGTCGACGTCTCCAAGCGCGACCTCTCCACCACCATCCTCGGCGAGCCCTCGTCGATGCCGCTGATCCTGGCGCCAGTGGGCCTCCTCGGCATGCAGCATGGCGACGGCGAGATCCATGCCTGCCGCGCGGCGCAGGCCGCCGGCATTCCCTTCACCCAGAGCACGATGTCGATCTGCTCGATCGAGGACATCGCCGGCAGCGTCGAGAAGCCGTTCTGGTTCCAGCTCTACGTCATGAAGGACCGCGGCTTCATCAAGGCCCTGGTCGAGCGCGCCATCGCCGCCAAGTGCACCGCGCTGTGCCTGACCGTCGACCTTCAGGTGATCGGCCAGCGCCACCAGGACATCAAGAACGGCATGAGCGTGCCGCCGGAATGGTCGCTATCGAAACTGTTCGACTTCGCCACCAAGCCGGCCTGGGTGCAGGGCGTTCTGCAGGGCAAGCGCCGCACCTTCGGCAACATCGCAGGCCACGTGAAGAACACCGAGGATCTCACCAAGCTCTCGGCCTGGACCGCCGCGCAGTTCGACACCTCGCTGAACTGGAAGGACGTCGACTGGATCCGCTCGATCTGGCCGGGCAAGCTGATCATCAAGGGCATCCATGACATCGAGGACGCAAAGCTTGCCGCCGAGACCGGCGCGCAGGCGCTGGTGGTGTCGAACCATGGCGGCCGCCAGCTCGACGGCGCGCCATCGTCGATCCATGTGCTGCCGGGCATTGCGGAAGCTGTCGGCGACAAGATCGAGATCATGTTCGACGGCGGCATCCGCTCCGGCCAGGACGTCATGCGCGCGCTCGCGCTCGGCGCCAAGTCCTGCATGATCGGCCGCGCCTATGCCCACGGCCTCGGCGCCGGCGGGCAGCTCGGCGTCGCCAAGGCGATCGACATCATCCGCAACGAGCTGCTGACCACGATGGGTCTCTGCGGCGTCAACACGGTCGCGGAGATCGACCGCAAGGTGCTGGCGGATTAGTTCGGGAATAGTCGGCGAGCAAGGTTCGGACTAATCAGCTTATGTGATCCGGACTGCACCACATCAAGGCTGTCGTCCCGGACAAGCCGTGACGCGCGTCAGCGCGTCGCGGCGCCGATCCGGGACCCATACTCCGCAGCCGTCGTGTTGGGCAAGAAGCCAATCGCCAGCCTGCCTCAAACCACTCCCTGGGGGTATGGGTCCCGGCGTTCGCCGGGACGACACCATTTGTGAAGGCACGCCTGAGCGCGACGACTTAGGGCAAAGCTACATCGGCGGCGTCAGCCCATCGCGGCCGACGCTGACGCGGCTGGTTTCGAGCGAGCCGTCCGGCAACTGCTTCACGGTGGCCATCACCTTCGCGCCGGCCTTCAGCTCGGATTTGTCCCCGGGCACGAAGGTGACGATCGGCGTATCCGGCGTGATGTCGACGCGCTTCTCGCCGCCCTTGTATTTGACCAGCAGCGTATGGCCATCGGTCGAGACCGAGCTGTCAGCGACGGTGGCGTTGGTCATGCTCGAGTTCGGCTTCAGATCCCACGGACGCGAGCCCTCGCCGGTGCCGCGCATCTCCTCGGGGAAGATGTGGATCTCGACCGCCTTGGGCGCGCCGTCCGGACCGGGCACCGTGGTGGCGCCGATGAACGATCCCGGCTTGATGTCGGAGAGCTCCGCCTTGACGACGCCGGACACCTTGAGGTCGCCGGCCATGCGAAGCTTGAAGATTTCTCCGCTGCGGGCCTTCACCGTCATCACGTCGGCATCGACGCTCTCGATGGCTCCGCGCAAACGCGTCGGCACGGGAGCCTGCTGACACATGGCGAACGTCGATGTCATTGCAACCATGACGAGCGCGACGACAGGACGGATCAGGGTGAAACGGGATGACATGCAGGAGGCTCCGAATTTGCTGGCTTGGGCTCTCGATAAGGTCCGCAAGCGGTCCGGCGAGACTACGTGGATTGAGACGCCACATGGCGGCCCTTATTCCATTCTCAAGCCATTGTGAGAACGCGTGTCCTGATGCTCCCGGAAAAATCCGGCGGATGACCTTGCCGGGGGCACATCAACGCGACCCGACGGACAGCAACTCCGGCCGATACTCGAAATGCATCGTGTCGTAGTGATACCAGCGGCCGCCCCAGATGAAGCCGTGCCGCTCGAAGATCTCGACGATCTCTTGCGGAAGGCGGTTCTTGTAAGGAATGGACGCCGATTTCTTCGCGTTCCAGAGCCAGTAGTCGGAGTAATCCAGGTTCAGATCGATCGCCGCCGCGTAGCCGTGCATGCTCATCCGGCCGGTGTCGGCGACAGGCCGGCAGGACAGCACGCCGGCGATCGGAAAGGCGGCGCGCCTGATCTTCGGGTCGAGCTCATCGATCTCGGCGGAGATCTGCTTCAACCGTTCGGCCACGCCGTTGACGCTGGTCACGCGGACCGTCCTGCCCCAGCTCTTCGGCAGCCAGGTGATGGTCACCAGATGCCGGTTCACACCATCAGCGGTGCAGTCGCCATACATCTTCTTGAAGAAGGCCTCGTTGCGAAAGCGTCCGGGATCGGCATTGACCGCGGGCGGGGACGGCGCTCCCGACGGATAGGACAGGCTGAGCTGATCGAGAATGGTCGCATTGCGCAGTTTGTCGGCGAAGGGCCGTTGCGGATCGAGTTTGCCCACCGGCATGCGCGTGCCGTCGCGCCAGATGATCGCCTCATCATCATGTCCGGCCAGCGCGCGCGGATAGGCCTGCACGAGGCGATCGAGCAGCTCGGCCGCCGTCTCCGATCGGACGGCCGAGGCCGACAGCAAGGGCAGACCGATGCAGATCCGTGTCAGCCAGCGGAGGGCGCGACGGGTCACGGCCGCTTGCTCATCTGGTCGATCAGCTTGACGTTGGCTTCCTCGACGCCGCTCAGGACCGGGTTCCAGGTCGAAGGGGCATACCAGGCGAACCGGCCGAAATACGCCTTGAGATCAGGCGCATCGAAGAAGCGTCCGCGCCGCGCAAAGATCTCGTTCCTGGCGAGCCGCAGCTCCGCCTTGGACAGCCGCGCCAGCTCGCCTGGCGTCAACAGGCGACGATCGGAATCGGCGAAGATGAATCCGCTCGGCTGCGCTCCGCCATTCTCGGCGCGATCGAGAAAATCGACATTGGCCGATTCGACCGGGTTCAGGACCGGATCCCAGGTGCGCGGCACGTACCAGGCGAACTTGCTGAAATAGGTCGTGAGCTCGGGCGAGGAGAAATAGCGGCCGCGGCGGGCGAAGATCTCGTTGCGGGCGATGCGAAGCTCGTCCTTCGTCCGTCCCTGCAGGTCGGCCGCCGACAGCAGACGCTGGTCGGAGTCGGCAAACACAAAATCGGGCGATCGCGACGCACTTGCCAGAGCGGGCGCCGGCCCGGATGGCGGCGGAACGGCCGCGACGACGGGAGCCGACGGCTGCCCGGTCCCCGGCCCCGCGAAGTAGAACGTGCCGTCGATCGGCGACGAGGCGACCCAGGGCTGCTGCGCGCTGGCGGTGGCCTTCTTCACTGTGAGACCGACCTGGTTGAAGGCCTGGAGCACGTCCAGTCCCGGCCGCTGCACGGCGTCGACCAGCGCGCGCGTATAGGGACTGTGCCCATCATCGCCGTCCAGCGCGACATTGCCGGGCTGCGTCGCATAGGAGAGAATCGTCCCCTCAGGCGCGCGGATCTGCGCGAGGCCGCCATCGCTCGCTCTCAAGCCCCGTCCGCCGAATGGATTGTTGCGGCAGGCGTCCAGGATGACAATGTTCAGCTTGGTCCCGGCCGCTTCCATCTGGCGCAGCACGAGCCCGACATCGACCATCATGAAATCGACATCGGCCTCGCGGGCCGGGTTGGCGCTGATCGGAACGAGATAGTTGGTGCCGCGCACCTGAATGCCATGGCCCGCGTAGTAGAACACGGCCACATCGGCGCCCATGAGCTGCTTGCTGAAGGTCTGGATGACCAGATCGAACCGCGCCTTGTCGAGATCGAGCTGCGCGGCGCCGCCGATCAACGTGAAACCGAGACGCTGAAACGTTTCGGCCACCAGCCGCGCGTCATTGGCCGGATTGGCAAGCTTGCCGACGCTCTGATAGTCGGAGTTGCCGACCACGAGAGCGACCTGCGTCGCCGCCCGGCCCGGCAGGATGCCGAGCACCAGGAAGACCAAAATACCAAAAACCGATCGTCGCATCGTCCGTCCTCAAATCCGGACGATGTTCTACCGCGCCCGGCCGGCGATATCGACCGCGCCATTGCGGCCATATCGCGGACAGGATGGCGACAACAGCATTGCTGCTATCTGCTCCGGAGATCGGCCTCGACCAGCGCGCGCAACTCGGGCGTGACCTGAGGGCGTCGACCAAACCACAGTTCGAAACCGCGGACGGCCTGATGCAGGAGCATGCCGAGCCCGTCCGCCGTGCGCAGCCCCCGCGCCCGCGCGACGCCGAGCAGCGGCGTCTGCAGCGGCACATAGACGATGTCGGCGACGACGGCTTGCTGCGGGAGAAGATCGACCTCGAGCATGAGCGGCGGCTGGCCGTGCATGCCGAGCGAGGTGGTGTTCACGAACAGGCCCGCCCGCGGCAGCAGCGTATCGACGCGATCCCAGCCCTCGGCCACGACGCGATCACCGAACTGATCGGCCAGTGCCTGCGCACGCGACGCGGTGCGGTTGATGACATGGATGCGGCCGATGCCACGCTCGAGCAGGCCGAACACGACGGCGCGCGCCGAGCCGCCGGAGCCCAGCACGACGGCCTCGTCGGTGCGGTCCCAGCCCGGGGCGGACGCATCGAGGTTGCCGATGAAGCCTTCGACGTCTGTGTTGGTCGCGCGCAGAATTCCGTTCTCGTACCACAGGGTGTTGGCGGCGCCGACCGCTCGGGCCCGCGCGTCCGGCTCGGTCAGTTCGAGCACCCGCTCCTTGTGCGGAATAGTGACGTTGGCGCCGACGAAGCCCCGGCTGTGGAGATGGGCGACGAAATCGGCCAGCTCTTCCGGGGGGACCGCCTCGATGGTGTAGCCGCCGGAGATGCCGAGTTCGTGCAGCCAATGGTGATGGATCAGCGGCGAGCGCGAATGCGCGGCAGGCCAGCCGATCAGGCACGCGGCGGGGGGTTTGGCAACACGGGTCATGGCCGTGACATCGGACAAGCCCCGCTTGGAGTCAATGCTCTCGCCCCGGCAAGCACTACGGCCCGCCAAGGCCGGGCGGATCAGCTCGCCGCCAGCCCGTCGGCGATCTCCTCGCGCGGTGTCTCCTTGCCCTTGATGTCGGCCACCGCGCGCTCGATCGTCTCGCGATAGCGCACCAGCGGCGGCCGCACACCATGGGTCAGCAAAGCCCGGCGCACCGTGGGCGAAGCGCCCGTGATGAACAGGCGGATGCCCTGGCGCTTCGCCTTCGCCGCGACCCGGCTCATCGCGTTGGCCGCGGTCGAATCCAGGAAGGGCACGGCGGCGAAATCGACCACGAAGGCCTTGCGGCGGTCGGCGATGGAATCGAGCACGGTGCCGACGGTCGAGGCGGCGCCGAAGAAGAACGCGCCGGTGATGCGATAGACCAGCACGTCCTTATCGGCGCTGAGCTTGGAATTGTACGGCACCCGCGCGCCGTCCTCGAAGTCGGCGCGGTCCTCGGCCACGAGCGGCGAGCCGTCCTCGACGCCGGTCATCTGCGCCATGCGGTTGATGAACAGCACCGCGCCGAGCGCGAAGCCGACCAGGATGCCCTCGGTGAGGTCGCGGAAGATCGTGAGCCCGAAGGTCGCGAGCAGCACCGTGGCGTCGCCCCAGGACGAGCGGACCAGGGTGGCGAATTCGTGCTTCTCGGCCATGTTCCAGGCGACGACGACGAGCACGGCGGCCAGCGCCGAGAGCGGGATAAAGCTCGCCAGCGGGGCTGCGATCAGCATGAACACCAGCAGGAACACCGAATGCAGCATGCCCGACACAGGCCCGCGCGCGCCGGCGCGGACGTTGGTGGCGGTACGGGCGATGGTGCCGGTAACGCAGATGCCGCCGAACAGCGCCGAGCCGACATTGGCGAAGCCCTGGGCCACCAGCTCGCAATTCGAGCGATGGCGGCGGCCGGTCATGCCGTCGGCGACCACCGCCGAGAGCAGCGATTCGATCGCCCCGAGCAGCGCGAAGGCAATGGCGTCGGGAAACACCGCCTGGATCTTGGCCAGCGAGAACGGCGGCAGCGAGGGCGCCGGCAGCTCGCGCGGAATGCCGCCGAACTTGGTGCCGATGGTCTCGACCGGCAGCTGCAGCGCATAAGTGAAGGCTGCCGCAACCACGACCGCGATGAGGATGCCGGGCCAGGTCGGCCGCAGGCGCTTGAGCCCGACGATGATCACGATCGACAGCGCGGCCAGCGCGACCGCGGCCATGTTCGCCGTCGGCGCGCCATGCGCGAGCGCGACCAGCTTGGGAATCAGTTCGCCGGGCTCCTTGGCCGCCAGCGTAATGCCGAACAGATCCTTGAGCTGGCTCGCGAAGATGATGACGGCGATGCCGGCGGTGAAGCCCACCGTGACCGGATAGGGAATGAACTTGATGTAGGTGCCGAGCCGCAGATAGCCGGCGATCACCAGCATCACGCCGGACATCATCGTGGCCAGCAGCAGCCCGTCGAGGCCCTGCCGGTCGACTGTGGAAGCGACCAGCACGATGAAGGCGCCGGCCGGGCCGCCGATCTGGAAGCGGCTGCCGCCGAGCAGGGAGACAAGGAAACCGCCGACCACGGCGGTGTAGAGGCCGCGACCGGGCGACACGCCGGAAGCGATGGCGATCGCCATCGACAGCGGCAGCGCGACGATCGCAACCGTCAGACCTGAAAGCGCGTCGGCGCGGAAATCGGCGAGGCCGTAGCCTTCGCGCAGGACCGTCAGAAGTTTCGGGGAATACAGCTCGGCGAAAGTCGGCTCATGCTGTCCGACCCGCCCCCGCGTGCCGTGCTCGCTTGCGATGCTCATGCCCATCACGCTCCCGTCGCATCACCGGGGCTCCCGCCGCCGGGACACGTCTCACACGGAGCGTTCAGCAGCCCCGTGCCGCGCGATGAAGCTAGCTCGCGCCATCGCGCGTAGTCTCAGTTTGACGGCCCACGCGGTTGGGCGGCCCGGGGTCCTTCAGGCGAACGCCACGCCCGCCATCCTCGCTGCGGGCATGCTCGCCGATCAGATCCACGCCCGCACGATTGAGCGCATCGACGACCTTGGTCAGCGAGTCCACCACACCGCGGACGTTGCCCGTGGAGGCTTCCATCCGCTGGATCGTCGGCAACGACACGCCGGCCAGCTCGGCCAAGGTTTTCTGATCAATTCCGAGCAGCGCGCGGGCTGCCCGCATCTGGAACGACGTGATCACGATGGCCTCACGTAGCACACACCATAAGTGATGTCTGAGACAAAGACAATGATGTAAAATACATCATCTGAAGTCAATGGCAAGCGTTGCGACAGCGGCCGCCAGGGCTGCCTGCGGGCGCGGGATTGAGTCCGGCGTCAGGCCGGAACCTGTTTGGGAAATTCGAGCCGAACCGTCGTGCCGCGGTCGCTGCTGGTGGTGAGCTTGCCGTGCAGTTGCGCGGCGAGGCCCTCGCAGATCCGCAGGCCCAGGCTGTCGCCCTTGCTCGGATCGATGCCAGGAGCAAGGCCCTTGCCGTCATCGGCGATCGTGAGGACATAACGCGCGTCATCGAGCGGCTTGAGGCTCACCGTGATCGTGCCGGCCTCGTCCGCTCCAAAGGCATGCTTCAGCGCGTTGGTCACGAGTTCGACGACCAGCAGCGACAGCGCGGTCAGGCGTGTCAGATCGAGCTGCGCCGGCGCGAAATCGACGACGCAGGCAACGTCGCGCGCTCCGCTCGACGCCAGCACGTCGTTGCAGATGGTCTGCAGATAGGGACCGATGTCGAGATCCATCCGGCCGGGATCGTGCAGCATGCGGTGGACGCGCGAGATCGTCTCGAGCCTCGACTGGGCCTCGCTGAGGATGGCGCCGGCGCGGGACGGATCGGCGGCGGCCTGCCGCTTCTGCATCATCAACAGCCCGGCAATGAACTGGATGTTGTTGGCGACGCGGTGCTGCAACTCCTGGAACAGAACACGCTGGTTTTCGTAGAGCCGCTCGGACACGGCGCGCTCCTGGCGCAGATGCCGCGCCGCCTCGTGCATCAGATGGATCAGCGTGATGTCGACCGCAACAATGAGCGCGTAGAAGCCAAGCGCGAACGCATTCTGATAGCCCGACGCCGGCATGAAGAAGGTCCACGCCAGCGCGCCGCAGAGCGCCGCGCACACCGTGCCGGGCCCGACACCGCAGAAGAAGGTCGTGAGAATGACGGCCGGAAAGAACGTCAGATAGGGAAAGCCGTCCGGCAGCGTATCGACCAAAGCGAGGCGCAGCGCGAAGGCTGCGATCGCAGCGCCTATGGCGATCGCGTAGCCCAGCAGGGCATGCTGACGGAATCGTTCGGTGGCCTGGGAGGCGCGCAGATAAAAAGGGGCGGACGAGAGTTTCTGGATCACGGCAAACGGGCTGGGTACGGAGAAACTCTCAAGCCCGCCATCGCCCCGTCCGGCTCGAACGGGCCGAAGGGCGCGGGCGGCAGCCGAGGATCATCGCTTGGCCAATGACGGCATATCAGGTCCGAACGTCGGATGGCGTTATCATAGCACCATGCCGGGAACTCGGTAGGTGCACAAGTGCACATTGCGCCGCAATGCAGGGCGACGCACGCGGCCGGTCCGGAGAGCGCGTCCGTGGCTGCAACGGCAGGCCGGGCCATGAAAGCCCGGCCGCGTGTCATGGATGACGTCTCATGGATGACGTCGCTACGCCGCGTCGCGATGCGAGGCGATGATGTGGTCCGCAGCGCGGCCGGTGACCTCGGCCATATGATCGAAGGTCCGGGTGAAACTGCCGGCCCCGGCGGTGGCGGAGCGCAGCTCGACGATCAGGTCGCCGATCTCCGCCTCCGGCATCATCGCGCGGACGCAGTCCCAGCCGGGCCAGCCGTCGCGGGTGTCGAACGACAGGATCTGGCCGCGCCGCGCCGACAGGATGGCGTTGATCTTGGCCGTCGCCTCGGTCGGACAGACGATCTCGACGGTGTGGATCGGCTCCAGCAGAACCGGCTGGCACTGCGGCAGCGCCTCGCCGACCCCGACCCGCGCCGCGGTCCGGAACGCGAGATCGGACGAGTCGACGCTGTGATAGGAGCCGTCCGTCAGCGTCACCGCGAGGTCGATCACGGGGAAACCGAGCGGGCCGCGCGTCAATGCATCGACGACGCCCTCCTCCACCGCCGGGATGTAGTTGCGCGGCACCGCGCCGCCGACCACCTTCTCGGTGAACTGAAAACCCTCGCCGCGGGGCAGCGGCTTGATGTCGAGCACGACATCGCCGAACTGGCCGTGGCCGCCCGACTGCTTCTTGTGGCGGCCGCGCTGGGTGATCGGCTTGCGGATGGTTTCCTGATAGCCGATCCCAGGCGCATGCGATTTCACATTGACGCCGAAGCGGTCGCGCAGTCGCTCCAGCGCCACGCGCAGATGCATCTCGCCCTGCCCCCACAGCACCGTGTCGTGGGTGCGCGGATTCTGCACCATGGTCAGCGACGGATCCTCCTCGTGCAGCCGCTGCAGGGCCTGGCCGAGCTTGACGTCGTCCTTGCGGTCGACGGCGGCGATCGAGAGCGCCAGGACGGGCGGGCACGGATCGACCTTCACCAGCGCCTGCGGCGCGGTCTTGCCGGTGGCGATGGTGTCGCCCGTCCTCACCGTGTCGAGCTTGCCGAGCGCGATCGTGTCGCCGGCCTCGGCCGACGCGCGCTTGCTGTCGTAAGCACCGGTCGCGGCGAGAATGCCGGAGACGCGCGCCGCCTCGCCCGCGGCCGCGTGCAGCGTGGCGCCGTCGTCGAGATGGCCGGACAACACGCGCGTCAACGAGAGCTTGCCGCCATGCTGCAGATGCAGCGTCTTGAAGACGTAGCCGAGCGCCTCCTTGGTCTCCTTGACCCCGAGCCGCTTCGCCGTGTCGGCCACGCCGGGCGCCTCGTGGCGCAGCGCCTTCATCAGCCGGAGCACACCGTTCTCGCGCAAGGCCGAGCCGAGCAGCACCGGGCAGATCAGCCCGTCGCGCAATTCACGTGCGAGGTCGTCGAACACGGCATCGCGCGGCGGCGGGATGTCCTCCAGCAACTGCTCCATCAGCGCATCGTCGTGATCGGCGAGCTTCTCCAGCATCGAGAAGCGCGCTTCCTTCTCGCGATCGAGATTGCCGCCCTCCAGCGCGATCACCTCGGACGCCTTGTGCTCGCGATAGATGAAGGCGCGCTCCAGCGCGAGATCAACGAAGCCCTCGACCAGCTCGCCGTTCCAGATCGGAATCTGGCGCAGCACCAGCGGCACGCGCGAGGCCGGCTGCAGGGTCGCGAGCGTCTCGCGGATGCGCGCATTGGCGCGGTCGATCTTGTTGAGGAAGATGAAGCGCGGAATGCGCAGCTCCTCGAGCTCGCGCAGGATGATCTGCAACTGCGGCAGCTTCTTCTCATCCGCCTCGCACACCACGATCGCGGCATCGACGGCCGGCAGAGCGGCGCGCATGTCGTGCGCGAACTCGATCGAGCCGGGACAGTCGAGGAAGGTGTAGCTGTCGCCCATGAAGCTCGTGGTCACAGCCGTCATCGCGACGCTCATCTTGTGATGACGCGCCTCGGCGCTGGCGTCGCCGACGGCGGTGCCGGCATCGACACTGCCGGCGCGCGGGATCGCTCCCGTCCGCGCCAGGATCGCCTCCAACAGGGTGGTTTTACCGCTTTGGAAAGGGCCCACCAGCGCGATGCACCGTGGACCTCGGGGACTTCTCAGGTCTTGTCCCATTTCGCCGCCTCCTGGTTGTGGAGCTCGGCCCGTGATTGGGTCGGCAAAGCCGAATGCTCTGCCTCGTCTGCCGCTTTGGCAAGCAGGGGTCGCGCGAAAAACGTCGCTGCAGTGCGGAGAACGCACGGGTCTTCCCGCACAATTGCGGGAAGACCGCTGTTCACGGCAAAGGGAAGATCAACGTCAAATCAACGCCCAATTAACGCCCAGGGCGCAATTCGAGGCTTTGCAGCCCGGCCGAGACGGACAGGCCGACCTGGCCCTGCACGCTGAGCGGCTGCAGCGCAATCGAATTGGCGGAGCCGCCGACCAGCACGTTGCCGCCGACGCCGACGCCCACCGCCGCCGAGCCCTGCGCGCCGGCATAGTCGCCGGAGAGATCGCCCGGCCCGAGCCGCGCGACCGGAGCATAGACGACCCACGCCAGCAGCGATTCCTGGGTAATGCCGAGATCGAGGCCGACCTTGCGGATGGTCGCGACGTAGCGGTCTTCCGGAATGCCGTCGGCGCGCAGCACGCAGCCGAGATGCGTCACCGACCCGACAATGAAGCCGACGCTGGCGCCGCCGCGGCATTCAAGCACGCCGACACGCACGCGATCTTGCGCATGGGCAGCGCCGGCAAGGCAGAGACCCACGGCGGTGAGCCCGGCGAGGATGGTCGAGCGCATGAATAAACTCCGGCTGAAATGAACGACGTGATGCTGACCCGCCGATGATCGCGGGCGATCACATCTATGCCACAAGGCTTACAGCCGTACCAGAAGCACACGCGTTCATCTGCCTGAACGACTGAAGGCATCGACTCACGCAGCGCTGCTGCGAGGCATTGTCGTCGTGTTCAGCGGTAGTAGCGCGAGAAGTAGGACGAGGGCTGGCTCGGGCTCGGATGCATCGGCAGCAGCGGCACCAGCTCGACCTCGGTGACCCCCGCGGCGAGGTTGATGCCGGTCTGTCCCTGCAGGCTGATCGGCTGCAGCGCCGCGGCGCGGTCGGTGTCGCGCACCAGGAAGCTGCCGCCGAAGCCGACCAGCGCGGCGGCATTGGCGGACAATCCGCCGTAACGGCCGCGCAGCTCGCTGCGGCCGAAATCATTGACGGGCGCATTCACCGCCCACGCCATCCGGGTCTCATCCGTCAGCCCGAGGTCGAGCCCGTAGCGGCGGACTTTTGCGACATAGCGCTCCGGCTGGCGGCCCTGGCTGCGAAACACGCAGCGCAGGCGGGCCTGGGACATCACGAGCTTGCCGGCCGTCTTACGCCCTTCGCATTCGAGCACCCCGGCCCGCATCGGCCGGTTGGCGTGGGCCTGCGCCAACGGCGCAATCGACACAAGCAGAGGAATCGCCAGCACAAGCAGCCGCATCGAACTCAGACCTTACGCAACCAGAACTTACCTCCGGACAAAAGAAAGGCGCCATGTTCAAAACATGGCGCCTTTCGGCCTGGAACTTGGCTTCTGGTGTTTCGAGGCGGCTGTTGCCCGATTACCTCAGATTGCCGCAGAAGCGCTGGATGCGCTTGCAGGCGTCCTCGAGGTCCGAGGTCTTGGTCGCGTAGGAGATGCGGAACGCCGGGCCGAGGCCGAAGGCCGAGCCGTGCACCACCGCGACGCCTTCGGTCTCCAGCAGCTCGGTCACGAAGCCCTCGTCGTTCTCGATCACCTTTCCGGACGGCGCGGTCTTGCCGATCGTGCCGGCGCAGGACGGATAGACGTAGAACGCGCCCTCGGGGCGCGGACACTCGATGCCGCTGGCCTGGTTCAGCATCGACACCACGAGGTCGCGGCGCTCCTTGAACACCTTGTTGTTCGCCGGAATGAAGGTCTGCGGACCGTTCAAGGCCTCCACCGCCGCCCATTGCGCGATCGAGCACGGGTTCGAGGTCGACTGCGACTGGATGGTCGCCATCGCCTTGATCAGCTGCGCCGGACCGCCGGCATAGCCGATGCGCCAGCCGGTCATGCAATAGGCCTTGGAGACGCCGTTCACGGTCAGCGTGCGGTCGTACAGCGACGGCTCGACCTGGGCCGGCGTGGTGAACACGAAGTCGTCATAGACCAGGTGCTCGTACATGTCGTCCGTCATGATCCAGACATGCGGATGCTTGATCAGCACCTCGGTGAGCGCCTTCAGCTCGGCCTTGGTGTAGGCCGCGCCCGTGGGGTTCGACGGCGAGCACAGGATCAGCCACTTGGTCTTCGGCGTGATCGCCTTCTCCAGCGCCTCCGGCTGCAGCTTGAAGCCATGCGCGGCGGTGCAGACCACCGGCACCGGCTCGCCGCCGGCGAGCGCGACCATCTCCGGATAGCTGACCCAATACGGCGCCGGGATGATCACCTGGTCGCCGGGATTGATGGTCGCCATCAGCGCATTGTACAGCACCTGCTTGCCGCCGACGCCGACGATCACCTGGTTCGGCTTGTAGGTCAGCCCGTTCTCGCGCTGGAACTTGCCGATGATGGCTTCCTTCAGCTCCGGGATGCCGTCGACCGCGGTATACTTGGTCTTGCCGTCCTGGATCGCCTTGATCGCGGCCTGCTTGATATTGTCGGGCGTATCGAAATCCGGCTCGCCGGCACCCAGGCCGATGACGTTACGGCCCGCCGCTTTGAGGACGCGCGCTTTATCCGTGACCGCGATGGTCGCGGACGGCTTCACACGGTCGAGCGCAGCGGCGAGAAAGGACATCATCAGCTCCTATGCAGGCGTCTTGGATCACGCGTCGTGGATCACCCTTTTCGGGCCACGACCGGTCATGTCAGGGAAACGCCTGCTTTTAAGGCCCGCAGAGCCGCATCGCAAGAAGCTTGGGCACATGGCTCCCAAGAGTTTAGGGAACGTTAAAGCGGCCGGGCTAGCGTGGGCCAACGATTGTCCCATTTTTCAGGCCGAAATGACCACACTCGCGTGCGCCCTGCGATCCGGCGACTGGCTGACGGCCGCGCGGATCAAATCCTACAGCTGGATCCTGCTCGCGGTCACGATGGCGGCGATCGCCGGCTGGATCGCGCTGTCCGATGGACTGATCGACCGCAACGGCAAGCCGATCGGCACCGATTTTTCCAACGTCTATGCGGCAGGCGTGCTGACCCTTCAGGGCCAGGCGCCCGATGCCTATGACCCGTCGCTGCAGCACGCGATGGAGAAGGCCGTGTTCGGCGGCCGCGACGTGCCGTTCTTCGGCTGGCACTACCCGCCGTTTTTCTTCGCGATCGCTGCCATCACCGCGCTGCTGCCCTATGCCGGCGGGCTGGCGCTGTGGGTCGTCACCAGCCTGATCGCCTATCTCGCCGTGATGCGCGCGATCCTGCCGCGACCCGAGACGCTCTTGGTCGCGGCCGCGTTTCCCGCGGTGTTCGTCAACATCGGTCATGGCCAGAATGCGTTCTTCACCGCAGCCCTGCTCGGCGGCGCGCTGCTTTCGATGGAACGCGGCCGGCCCTGGGTGGCCGGCGTGCTGATCGGCCTGCTGGCCTACAAGCCGCAATTCGGTGTCCTCATTCCCGTCGCGCTGATCGCCGGCGCTCGCTGGCCCACCATCGCGGCGGCAGCCGCGACCGTGGCCGCGCTGGTCCTCATCAGCTTCGCCGCGCTCGGCCAGGACGTCTGGCATGCCTTCTTCCAATCGATGACGTTCACGCAGAACGTCGTGCTCGAGCAAGGCGGCACCGGCTGGGAGAAAATCCAGTCGGTGTTCTCGGCCGCGCGCCATTGGGGCGCCGATGTCAAATCCGCCTATGCGCTGCAGACCTTGCTGGCGCTGTCGCTCGCAGCCGGTCTCGCCTGGCTGTGGCACAGCGAGGCGGCATTCGACCTCAAGGCCTCGGCGCTCGCCAGCGCGAGCCTGCTGGCCACGCCCTACGTTCTGGACTACGACCTCGTCGTGATCGCGGTCGCGATCATCTTCTTCGTCCGCCACGGCCTCGCCCATGGCTTCCGCGACTACGAGCTCAGCGTGCTCGCTTCTGCCTGGATCGTCCCGCTGCTGTCGCGAAGCGTGGCGGGCGCGACGACGATCCCGCTTGGCCTGCTCGTGCTGATCGCGTTGTTCGCGCTGACGCTGCGCCGCGCGCTCACCGATCGCACCATCGAGATCGAGGCACACGCACGCATCGCACAAGCGTGATCTCTACAGTTTGATTCTCTTGAAAAGTTGTTGCTCGCGCGTGCAGTGCAGTAGCGCTTTTCGACTTTTTCCATGTCTCGGGTCTTGCAGCCCGCGCCCATCGGCATCATTGTCTGGCCGCATTGCGGGACGATCTGGCGTCCGAATGTGTGATTCCACGACACGATGATTCCTCGAACTCGACAATGGCCGGATGTACAAGCTCTATTCGATGCAGCGGTCGGGCAACAGCTACAAGGTTCGCCTTGCGCTGGCGCTGCTGAACGCACCCTATCAGGCAATCGAGATCGACATCCTGCGTGGTGAAAGCCGCACACCGGACTTCCTCGCCAAGAATCCGAGCGGCCAGGTGCCGCTGCTGGAAGTTGGAGAGGATCGTTATATCGCCGAGTCCAACGCGATCCTCTGGTATGTCGCCGGCGGCACGCCGCTGGTGCCGGAATCCCGCATCGAGCGCGCCGAGGCGCTGCAATGGATGTTCTTCGAGCAGCATGCGCTGGAGCCGAACATCGGCGCCGCCTACTTCTGGCTGCTGCTGGTGAAGGGCGGACGCGACCTGCAGACCCACGCGCTGGAGGACTGGATGGAGCGCGGCTACGCGGCGCTGCAGGTCATGGAGAATCATCTCAAGAGCAACGACTACTTCGCGGCGAAACAACTGACGGTCGCCGACATCGCGCTCTATGGCTACACGCATGTCGCCGATCGCTGCGACTTCGACCTGTCGACCTTTCCCAGGATTCGCAGCTGGCTCCGCCGCGTCGAGCAGTCGCCCGGCTTCGTCGCGATGGACTGGCAGCCGGCGCTGATCGATTCAGCCGGAATCGCCGCCGACTACGGCTGAACAGGTTCCGTAAGACTACCGACCGCCCGTAGAACAGCGGGGAAAATACGCGTTTTGGCGGGAACAAATACCGCCAGCGCCATCTTTTTGCCGCCTTTGGGCGTTGACCGCCGCATTCCTGCCCACCGTAACCTTAGAATTTACCTCTGCGAGTGATTCGCTCGCGGATGTAGGGGTAAGGGATTCGTCGTATGTCCCGGTGGCGTCGAGCTTCCGTTCCGAGGTTCAGTTGGGTCCGCGGCCAGGCATCGCCGCAGCGATCGGAACATCATCAAGACCTGAGCACCACGGTCAATGGCTTCCACGACAACGCGACGCTGACCCTTTCGCCCGGCCTCACCACCACCGTCGCCGTGGTCATCGCCGCCAGCACGATCTCACTGAGCTTCACACTCACCGTGCTGTCGGTTCGCGCCGTCTTGTCGTTGCTCGCTTAGCAGGAAGCCATTTTGACAACCCTTCGCGGTTTTCGCGACAACAGGCGATGATTGTCTCGCACTCCAAATGGCGATGAAATCAACGGTCGTAATCGTTGCCGTGACTCTGGCCCTCGCAATCCTGCTGGCGGCGTCACTGCTGATCATCATCGAACGGCGCGGCGAGCTTTCGCTGTCGCCGAGGACCGCAGAGGGTGAGGCGGCTCTGGTTGAATTGGCAAGGCCGCCGGCCTCAGACCCGTCGCTGCCAGTCCCCGATTGATCGAAGGCGCGGCTGCGCTTATCGAGAACCTGTCGGTCTCGAACAGCGGGCACTCCTTCATGCAAGACGCTCAGGAAAGAACTCTCACGGTCCGCGCGATCGAGCGCGACGACTATGAGCGCTGGCGGCCGCTCTGGGACGGCTACAACGCGTTCTACGGCCGGTCGGGTCCGACGGCGCTCCCGCTCGAGATCACCGCGACGACCTGGACACGGTTTTTCGATCCCGCCGAGCCGATGCATGCCCTGGTCGCTGAGAGCGACGGCGCGCTGATCGGCCTCGCGCATTATCTGTATCACCGCGTCACCACCTCGATCGTGCCGCTCTGCTATCTCAACGATCTCTTCACCAGCGAGGCCGCACGCGGCAAGGGCGTTGGCCGCGCCCTGATCGAAGCTGTCTATGCTGAGGCACGCCGGGCCGGCGCGACCCGGGTCTATTGGCAGACCCACGAAACCAATACGACAGCGCAGGCGCTGTACGACAAGATCGCCGAGCGCTCCGGGTTCATCGTCTACCGCAAGACGCTCTGACGCCAGCGCTGCTCACGCCACCGGACCTGTCACGTGACTGTCATGGCTCGGACCTAGGCTTTCGCCAACGCCTGATCATCCCCCGTCACCGGTCACGCGTTTCAGCGGTCCCCGTCAGTCGCCGTCTCTGACCGGGGCCGCTTTTTTTTATCTCCCGTTCTGGATCGTCGATGCGGGTCTCACGCCACGTTCGTCGTCGCATCCAACCGGGCTGACGGCACCGGCTCAGGCGGCTTGTTCTGCGCGGCTTCAACGCACATTCTGACGGCCTCGCCCATGCTGGTTGCCACCCGATCCGCCTTGGTCGCGTCCTGCAGTGCCTTCGCTGCTCCCTGGTCCAGATCCGCCGCACAGCACAGCAGCATCACGCTGGCCCGGGGCATACGCCGCTTCAAGCGGCGAACGCCGTAGCGCATATGGGCCACGCCGGGATGGCCGAGATAGACCAGGCACGCGATCGCAACGCCGGCCGGCTCCAGCTTGATGACGTTGACGGTCGAAAGCGCCTCCGCGCCTGAGACTTTCGCGCCCAATCCGTGCGCTGAAAACAGCTGCGCGAGAAGCACCGCGGCCGCTTCATCGATCGGCGTTCGACCGGCCATGCACAGGAGCGGCTGCTCGCTTCTCCACCCCTCCGCAAGCTCCTCCTTGCTGAGAACGGGGATGGTGTCGATCGCCTCGCTGCGCGCGGCGTCGTCGATGGCTGATGCCGCTTCCGGATCCGTGGTCGTCTCGCCTGCCGCGGCCGGGCCCTCATACTGATCGGACAGATCGTCCGTCAGTTCGGTGACGGCATCGCGGATCGTTGCAAGTCGATCGTAAGCGAGCGCCCCTCGCTCGGCGTCGGCCTGGGCCAGTTGAAGCCCTTTCACCGCGACCTCATCGCAATAGGCGATCAGCGAGCGCTCCTTGAGAAACTCTTCCGCCTTTTCGGCCGCCTCCGTCGGATCGCTCGCGAGCATGCGCTGGTAGAAGATCTCCGGAGGCGAGAGCGCAGGTCGATCGCCGAACATGACGTCGAGGAACTCGAGGCTTTCCACGTGACGCCCGATGACGACGAGACAGACCGTCAACGGTGTGGCGAGCACCAGTCCGATCGGCCCCCACAGCGCGGTCCAGAACGCCGCGGACACCACGACGGCCACGGGAGACAGGCCCGTGCTGCGCCCGTAGACCATCGGCTCGATGACGTGGCCGAGCACCGGTTCGACCACGACAAACAGCGCCAGCGTCCAGATCAGCATCGTCCAGCCAGGGTCCACCGCGGCGGCCAGGGCCAGCGGAAACGCCGCGCCGATGACGGCGCCGATATAGGGTACGAACCGCAGCGCCGCGGCGAGGATGCCCCAGAGAATGGCGCTGGGAATGCCGATGATCCACAAGCCGACGCCGATCACCACGCCGAAGCCGCCATTGAGGGCGAGTTGCGTGAGGAACAGCCGGCTCAGCCTGTAAGCCGCATCATCGAGGGCCGCCGTGGTGCGTTGCAGGTCCGATGAGCCGGCGAGGCGAATGAGCCGATTTCTCAGGTCTTCACGTTGCAGCAGGATGAAAATCACAAAGATGACGATGATGCCTGTCGTCGCCAGCGGATGAATCAGCGGCGAGATCAGCGTCCGAAGGCTGTCGAGCGCGCCGGGATCAGGCTGCCGGACCTCGACCGGAATGGGGGCCACGGGCCCTGACGGCGTCGTCCGACGACCACTCGGGACCGGAGTTGCCTCCGGCTCCTTCGGCCTGTCGAGCTCCTTGCCCAGATCCTTGAGCATGTCCGAGGCACGCTCCAGCGTCCCCCGCCCGGCTTTGGTGTCGCGGAACGACTGGATCTTCTCGCTCATCGTGGACTGATACTTCGGCAACTCGCTGGCGAGCTGCGCGAGCTGAGTGGCGAGCAGGCTGCCCAGCGCAAAGATCGCGACGAATGCAAAGAAGACCACGGTGACGACAGCCAGTCCGCGCGGAGCCCGAAGCCGCTGCAACTGTGTCACCACTGGCGCCAGGACGAAGCTGAGCAGGATGGCAAGCGCGATCGGGACCAGAATGTCCCGGCCAAAATACAGCAGCGCGATGATGATGACCGCGAAGATCGCGACCGCCAGGGCATTGATGAGCCCGAGAACATCCTCGGTGCTACGGGCCTTGAGCGGCTGTCGGCTGATCATCAATCTCTCTTTCCGAGCGAGGAACCGCTGCGCGCATGACCGTCGGGGCCTTGGCTGGACTCAAAACACAGAGCCTCAACGCGTACGGCCTGCCCGCTTCGGTTCGCCCGTTTCCGACACGCAATAACGGACTCGTGAGGCTCCAGTTCCCCAGGTGCGCGCTACGTCGCATGCGCGCTGATCGGCGGCTTGGACCGAGAGGCTTTGCGTTCAAGAGCCAAAGACGTCGCTTGTGACCGCTTTGTTGGTAAAAGAGCAGCCAAGCACGCGGTGCACTCCCTCTCCCCGTCCTTCACGGGGAGAGGGTTGGGGTGAGGGGCAGCCGCACGGGAAGTATCAACTCCAGCAATCTAATCTCCCGCCGTCAGCTCTTGCTGAATGATCGCGAGCACCCCTTCGATGTTTCCAAGAACATCATTGTTCCAGATGCGAAGAACCCGATAACCTTCCTCGCTCAGCCTGCGATCCCGAACTGCATCCCGCGTCGAGCCGCTATGCTGACCGCCGTCGACCTCGATGATCAGACATCTTTCCCGACAAACAAAGTCGCAGATGTATCCTCCGATCGGCAACTGCCGAACGAACTTATGGCCGTCGAGCTGACGATTACGAATCTTGTTCCATAGCACCGTCTCCGCATTCGTCTGGTTGACGCGGAGCCGCCGTGCCCGTCCGATGAATTTGATATCTGGGCCCCGCATGTGCCATGCCCCTCACCCGGATTGCTGCGCAATCCGACCTCTCCCCGCAAAGAGCGGGGAGAGGTTGCTGCGCCCGCGCCGAGGCAGATTGCCCCAACGATGAGACGGCAGCAATGTCTGTCCTCACTGTCAGATCACGCCACTGCTATCAGCGTAGGTATCTCATGCGTGTTCCGATCTGCTTCGACAACGTCGCTGCGCCCCCTCTCCCCGTTCTTCACGGGGAGAGGGTTGGGGTGAGGGGCAGCCGCACGGGAAGTGTTGCCTTGATCAGGGTACAGAGTGGCTTCGGCGGCAACTAAGATCAGCGCATAGTAACGCGCGAGGCCAATGGACCTACCAGCCGGCTCGAGATGTGTCGTTCGTCTCGAAGAACTTGCAACGCTGAACATCTCAACGCTGCGACGGATATCCGACGTGCCTAAATGATCACCGCCCGTGCGGCTGCCCCTCACCCCAGCCCTCTCCCCGTGAAGGACGGGGAGAGGGAGCGCACCGCCGTCTGGGCGGACAGCGGGAGTCGAAGCGAGAACTACTTCTTCCCGCCCACCGTCTGCTTCACCTCGAAACCCTCGAACTGCGGCGGGCCGAGATAGAGCGGCTTGTTGTCGCCGGCGCCCTTGTGGGCCATGCGGAAGGCTTCGGACTTGGTCCAGTCCTCGAAAGCCGTCTTCGATGCCCAGATCGTGTGCGAGGCGTAGAGCGTGTGATCCTCGGCTTCGGGCCCCTTCAGCAGATGAAACTCGACGAAGCCGGGGACCTTGTCGAGATGGCTGTCGCGCGACAGCCAGACCTGCTCGAAGGCCGCTTCCGAGCCCTTGGCGACGCGAAACCGATTCATGGCGATGAACATGGTGTTCTCCTGGATGATATGCCGCTGCATCCAGGCATAGCAGACTTCACGCCGCCATGCGCCTGCGGTCGTCGCCGCCGCTGCGGCGATGTTTTGAGCAATCGAACGAAACGCCGCGCGATCCTCAGGCCAGGAGACCCTTGAGCGGCCTCACGGCCGCGCTCTCCGGAAACACGGTCTCGCCGAGCGCGCGCTCGCTCAATCCGAGGTGATCGGCCAGCACGCCCTTGAACACGCCGCGCAGATCCGTGGTCGGCGCGAGGTCACGCCCCTGATAGAGGCTCGCCATCTTCAACGTCGGCCAATCGGCGATGACGCGTCCGCCCTTCACCGCGCCGCCCGCAAGCAGGGCGATCGTGCCGGTGCCGTGATCGGTGCCTTGCGTGCCGTTGATCCTGGCCGTGCGACCGAACTCGGTCGCCACCACGACCACCGTGTCGCGCCAGCGCGGGCCGAATCCGTTCTCGAATTCCGCGAGCGCGCCGTCGAGCCCCGACAGCAATTGCGCGAGCCGCCCGACCGCGCCGCCCTCATTGGCATGCGTATCCCAGCCATCGAACGCCAGCGCCGCGACACGCGGGCCCTCGTCGGCGGCCATCAGCTTGGCTGCGCCGCGCGCGACCTGGCGCATGGCTGCAATCTGGTTGCCGCCGGCTTTCGGCTTCATGTCGTCGCCGAACGCGACCTTCTCCAGCTTCAGTCCTTGCGAAAGCGCCGCGGCCAAGGCGGGATCGCGTTGGCTGTAGAGATCGACGAGCCGCATCGCCGTGTCGTCATCCGCCTGCGGCAACGTCACCGGCGCCCAGCCGACGATCGGCGCGCCGCCGCGCAGCACCAGCGGCGCGGTCGGTCCGACAGCGAGCGCACCGGCAACACGGGACCCACGCGGCAGGATTTCGAGGGCGCGATTGAGCCAGCCGGATTGCACGCGGCCCGGCCCCGCAAAGCCGCTTTCAAGCACGTCCTGGCCGTCGAAATGCGAGCGCTCGCGATATGGCGTGGCGACCGCATGGATCACCGCGGCCTGCCTGGCGCGATACATGCGCGCGAATTCCGGCATCGACGGATGCAGCGCGAAGAACGAATCCAGCGGCAATGCCGGATGCGCGCCGTCCGTCGCGAGCGCAATCGCACCATGCAGGCCGGTGTAGTCGGGATCACCGATCGGCGCGACGGTGGCGAGCCCATCGAGCGCGCCGCGCAGGATGACGACGATCAGGCGCGGATCGCGCTGGTCGGCGGCCCGGGCAAATTTCGGCAGGTAGCCCCAGGCGGCAAAGGATGCGCCCGCCAGCAGCAGATGGCGGCGCGACGGCAGCAGCGAGATCGTGGCCTGATCCATCGTCATCTCCTCTGGAATTCCGGCGACATCAGCAGCAGCGCCAGCGCCTGCTGGCGGGTCTCGGCGCGCTCGATGGTCTGCCGCGTCTCTGATGACGCGGCGCCGGCCGCCACGAGGTCGAGCAGATCGCGCGGATCGAGATTGTTGCCGAGGCGCGCGCTGAGTTGCGCAGAAATGTCGAGCCGCAGCTTCATGCCCTCCGGCGCCGCCCACATCGCATTGGTGTCGGCAAATCCATTCGGACCGGCCGGCGCCCAGAGCGGCTGGCCCAGCGTGTTCAGCGCATTGAGATAGAAGCCGGGGTCCTCCGGGACGCGCGCCAGCAGACGGCCGCCGGCGACCAGGAACTCATACGGCGAGCGGATCTTGGTCAGCGGCGCCGACCAGGCCTCATCGGAGTCCAGCAGCGCCAGCGTCACCGCCCTGAGGTCGCCGTCGCTGGTCTTGAACGTTGTTTCGAGCTTGGCGACGAGCGCGGGCGGCGGATCGTCGGCGACGAAATGGCGGGCCAGCTTGGTGGCGATGAACTTCGCCGTCGACGGATGGCGCGCGATATCGGCGAGCGCCGCCTCGCCCTGCGCGAGACCGTTGTCCTGATAGACCTTGCCGAGCAGAGTCTGCGGGCCCGGCTGATGCGCGTTCGCATTGAACAAAAAGCTGCCGGGCGGGCCGTTGCGGGCATTGCGGCCGGCGAAGCTCCAGCCGGTGATGATGCGAGCCAGCGAGGTCACGTCGTCCTGCGTGTAGCCGCCGCCGACGCCGAGCGTATGCAGCTCCATGATCTCGCGCGCGAGATTCTCGTTGAGGCCGCGCTTGCGGTTCTGGCCGGCGCGCGAGTCCGGGCCGAGCGATT
The DNA here is from genome assembly GCF_051168435.1 of Bradyrhizobium sp. HKCCYLR20261. Taxonomy (NCBI): domain Bacteria; kingdom Pseudomonadati; phylum Pseudomonadota; class Alphaproteobacteria; order Hyphomicrobiales; family Nitrobacteraceae; genus Bradyrhizobium; species Bradyrhizobium sp. HKCCYLR20261. The sequence goes on from NZ_JBNPUZ010000012.1 coordinate 91,764, forward strand.
CCTGATTGTCGAGGAAGAACAGCATCGCCGGGTGCTGCTCGACCGCCTTGAGCATGTCGGCGAAGCGCCCGAGCACATGCGGCCGGATCGCCTCGCGCTCGAACGCGCCGGCCCACATGCGCGCCAGTTCGCCCTTCGCGGCCGAGATGCAGAAATGGTTCGACCAGAACGCCACCAGGCGCTCGGTGATGCCGCAATCCGCGAGGATCGCGCGCTGCAGCCGCGCCAGCGCCTCGGCGCGGAAGGTCTTCTGAACGACGTTGGGCGGTTGCTGCGGTTGCGCCGGCTTCGCCTGGGCCGGATCTGCCGCAGCGGGCGCCATGCTGGCGCCTGTGGCCGGTGCAGCGGAGGCTGGGGCGGCCATCGGCGCGTCGGCGCGGTTCATGGACAGGCCCCGCGTCTGGCCGGGCTGATCCATCGACGGCGTTTCGGCGGCCGATTTCGCGGCTGCCTCGCGCGCCCGCTTGACCTCCTCCTGATAGGCGAAGACCGTGTCGGCGAGCGCCGGCGTCGGCTGCAGGCCGGGCACTTCGAGCAACGCGCCGGTGGGACGGCTGAGCTCGGCCTTGACATAGCCGCGCGGATCCGAGGCGGCACTGACGAGATCGCCCGAGGCGCCGCCGCGGGCGCCGAAACCGAAACGGTTCAACGCGACCAGGGCGGCCTTCGCATCACGCGCCATGTCTCATCCTCATCAGCAGACCGCTTCATCAGCAGGTCGCGCGAGCGCAGGAGCCCGCACAGCTTTGTTGCCGCGACCGTCGAGGGCGATGGCGCGGCCGATTGTCACGGACTATACTTGCCGCGACAGATGAACCGGACATGAAAAGGACGCGCCGCGCGTGGTTCCGAACGTGACAAATCGTTTAGCAAACGTTACCGCGCGGAAGCTCGTGTGCGAGTCCTGCGGCACGACATTCACCTGCGATCCCCACGGTGCCTGCTGGTGTTTCGACGAGAGCGTCCGCCTGCCGCTGCCGAAGGATGGGCAGAGCGCCTTCAAGGACTGCCTGTGCGCCGATTGCCTGAAGCGGCTGGCCAAGGCGGACCTGGGCTCATGACGCGCTGGAACGTCGATGCCGTCCTGCTCGACATGGACGGCACCCTGCTCGACACCGAGAAGGTGTATCTGGAAGCCTCGATCGCGGCCTTCAATTCGCTCGGCCATGTCGAGGGTGTGACCGAGCTCTGTCATGCCATGATCGGCATTCCCGGGCCCGACAATGAGCGCACATTGCGCAACCATTTCGGCGACGATTTCCCCCTCGATGAGGTCAACCGGCTGTTCGCCGCCAAGACCGCCGAGATCCTGCAGGCGGGGATGCCGCTGAAGCCCGGCGTGATCGACCTGCTCGCCGCGATCGAGGCCGCCGGTCTGCCGAAGGCCATCGTCACCTCGTCCTCGCGCAACACGGCGGCGGATCATCTTCGGCTCGCCGGCATCCATCATCGCTTCGACGCGATCCTGACGCGCGACGATGTCACCCGCGCCAAGCCGCATCCCGATCTCTATCTGTTGGCCGCCGAACGGTTGGGCACGCGTGCGCACGCCTGCATCGCGATCGAGGATTCCAATCCCGGCGTGGCCGCGGCGCACGCCGCCGGCGCGATCACGCTGATGGTGCCCGACATCGTGCCACCGACCGAGCAGTCGCGCGCGAAATGCGCCGCCGTGCTGCCGGACCTCGACGCGACCATCGCACTGCTCGCCGAACGTGCGGTGCTGTCCGTCAGGACCTGAAGCGACGGCGTTCATCAGCCATTGTCTTCAAAAGCCGCCGAAGACGGTCACCTTCTCTTCACGTCGATGCACGCATCGCGCGGCGCTGGTGGATGCATTAACCCGCATGGACTACCTTAGCGGCGTTCGTGGATGGGTCGTTTCATGTTGCGATTTATTGGCGCCGTGGGCGCAGCATTCGTGTTGGCATTCGGTGGTGTGAGCTGGGCCGTCAGGGGCTTTCCTTTGCCGGGCGCCTCGACCTGGTCGGCCCCGATCGAAACCGTGTCGAACCTTGCTGGTGGCTCCCAGACAGTGGCCGTGGTGGCACCGCTGTCCGCGACGGTGGACATGCAGTTCGGCGATGCCAGGTCCAAGGAAAAGTTCGAACGCAAGGCATGGCTCGCCGAGCACACGTCGCAGAGCGACAAGAATCCCAAGCTCGATGCGTTGCGGATGGACGCGCTGCAGGCCGCGACCGCCTACAAGCTGTCGCCCTGCGACAAGACCCAGAAGCAGAATCTCGTCGACGCGGTCTCGGCCTATACGCGCGCCTACGTGGCCAAGCTGGATTGCAAGCGCAATTTCCTCGGCATGAAGGTCTGCTCCGAAAAATCCATGGAGGAAGCCGCAGCCAGCGTCAGCACGCCGCTGGACGAGCGTGTGAAGGAAGCACTGTTCGCGGCCTTCGACGAGAAGGGTGTCACCAAGGCGGACTTCCCGGCCGACATCCGCGAAGACGTCCCGATGTTCGCCGGCCCCGGTCTGTGGTCGGACGAATCATCGGTCTGCCGCATCCGGCAGGCGCAGCGCGACCGGCGCTAGCAAGCGGGCGCTGCCATGCAACGGCTCATCTTCATCATCGCCGCCATCGTCGTCTGGCAGGTCGCCGGACACATCTTCCTGAAGCCGGCGCCGCCGCAAGCGAGGGTGTTTCCGCCGGTGAGCGGCGCGGAGTTCGAGGACCACGAGAAGTACACCCGGGATGCGCGTCAGTCGCAGCGGCAGGATGCGCTGAAGGCGCTCGACCGCGCCTGGAGCGATCGCTGCGGCGACAAGCGCAAGGACTTCATCAGCGGCCTCGGCCACTACTACTATCACCGCCAGAACCAGAACGAGCGCTATCCCGAGATCTATGGCCCGGCCGGCGCGACCTACATCGCCGGCGTCTGGACCACGGCCGAGGATCGCCGCATCGAGCGCCTGACCCAGGAAGCCTACGCCGCCGGCTACATCAAGCCGTCCGATTTCGACTCCATGGCCAGCCAGGTGGTGGCGACGGTCGTGCGCGGCGAGCAGGTCAGGGGCCGCGGCTGCGGCGGCTGAGCGTCCTGCGCGGCAGCGCCGCCGCCACCAGCGCCCGCGCCGCTTCGCCCGCGGTTTCCATGTAGCTGGCGTCGCGGTGCAGCAGCACGACGGCGAAGGCCCCGTCGAGCAGCAGCAGCATCTGCCGCGCCAATTCGCTCGCGCCGGCAATGCCCGCCTCGGCAAACGTGGCCTGCAGCCAGGCTTCGAACTTCTTCTTGTGCGCGGCGCCGATCCTGATCGCGGGATGGCCGGGCAGATTGGCGAGCTCGGCGGTGGTGCGCAGGAAGCCGCAGCCGCGCCATTTCGGATGCCGTGCGGACTCCGCAAGACGGCGGAAGATCGCGGCAACCTTGTCCGGCAACGCCCCACCTGCCTCGTCGAACCAGCGTTTGAACAGCGCGAGGTTCGGCTGGTCGCGCGCGGCGAGATAGGCGGCGACGAGGTCGTCCTTGCTGCGGAAGTGATAGTACAGCGTCTTCTTGGTGATCCCGGCCGTCTCGGCCACGGCATCGACGCTGACGGCGCGAATGCCCTCGGCGTAGAACAGCTTGCTCGCCGCGGCGACAATGCGCGCCTGGGTCGGATCGGAGGAACGGGCCATGCAGCGCTCCGGCAATATATACTAACCAGTGAATATACCTTGCGCGGCGCCACGCCTAGTCTCTGCGGCATCCCTGCCCACCCGCGAGGCGCCGTCATGACCGAGCCTGTCCTGTTTCACCTCTCCGACCGCATCGCCCTGCTCACGCTCAACCGGCCTGACAGGCTGAATGCGCTCGACTACGCCCTGATCGACGCGCTGATGGCCGCGCTCGATCGCATCGAGACCGATCCCGCCGTCCGAGCCGTGATCCTCACCGGCGCGGGCGACCGCGCCTTCTCGGCCGGCGCCGATATCGACGAGTTCAGCAAAAGCGTCGCCGACGGGCGCGCCGCCGCGCTGCGCGACTTCGTGCGCCGCGGCCAGGCGATGACGGCGCGGCTGGAGGCCTTTCAAAAGCCGGTCATCGCCGCCGTCAACGGGCTCGCCTTCGGCGGCGGCTGCGAGATCACGGAAGCCGTGCATCTGGCGGTCGCCAGCGACCGCGCGAGCTTCGCCAAGCCGGAGATCCGGCTGGGCATGCCGCCGACCTTCGGCGGCTCGCAGCGGCTGCCGCGGCTGGTCGGGCGCAAGCGCGGCCTCGAACTGCTGCTCACCGGCGATCCGTTCCCGGCACAGCGCGCGCTCCAGATCGGCCTGGTCAACGCGGTCGTGCCGCATGCTGAGCTGCTGCCGGCGGCTCGCGCGCTCGCCCAACGCATCATCCGCCACGGCCCGGACGCCGTCGCGGCCGTGATCACAGCGGCGACGCGCGGCCTCAACATGGCGATCGGCGAAGGCCTGCAGGTCGAAGCCGAGCAGTTCGCGGCGCTGGTCGGCAGCCGCGACCTCGACGCAGGCCTGGCGGCCTGGCGCGAACGCCGGCCGCCACGCGTCTCCGGCTAGACGGCAAATCCCGGCGACTTCCGCGCCAGTCCGTCGAAGGCATCGAGCAGCCGCTCGCGCCAGGCATAGACGCTGTCGGTCTCCTCCAGCAGCTTGAACGGGCTGACCACGCGCGCCCATTGGAAGCCGCCGAACACGATGTAGTCGGCATAATCAGGTGCATGGCCGCCGATGAAGGGCTGCGCCTTCAATGTCTGGCGCAGCGGCTCCAGCGATTTGCGGAAGCCGATCACCGCCTGGTCGCGCGGCGCCATGACCTCTTCCAGCCGTTTGCCGAACCGCGCCTCGCGCGAGGTGCGGAAATAGGCGGCGTCCTCGGGCGCCAGGTTCTTCGGGATGTCGGCGATGATCAGCGGGAAGATGCCGCCGACGATGGCGATGTCGCCCCACGCATTCATGAAGCGCGCCATCGCGTGGCCGCCGGCGCCGCCGAACAGCGAGGGACGATCCGGATAAGTGTCTTCGAGATAGCCGGCGATCACCCAGGAATCGACGATCGTGCGGTCGCCGTCGAGCAGCACCGGCACCTTCTCCGAGCCATGCGGCACGAGCGCGCTCTTCTCGGTGAAGCGCCAGGGGATCGTCTCAGCGCTCAGCCCCTTGTGCGCCAGCGCCATGCGGGTCCGCCAGCAGAACGGGCTGAACGGGCGGCCGGCATCGGTGCCCACGAGTTCGAACAGCTTCAGTGACATGCTTCGATCCCCTCTTCCTGCGAGGAGATCGTTCTAGCTCACGACTCGGCCATTGTCGCGCAGCAGCTGCGCGCCGGCCTCGGTGACGCCAATGACGCCGCCGCCCGCGGCCGGCCTGCGCGCGACATAGCCGGCGTCAGCGGCATCCTCCCAGATCGTCAGCCGCGGACAGCTCGTCCGCCACGTCTCGACCACGTCCGCATGGCTGCGCGGCTTCAGCGCGATCCACTCGACGAAATCCAGCACCAGGGCATCGGCTGATCCGGTCATCGCGCACCTCATTCGGCTGCAACGGAGCTTTGCGCGACCAGCAGCAGCCAGCCGCCATAGAGGATGTAGTAGCTCGCCACCGCCGTGATGATGCGGTTGGCCCAGACCCGGAACTGCTGCTCGCTCATCGCCTCCAGGATGCGCCGCGCCAAGGTCGTGCCGAGCATCGACGCCGCGATCGCCACGACCGCGAGCACCGGATCGAGCTGCGCCGCCTGGTCGATGATCCCGCCGAAATAGATCAACTTGGTGAGGTGGCTCGCGACCTGGCAGGTCGCCTTGGTGGCGACGATCGATTTGCGATCGAAGCGCGCGCCGAGGAAGAAGGTGTCGAGCAGCGGCCCGGAGACGCCGGTCATCAGCATCAGCCCCATGCAGATCATGCCGTAGACCGCGCCCTGCCAGACGCTCTCCGGATCGGGCTTGAGCGAGGCCGGCATCAGCCGCGCCAGGAACGGCGTGACGCCGAGCAGCAGCAGCGCGACCGGCTTGTCCGGCACGTAGCGCACCAGCGCCCACAGCCCGAGCGCCAGCGCGCAGCCGATGAGATAGACCGCGACCGGCCGCCAGCGGATGTGCCGCCGCCACAGCACCGCGCGCCAGCCGTTGGAGGCCATCTGCGTCACCGCGTGCAGCACCATCGCCGCCGGCAGCGGCATGATCGCCAAGAGCACGCCGATCAGGATCAGTCCGCCGGCCATGCCGAACAGGCCCGACAGGAATGCGGTCGCCACCATCAGCAATCCGAGCGCTGCGATCAGGACGGGCGTCATGGCTGGTCTCCTTCGTCAGCAATGATCGCCTACTGGCGAGGCGAGCACAAACGGGGTTATCTTGCCCTCCATCAGTTTTCCTGAGGGCAACATGCGGCGGCTCCTGTTTCTCAACGGCATCAAGGCATTCGAGGCGGCGGCGCGGACCGGCAGCTTCGCCGCGGCCGGCAGCGAGCTCAACGTCTCGGCGGCAGCGATCAGCCGCATGGTCAACCTGCTGGAGCAGCGGCTCGGCGTGGTGCTGTTCGAGCGCAAGGCCAACCGTCTCGCGCTCACCGCGCCGGGGCGTGCCTATCAGAGCGGCCTGACGCCGATCTTCGATGCGCTGTCGAGTCTCACCGCGCAGATCATGGCGCCGTCGTCGATGCGGGTGCTGACGCTCGGCGTCGGCCCGACCTTCGCGATGAAATGGCTGATCCCGCGGCTGGCCGATTTCAGCACCGAGGAACCCGACATCGAGGTGCGCATCACCACCGGCGGCGCGGCGGTGCCGTTCGGCGACGATTGGAGCTGTGGCATCAAGCTCGGCGACGGCGCCTGGCCGGGCCTGGTCGCCGAGCCATTGTTCGCCGCCGATTTGGTGCCGGTGTGCACGCCGCGGCTCGCCGCGACGTTGAAACGGCCGAGCGATCTCAAGGGCCCGAGCCTGCTGCGGGTGTCGCATGCGGCGGAGGACTGGCCGCTATGGTTGAAGGCCGCTTGTGTCTCGCGCGTCAGCGCACGCGGCACCGAATTTCAATATTACGGCCACGCATTGCAGGCCGCGATCGACGGCCTCGGCGTCGCCATGGGCATCCGTCCCTATATCGACGACGACCTTGCCGCAGGACGTCTGGTTGCACCGTTCGCGCTGACCGTCCCGAAAGGCGAGCGCTGGTATCTCGTGTACCGGCATTTCCAGGCCGGACAACGCGATTTCGCGGCGTTCCGGCGCTGGATCATGCGCGCGGCCGGACAGCCCGCCTCGCGGAATTCGCAACGAAAGGAGGCGATGAAAAAAGACGCCAGTGTGTGAACCTGTTCACATATGGCTGGACCAATTCATGCTGTCGTTGCCGTTCGGGACATCCAGGACTGCGCAATGACGTACTTGTATGAGGATTTCGCCATCGAGCCGTTCGAGGCGGGACGCGGCTTGTGGCACGCGCGGATTCGCCGCGCAGACATGACTCCGGTGGTGATCAATGGCGTGTCGTTCCCATCGCTCGAGGTCGGCTTCGCATGGTCGGATGCGGACATGGCCGTTGCCGATGCCAAGAGCCACATCGACCGTTTCCGCAAGCGTTGGGGCTGAGCTCCGCAAGCGCATGCGTCGGCATTCGAGGCACACGACGGAGGATATCGACCCACCCCCGGGAAAAGACGGATAGCGCGGCGTGAAACAATCTCAGAGAGTGAAGTCTCAATGAGTCCACCTCCGCTGCCAGTTGGCTCAAAGGCGACATTGAAACGCCAATTCAAATGCCGAGTATATTCGTAATGCGGACTGCAATTCATGGCTGAGCCTGCCGTCAAACACCTCACTTATTCCGTGCGTACGCGATGCCCGGATTGCGATGCGGAGCTGAGCATCCTGAGCGTCATCAATGGCCGGGGCGGTTCCGAATATTGGGCGCTGCAATGTGTCGCCTGCCACGGCGTGCATCTCGATATCGTCGAGCAGCCGACCAAGCATTGATCACCGACACAGTGATCACGCCCCCAGCGACCACCGACACACGTCACGCTGGCTGATCCGCTCGGCGCTTCATCGAATGGTTGCTGTGCCGACGCGATCGACAGCGTGATTTGCTTTTGCGTCATCGCGGCGCGGTCGCCTTACGTACGTTTTCGATTCCATAGCGCGCGCAGCTTCACCGTCAGCCCCGCTTTCACCCTCCCCTCAAGGGGAGGTCGGCTCATGGGCGCGAGGCGCGCGTGAGCCGGGGTGGGGTGATCTCTCCACTTGCTCCGGTGTCTGCGGCTTCACCCCACCCCACCCCGCTCGCCCGCTTCGCGGGCGAGCGACCCTCCCCCTCCAGGGCAGGGCAATCGCATGTGACGGTCGCAGCTTTGTGCTCATCTTTTTCCACGTCGTCATGGCCGGGCTTGTCCCGGCCATCCACGTCGGCCGGCATGCTGAGAACGACGTGGATGCCCGGGACAAGCCCGGGCATGACGGAGTAACTAACTTGCAGGATCGTTCGTCGCGACGGCCTGGAATTTTCCAGATGCGATTGCCCTGCCCTCCAGGGGAGGGTGAGACCGAGATCGCAGCGCCTGCCGTCGTGATGATCCGGGCGATGGGCGGCGATGAAAGCGTGATGCCATCCCATCATGCCAGGATCGTTCCGCCTGCTGCCACCATGCTGTCAGCAGGGCTGGTGACAAGGCCCGATCGCTCTTTCATGTCGCCCCCTTCGGTCCCATATTCGGGCCATGGCGAAGACCCCCGACACCCCCAAAAAGCCCGGCCGTACCCCGAAATCCAAAGCGCATCGTCCCGATGTGCAGCCGATCGCGCCCGCGCTCGCGGAACTGCTGAACCCCGCGATCAATCGCGGCGAGAGCGGCATCGGTTCCTCCACCGGATTGAAGCCGCCGCCGGACAATTCCTGGGACCGCCGCAGCGGCGGCGAAGCCGCCGCGCACCGCGCGCGGGCGTCGACCAAGGGCAAGAGCGCGGATGTGGCGACGGGCGATGCCGCGCGGGGCATGCCGCTGCGGCCGAATCCGCAGCCGGTCGGTTCGCGCAAGACATCGGAGAGCGGAGGTCCTAGCGTTCCCCCACCCAACCCTCCCCCGCAAGCGGGGGAGGGCTCCAGGCGGCTGGCGCCTAACGCCGGAGCTGGCCACGCGCCGCTCGCCGGAGCCAGCGAAGACATCGGGACCGCGCCCCCAGCGTCCCCTCCCCCGCTTGCGGGGGAGGGTCAGGGTGGGGGCCTGCCACACGACGACCTGCTGATGGAGGGCAACGCAGGCGGATTCGCCGAAGCCCCCCAGGCCAATTTCGGCACCTCGGCCACCATCCCCACCCTCGATCCCGAGCTCGCGCGGCAGCTCGGCCTGCCGACGGCCGAGGACGACGAGGAAGCCCTCGCCCGTCCCCCGCGCAACAAGATGGAGGCGCTCGGCGTCAAGGCCACCGCGGAAGCGCTGGAATCCCTGATCCGCGAAGGGCGCCCCGAGTTCCGCAAGAACGACGGCTCGCTGAAGGTCTGGACCCCGCACCGCCCGCCGCGCCCGGAGAAGTCCGAAGGCGGCGTCCGCTTCGAGATCAAGTCGGCCTATGAGCCGAAGGGCGACCAGCCGCAGGCGATCAAGGAGCTGGTCGAGGGCATCGCGCGCAACGACCGCACCCAGGTGCTGCTTGGCGTCACCGGCTCCGGCAAAACCTACACCATGGCCAAGGTGATCGAGGCGACGCAGCGCCCGGCGATCATCCTGGCACCGAACAAGACGCTCGCCGCCCAGCTCTATGGCGAGTTCAAGAGCTTCTTCCCGGACAACGCCGTCGAGTACTTCGTCTCCTATTACGACTACTACCAGCCCGAGGCCTACGTCCCGCGCACCGACACCTATATCGAGAAGGATTCCTCGATCAACGAGCAGATCGACCGCATGCGCCACGCCGCGACGCGCGCGCTGCTGGAGCGCGACGACGTCATCATCGTCGCCTCGGTGTCGTGCATCTACGGTATCGGCTCGGTCGAGACCTACACCGCGATGACCTTCGCGCTGAAGAAGGGCGAGCGCATCGACCAGCGCCAGCTGATCGCCGACCTCGTCGCCCTGCAATACAAGCGCACCCAGCACGATTTCACCCGCGGCACCTTCCGCGTCCGCGGCGACGTCATCGACATCTTTCCGGCGCACTATGAGGATCGCGCCTGGCGCGTGAACCTGTTCGGCGACACCGTCGAGAATATCGAGGAGTTCGATCCGCTCACCGGACACAAGCAGGACGAGTTGGAGTTCATCAAGGTCTACGCCAACTCGCACTACGTCACCCCGCGCCCGACCCTGGTGCAGGCGATCAAGTCGATCAAACATGAGCTGAAGATCCGGCTCGACCAGCTGCACGCGCAGGGCCGCCTGCTCGAGGCGCAGCGGCTGGAGCAGCGCACCACGTTCGACATCGAGATGATGGAGGCGACCGGCAGCTGCGCCGGCATCGAGAACTACTCGCGCTACCTCACCGGACGCCTGCCCGGCGAGCCGCCGCCGACCCTGTTCGAATACGTGCCGGACAATGCGCTGGTGTTCGCCGACGAGAGCCACGTCACGGTGCCGCAGATCGGCGGCATGTTCCGCGGCGACTTCCGGCGTAAGGCGACGCTGGCCGAATACGGCTTCCGCCTGCCCTCCTGCATGGACAACCGTCCGCTGCGCTTCGAGGAGTGGGACATGATGCGGCCGCAGACGGTCGCGGTGTCGGCCACGCCGGCGGCGTGGGAGATCAACGAGGCCGGCGGCGTGTTCGTCGAACAGGTCATCCGCCCGACCGGATTGATTGATCCACCGGTCGATATTCGCCCCGCCCGCACCCAGGTCGACGACCTCCTCGGCGAGGTCCGCGCGACAGCACAGAAGGGCTATCGCTCGCTGATCACGGTACTGACCAAGCGCATGGCCGAGGATCTTACGGAATATCTGCACGAGCAGGGCATCCGCGTCCGCTACATGCACTCGGACATCGACACCATCGAACGCATCGAGATCATCCGCGATCTTCGCTTGGGCGCGTTCGACGCGCTGGTCGGCATCAACCTGCTGCGCGAAGGCCTCGACATTCCCGAATGCGCCTTGGTCGCGATCCTCGACGCCGACAAGGAAGGTTTCCTGCGCAGCGAGACCTCGCTGATCCAGACCATCGGCCGCGCCGCGCGCAACGTCGACGGCAAGGTGATCCTCTATGCCGACCAGGTGACCGGCTCGATGGAGCGCGCGATGGCCGAGACCACGCGCCGCCGCGAGAAGCAGATGGAGTACAACACGCTCAACGGCATCACGCCGGAGAGCGTGAAGAAGTCGATCGGCGACATTCTGAACTCCGTCTACGAGCGCGACCACGTGCTGATCGAAACCGGCGGCGGCACCACCACCGACGACGTCATCTCGATCGGCCACAATTTCGAGGCCGTGCTGGCCGACCTCGAAACCCGCATGCGCGAGGCCGCCGCCGACCTCAACTTCGAGGAAGCCGCCCGCCTCCGCGACGAGGTCAAGCGCCTCCGCGCCACCGAGCTCGCGGTGGTCGACGACCCCACCGCCAAGCAGCGCACGGTTCAGGACAAGGCGGGGGCTTACGCGGGCGCGAAGAAATACGGCGACGCCGCCAACCTGCCCACCGCGGCGATGAAGGGCCGCGGCGCGTCCGCGCGCGGCGGCACCAAGTCGCGCGAGCGCGACCCGCTGGCGCCCTCGATCGGTGATCTCGTTGGCTCTTCCGACCGCGACGGCGGTGCCTCGGCTCCCTCTCCCCGTCCTTCACGGGGTCGGGACGAGCGAAGCTCACCCTTGGAGGGTCGGGGTGAGGGCCGCCCCGCGGCGACTCCGTCCGGCTCGAAGGTCCACAAACCCCATCTCGACGAGATGCACGGCCCGGAATCCCTCCCCTACCGCCCAAACGCCAAGCTGCCGCCCAAACCCTTCGGCAGCACCAGCAAGATCATCCAGCCGACCAACTCTCGCGAGTCCGGCCCGGAGTTCGGCCCAGCGCCGCGGTCGACGGGTGGTGCGCCAGGGAAGCGGGGTGGCTGGAAGAAGCGGTAGGAGTGCGCCCATTGCGCCGCCGGCAAGCTAGTGGCGACGAACTCACGACTCATACTGCCGCTGTGGCTGCCCCTCACCCCAACCCTCTCCCCGTGAAGAACGGGGAGAGGGAGCGCACCGTCAGTATGGCGGGCAATTGCGAGAACGTGCCCGCGGGTGCGTTCATCACGAGGGACGAGACCGAAGCGCTCAGATCTGGACGATGAAAACCAGGTAGATCATCAGGCCAATCGTCAGGAATAACACGACAACACGACGCCAGTTGTAGGTGACGTCCGCCGATCGCGACCGCCATGCGTGACGGAGGAAGGCAACGACGCCGATCAGATAGATCAGTGCAAAGACGAGACCCCAGCCGTACTTCCAATAATCGTAGAGCGGGTCATGACGCCAACAACGCATGCAGCGTCCTGAACGAGGAGCATCGATCGATCAGCACGTTTGATCCTAGATCAAGCGGGCACGATAGAGAAGCGGCCGAGTCACGGTCGCCCGCTCGTCGGGCAAATCAGTCCGCGCTCCCGAAAACCTGTCCAGTCCCCTCCAACGAAAATAAACCGCTTGGCGACTTCGCCAAATCAGCATTACTCTCCGCCCGTTCCGTTGCGTCGGAGGGGACGTATCGCGGTCGTCATGGACGTCGGCAGCGGAATGCGATGGGCGTAGCGGATCGCAGCGTGGCTTCGGCCGCGCCGACGAACGGTTCGTTGCGCACGGCGAAATCGTGCGGTCCTGACACCCCGATGCTGGTGTCCAGCGCAAGGCGCGCGAGCGCATTGTCGCCATGGTGGCCAACAAGCCCGGCGCACCAGGGAGACCACGTATAAGTCGTAAAGCCATCGCGCAGGGAGGGCCGGGTGTGTTCGGCCAGACCTGTGGTGACTGCCGCCTGCTTTCTTTTCTGCAGGCGGGCCACGGGCGCGGCCAGCGCCCGGCCTTCCCTGCGCCCTTCACGTGAAGGGTGGAGATGAGATCAAAGCTCGGACGCACAACGCGCCGCGAGATCGCGGAGATGTACCTGCAGATGCTGTCTGTAGTAACGACAGACACCCCGCGTCATTGCGAGCGCAGCGACGTGTCCGCCGTAGCTCGCAGAGCGAAGGCGGACGCAATCCAGGGCCGCGCAAGGATTCTGGATTGCTTCGCTACGCTCGCAATGACGGAGTGTGGAGCGGCCTGATTGCCACGCACGCCGCTGTCATCGCCCGGCTTGACCGGGCGATCCAGTATGCCGCGGCGGCTGTGATAGATCGATGGGCCGCGGCGTACTGGATTCCCCGCCTTCGCGGGGAATGACAATGGAGTTGGCTGCAAGGTCTGCGCTCCGCCTCGCGATCAAGTTGGATGGAGCGGGCTGTTTGACACGTTGAAGGGTATGGAAACTGACGCCGCCTCACCCCATCGCCAGCGCGGCGACCGCGAGCAGCGCCAGCATCACGGTCGAGGCCAGCAGTTGCAGCGAGCCCTCCGGCTGGGTGCGCCAGCGCAGCACCTTGTCGGCGAGGCCGAGCGTCGGGTCGTAGAACTCGGCCGCATAGGCCTGCTTGAGCACGCGCGGATAGCGCGGGCCGAAAGCAGACGTCATCAGGACGTGGATGATGGTCGCGGTGGCAACGAAGCCGATGATGCCGGGACGCAGCGCAGTGCTGTGAGCGACCTTGAGGATGAGGGCCGCGCCGGCATAGGTCGGAATGGCCTGGAACAGCGCCGTCAGCAGCATGCCTTCGAGCAGATTCAGGGACGACGCCTTGGGCGAGACGGAGCTGGGGGACGAGACGGCGAGCATGGCTTGATCATCCGGTTGCGGCGGTCTTCCTCTGAAGACCAGACCGCTCCCGTGTAGCCGGAGCGCCTCGGCCGGACAGTGAGACTCGTCACGCAGCCGCGCCGCGCGCCTTGACGGATTGATCCGTCAAGTTAGCACAACGACCTCAACTACGTCCGACCCTGGCCGTTGACCTGGCCCTGCTGTTGCTGCTGACGCTCCTGCTCCTTGGCGCGATGACGGCCATAGAGACAGCCGGCGGCTGCGCCGAGCACGCCGTGGTGACCGGCATAATGGCCGGCGACGCCGCCGACGATCGCGCCCTTGATGCAGCCCTTGGCCTCGGCGGCCGGGGCGGAGAACAGCGCAAGCGCCGCGACGGACATGGCAACGGACTTGGCAAGAGAGTTGGCCAGGATGGTCTTCATGATCGAGCTCCCGAAATGATGCCCGTCAACTTCGAAGCGGGCGCCGCGGTTCCCGTGCGCAACTGCCATGCGAGCCCGCAAGGACTCTCGCGCGAACCTTTTGATCGCGTCGTATGACCTACGGCTTGAAAACCGATCGCGTCGATCGGCTGGCGCCAAGCATCCGTTCACCCTGCCCGCGTATTCTGCCTTAGTCCGGCGACGCTGACGGTTGACGGCCAAGGGCCGATATCAGCAAGACGTCCGGCAGTGACGCACGCCTTCCCGTCGACGGAGACAGGATGATCGAGCACATCAACAAGCAGCGGGTCCGCAAGCTGCTCGAGGCTCACGCGGCCGGCGATTTCGACGCCGTTCTGGCGCATTGCAGCGACGACGTCGAACACTTCGCCTCGGCGCCGATCGACATCTTTCCGCATCTCGGCGGCCGCCGCGGCAAGGCCGAGGTGCGGCAGATGTGGGAAGCCGCGCGCAACCGCTATTCCGAGGTCCGGCACGAGATCAAGACGCTGATCTGCGAGGGCGACCAGGTCGCCGCCGATCTCCGCATCTTCCTGCGCAAGCGCGACAACGACCGCATCGTGCAATACGACATCGCCGCCTTCTACACGCTGCGCGACGGCCGCATCACCCGCATCCGCGAGATCATGGATACCTACGATCTGGTGCAGCAGGTGCTGGAATGCGATCTCAGCCGCCTGGTGATCGCAGGTGCCTCGCGGCCCTGAAGCCGGAATCTCTGGCGTTCACGGAAACGTCACCGACGGCTGCGCCGTTGCGTTGAACCTGGTGCGCACGCCCCACACCCCATCAGCGGGTGCGGAGACGGGGGCGTTGACGACATGAAGATCGCATTTTTGGCCTTGGCAGGCCTGGTGATGGGCGTCGTGGGCGGCGCCACGATCGGAATCGGGCTCGGCCTGGCCTGGATCGAGATGTTCAACACCAGCGAGTTCGAAGGCTATGCGGGCATGCTGGTGTTCTTCACCTTCATGCCGCTCGGCGCGCTGGTCGGTGGCCTCGCCGGCGCCACGCTGTTCGGGATGGCCGCCTTCCGCGATCAGGAAGTGGCGGTGGCGCGGCAGCGGATGCCGCACGAGTACTGACGGACCGCTACCTTCCTGCCAGCGATCGGGCAGTGGCGTGCATTTGTGCAATGCAAAAACGCCCCTTGCTCGCGGAGGTGGTTGGCTTATGTGGAGGGTCCAAGAGATAGACAAGAATAGATTCGGCGCCCCGGCGCGACGTCCGCTGTGACGTTGCCGAGAGAGGGGCCGCCCCCGCAAGCCAGTTCAGGATCTGAAGCCGATGACGGAGCACAGCCTCTGGCGTCTGTCGCGCGCTTTGCACGCCGCGATCAACGAACGCCGTTTCGACGATTTTGCCGAAGCACTCGACGACGACATCGACTGGGCCATCTATGGACCGATCGACATGTTTCCGTTCCTCGGCGCGCGGCGCGGCAAGGAGGCCGTGATCGAGGCCGTCAGGCAGATCGCCGCCAATGTCAGCATTCGAAGGCTCGATCGCGAGACCCTGATGCTGGACGACAGCGGCGCGGCGACGATGGTCCGCTGCGCGATGACGACGCAGGATTCCGACAAGCCGATCACGGCGCGGCTCGCGCAATTCCTGCAATTCCGCGAGGGCAGGCTGTCGCGGGCCCGCATCCTGATCGACACCTTCGATCTGGTCGAGCAGACGCTCGGTCGTCCGATCGATCTGCCGCGGATCGGCAGCTTCGCCTGACCCCGCGCGACGGCTGTTGGATTGCAGTCACACTCACCGACAACCCAACACATCGTGACTGGCGCAGCCATAATTTTGCGCCAAGATTCCACCATATTCCGGCACACAGGTTCGGGCGGCGGGGGTTGCTCTCATGACATCTTACGGTTGCGCGCTGGCGGTTTTCACGGCCGGCTTCGGGCTACTTGCGTCGGCCGCGCAGGCGCAGTCGCTCATGCAGGCGCCGCAGCCGATGCAGATCGTGCCCTGGCAGCAGATCGCGCCGGCGGAGGACGAGGACAAGCCTGACGAGCAGGTCGCGGCAGCCGATCCGATGAAGGACATCGACGTCGACAAGCTCGACTGGAGTCAGCTGGCGATCGACGAGACAACTTTCCTCGACCGCCCGGAAGCCGCCGCTGCCGAGAAGCGCAAGGCGGCCGAGAAGGCCGCGGCGCTCGACTGGTCCAACCAGAACAAGGGCAATCTCGCCTCGGGTGTTTCGGTCAAGCAGTCGGTGTCGCCGTTCTGGGACGCGCGCGTCGGCGCCGACATGACGGTCGCGCGGCAGCCGACCACGATGTCGGAATTGCTGGCGGAGAAGGCCGAGAACGGCGGCAGCACGCCGCAATCCGGCGGCTCGGCCTGGGCCGCGGTCACCGCGCCGGGCGCGGGCTCGATCTGGGACAAGACCTCGATCGAAGCGCGGGTCGATCCCGGCTCGGATCAGGGCCGGCTCGGCACCACCATCACCAAGGCGGTGCCGATCGATCACTATAATCTGACCTTGCAGAACGGCTACAACGTCACTCAGCAGGGCGTGGTGGCGCTGCCGGGCGCGGCGACCAAGACCAGCCGCAGCTTCGACACCGAGCAGTCGGCCAAGCTGTCGATCGGCGAGACCGGCACCAGCGTCACCGCGGGTCAGACCCTGTCGTCGAATGACGACAAATGGCTGCGCAAGGTCGGCGCCGAGCAGAAGCTCACCGATGGCCTGACTGTCTCGGGCGCGATCGGCGAAACGCCGCAGGGGGGCACCAGCAAGAGCATTTCGGCGGGTTTCAAGCGGAGCTGGTAGCGTTTACGATTGCGGCAGCCCGCCACGAATGATCGAACGATCGCCGCAGCTTCGCCGCGGTGTGGCCCAATTTGGCCGCACTGATAGGCTTTGAGAATTTCGTCGTGCGGGGACACCGCGCTCGCTTGAACGCGAATTGAGGAAATAGCCGATGAATGTCAGTCGTCCGGACAAGATCGATGGAACCGAAACCGAGCTCGATACGGATCTGGCGGCGGTGTCCGAAGTCGAAGCCGGCATTCGTGATTTCGTTCGTAACGATATCGCCTATCTGCGCCGCCCCAATGCCGCCGCAGCGGCTGCCGAGCCCGCGATCGACGCCGATGCCGCGGTGAACAGCGTCACCTCGCTGATCCAGCGCGTCGCGGGCACCTCGCTGTCGGAGATCGAGAACCTGATCGGGGAGCTCGAGAGCCTGCGCGAGCTGCTGCATGCCGAGGGTCAGCGCGTCCAGCGCGAGATCGCGAGCTACGCCCAGCTCAGCCAGGCGGCGATGAAGTCGACCCGGGCGATCGCCGAGAACGTCACCCAGTGGAAGCGTGCCGCCGACGGGCTGCGCAGCAGCTGAGCGCAGCGTATTGAATGTGAACGAGAACCGCCGTGCGAGCCATCGCGCGGCGGTTTTCAGCTTTGAGCGGCCGTTCTTTGAACGTGGCCTGCCCGGCCCGCGACCAACCCCTGCCCTCCCCGGGGCGGACCAGGCGATGCAGGGCTGTCATTTTCATGGAAACGATCCGACCTGATAACACCGATCCCATTCCGCTGCGGCCACAGCCTCAGCGGATCGGGATCATCATGGTTCGGTTCGTCGGTTTGCTGGTGATTGCAATGGCGGTGCTTGTGCTCATCTGGAGCCGCTAGACCGCCGGCATGAAGACGGTTGTCGTCTTCGTCGTAGTTAACAACTACTTAAGGACGTCACTCTTCGATCGAGGCCGACGTCTCCAGCGAGTAAGAGCCATCGGCATAGCCCTTCACGACCATTCCCGTCGCGAGCATCACCGCGAGCGTCACGCTGGCAAAGATAAAGCCGAGGAGTTTCAGACCGCTGCGATCTGCCATACTCATCCCCCACATCCTGATCCCTGATTGGCTGTCTTATAGAGTCCGGGTTCAGAATGCGTTAGCGCGAAGTTCGTTCCGCCCCGACAATCCTATCGAGCGTGACCTTTTCGCCTCAACGGTTGTTCCGTCGCGGGACAAATGCCGATGCGAGTACCGAAAACACCAGCTCACCGCGCTGATTGATGCCGGTATTGCGCGCTTGCAGGATGCCCCATTGCGGGCGCGAGGCCGAGGCGCGCAGCGAATCAATCTCGCTGGAGAAGGTGATCGTATCGCCCGCGAGCACCGGCTTGAGCCAGCGCAGTTCGCGAAATCCGGGCGACGGTCCACCGACCGACACCGGCTCGCCGCGCGAGCGCGCGAGTTCGGCGAGCCGCTGATTGTCGGCGACGATCAGCTTCATGCAGACCGAGCCGATGTGCCATCCCGACGCCGCCAGCCCGCCGAACAACGAGTTGCGCCCTTCCTCCTCGTCGAGGTGGAAGCGCTGCGGATCGAATTGCCGCGCGAAACGGATGATGTCTTCGGCCGTGAACGTGTAGGAGCCGAGTTCGCGACGCTGGCCGACTTCAAGATCCTCGAAGAAGCGCATCAGCCCACCTCCGCGCCGGCCGCTCGGCGCTCGACGATGATCGGCGAGACCATCTCGCAGAGCCGCTCACCGGTCTCGTTACGCACGCTGCATTTGAAGGTGACGATGCCCGTCGACGGACGGCTGCGCGACACCCGCGCTTCCACGACCTCGACATCGAGCATCAACTCGTCGTCCGGCCGTAGCGGCGACATCCACCGGACCTCGTTGACGCCGGGCGAGCCGAGCGAGGCGGTGCGGCCGATGAAGCCCTCGAACATCATGCGCATCATCAGCGAGCAGAGATGCCATCCCGAGCCGGAAAGGCCGTTGAGCATCGACTGCTTGGCGGCCTCTTCATCGAGATGCATCGGCTGCGGATCGAACTCGGAGGCGAACGCGATGATCTCGTCACGCGTGACGTGTCGCGGGCCGAAGCTGCCGAAATGGCCTTGCGGAAAATCTTCGAAGGTGAGGGTCATGGGGATGGGAATGGCTGAAAGAAGCCCGATTGTGGCCGCACTTTGCAGCAATCACAACCGGGCCGCTCGCATGGCTGACGCCCGGTCCGGTCGTAAGAGAGCGCCAGAAGGCGCCTGATACCGGGCTGAGTTCGGCCGCCGCTGATGTCGTCTGGCGCCGGATTCGAGCAGGACTTAAAGACAGACGCGCGTTGCGATTCGGAAGGTGCTGGGGGATCAGGATGTTGGAATTTCGCGACTTGTTCCAGTGGGACCGCTTCATCACGCCCACCATCATCAAGACGTTCTACTGGCTGGTGATCGTGCTGATCATCCTCTCCGGAATTCGCGGCGTCTTCACGGGCCTCTCCGAGATGGCGATCAGCCCGTTCGGCGGTTTCCTGATGCTGTTGTCCTCGCTCGCCGGCATCATCGTCGGCATGGTGTTCTCGCGCATCATCGCCGAGTTCGTGCTGATC
Organism: Bradyrhizobium sp. HKCCYLR20261; assembly: GCF_051168435.1. Lineage (NCBI taxonomy): Bacteria > Pseudomonadati > Pseudomonadota > Alphaproteobacteria > Hyphomicrobiales > Nitrobacteraceae > Bradyrhizobium > Bradyrhizobium sp. HKCCYLR20261. Next base: position 111,342 of record NZ_JBNPUZ010000012.1, read on the forward strand.
GTCTTCCGCATCAACGAGCACCTCGGCGCGATCCGTGAGCAGGGGCGGATGTAGCCGCCCCCAAGCCCCCTTAATTGTTGAAGCGGAAGTGCATCACGTCGCCGTCGGCGACGACATACTCCTTGCCTTCGAGCCGCAGCTTGCCGCCCTCGCGCGCCCCCGCTTCGCCACCGAGCGCGACGTAGTCGGCATAGGCGATCGTCTCGGCGCGGATGAAGCCCTTCTCGAAATCGGTATGAATCACTCCGGCCGCCGCCGGCGCCTTGGTGCCGCGGTGGATGGTCCAGGCGCGCGCTTCCTTCGGGCCGACGGTGAAGTAGGTGATCAGGTCGAGCAGCTGGTAGCCGGCGCGGATCAGACGGTCGAGACCGGCCTCTTCGAGCCCGAGCGTCTCCAGAAAGTCCACGCGCTCCTCGCGCGACAGGGTCGCGATCTCCGACTCGATCTTGGCCGAGATCACGACGGCGATCGCGCCCTCTTCCTTGGCGCGGGCGAACACCGCCTGCGAGAAGCTGTTGCCGTCCTTGGCCGAGCCTTCCTCGACGTTGCAGACGTAGAGCACCGGCTTCGAGCTCAAAAGGCCGAGCATGCCGAAGGCGCGCTCCTCCTCCGGCTTGCGCTCCAACAGCCGCGCCGGCTTGCCGTCGCGCAGCAGCACCAGTGCGCGGGTCACGAGATCGTGCTGCTCCTTGGCGTCCTTGTCGCCGCCCTTGGCCTTCTTGGCGAGGTTGTCGACGCGCTTCTCGAGGCTGTCGAGGTCGGCGAGCATCAGCTCGGTCTCGATGGTCTCGATGTCGGCGAGCGGGGCGATCTTGCCCTCGACATGGGTGATGTCGGAATCCTCGAAGCAGCGCACGACATGCGCGATCGCGTCGACCTCGCGGATGTTGGCGAGAAACTGGTTACCGAGGCCTTCGCCCTTGGAAGCGCCGCGCACGAGGCCGGCGATGTCGACGAAGGTCAACCGCGTCGGAATGATCTGGCCCGACTTGGCAATCGCGGCGAGCTTCTCAAGCCGCGGATCCGGCACGGCCACCTCGCCGACATTCGGCTCGATCGTGCAGAACGGATAGTTCGCCGCTTGCGCCGCCGCCGTCTCCGTCAGCGCATTGAACAGCGTCGACTTGCCGACGTTGGGCAGACCGACGATCCCGCATTTGAATCCCATGATCCGTCTCGCATCCTCTCACAGCGACAACCGCGCGCGCGTCACGCGGCGCCGGCGTCGCCCTTGTCCAGAAAACCCTTGGCCTGCAGCGCCAGATGCACCTTGTTGGCGAAGGTGGAGTCGCGCTTGCCCGTCAACAGTTCAGCATTGTCGGCCACTGCCTCGCACAGCGCCTCGACCCAGGGCATCTCGCTCTTGGCGAAGTCCGACAGCACGTGGCCATGCACCAGCTCCTTGACGCCGGGATGGCCAATGCCGAGCCGGACGCGGCGGTAGTCGTTGCCGAGGTGCGCCGAGATCGAGCGCAAACCGTTATGTCCGGCAATGCCGCCGCCGACCTTCACGCGCAGCTTGCCCGGGGCAAGCTCGAGTTCGTCCTGAAACACCGTGACATCGCCGACGCCGAGCTTGAAGAAGCTGGCCGCTTCCTGCACCGCGCGGCCGGACTCGTTCATATAGGTCGTCGGCTTCAGCAGGATGACGCGCTCGCTGTCGAGCGTGCCTTCCGAGGTCTCGCCCTGAAACCGGCGGCGCCAGGGCGAAAAGCGGTGGCGACGGGAAATCTCGTCCACGGCCATGAAGCCGATATTGTGCCGGTTGCGCGCATATTTCGCGCCGGGATTGCCGAGACCGACGAACAGCAGCATGGCGCGGCACCGGGACCTGCCGTCGCTCCGGGGCGCGCGGGTTGAGCCCGCGCGCCCCGGAGCGGATCGGCTTACTTCTTCTTCTCGGGGGCCTTGGCCGCGGCAGCAGGAGCCTTCGCAGCGGCGGCAGGCGCCTTGCCACCGGCAGCCGGAGCGGCGGCAGCGGGAGCCGCGGCAGCGCCAGCGGCAGCCTTCTGCTCCTCGCCATAGCCCGACGGCGGCACGATGGTGACGAGGGTCGCGTCCTCGCTACGCGACAGCGTCTTCACGCCGGTCGGCAGCTTGACGTCGGAGACGTGCAGCGAGTGGTTGATTTCCAGCGCGCTGACGTCGGCCTCGATGAATTGCGGAATGTTCTCCGCGAGGCACTCGAGCTCGAGCGTGTGGGTCACGATGTTGACCGTGCCGCCACGCTTCACGCCCGGCGAGCCTTCCGAGCCGACCACGTGCAGCGGCACGCTGACGCGGATGGTCGCGCCCTGGCCGAGCCGCATGAAGTCGACGTGGATCGGGAAGTCCTTGACCGGATCGAGATGGAAGTCGCGCGGGATCACCCGGTGCTTCTTGCCGTCGAGGCTGATGTCGAAGATCGTGGTCAGAAACCGGCCTGCGAGGATGCGCTGGCGCAGCTCGCGGTCTTCCACCGAGATCGGCAGCGGGGGCTGGTTGTCTCCATAAATCACTCCGGGCACTCTCCCGGCGCGACGCTCTGCCCGTGCGGCCCCCTTGCCGACTGACGGACGGGCGGTCGCCTTCAGTTCTCTGACGGTCGCCATCGTGTTAAGTCCTTGTTTTAAAAAGTTAAAGGCCGCAATGCGGCCCGTTGCTGGACGTCCCTCTCGGCAAGCCTCCAGGGGTGCGGGGGCCGCGGACGTGGCGGCCTTCTAGCCGCAAACCCGGGAAATGACAAGGAAATGAAGGGGGCTCCGTCCCCCGTCCCGTCCCCGCGCAGCCGCCGCGGCGTCAGCCGTCGGCGCTGCCGGTCCCCGGCTGACCGCCGGACGCGCCGCCCAGCTTGGCCTCCAGCGCCGCGATCCGCGCCTTCAGCGCCTCGTTCTCCTCGCGGGCGAGCCGGGCCATGTCCTTGACCGCCTCGAACTCCTCGCGCTTCACGAGGTCCAGGTCGTTCAGGATCTTTTCCGCCTGGTTGCGGATGACGGCATCGACCTCGCGCTTCATGCCCTGGGCCGCGCCGGCGGCGTCGTTCATCAGGCGGCCGATCTCGTCGAAAAACCGGTTGTTGGTCTGGGTCATGCTCAAGCTCCGCTGGCGCGACGCGCGCGATCACACAATGGCGATCCGGCCCGCCGGCTTCAAGATGCGCTCGTCTTGTCATGCCTCGGTTTCCTTGTCATCGTACTTGTGAGGCCGGCACGCCCTGCGGCATAAGCGGCCCGCGATCATGTCGCGCCAGGACCGTCTGTGATGGGGCGGCACCTGACCGACGCTTGCTCCCTCCGCGTGCGTGCTGAAGCGGGACGCCAGTCCACGAAAGTCCTCGAACAAAGTCACGGAATGACGCTTCTCCTCATCGACTTCCCCGTGTTCGATCCCGTGGCGATCGCGATCGGCCCCCTGGCAATCCGCTGGTACGCGCTGGCCTATATCTGCGGCATCGTGATCGGCTGGCTCTACGGACGGTCGCTGCTGAAGAAAGAGCGGCTGTGGGGCGGCCCAGCACCGGTGTCGCTGATCCAGCTCGACGACTTCATCCTGTGGGTCACGATCGGCATCATTCTCGGCGGCCGCACCGGCTATGTGCTGTTCTACAACCTGCCGCATTTCATCAAGCACCCGCTCGAGATCTTCCAGCTGTGGAACGGCGGCATGTCCTTCCATGGCGGCTTCATGGGCTGCGTGATCGCGGTGATGTGGTTCGCGCGCCGCAACGGCCTGCCGATTCTCTCTCTCGGCGACATCACCACCGCGGTCGCGCCGATCGGCCTGCTGCTCGGCCGCATCGCCAATTTCATCAATGGCGAATTGTGGGGCCGCCCGGCCGATTCCAGCGTGCCATGGGCGATGATCTTCCCGCGCGATCCGACCCATCTGCCGCGTCATCCGAGCCAGCTCTACGAAGCCGGCCTCGAGGGCATCATGCTGTTCATTGTGCTGGCGATCATGATCCGCTTCGGCGCGCTGAAACGGCCGGGGCTGATCCTCGGCAGTTTCATCGGCCTCTACGGCGTCGCGCGCATCGTCAGCGAATTCTTTCGCGAGCCGGACGAGCAGCTCGGCTTCTTCTGGAGCCACCTCACGATGGGCATGATCCTGTCGGTGCCGATGCTGATCGTCGGCGCGATCCTCGTTGCGCGGGCGCTGCGCAAGCCCAGCGGTCATCAAACCACTCCGTCGCTGCAGGCCAATCCGTGATCGAAACGTCTCCGCTCCACACCGAGATCAAGCGGCTGATCAAGGCATCGGGTCCGATGCCGGTCTGGCGCTACATGGAGCTGTGCCTGATGCATCCGGAGCACGGCTACTACATCTCGCGTGACCCGCTCGGACGCGAAGGCGACTTCACCACGGCGCCCGAGGTCAGCCAGATGTTCGGCGAACTGCTCGGGCTGTGGGCGGCCTCGATCTGGAAGGCGGCGGGATCGCCGCAAGAATTTCGGTTGATCGAGCTCGGGCCCGGTCGCGGCACCATGATGTCGGACGCGCTGCGGGCGTTGCGCGTGCTGCCGCCGCTGTACCAGACCATCTCGGTGCATCTGGTGGAGATCAATCCCGTCCTGCGCGAGAAGCAGAAGGCGACCTTGACGGGACTGCGCAACGTCAACTGGCACGAGAGCTTCGACGAGGTGCCGGACGGCCCGAGCGTCATCTTCGCCAACGAGTATTTCGACGTGCTGCCGGTGCACCAGATGGTCCGGCGCGAGACCGGCTGGCACGAGCGCGTGGTCGAGCTCGATGAGGAAGAGAACTTCGTCTACGGCACCGCCGCCGATCCGACGCCGGGCTTCGAGCTGCTGCTGTCGCCGCTGGTGCGCGCCGCGCCGGCCGGCGCGATCTTCGAATGGCGGCCGGATACCCAGATGATGGCGATCGCGCGCCGCCTCCGCGAGCAGCGGGGCGCTGCCGTGATCATCGACTACGGCCACGTCCGCAGCGACGTCGGCGATACGTTCCAGGCCATCGCACGGCACAGCTTCGCCGACCCCCTCAAGACGCCCGGGCTCGCCGACATCACCGCGCATGTCGATTTCGACGCGCTGTCGCGCACTGCGGAAGCGGTCGGCGCGCGCGTGCATGGGCCGATCACGCAAGGCGAGTTCCTGCAGCGGCTCGGTATCGAGACGCGGGCGCTGACCCTGATGCAGAAGGCGTCGCCCGAGGTCTCCGAAGATATCGCCAGCGGTCTCAAGAGGCTGATCGGCGGCGGCCGCGGCGGCATGGGATCGCTGTTCAAGGTGCTCGGCGTGTCCGACCGCTCGATCCCGGTGCTGGCCGGCATCAGCGACGAACACACCAACGACAAGACGGGAGGCGCGTGATGCTGGTGTCATCGGATGTGATGTCCGCGATTCCGGGCCTGCGCCACGCCTTCTTCACCCGCGAGGGCGGCGTCTCCGGCGGCATCTATGCCGGGCTGAATGGTGGCCTCGGATCGAATGACGTACCGGACGATGTCCGGGAAAACCGCCGCCGCATGGCCGCGCATCTCGGCGTCGCGCCCGACCACTTCCTCAGCCTGCACCAGATTCATTCGCCCGATGTCGTGGTCGCCACCGGGCCGTGGGACGGCGCCGTCAGGCCGAAGGCCGACGCGCTCGTGACCGCCACACCGAATCTCGCGATCGGCGTCACGACAGCCGACTGCGGTCCGATCCTGTTCGTCGATCCCGAAAGGCGCGTCATCGGCGCCGCGCATGCGGGCTGGAAAGGCGCGCTGACCGGCGTGCTCGAAGCCACGCTGCAGGCGATGGAGCAGCTCGGTGCCGAACGCGGGCAGATCATCGCGGCGATCGGTCCGCTGATCCGGCAGCCGAGCTACGAAGTGGGACTCGAATTCGTGACCCGCTTCGTCGATGACGATGGCGAGCATGCGCGCTTCTTCCTGCCCGCCGAGCGCGCGGGCCACGCGATGTTCGACCTCGGCGGCTTCATCCGGATGCGACTGGAAAAGGCCGGCGTGCTGCTGATCGACGATCTCGGTGTCGACACCTATGCCGATGAGCGCTTCTTCAGTTACCGCCGCTCGGTGCACCGTAAAGAACCGGACTACGGCCGGCACGTGCACGCGATCATGCTCGAAGGCTGAAGCTGGGCGCCATTGTGGCCGCATCTGGATTGCTTAACCCTTTCTCTACAACTGAGTGCGTTCTGTCCCATTCTGTGGCAGCGGCGACCTAGACGTTAATCGATTTTAACGATATCGCTCCCGATGATGACGGGAGCGCCGACACCACTTCGACTGATCAGCCGCGCGACGCAGCACGCCTGCGTTGCCGCCGTGCTGATCCTGTCCGCGGCCACGCTGGGCGGCTGCGCGAGCAGCGGCAGCGGGGGTCCTGCCAATGCCTATGCGATGGCGCCCGCCGCTGATGGCGCGACGATCGCGTTCGAACAGATCGACGGCCCGCCACCGCAGATCTTCGACCGCATGGTGAACGTGCTCGATAGCGAGTCCAAGCTGCGCAGCCTGGCCATCGTGTCGCGCGAGGCGCCGTCCGCCTATCGTGTCCGCACCTATCTTTCGGCGCAGGTCCTGAGCGGCAAGAGCGTGATCGCCTGGGTGTTCGACGTCTACGATCGCAATCAGCAGCGCGCGCTGCGCCTCTCCGGCGAAGAGCCGATCGGCCGCGGCGGCCGCGATCCGTGGGCAGCGGTCGATGACATGGTGCTGCGGAAGATCGCGCAGGCCGGCTTCAGCGGCCTCGCCAACATGCTCAATGGCAGCGCACCCGCCGCCACCACGCCGCCGGCAGCGCCCGCGCCCCGAGGTCCTGCGATTGCAGCGGTCGAGCCGGCCTCGCCCGCCTCCGACGGCACCAGCGTCGCCGCCCTCGGCTACACCGACCATTAGGCAAAGCGGCGCATTTTGCGCCGTTTTTTGACCGGGAAAACACCCGCGGCGGGTTGCCAGCGGCGCTATGTCCTTGATATCACCTCGCCCGTGCAAAACTGCCGGTTCCACGGATAGCCCGATATGCTGAACAAGGTCTCCAGCGAGCCGCGGGGAGAAATCGCGATGTCGGCCAAGAACGGCTCCATCAAACTCGTCGCCGGCAACTCCAATCCGCCTCTCGCCGCCGCCATCGCGACCGAGCTCGGTCTGCAGCTGACGAAGGCGGTGGTCCGGCGCTTCGCCGACATGGAGATCTTCGTCGAGATCCAGGAGAACGTCCGCGGCTCCGACGTCTTCATCATCCAGTCGACGTCCTATCCGGCGAACGACCTGCTGATGGAACTGCTGATCATCACCGATGCGCTGCGCCGAGCCTCCGCGCGCCGCATCACCGCCGTGGTTCCGTATTTCGGCTACGCCCGGCAGGATCGCAAGTCCGGCTCGCGCACGCCGATCTCCGCCAAGCTGGTCGCCAATCTGATCACCCATGCCGGCGTTGACCGCGTCATGACGCTCGACCTGCATGCCGGCCAGATCCAGGGCTTCTTCGACATCCCGACCGACAATCTGTTCGCCGCGCCGCTGATGGTGCGCGACATCAAGGAGCGGTTCGACCTCTCCAACGTCATGGTGGTGTCGCCCGACGTCGGCGGCGTGGCGCGCGCCCGCGGCCTTGCCAAGCGCATCAACGCGCCGCTCGCGATCGTCGACAAGCGTCGTGAGCGTCCCGGCGAGTCCGAGGTCATGAACGTGATCGGCGACGTCTCGGGTCACACCTGCATCCTGATCGACGACATCGTCGATTCCGGCGGCACGCTGGTGAACGCCGCCGATGCGCTGCTGAAATACGGCGCGAAGGACGTCTACGCCTACATCACCCACGGCGTGCTCTCCGGCGGCGCCGCGACCCGCATCAGTTCGTCGCGGCTGAAGGAGCTCGTCATCACCGACTCCATCCTGCCGACCGAAGCCGTCCGCAATGCGCCGAACATCCGCGCGCTGCCGATCGCCCCGCTGATCGCGGAAGCCATCGGCCGCACGGCGGCGGAAGAGTCGGTGTCGAGCCTGTTCGACTGAGATTGCCGGCTGCAAGGGGCTGGCCGAGGCATCGCGGCTGCGACTCTCGAAGGCTCTTGCACCAAGCTGATCGTCCCGCATCGGAAGCCTCGCTTTGGTCCCCATTGTCATTCCCTGCGAAAGCGGGGAATCCAGTACGCTGCGGCGCATCGGTTCAATCACAAGCGTCTCGGAGTACTGGATCGCCCGGTCAAGCCGGGCGATGACGGCAGAGTTTGTCGCAATCAGTTCGCTTGCACTCCGTCATTGCGAGCGAAGCGAAGCAATCCAGAGTCCCGCCCACGACTCTGGATTGCTTCGTCGCTGCGCTCCTCGCAATGACGCCTGCGGCATCTTTCATGACGGCAACTATCGACAGCATCGCAGGTACACCTCCGCGATCTCGCGGCGCATGTTGCGTCCGAGCTTTGATCTCGCAATCGCCCTCATCCAAAAGAGGGCGCAGGGAAGACCGGGCGCTGGCCGCGCCCGTGGCCCGCCTGCGGAAAAAAATGCAGGCGGCAGGTACCACAGGTCTGGCCTGATACACCCGGCCCTCCCTGCGCGATGGCTTTAACGGCTGCTTCGCAGTCTCCCCGGTGCGCCGGGCTTTCTGGCCACCGTTGCCTGCGCGGCGCGTGAGCGCCGGCACAAGCGTGACACCAGCATCGGGGTGCCAGGACCGTGCGACTTGACCGTGCGTGCCGGATCGTTCGTCGGCGCGACATCAGCCACGCTGCGACCCGACACACCCACCGCATTCCGCTGCCGACGTCCGTGACGACCGCGATACGTCCCCTCCGACGCAACGAAACGAGCGGCACCATACTGCTGATTTGGCGAAGTCGTCAAGCGATTTATCTTTATCCGAAATCAAAGAATCCCTGGAGGAACCGACTGAGATTCTCCTTGGCAGATGCCGGCGGATTAGGTCTGCGCTCATCCGCCCTACGCATTCTCGTCCTACATCATCGGAAGCAGCAGCCTTCACTCCGTCATCATTCCGGGGCGCGCGGAGCGACGAAGTCGCGTGAGTGCGAGCCCGGAATCCATATCCACGATCACCTGCCGTGAATCGAAACATCCGCCCGGGGCTCCTTTCACGTCACAAACTACTGCCTGTGGTTATGGATTCCGGGCTCATTCGCGTTCACGCAATGGCTTCGCCATTTCGCGAACGCGAATGCCCCGGAATGACGTGTGGAAAGAGGGACGGCCGAACGAGACACCACCCGGCTGACCGGCAATCGCCATTCCCCGCGCCTTGCACGGTTCGCCCCATTCAGTCAAAACATCTCCGACGACCCCAAGGACAACAACAAGAACACGCATCGAGCCCTGCCCCTCATGTTCAGCGCCATCGAACGGCCCGCAGGGCCGCCGCCAGGCCTCCGTCAGATCGCCCGTGATTTCGGACCGCTCCATGCCTCGCATGGCTTCATCGGCTGGCTGTTCGCGATCACCGGGCCCGTCGCGATCATCCTGTCGGTCGGCGCCAAGGGCGGGCTGTCGCAAGGCGAGCTCGCGTCGTGGATCTTCGGCGTGTTCTTCATCAACGGGCTGATCACGATCCTGTTGTCATGGCGCTATCGCGAGCCGCTGGTGCTGTTCTGGACCATTCCCGGCACCGTGCTGGTCGGACAGGCGCTGACGCATCTCAGCTTCGCGCAGGTGGTCGGCGCGTTCTACGGCACGGCGCTGCTGATGCTGGTCCTCGGCCTCTCCGGCTGGGTGAAGCGCGCGATGCTGCTGGTGCCGATGCCGATCGTGATGGGCATGGTCGCCGGCGTGTTCCTGCGCTTCGGCCTCGATCTCGTGCGCGCCGTGCTCGGCGAATTCAGCATCGCAGGCCCGATGGCGGTGATCTGGCTGGTGCTGACGGCCGTGCCCGCGCTCGGCCGGCGCTGCCCGCCGATCATCGGCGCGCTGGTGGTCGGCACGCTGGCCGCCATCATGTTCGGCAATTACGATCACGGCGCGTCGTTGCAGCTTGCGCTGATCACGCCGGTGATCCCGACACCGTCCTGGTCGCTGGCGGCGATGATCGAGTTGGTGGTGCCGCTCGCGGTCACCGTGCTGGTGGTGCAGAACAGCCAGGGTTTTGCCGTGCTCGCCGCCGCCGGGCACACCCCGCCGGTCAATCTCGTCACCGTCGCCTGCGGTCTCGGCTCGGCCTTGGCTGCGATCGTCGGCGGCGTCTCGACCTGCCTGACAGGACCGACCAATGCGATCGTCGTCTCCGGCGGCGAGCGCACGGGCCACTACACCGCGGCGATCGCGGTGGGCGTGCTCGCGCTCGGCTTCGGGCTGCTGGCGCCGACCTTCACCGCGCTGCTGCTGATCGCGCCGAAGGCGCTGATCACCACGCTCGCCGGGCTTGCCATGCTGCGCGTGCTGCAGACGGCGTTCGTGACCGCGTTCAAGACACGGTTCTCGCTCGGTGCTCTCATCGCCTTTCTCGTCACCGTCGCCGATGTGCCGCTGCTCAACATCGGCGCTGCGTTCTGGGGCCTGGTGGCGGGGTTCGCGCTGTCATGGCTGCTGGAGCGCGCTGATTTCAACGCGGAGGCAAGCGCCTGACGCGCCTGCCGCATCGCACCACGCTTTGATGTCGCTATCCCGGCCGAGCGGGCAACACGCTGTTGCAGCGCCGCTCAATCGCGCTACACTTCCCGACCAAACAAAAAGTCTTCGGGGAGGATACCAATGACCGCGATCACGCGCCGCAACATGCTTGCGGGCACGGCAGCAGCGGGCGCGCTGGCGCTCACCGGCCAGCCGGCCTGGTCGGAGCCGCAGTGGAAGAAATATGCCGGCACCAAGCTGGAGGTGATCCTGGCCAAGGGGCCGCGCGGCGACAATCTGCAGAAGAACATCAAGGAATTCACCGCGCTGACCGGCATCGAGGTCGAATCCGAGCAGATCCCCGAGCAGCAGCAGCGCCAGAAGGTGGTGATCGAGCTGTCGTCGGGCAAGCCGAGCTTCGACGTGGTGCACCTGAGCTATCACGTGCAGAAGCGGCAGTTCGAGAAGGCCGGCTGGCTCACCGACGTCTCCGACATGATGAAGGATCCGAACCTCACCGCGCCGGACCTCGTCCCGACGGATTTCTCCGCGGCCGGCCTCACTTACGCCAGCAACGACAAGGGCCGCATGTTCTCGCTGCCATGGTCGGTCGACTACTTCATCCTCTACTACAACAAGGAGCTGTTCGCGAAGAAGGGCGTCGAGGTGCCGAAGACGCTCGACGAAATGGTCACGGCCGCGCAGAAGCTGACCGATCCCAAGGACGGCACCTTCGGCTTCGTCGGCCGCGGCCTGCGCAACGCCAACATGACGTTGTGGACGAACTTCTTCCTCAATTACGGCGGCGAGTTCCTCGACGCCAAGGGCAACATCCAGACCGACGGCCCCGAGGCGGTCGAGGCGACCAAGCTGTATCAGAAGCTGCTGACCACCTGCGCGCCCCCCGGCGTCGCCGGCTTCAACTGGATGGAGTCGATGGCCTCGTTCACGCAAGGCCGCTCGGCGATGTGGATCGACGGCGTCGGCTGGGCGCCGCCGCTGGAGGATCCCAATGCCTCGCGCGTCGTCGGCAAGGTCGGCTACACCGTGGTGCCGGCGGGTCCCAAGGGGCAGTTCTCGGCGACCTATGGCGACGGCGTCGGCATTCCCGCGGCGTGCAAGAACAAGGAGGCCGCCTGGCTGCTGTGCCAATGGATGGTCTCGAAGGCGCAAGGCGCGCGCCTGGTGCAGGCCGGCGGCGGCGTGCCGTTCCGCAACTCCGTGCTCAACGATCCCGGCATTCAGAGCGGCGTGAAGATGCCGAAGGAGTGGCTGCAATCGGCGATCGACTCCGGCAAGATCTCGAAGCTCGGCCTGCCCGTGATCATTCCCGTCGCGGAATTCCGCGATCTCGTGGGCGCGGCGCTGACCGCCACGCTGTCGGGCGCCGATCCCGCGACCGAGTTGAAGAAGGCGCATGAGCAGTTCCGCCCGATCCTGGAGCGCAGCGAAAAAGCGTGAGCACGATCGTCGAACAGGCTGGCGCGGCGGCGGAAGCCGTTGCGCCGGAGCGCGCATTGCGGCCACCGTCCTACTGGCCGTTCGTGGTGCCGGCGCTGATCACCGTGCTGGCGGTGATCATCTTTCCCTGGCTGTTCACGATCTGGATGAGCTTTCAGGAATGGAAGGTCGGTTCGCCCACGACCTTCGTCGGACTGTCGAACTATCTGCGGCTGCCGGCTGATCCGCGCTTCGTCGAATCGGTCGGGCACACGCTGTCCTACACGGCGCTGTCCGTGCTGCTGCCGCTGGTACTCGGCACCTTCGCGGCGGTGATCTTCCACGCCCGCTTTCCGGGACGCGGGCTGCTGCGGGCCCTGTTCATCATGCCGATGATGGCGACGCCGGTGGCGATCGCGCTGGTGTGGACGATGATGTTCCACCCGCAGCTCGGCATCCTGAACTACCTGCTGTCCCTCGTCGGCCTGCCGCCGCAGCTCTGGGTGTTCCACCCGGGTACGGTGATCCCGTCGCTGGTGCTGGTCGAAACCTGGCAGTGGACGCCGCTGGTCATGCTGATCGTGCTCGGCGGCATCGCCTCGCTGCCGACCGAGCCCTATGAGAGCGCGCAGATCGACGGCGCCTCGACCTGGCAGATGTTCCGCTACATCACCCTGCCCCTGATCATGCCGTTTCTGTTCATCGCCGCGATGATCCGCGCGATCGACGCCATCAAGAGCTTCGACATCATCTTCGCGATCACGCAAGGTGGGCCCGGCTCGGCGTCCGAGACAATCAACCTCTATCTCTACAGCGTCGCCTTCGTCTATTACGACCTTGGCTATGCCTCGGCGATCGCGGTGGTGTTCTTCGCGCTGATCATCGCGCTGACCGCGCTGCTGCTCCTGCTGCGCCGGCGCGCGCAGTGGAATGCGCTGGGGAACGAGACATGAGCGTGAACACCCTGCTCGGCCGGCTCGGCCTCGCCTTCGGAGTCTTCCTGATCGTCTCGCCGGCGATCCTGTTCTTCCTCTGGATGATCTCGCTGTCGGTGAAGTTCGAGGTCGACAACGCCGCCTATCCGCCGGTGTTCTGGCCGGAGCATTTTGCCTGGAAGAACTACACCGACGTGCTGTCGTCGAACCGCTTCTTCACCTACTTCAAGAACAGCCTGCTGGTGACCGGCGGCGCGACCGCGCTCGCGATGCTGGTCGGCGTGCCCGCCGGCTACGGCATCGCGCGGATGGCCGCGCATAAATCCGCGATCGTGATCCTGATCGCGCGCATCACGCCCGGCCTGTCCTATCTCATTCCGCTGTTTCTCTTGTTTCAGTGGCTCGGCCTGCTCGGCACCTTGTGGCCGCAGATCATCATCCATCTCGTGGTCACCGTGCCGATCGTGATCTGGATCATGATCGGCTATTTCGAGACCACGCCGATCGAGCTCGAGGAGGCCGCGCGCATCGACGGCGCCACGCGCTGGCAGGTTTTCCGCCACGTGGCATTGCCGGTGGCGAAGCCCGGGCTGGCCGTCGCCTTCATCCTTGCGGTGATCTTCTCGTGGAATAACTTCGTGTTCGGCATCGTGCTGGCGGGGCGCGAGACGCGCACGTTACCGGTGGCCGTATATAATATGATTTCATTCGATCAGTTGAGCTGGGGACCGCTCGCGGCGGCGGCGCTGATCGTGACGCTACCGGTGCTGCTGCTAACAGTCACGGCACAACGGCAGATCGTCGCGGGACTGACGGCGGGCGCCGTCAAGGGCGGGTGAGCGGTGCGCTGACACAGCCTCGGCCGCACCTCAGTTCGGTATATGATATGCCTGACGAGAGCCGCGACAGAATGTCCTGTCTGCCTTGGTCAGGCCATGATCTGCACCTTGGTTACCTTGATGGAACCAGGATTCGGCCAACGGCTTGACGCGAGCTGCGCTCGTCTCCAAAGGTCTCTGACTGTTTCCGTGCCGGCTTCGTTTCAGCCGAATACCCCTGCGCCCGCGCGATCGACCGAACCGGGATTGGCGCTCTCGTCGGTCTGTCGTGCAGATCTCTCACCGGCTGAATGCCCGACCGACGAAAGCTGCATGACGTCCGATCGCGACGCCTCCGCGCCTGACCGATTGACTGCCCTGTTGCAGACCGAGCTCTTGGACTCGCCTCCCGAGCCCGGCTTCGACCGCGTCACGCGGCTGACCTCGCGCCTGTTGCAGGCGCCGGCGGCGATCATCGCGCTGGTCGACCGCGACCGGCAGTTCTTCAAGAGCTCGGTCGGGCTGTGCGAGCCCTGGGCCTCGCTGCGCGAGACGCCGCTCAGCCATTCGTTCTGCCAGCATGTGGTGACCTCGTCCGGACCGCTGGTCGTCAACGACGCCACCCAACATCCCCTGGTGAAGGACAATCTCGCGATCCCGAGCCTCGGCGTCATTGCCTATCTCGGCGTGCCCCTGAAGCTGCCGAGCGGCGAGGTCATCGGCGCGCTCTGCGCCATCGATCACCAGCCGCGGCAGTGGAGCGATGACGACATCGCGCAGCTGACGGAGCTCGGCGAGATCGTCATGGACGAGATCGCGCTGCGCACCGAGAACGCGCGGCGACGGACGATCGAACAGCATCAGCGCGTGCTGGTCCATGAGCTCAATCATCGCGTCAAGAACACGCTGGCGCTGGTCGACAGCGTGATCGCGCTCAGCATCCGCGACGATTCCGCGCTGTCCGAGTTCGGCGAGACGCTGCGCGGCCGTATCGCCGCGCTGACCCGCAGCCACGCGCTGGCGCTCGACCGCGGCCGCGAGGCGATCGCGCTGAAGGAGCTGGTCTGCGCCGAGCTCGCGCCGCTGCAATCCGATCGGGTGGTGGTCGACGGTCCCGACGTGCAGCTGTCGCCGGGCATCGCGCTGTATCTGTCGATGGGCTTGCATGAGCTCGTCACCAACGCGGTCAAGTACGGCGCGCTGTCGAACGAGGCGGGACGGGTGGCGCTGAGCTGGACTCATCTTGACGACCGGCTGTGCCTGTCATGGCAGGAAAGCGACGGGCCGGCAGTCACGCCGCCCGCGCGCACCGGCTTCGGCTCGCTGCTGTTCGAGCGCATCCTCGGCAGTGCGCTGAAGGGCCAGGTGACGCGCGATTTCGCAACCAGCGGGCTCAAGGTGACGTTCGACCTGCCGCTGACGTCCTGACGCTCAATCGCGCTGGCCGCGCCGGCGCGTCAGCGTGATCTCGGCCAGGATCGACATCGCGATCTCCTCCGGCGTGATCGCACCGAGATCAAGCCCGGCCGGCGCCTTCACTCTGTCCAGCAACGCCGCGTCGATGCCGTCCTTCAGCAGCTTGTCGCGCAAACTGTCCATCTTGCGCCGGCTGCCGACAAAGGCGTGATACGCCGCCTCGCAGGACAGCGCCGCCCGCAACGCGCCCTGGTCGCCCTTGCCCTGCGTCGACACCACGATGAAGCGGCGGCCGCTGGCGAGGTTGTCCAGCGCGAAGCCGTCGACATGCGCATCAGCTTGCGGCGTCTCGGTGAGATCGGCGGCAGGCGCGGCGAGCGTCACATGATAGCCCAGTGGCCGCGCCTGCGCGGCGAGCGCCAGCGCCACGGGGCTCGCGCCGAGAATGACGAGCGATGGATGCGGCAGCACCGGCTCGACGAAGATGTCCATCGTGCCCTTGCTCGGGCACATGTTGGCGGCGAAGCGCACGCCCTCCTTGGTCTCTCCGGCCTTGACGCCGAGCTCCGCCAGCAGGTTCTCCGGCTGCACCGACACCATCCGCGGCACGCCGTCGGCCAGCGCCTCCCGCGCCGCCTTCAGCACCGCGCCGCGCGCGCAGCCGCCGCCGATCCACCCCGCGACGATGCTGCCGTCAGGACGGATGATCGCCTTGGCGCCGGCCTTGGCGGCGGTCACCGACACCGTGCGCACGACCGTGGCGAGCACGAAGCTTTCCTCGTTGGCTTTCAGCTGGGCAGCGAGATCGAGCATCTCCGTGGACATTGTCATGGACGAGCTCCTCTTGACGGCATGGCCTCACAACCTCGCCAGATACGGCTCGAGCGCCGCGAGCGAATTCAGCGTGTGCGCGGGCGCGTAGAGATCGACATAAGGCAGCGCGGCCTTGATGCCGCGCGCTTCAGGCGCGTAGCCGTCCCAGCCGAGCATCGGATTGAGCCAGACGATGCGGCGGCAGCGGCGGCGCAGTTGCGTCATCTCACGACCAAGCAAATCAGGATCACCGGTGTCGTAGCCGTCGGAGACGATCATCACGCAGGTGCGCGAATGGATGACGCGCGCGGCATGCCAGCGGTTGAAGGTCTGCAGGCTCTCGCCGATGCGGGTGCCGCCGCCCGCGCCCTGCGCCATCATCGAGAGACGGTCGAGCGCGCGCGCCGCGTCGCGCTCCTTCATCGCGTCGGAGACGTAGGCGAGCCGGGTGTGAAACAGGAACGCCTCGGCCTCGCGAAACGTATCGAGCACGCCGTGGATGAAGCGCAGGAACACCGCCGTGTAGGCGCTCATCGAGCCGGAGGCGTCGAGCAGCACGACGAGGCGCAGCGGCTTCATCTTGCGGCGGCGATGCACCAGCGCAATCGGCACGCCGCCATGGCTGATGTTGCGATGGATGGTCCGGCGCAGATCGAGGCGCTCGCCCTTGCGGCGCAATTGATCGCGCCGCGTCAGCCGCGTGCGCATCGCCTGCGCAAGCCGCGCCGCGGCCTCATGCGCCAGCGCGATTTGGTCGGGATCGGCGAGCCTGCGGAAGTCCGTGTCGCTGATCGCCTCCACGCGCGAGGCACCTTCGCGCTGGCCCTCACCGGACGCCTCACGCGGTGTCTCATCGGAGGGCACCTGGTCGGTCGCGCCCTGCGGACCACGCTCGCCCGCGCCGGCATCCTGCAGGCTCTTCAGCGATGGACTATTTGCCGCCTGCTGTGATCCCGACGCGAGCACCCGCGAACGCGCGCGCTTGCCGAGCCAGAATGCGTCGAACAGACCGTCGAAACGATCCCATTCGCTCTTGCGTGCCGCGAACAGATGCTTGAAGGCGGAGCGCAGCAGGCCGGGCCTGTCGGCATAGCCAGCTGCCATCACCGCAGCGGCGTCCTGTCCTTCGGGCATTCCGACTGCAAAGCCGTCGTCGCGCAGCGTCCGCAGGAAGGCGCCAAGGCGGCCGGCGACCAGCCGCGCCACCGCGTCCAGGTCCTCATGATCGGGCGTGGCGCCGCAGCAGCTCATGCGACCTTCCCCAGCAAGCGCGCCGAGACCTCGCGGGTGATGCGGGCGCGGTCCTCATGGGTCTTCAGCAGGCAGATCAGCGTGTCGTGGATGACCTCCGGCTGGTCCTTGAGATCGCGGATATCCAGCCCGACCAGCGCCGCGACCCAGTCCAGCGTCTCGGCGACACCGGGCACCTTGCGCAGCTCCTCCTTGCGCAGGCCCTCGACCATCCGCGCGATCTGCAGCGCGAGCTGCGCGGAGGCGCCGTCGATCCGCGCCAGGATGATCCGCGCCTCGCGATCGACGTCGGGGTAGTCGACATAGTGATACAGGCAGCGCCGGCGCAGCGCGTCGGACAGCTCGCGGGTGCCGTTCGAGGTCAGCACCACATGCGGGATGCTGGTGGCCGTGATCGTGCCGAGTTCTGGGATCGAGACCTGGAAGTCGGACAGCAGCTCCAGCAGGAACGCCTCGAACTCGTCGTCGGCGCGATCGATCTCGTCGATCAGCAGCACCGGCGGAGTGGCGCGGCGGATCGCGGCGAGCAAGGGACGCTCGAGCAGATATTTCTCGGAGAATATTTGGTCCTCGATGACATCGGCATGCCCGCGATGCGCCTCGATCGCGAGCAGCTGGCGCTGATAGTTCCACTCATAGAGCGCAGCGCTCTGGTCGAGACCCTCATAGCATTGCAAACGGATCAGCTCGGTGCCATGCACGGCGGCCAGCGCCTTGGCCACCTCGGTCTTGCCGACGCCGGCCTCGCCCTCCAGCAGCAGCGGCCGCTTCAGCAACTGCATCAGCGCAATCGCCGTCGCCAGTTCGCCATCGGCGATGTAGCCGCAGGCGGCGAGAGATTGCGCGATGTCGTCGCGGGTTTTCATGTTGGTTGGGTTCTCGATCTCGCCTCGAAGTCGGTGCGTTCCCTCCCCCCTTGTGGGGGAGGGCTAGGGAGGGGGGTGGCCCGAAGCGACACTGCCGCCGGAGACCCCCACCCCCGACCCTCCCCGCAAGGGGGAGGGGAGCGCACTGCCGATGCCGCTATGTCTTTTCCAGCAATTTCGTTCGCTCTCTCGGCGTCATTGCGAGCGAAGCGAAGCAATCCAGGGGCTCGGGTGGGACTCCGGATTGCGTCGTCGCTTCGCTCCTCGCAATGACGGCAGTGCTCAAGGATCCAGTCTACGCCACTACCCCCAGGTTCTTCGCCGCCTGCCAGTTGCGCCAGAAATCGTGGGGCATCTGGATGTGGGTCGCGCCGAGGAACGCGAACGCGTCGTTGACCGCGTTCGAGAACGCCGGCACGCCGCCGACATTGGGGCTTTCGCCGACGCCCTTGGCGCCGATCGGGTGGTGCGGCGACGGGGTCACCGTGTAGTCGGTCTCCCAATGCGGCGTCTCGACCGCGGTCGGCATGAAGAAATCCATGAACGAGCCGGTGACGACGTTGCCCTCCGAATCGTAGCGGATCTCCTGGCCCATCGCGATGGCGAAGGCCTCGGTGAGGCCGCCATGGACCTGGCCTTCGATGATCATCGGGTTAATGCGGGTGCCGCAATCGTCGAGCGCGTAGAAGCGCCGGACCTTGTACACGCCGGTGTCGACATCGATGTCCATCACGCAGAGATAGGCGCCGAACGGATAGGTCATGTTGGGCGGATCGTAGTAGCTCACCGCCTCCAGCCCCGGCTCCATGCCCGGGGGCACCGAGTTGTACGCCGCCCAGCAGATGTCCTTCATCGACATCGCCTTCTCCGGCAGGCCCTTGACCCGGAAGCCGTCGATGTCCCATTCGAGGTCGTCCTCGTGGACCTCGAGCTTGTAGGCCGCGATCATCTGCGCCTTGGCCTTGATCTTGCGCGCCGCCATCGCGATCGCCGCGCCGGCGACCGGCGTCGAGCGGGAGCCGTAGGTGCCGAGGCCGTAAGGCGCGGTGTCGGTGTTGCCCTCCTCGACCATGATGTTGTCGGCGGGAATGCCGATCTCGCTGGCGATGATCTGCGCCCAGGTGGTCTCGTGCCCCTGGCCCTGGCTCTTGGTGCCCATCCGCGCGATGCCGGCGCCGGTCGGGTGCAGCCGGATCTCGCAGGAATCGAACATCGCGATCCCCAGGATGTCGCAGTTCTTCGACGGGCCGGCGCCGACGATCTCGGTGAAGAAGCCGATGCCGATGCCCATGATCTCGCGGGTCTCACCACGCTTGAACGCCGCGCGCTTCTCGGCCTGCTCCTTGCGCAGACCCGCGTAGTCGACGGTCTCCATCATCTTGCGCATGGCGGTGTGGTAGTCGCCGGAATCATATTCCCACCCCAAGGCCGAGTGGTAGGGAAACTGCTCCGGCTTGACGAAGTTCTTCAGGCGCAGCTCCGCCGGATCCATCCCGAGCTTCTGCGCCAGAATGTCCATCGCGCGCTCGATGCAATAGGCCGCCTCGGTGACGCGGAAGGAGCAGCGATAGGCGACACCGCCCGGCGCCTTGTTGGTGTAGACGCCGTCGACCGCGAGATGCGCCACCGGGAAGTCGTAGGAGCCGGTGACGATGTTGAAGAAGCCGGCTGGCCATTTCGACGGATCGGCGCAGGCATCGAAGCCGCCGTGGTCGGCCAGCACGTGGACGCGCAGGCCAGTGACCTTGCCGTCCTTGGTCGCCGCGATCTCGGTCGTCATGTGATAGTCGCGCGCGAACGCGGTCGCGGTGAGGTTCTCGATGCGGTCCTCGACCCACTTCACGGGCTTGCCGGTGACGATCGAGGCCACCGCCGCGCAGATGTAACCCGGATAGGCGCCGACCTTGTTGCCGAAGCCGCCGCCGATGTCGGGCGCGATGACATGGATCTTCTGCTCAGGGAGCTTCGCGATCAACGACACCACGGTGCGGATGACGTGCGGCGCCTGGAACGTGCCCCAGATCGTCAGCTCGCCCTTGATCTTGTCGAACGAGCAGACGCACTGGCATGTCTCGAGCGGCGACGGGTGGGTGCGGTGATAGGAGATCATCTCCTTGATCGTGACATCCGCCTTCTTGAACGCGGCTTCGGTCAGCTCCTTGTCGCCGACGGTCCATTCGAAGATGTGGTTGTGATGCTTGCGGGGCCCGTGCGCGCCCGTGGTCTTGCCGGCAAGGTCCTCGCGCAGCACAGGCGCATCCGGGTCCATCGCCTTGAACGGGTCGACCAGCACCGGCAGCGGCTCGTAGTCGACGACCACCTTGGAGACGCCGTCATCGGCGGCGTAGCGGTCGGTGGCGACGACGAAGGCGACCTCCTGGTTCTGGAACAGCACCTTGCCGTCGGCGAGCACCATCTGCACATCGCCGGCCAAGGTCGGCATCCAGGCGAGGTTGACGGTCTTCAAGGTCTCGGCGGTGATCACCGCGAGCACGCCAGGCACCTTCAGCGCCTCGTCGGCGTGGATCGCCTTGACGCGGGCATGGGCATGCGGCGAGCGCACGAAGTCGCCATGCAGCATGCCCGGCAGCTTGACGTCATCGACGTAGTTGCCCTTGCCTTGGGTGAAGCGGATGTCCTCGACGCGCTTGCGCCGGCAGCCCATGCCTTCGAGGGCGGCTTCGCGTTGTTCCCGCGTGGGAGTCATGTCGTTCATTCCGCGGCCTCCTGGAATTCAACGCCGTTGATCTTGGCGGCGGCGTATTGGATCGCCTTGACGATGTTCTGATAGCCGGTGCAGCGGCAGATGTTGCCGGAGATGCCTGCGCGGATCTCGGCTTCCGTCGGCGATGGATTCTCCTTCAGCAGCCGATGGGCGCGCAGGATCATGCCGGGCGTGCAGAAGCCGCATTGCAGGCCGTGCATCATGCGAAAGCCTTCCTGCAGCGGCGACAAGGTGCCATCGGCATTGGCCATGCCTTCGATCGTGGTGATCTCAGCGCCATTGGCCTGCACCGCCAGCATGGTGCAGCTCTTCACGCTCATGCCGTCGATATCGATCGTGCAGGCGCCGCAATGGCTGGTCTCGCAGCCGATATGCGTGCCGGTGAGCTGTGCCTGCTCGCGCAGGAAGTGGACCAGAAGCGTGCGCGGCTCCGCGAGGCCTTCGACCTCGCTGCCGTTCACCTTCATCGTGACGTGGGTTTTGGGCATTCGGTGCTCCCTGAAGACGTCTTTGAACTTTGGGCCAAGCTATCAGCCGCGATCTCGGTGCGCTCCCCTCCCCCTTGCGGGGAGGGGTCGGGGGTGGGGGTCCACGGCGGCGGTCTCGCTTGGGGCTACCCCCCTCCCCGCCCCTCCCCCACAAGGGGGGAGGGAGAGGAGAAAGCGTGCCGTGAGGCGAGAAGGAACCGCCTGCGCGGCCACGGTTCTGGTAAAAGCTGCTACTTCGCCCTGCTCGCCGCGCGCTGCAGCGCGCGCATGACCATGATGCCGCCGACATGGATGCGGTACTCGGCCGGGCCGCGCGCGTCGGACGCCGGTTGCATGATCGCGCGTGCCGCCGTCGCGGCAGCCTTCAGCGCCGCCTCGTCGAGCGTGGTGCCGATCACGGCATTCGCCGCATCGGTCGCCAGCAGCGGCGTCTCGTGCAGATTGGTCAGCGAAATGACGCAGTTCGCGACCTTACCGCCGGCCATGGTCAGCACGACGCCTGCCGCCGCGGTCGCATAATCACCGACCTTGCGCTTCAGCTTCTCATAGGCGTAGCCGTGCCCCGCCGGCGGCACGGGAATGCTCACCCCGGTCAGGATCTCCCCGGGCTCAAGCGCCGTGAAATACGCCCCCTGATAAAACTCCCGCGCGGCCACTTCGCGGGCGCCGTTCGGGCCTTCGAGCCGGTACGTCGCATCCAGCGCCAGCATCAGCGCCGGCATGTCATTGCCGGGATCGCCATTGGCGACATTGCCGCCGAGCGTGCCGCGATAGCGCACCTGCGGATCGGCGATCAGCAGCGCGGTCTCGTGCAGGATCGGCAACGCCTCACCGATCTCCGAGGACGCCAGCAGCTCGGCCTGCGTCGTCATGGCGCCGATCGCGATGCGGTCGCCGTCGCGACAGATGCCCTTGAGGCCGGCGATGCCGTGCAGGTCGATGAGATGCGCCGGGGTCGCCAGCCGCAGCTTCATCATCGGCAGCAGGCTGTGGCCGCCGGCGAGCGGACGCGCCTCGTCGCCGAGATCGGCGAGCAGCTTGATCGCATCGCCGACGCTCGCGGGCCGGTGGTAGTCGAACGGACCAGGAATCATCTCGTTTCCCTTCCCTCATTCTGGCCTGCCTTCCCGGCTTGGCCGTTTGCGTCGATGCGGCGAACGTTCGTGCTGCAGGAGCGAAGTGTGAACGCCAGCGGATCGCGAATTGGGCGGGAGAGTCGATCGGGATCGCCGGCCGCGCAACGAAGCGGGCACAGAGAGCGATGAATTCGCACGAACGGCGGATGATCGCGCACGAATTGCGTCAGTCGACACGACCTAATCGCGCGAATGACGGCTGCTCGGGATGCACGACGGCGCAGCGGCGTGTGATGCTGGAGATATCAGACGATGTGCATTGCGAAGGAGACTGCGCCGGATGCTGCAGGCGCGAAACGACTCGCCGAGATCACGCCGGCCGCCGCAACCCGAGCCGCGCCTTGACCTCGGCGACTTTGGCGCGGCTCACCGGCACGCGCGGCTTGGACGGGCCGTCGAGCTCGATGATCGCGCCCTCGCCTTCCTTGCCGACGAAGGTCACATGCTCGATCGCGACGATGTGACTGCGGTGGACGCGGATGAAGCGGCCGGGATCGAGCTGCGCCTCGGCCTCGGAGATCGACCACGGGCACATCCGCTCGCGGGTGCCGTCATGCACCCTGGTGTAGTGCGCATCGGCGCGTACGCTGCGGACGTCGCCGGCATCGATGAAATGGGTGCCGTTTGCGCCTTCGAGCGGCAGCCGCGCTGCCGCGATGCGCGGCGGCTGGCCGATGCCCCCGAGCGGCGCGGCCTTGATGCGTGCGGGTGGAGCGCTTTCGAGCGCGTCGGGAGGAGCCACCGCAACGGGTTGCGCCACAGGAGTGACCGGCTCCGGCGCAAGGTCAGGGGCAGTGATGGGGGGAGCCGTGGCCGGCTCCGCTGTACGGCGCGGGTCCGGCACCAGCGACAGCAGGAAGCCGGCGGCGACCACGAAGCACAGCACGGCCACGACGATCGCCAGCACCTGCGGCGACGCAGCAAGCCCCGCGGCGGCATGCTGATGGCCCTCGCCGGCCGGCACGACATGCATGCCGAGCATCGCCGTGTAATGCATGCCGGAGACGGCGATGCCGAACGCGAGCGCGCTGATGGCCAGCCGCAGGCCGTCCTGCCGCGCCAGGAAGATGCGCAAGCCGCCGTAAGCGGCGACGATCGCGATGGCGACCGACAGCGCCACAAGCAAGGGATCATGCGTCAGCCCGAAGCGGCCGGCGAGGCCGTGCATGCCAACATAGTGCATGCTGGCGATGCCGGCGCCGAGCAGCAGCGCCGAGGGCACCACGCGCTGCGGCGAAGCATCGCCGATGCTGACGAAGAACAGGGAGACGCCGACCACCAGCGCGCAGATCAGGAAGGAGATGATGGTCGGCAGCACCAGATAGACGGCATCGGCGGGCAACGGCGCGGCCATCATGCCCACGAAATGCATGGTCCAGATGCCGACCGCGAGAATGCCCGCGGCCCCGGACAGCAGCACGCGCGGACTCGCCCCCGGCCCGCTGCGGATGCGGGCAGTGAGACTGAATCCGGTATAGCCACCCAGGCTCGCGATCACGACCGAGAGCGCGACGAGATAAGGATCGTATCCTTCGATCATCCTTGCCGGCCGCCCGTCGCCACGGGCCAGCCTCCTCCCGGAAGAGGTTTTACAGGGGGCGAGCGGGGGATGACAACACAAGGCGGGGAGCGCGAGAGGGCGTGATGTCGCTGGGTTGCGAGCGGGTGTAGGCGCCACCTCCCGGTCCTCGGCGAAATTGGGATTCGAGCTCCCGCCGCAACGGCAGTGTGCTCCCCTCCCCCTTGCGGGGAGGGGTCGGGGGTGGGGGTCCACGCATTCCGCTCACACTGATGAGCCTCGACTGCGGGAAAGTATCTTGGCGGGGGTGCGTCTCCTCATGGACTTCAGCGCCCGGAGACCCCCACCCCCAACCCCTCCCCGCAAGGGGGAGGGGAGTTCACCGCCGTCGCGGCGGGAGTTCGGCCTTCAAACACTGAAGCATGTGTGGCCGGCTTTCACCGGCCACACATCGTCAGTGCTAGATGATCCCCGCCGCCACCTGGCTGCGCAGGCGCTCCAGGCTGAGCAGGGTCTCCGCGCAGGCCGTGGCCACCTCGACGCCCTTGGTCGCGAAGTGCTTCCGGAAGAAATCGAAATGCGCCTGCGTCTCGTGGAATTGCTGCGGCGTCAGCACCGCGGAGAACACCGGCACCTCGGTGCGCAGTTGCACGTCCATCAGCGCCTTGATGACGGTGTCGGCGACGAACTCGTGCCGATAGATGCCGCCGTCGACGACGAGGCCGGCCGCGACGATCGCGGTGTAGCGCCGCGTCTTGGCGAGCAGCTGCGCATGCAGCGGGATTTCGAACGAGCCCGGCACCTCGAAGATGTCGACGCGGTCGCGGGCGATGTGGCGTGCCTCGATCTCGTCGAGGAACGCCGTGCGGCATTCGGCGACGACGTCGCGGTGCCAAGCCGATTGCACGAAGGCCACCCGCTGCGGCTTGGTGAAGCGGGGATGCGAGGGTGCCGGAGGCTGGTCCTCAGGCGGAGATGCCACCGGCGTGTCCGCCGGCGAAGCGGCTTCGGTCGCGATATCGGTGGGAGTGTCGGTAGCGGTGGTGTCGATGGAGTCTTGCAACATCTGATTCATGGTTGTCCTCGTTGAGAGACCAGAATCAGGGCACACGGAACGACGACGCCCCCACGCGGAACGCGCGGGGTGCCGGGACCCGTTCTCTTTCATCCGGACTGTGACCGTCGGCTTCGGAGTCGCACCGAATCTGCTGACCCTTCTCCGTTCGGCGCGATCCGGAGAACGGGATTCTCCAAACCTGACCTTGCCGAGAAGGCGCTCGCGGGCTCGCGCTCTCGACCGAGACCGCTTACCGCCGGTGGGGAATTTCACCCCGCCCTGAGAACATGAGCCGCCCGGATGGACGGCCCGGAGGAACTATGCAGGCCCCCGGCAGCGGCGGCAAGGCCTCACGCCCGCGGCCGGCGAAGCCCCGCCATGCAGCGTCCTGCGGCCTTTTCCGCGGCCAAATTGGCCCGAACGGGCGGTTTGCGGCGAATCCGATTCCGTTTTGTTCTCAAAACGGCATGATTCCACAGGCTGGACAGGAGTTGTGGACGAAGCGGTGTTTCGCTGTGGACGGACTCGCCCCCCCGTTGCGCAGATTCCGCAAATCACATCAGTTTGTCCTCGCACGCCCGGGGTACCTCCGGGGCTGCAAGCCGGGTCGCGATGCGCCGTGAGGGCGTGGGCCGGGTCGCCGCGTAAGTACCAACGAGATCAAGAAGACGAGGTCGAGACGGCATGTCCCTGCTCGAAAGCACTATCGATTCCGGAAATCATCCGTTGAGCGTCGTCGAGAACATCGCCGCCGACAACAACTGGATGTTCGAGCGTTCCGGCGAGGACGAGATCACGATCGCCTCCAAGGGGCAGTGGACCGACTACCAGATCTCCTTCACCTGGATGGCCGAGATCGAGGCGCTGCATCTGGCCTGCGCCTTCGACATGAAGATTCCGGAAGCCCGCCGCGCCGAGGTGCAGCGGCTGATCGCCGCCATCAACGAGCAGCTCTGGCTCGGCCATTTCGACATCTGGACCCACACCGGCATGGTGATGCACCGCCAGGCGCTGGTGCTGCCCGGCGGCATCACGGCCTCGGGCCCGCAATGCGAAAGCATGCTGGCCGGCGCCATCCACGCCTGCGAGCGCTATTTCCCGGCGTTCCAGTTCGTCGTCTGGGCCGGCAAGTCGACCCAGGACGCGATGGCGGCGGCGCTGTTCGATACGGAAGGCGAGGCGTAAGCCGCCGGCGCCTCGACATATTCGGTGTCGTCCCGGCCTTGAGCCGGGACCCCTGCGCGAGCGCCTTCGGCGCTCGTCGCAAGCCGCGTGATGCCCATGTCGCCCGCGATGCTTGTCGCTCTGCCCTCGCTCCACTAGAACCGCCTGTGGTTATGGATCCCGGCTCAAGGCCGGGACGACAGCTTTTGTGCGGTGACTCTCGTGGGCAACAACGAACTCCAACACACCACCGGCACAATCGTGCTGGCCGGCGCCGGCAAGATGGGCGGCGCGATGCTGACCGGCTGGCTGGCCGGCGGGCTCGATCCGAAGCGCGTCGTCGTCATCGAGCCGATGCCGTCGGCGGAGATCACCGCGCTCGTGGCCCGCGGCGTCCGGCTCAATCCGGCGACCAGCGCGCCGGCCGAAGTCGTCATCACAGCCGTCAAGCCGCAGATGTTCGCCGAGGCCGGGCCGGCGCTGAAGCCGTGGGTCGGCGATGCCACGCTGGTGCTGTCGATCATGGCCGGCACCACGATCGCGAGCCTTCAGAACACGCTCGGCGGAGCCGTGGTGCGCGCGATGCCGAACACGCCGGCCGCGATCGGCCGCGGCATCACCGTGGCCGTGCCCGCCGCCAATGTCAGCGCCGCGCAGCGCGCGCTCACCGACGCGCTGCTGCGCGCCACCGGCGCGGTGGAATGGGTCGACGACGAGGCGCTGATGGATGCGGTGACCGCGGTCTCCGGCTCGGGCCCCGCCTATGTCTTCCTGCTGGCCGAGGAACTCGCCCGCGCCGGCGTCGCCGCCGGCCTGCCCGAGGCGCTCGCCACGACCTTGGCGCGCGCCACCGTGTCGGGCGCCGGCGAGCTGCTGCGCCAGTCGGAGCTGCCGTCCGCCACCTTGCGCCAGAACGTCACCTCGCCCGGCGGCACCACGGCAGCGGCCTTGTCAGTGCTAATGGCTGCGGACGGCTTTCAGCCGCTGCTGACCAAGGCGGTGGCCGCCGCGACCGCGCGCTCCAAGGAGCTCGCCAAGTAACTTTGACGATAACTGACAAGCTCAGCGCGACGGCGTCGGCGGACCGCCGTGCTGCTGCCGCCATTGCAGGAACTGCTTGAACAGCGCGCTGCGCTCGGCCGGATCGTTCGACACCTGTCCGCCGCTTTGGCGCACGAAGTTCTCGAACTGCTGCTGCTGGACGTCGGCGACTTGCGGCCGCGGCACCATGTTGCGCGCCACCAGCCAGTCGTCCGCCGCCTTGAAGCGCTTCCACCCGGGGATGGTCGCGACGATGCTCGACTCCCGCCATTTCGGATGCCGCGGCGGCTTCATGAACTCATCGTAGTTGGCGAAGAACGCCTCGACGAAGCGGGCGACCTTGCGATAGCGCTCGGTATTTTCAGGCCAGTTGTAGCTGACCAGCAGCATGCCGATCGCCACCGTCTCGATGGTCTCGCCGGGATTGAGCAGGTTCGGATACTCCTCCGATGACAGCGTGGTCGGCAGATAGAGATCCTGCAATCGGCGGTCATAGGGGATCGTCACCAGGTGCAGCGCGCGATTGTCGTTGCGGATGTTGCGGGCGAGCTGGAACACCTTGCCGGTCGAGACGATGTAGGCGTCGGCCTCGCCGTCGATCAGCTTCTGGATCGATTTCGCATCGTCGGTCGCGTAGTCGAACGATGCGGTGAGGCCGAGCCGGTTGAAGATCACGCGCGCGGAATAGAAGCCGACATCGGTCGGCGCGATCACGCGCTTGCCGTTGAGATCGGCAATCGAGCGGATCGAGGAGCGCGCGATGACGTGGATCTCATTGTGATAGAGCCGCGCGATGTAGCGGAATTGCGAGGTGATGTCGGGAATGCCGTATTGCAGGCGATAAAACTCGGGCACGTCGGCGGCGACCGCGCCCATGTCGATGCTCTTCAGGAAGAGGATGTCGGAGACGTTGCGCACCGGTCCCTTGCCGAGCACCGGCAGCACCCGGACATTGGTCTGGTCGTCGAGCACGCGCGCCATGTCCGACCCGAACACCGAGGTCGCGCCGCCGGCCGGCGCGGTGATGATAGTGACGGTGCCGTCGTTGACGTCGTTCGGGTTCGGCAGCCGCCAGACGTCCGGCCCGCTGCCGGGCGCGGGCGACAGCGACGCCGGCAGGCCGGCGGGACGCGGCGGCGCCGGAGCGTTGGCCGCATTGGGCTTGGCCGGCGCCGGCGATACCGGCACGATGACCGATCGGGTTGCGGCCGGGCGCTGCGGCTGCGCCTGGGCGGGCGGCGGCTGCTGTTGAAATTGCGGCCACACCTGCGCGGGCGCCTGGCTCATCAAGAGTCCGGATGCCAGCCCGGCGAGCGCGATGAGCGAAGCTGCCTTCGAGACGATGGACATAGCGCAACGGCCTCCTGCACCATCGCGATGCGCCGCAGCGTTCTCGACCGGTCCGGAGCTTTCACCGCGCGGCTTGCCCGGCCTTGGGCATGCGACGGGCGACCGCGGCCTCGGCTGAGACCTCGCGACAACCAACTTCGCGATGCGGAGCGCGCCGGGCCAAATTGCCACGATCGGCTCCGATCGAGTTCCCTAGTTGTCGAATCGGATTCGATGGATTTGCGGCGGCGAACGGGATTTTGTATGACGACGTGCATATAAGCCGGACCTCGCAGTCCGGCTGTGGCTTCAGCGCAACGCCATGACGTCAGGCCGCCAGCCGGTGTTGCCGCCGTGCCAGGATCAGCAGCGTCACCACGATCGCGAGGTTCAGCGCATTCCAGGCGATGCCGTTGGCGAAGGCCGCGGCGTAGGAACCGGTGGCGTCGAAGATCACGCCCGACACCCAGCCGCCGAACGACATGCCGAACACCGAGGCGAAGATGACGATGCCGACCCGGGTGGCGGCCTCGCGCGCCGGCATCGCCTCGCGGACGATGATGGCGTAGCTCGGGACGATGCCGCCCTGGAACAGGCCGAACATGCCGGAGATCAGATAGAGCGAGGTCAGGCCGTCGAAGAACAGATAGAACAGCAGCGCAAAGCCCTGCGCCAGCGAGCCGATCAGGAGCGTGCGCATGCCGCCGACGCGGTCGGCGAGGAAGCCGGAGCCGATCCGGCTGACGATGCCGAGCGCCATCATCAGGGACAGCATCTGCGCGCCGACGGCGACGCCATAGCCGAGGTCGCCGCAATAGGCGACGATGTGCACCTGCGGCATCGCCATCGCGACGCAACAGGCGATCGCGGCGACGCTGAGCAGCACGGTCAGCGCGTTGGTGGAGATCGGCAGGCTCAATTGCGGTGGCGGAGCCTGGCTGTGGTCATGCGCGCCGGCGCCGCCCATCCGCGCGCGCAGCACCAGCAGCAGCGCCGACATCGTCACCGCGCAGAAGATGCCGAGCGCGACATGGGTGGCGCGCCAGCCGATCTGCTGAACGCCGTAGTTCACCAGCGGCGGCCACACCGTGCCGGCGACATAATTGCCGGAGGCGACGATGGTAACGGCCAGCCCGCGATAGCGCTCGAACCAGTGCGACGCCTCGGCCATCAGCGGCGCGAAGGTCACGGAGGAGCCGAGCCCGATCAGGAAATACACCGCCTGGAACTGCCACAGGGTCACCGAGGCGCCGGCGAGCAGATAGGCCGCGGCGGTCGTGGCGATCGACAAGGCCATCGCGGTGACGATGCCGAACCGATCGGTGATGCGGCCGACGATGACGCCGCCGAGACCGAAGCCGAACATTGTCAGCGTATAGGCCAGCGAGACCGCGCCGCGGCTCGCGGCATATTCGGCCTGCACCGTCGGCAGCACGACGACCACGGTCCACATGCCGGCGCCGCCGATGGAACCGATGACGAGCGCAAGCGCCAGCCGCGCCCAGGCCTGGCGCGAGTCCGGTGTGAAGTGAGGCGCTTCCTCGAATCTAGTCTGGGGTCCGTGCACGATGGCCGCAACTTCGTCGCCGCATGCCACGGGGTCAAGCCGCATTGCTGCGGCACGGCCCATGCAGAAGCAGTGCAACAAAGCGGGCCTTGGAGCATTCCAGCGCACGTCCTCTCATGATCTGCCGTGCAGTACGATGTGATGAGCGATGCGAGAGCGACGTCGTGAATTTGAGTGCGAGCTCGTGCGCAGTGCACGGTGCGCTCCCTCTCCCCGTCCTTCACGGGGAGAGGGTTGGGGTGAGGGGCGGCCACACCCACCGACCGTGCGGAAAGCCCCCCTCACCCGGATTGCATCTTCGATGCAATCCGACCTCTCCCCGCAAGCGGGGCGAGGTTAAGCACCGCGCGCGGGGCCACCTATCCACGACATCACCGAGATGACATCAACGGCGATTGTCCTCCCCTCTTTGCCCCCCAGCACCTCCTGCGCTACAATGCTTTCCACACGGAGCGATTTGCGCGCGGATGTCGTTGGGCCTGACACGGAACATGCTGATGGTGGCGGGGCGGTTGCTCGTTCTCGCCTACCTCGTCTGCGTGCTCAGCCCGGGGGTGGCGCTCGCGCTCAGCCGCAGCGCGGCGCCGTGTCTCGATGAGGCGTCCATTGCCGTCGCAGTCTCGCATCATCCCACCGCGCAGCATGAGAGCAGCGATGCCGCGATGATGCCGCCGGCGCACGCGCATCACCACCATGCCGCCAACGCGAGCCCTCAGCCACAGCCTGACCCGGGTCCCTCGCACCACGACCACGGCAAGCTGCCCGGTCCCTGCTGCGCCATGATGTGCGCGGTCGGCCTGACCGCCGCATTGCCGGCCGTGACCCTGCCCTCGCCGGTCGTCACTGCCAGCGAGACCGTCGGCGAAACCAGCCTGCCCGGCCGCACGCCGCCGCTGCTGTACCGGCCCCCCATCGTCCTGATCTGAGCGAACCACGCCGGCGGCGGTGCGCCTCGCGCGCGCGGCTGCTCGCGAGTCATCGACGGATCGAAGGACATCTCATGTTGCCGCAACCAAAGGCGACGCCCGCAGCCGCGGCGCGGCGCAGCCTGCCATTCTCCTATCTCCCGATTGCCGCCGCACTGGTCGCCGCGACGGCACTCGCCGCCTGCCAGCCGCGCACAGTTGCGCTGTCGGGGGCAGACCCCGCCGATCCCTCAGCGCGCGTGGCGCCGGTGCGGACCTCGGCCGTGGTCGCGCCCTACACGCCGCTGCGGCCTGCTGCACCGACACGTTGGGGCCAGCGCGACCCGCGCTCCGAGCCGAGCCGTTAGGAGCGCCCGATGCAGTGGATCAAACGGCTCATGGCCCTGGGCCTGGCCGCGACGGCACTCGCCGGCTGCGCCTCGTTCTCGCCCGACGGCGGCATGGGCGTCGTCGCCGACATCACCGGGCGCACGACGGCCAAGGAGGTCGCCTCGGTGCGAACCGAGGACGACGCCGCGCGCGTCCGCGAGGCCACGCGGAAACTGCTGGCGCGGCCGCTGTCGGCCGATGCCGCGGTGCAGGTCGCGCTGTTCAACAACAAGGGCCTGCAGGCCGCCTTCCATCAGCTCGCGCTGAGCGAGGCCGATGCGGTCGAGGCCAGCCTGCCGCCCAACCCGACGTTTTCGCTGATGCGCATCAGCGGCGACGGTGCGTTCGAGGCCGAGCGCCAGGTCGCCGGCGATATCCTGGCGCTCGCCACCCTGCCGCTGCGCTCGGAGATCGCGCGCGAGCGCTTCCATCAGGCGCAGCTCAGGGCGGCACTGGCGACGCTGCGGCTCGCCGCCGAGGTCCGCCGCGCCTACGTGCGCGTCGTCGCCACCAACGAGCTGGTGGGACTTCTCGTCGAGGCACAATCCGCCGCGGAAGCCACCGCAAAGCTGGCCGCGAAGCTCGGCGAGACCGGCGCGCTGAACCGTCTCGACCAGGCCCGTGAGCAGGTGTTCTACGCCGAGACCACCGCCGAGCTCGCCACCGCACGCCGTGTCGCGGGCAGCGCGCGCGAGCGGTTGATCCGGCTGATGGGATTGTGGGGCGACGATCTCGACTTCCGCCTGCCCAACAAGCTGCCCGCGCTGCCGCGCAAGCCGCTGACCGAGCCGTTCGTCGAGCGCGACGCGGTGGCGCATCGCATCGACCTGCAGATCGCGCGGCTCGAGCTCACGGCGCTCGCGACCTCGCTGCGGCTCAGCGACGCCACGCGCTTCGTCACCTTGCTCGACCTCGCCGGCCTCGAGCGCAAGACGGGAGAGCCGGACGGCCGCGTCATTCGCGAGCGCGGCTACGATGTGCAATTCCAGATCCCGATCTTCGACGGCGGCGAGGTGCGGGTACGGCAGGCGGCGGAGACCTACAACATCGCCTTCAACCGCCTGACCGAGCGCGCCGTCACGGTCCGCTCGGAAGCACGCGACGCCTATCGCAGCTATCGCGCCGCATTCGACATCGCCGGCCACTACGCCCGCGAAGTGCTGCCGCTGCGGAACATCATCAGTGAAGAGATGCAGCTGCGCTATTCGAGCATGCAGGTCGACATCTTCGCGCTGCTGCTCGAGGCGCGGCAGCGCCTGGCCTCACGCCGCGCCGCGATCGATGCGGTCAGGGACTTCTTCCTGGCCGAGGCCGAACTGTCAGCCGCCGTCAACGGCGGCGTGGCGGCGGCCGAGGATGGCACGCAACAGACCGCGAGCACGCTCGCGCCGAGCAACGACTGACAGGAGAGCCCACATGTTGTCACGCCGAACCCTGCTCGGCTCCGCGGCGCTGGCCGGCGCCTCCGCCGTGTCAGGCCGCGTCCAGGCCGCCGCGATCCCCGAAGCGCCGACCATGGAGAAGGCCGTGATGCAGCCGCCGCTGCGTCCCACGGCGGGACCGGACTATCAGCCCGTGGTCACGCTCAATGGCTGGTCGCTGCCGTTCCGCATGAACGGCGATTGGAAGGAATTCCATCTCGTTGCCGAACCGGTCACGCGCGAGTTCGCGCCGGGCATGACGACGCATCTCTGGGGCTATAACGGCCAGTCGCCAGGCCCCACCATCGAGGCCGTCGAGGGCGACAAGCTCCGGATCTTCGTCACCAACAAGCTGCCGGAATACACCACCGTGCATTGGCATGGCGTGATCCTGCCCTGCGGCATGGACGGCGTCGGCGGCCTGACCCAGCCGCACATCAAGCCCGGCAAGACCTTCGTCTACGAGTTCGAGATGAAGCATGCCGGCACCTTCATGTATCACCCGCACGCCGACGAGATGGTGCAGATGGCGATGGGCATGATGGGCATGATCGTCGTGCATCCGCGCGGAGCCCAGCCGCCGCCCGTCGACCGGGACTTCGTGTTCGTGATGTCGACCTATCGCATCGAGCCCGGCAGCTACATGCCGAAGGTCAACGAGATGACCGACTTCAACATGTGGACCTGGAACGCGCGGGTGTTTCCCGGCATCGACCCGCTGCCGGTGCGGCTCGGCGACAAGGTGCGCATCCGCATCGGCAACCTCACCATGACCAACCATCCGATCCATCTGCACGGCCACAAGTTCAAGGTGACCGGCACCGATGGCGGCTGGCTTCCGGAAGCGGCGCAATTTCCGGAGACCACCACCGACGTACCCGTCGGCGCGGTGCGCGTGCTCGACTTCGTCGCCGACAATCCCGGCGACTGGGCGTTCCACTGCCACAAGTCGCACCACACGATGAATGCGATGGGCCACGACATGCGCAACCTGATCGGCGTGTCGCGCAAGGAGCTGGCCGCCGCCGTCGGCAAGCTCGCACCGGAGGGCATGGTGATGGGCCACACCGGCATGGCGATGGGCACCATGGAGATGCCGGCGCCGGACAACACGCTGCCGATGATGACCGGCACCGGCCAGTTCGGCCCGATCGAAATGGGCGGCATGTTCACCACGGTGAAGGTGCGCGAGGGGCTGGCGCGCGACGACTATCGCGATCCCGGCCCTTATCAGTTTCCGCAAGGCACCGTCGCCTACGAAGTCGCGAGCGCGCCGGAGGCCGTGCGGCGGAGCGACAGTGCGAAAACACGGACGCGCGCGCAGCGCTGAGGCTGCGATCAACCGCGACACACAGACGACAATCAGGAGCTCTGGATGAAGATTGCGATTTCACTGGCCATGGCCGCCACCGCGCTGCTCGTCGTACCGGCGCATGGGCATGAGCAGCACGGCACGCCCGCCTACTCCGCAGGCGAGCCCGGCGATCCCAAGCAGCCGTCGCGCACCATCGAGGTGCTGCTCAGCGAGATGGAGTTCACGCCGGCGCGCATCGAGGTCAAGCGCGGCGAGCAGATCCGCTTCGTGCTGCGCAACACCGGCAAGGAGGATCACGAATTCCTGCTCGCCACGAGACGCGAGAACCTGAAGCATGCCGCCGTCATGAAGAAGCATCCGCACATGGAGCACGACGAGCCGAACGGCGCGCGTCTC
This sequence comes from Bradyrhizobium sp. HKCCYLR20261, assembly GCF_051168435.1. Lineage (NCBI taxonomy): Bacteria > Pseudomonadati > Pseudomonadota > Alphaproteobacteria > Hyphomicrobiales > Nitrobacteraceae > Bradyrhizobium > Bradyrhizobium sp. HKCCYLR20261. Next base: position 145,841 of record NZ_JBNPUZ010000012.1, read on the forward strand.
GCCCCGGGCAAGGCCGCCGAACTGCTGTGGCGCTTCAGCAAACGCGGCACGTTCGAATACTCCTGCCTGATCCCCGACCATCGCGAATTCGGCATGACCGGCCATGTCACCGTCAAGTAACGCAGCCCGGATGAGCGCAGCGCTTCAACCAAGCCCACGAGCCCGTAGGGCGGATGAGCGTGAGCGTCATCCGCCCCGCCCCCCCGCGCTTGGCGATATGGCGGATGACGCTGCGCTCATCCGCTTTACGCACCGTTTCAACCAACGAGAAGGAACCACATCATGAGAGCTTATCGTCACCTCACGACCGCTGCGCTGCTTGTTGCTCTCATCACTCCCGCCATTGCGGCCGACGCGATCAGCGGTGACGTCAAGAAGATCGACGAGGCGAATAGCAAGATCACGCTGCATCACGGCCCGGCCAAGAGCCTCGGCATGGACGAGGCCATGACCATGGTCTACCGCGTCAAGGACGCCGCCATGCTGAAAGGCTTGAAGACCGGCGACAAGGTGAAGTTCGAAGCGCAGGAGGACGCGTCGGGCTACACGGTGACGAAGATCGAGAAGGGGAAGTAGCACGTCGGCGCTACGTTTGCGGTCTCCGTAGGACCGCATACTCTCTCCGCGTCATTCCGGGGCGCGCGCAGCGCGAGTCCGGAATCCATACCCACGACCATCTGCCGTGGCACGAGATCCAGGCCACGCCTGATCTCCACACTCATCGCGGCCTGCGGCTATGGATTCCGGGCTCATTCACGCGCGCTGATGCGCGCGCGAATGCCCCGGAATGACGCAGGGCAATCGCATGTGGCGATCGCCGTTTTGTGCTCGTCTCTCTCCATCGTCATGGCCGGGCTTGTCCCGGCCATCCACGTCGGCCGGCATGCTGAGAACGATTTGGATGCCCGGGACAAGCCCGGGCATGACGGAGTAACTAACTTGCAGGATCGTTCGTCGCGACAGCCTGGAATTTCCACACGCGATTGCCCAGCGGAATGACGCGCGGATGGGTGGTGCAGGGTCGCAACCAGCTGGGTGAGGCGGCGAAACTGACTAGGCCGCCCGCACCGAGTTCAGGAAGCGCGCGACCTCCTGCTTGAGGCGGCTGCTCTGGCCGCCGAGCGACTTGGCGGCGGCGAGCACGTTCGAGGAGGCCGAGCCGGTCTCGTTGGCGCCCTGGCGCACGCTGGAGATGTTGGCGGAGACTTCCTCGGTGCCGTGCGCGGCCTGCTGCACGTTGCGGGAAATCTCCCGCGTCGCCGAGCTCTGCTCCTCGACCGCGGAGGCGATCGCGGCGGCGATCTCCGACATCCGCGCGATGGTCTCGCCGATGTCCTTGATCGCGCCGACCGACTCCTGGGTCGCGCCCTGGATGCTGCCGATCTGCTGGCCGATCTCGCCGGTCGCCTTCGCCGTCTGCTCCGCCAGCGCCTTGACCTCGGAGGCCACGACGGCGAAGCCGCGGCCGGCCTCGCCGGCGCGTGCCGCCTCGATCGTGGCGTTCAGCGCCAGCAGATTGGTCTGGCCTGCGATCGCATTGATCAGCTCGACGACGTCGCCGATCCGCGCCGCCGCCTTGGCGAGCTCGCCGACGCGGTCGTTGGTCCGCCGCGCCTGCTCCATGGCGTCGCTCGCGATCTGCGCCGAGATCTTGACCTGGCGGCTGATCTCGTCGACCGAGGTCGTCATTTCCTCGGTCGCCGCCGCCACCGAATGCACGTTGGTCGAGGCCTCCTCGGACGCGCCGGCGACCACCGTGGCAAGCTCCAGCGAGCGTCCGGCGGTCGTGGTCAGCGCGTCGGCCGCATGTTCGAGATCGGTCGTGGCCGAGGCGACCACCTCGATCACCTCGCCGATCGCAGCCTCGAACTCGCGGGTGAAGGTCTCGACACGCTGGCCGCGCTCGATCTTGGCCTGAGCTTCGGCATTGGCCGCGCGCTCGGCGGCCTTCTTCTCCAGCAGCGCCTCCTTGAAGGTCTGCAGCGAGGCGGCCATCGCGCTGATCTCGTCGTCGTGGCGGCTCGTGGGAATGGCGATGTCGTCATGGCCTGTCGCCATCTCGCCGATCACCCCGGTGAGCGCGATGACCGGCGCGATGACCCGGCGGCGCAGCAGAAGCGTGACGCCGACCAGCAGCGCCAGCAGCACGGCGACCACGACGCAGCCGATGATCAGCATCAGCCGTGCGCTGTCGCGCGCCGCCGTGGCGCGGTCGCGGGCCTCGGCAATGGTCGCGTCGCGCAGCACGAAGAACTTCTCGATCGCCGGCACCACCGTCTCGGCGAGCTGGTCGGCATTGATCGTGTAGTTGGCGTCGCCCAGGCCGGTGGCGATCTCGCGGTCGACGACCGGATTGGCGCGGCCGAAATAGGCGTCGTTGGCCTCCTTCAGCGCGGTCGCGAGCCGCGGCGGATTGCCGAGCTGCTGGACGCCGGATTGCAGGCGGTCGCGATTGCTCTCGATGCGGCCGAGGCCGCGATCCATCGTGGCCTTTTCAGGGAGCGTCACCTGCCGGCGCGCACTGATCGCGGGCGACAGCGCGGCCGCACGGCCGCCCGCGGCGATGCGCAGATCCTGCGCCGTCCGCGCAACGCTCAACAAGGGTGTCAACGAGGCGTCGTTGGCGGCGACGCGGTCGGCGAGACCGTCCAGGATCGGATCGATCATCGCGGCCACCTGGGTGACGCCCGGCAGGAATCCCTTCACCGCGTTCTGGTCGCGACCGCTCAGCGGGCGCGTCAGGATCGGATCGGTCGCGGCGCGGATGTCGTTGAGCTTGGATCCGGCCTGCGCGAAACTGTCGGTGATGGATCTGGACTCGGCGAGCTCGCCGAGCGCGGCCTTCGCCTTCTCGAAGCTCGTATCCCCCAATTGCCTGATCTTCGCGATGGCGGCGAGCTGCGGCTCGGTGGCGGGCGCTTCCTGGAACAGCGGCGTGATGTAGGGCGCGCGGTGCCCGACCACATGCTGGCCGTAACTCAGCACGGCGCCGAACGCCTCGACCGACCGGATCGCCTCGTTGCGATCGACATAGGTCCGATATTGCCCGAACACGTTCTGCGCGGCGGGCACGAGCGCCAGGGCTGTCACCGACAGCATCGAGACCGCAAACAATCGACCGATCTTCATCGCAGAGGCGTCCATCCATGTTTTGATTTTGACTGAATGTGCACGACGCTCCCTAAGCCTTGCTTAAGTGGAACCGCTCCCGTAATTTTACGGGGGAGCGCCCCGCGGCGCCCGATCATGATCCGCACTTCGACGACCTCGTACGCATTTCAACCCCGTCTCGCCAGATCGCCCTGCGAGGGCGTCTGAGAAAAGGTGCGAATGACTGCCGAAGACGCCCCATTTGTCAGCATCGAAATTCTTTCGTCGTTTACCAGCGCCGAGACGGAGGAGCACAGACGTCAGGAGCTGCTGTTTGGACCGGCGTTTGCGAAGATCGTGGCTCTCATGATGCATTGTGCGTCCCACATGCACCTGCCCTTGGGCGATCTGCCATTGCTCATCGTGACCCCGTTGTTGGCGGGGCAGGTCGCGCTCGTCCAGGCGATGCGCGAGGACGAGAGCGCTCCATCGCCTTACGGCGTAGCCCTTTGGGCGAAGGTGTCTGCAGACGTCGATCGCCGGCTTTCCGAGGACAAGACCGGCTCGTTACGCCTGGCTCCGGACGAGTGGCAATCGGGTGATATCCTCTGGATCATCGATGTGTTCGGTTACCCGCAAATCGTGCCGCCTTTCCTCGAGGAATTCGTCGCCACGCACTTCCCGGGGCAACATCCGAAAATGCGGGTAATCGGCAAACAAGGCGTGGCGCGGGTGCTGTTCGTCGGGCTGGACGACATCGAGATGGAGCCGCCGTCGTGAGCGAATCCGGACATGCATGGGTCCAGCCGCAATTCACGGCAACGCTGATACTCGAACGTCACGTGACGCTCTCGTTCCGCCAATTGCAGGACGAGATAAAACGTCTTGCGCCCGACCAGGATCTCGGAGACTGGACTGGTCCGATTGCCGATCCCAGCGCCGACCTCGGCGTCGAGATGCTGACCCTCGGCGACGAGAAACTGTCGGTTCTCGTCGTCGATGCTCCCGCACCAGCGGCGATTTTGCGGCCGGGCCCGTTCCCGACCTTTCTATGGCCGAATGCCGAACAAGAGGCGGAGCACCACAAGGCCCATATCATCGTTCTCGGTCTGGAAAACCCGATCGATCGGACGGCTGCGCTGGCAAAGGCGCGCGCCGTGACGCTCGTGACGGTCGCCATCGCGCGGCTCGTGCCCGCCCTTGGCGTGAGCTGGGCCGACAGCGCCAATCTGGTGCATGCGGCCGGTCTACTCAAGATGACCGAGACTATCGGACGTCCCGGCGCCAATGCGGTCCCGTTCTGGGTCCGCATCATGCTGGCAAACGGCGAGTCCGGGCCGCGGGGCGAAGCGACCCTGAAGGCGGGGACGACGGGATTGCGGATCTTCGGATTGCGGGAGTTGGAATATGCAGCAACCCCGCTCGAACCGGGCGACCTCGTTCAACAGGCCTGGTCGACCGCGGAGTATCTTCTGACATCCGGAAAACGTCTGGCCGACGGAGAAACCATCGGCGTCGAGGGACAGACGAGATTTTGCATCTCGCATGCCGATACGGGCGAGTTCGTCGCATTCCCAATCGCCCGCCTGACGGCAACAAACGACGTGTGAAAACCCGGTTCGCGCCGGTCCCAGTTAGCTTGAGGACAAGCTCGACAGGACACCTGGTTTCTCGCGACAAAGTCACGGCCTTGAGCGAATGGCATTCGATCCCGCCGTCGCGGACCCGCCCGGGGACCGGGCAGGTCGCCGTGCCGCCTTGCTTGATGCGAGGCGGGCATGTCGGCTTTGGGAGAGCATGGAGATAGACGTCCGAGCCGCCAACGATGCCCCCTGCCCGCTTTGCGCAAGGGCGACGCTAAGATGAATAGATGTGATTCAACTCGGGATAATCGAAGGGTATTTCATCGCCGCCGAGCGTTTCGATCCACTCGGCAAGAGCAACGAACTGGACAATTCGGCCCGACGATCCTGCAGCCTCCGATGTCTGAGCCCCCGACGTCTCAGCCTCCGATGTCCCAATCGGCTCGGCTTCTCCCACCCTGGCGCCTCCTGGTGAGCCGCACTCTGCAAAGCGCCAATCGAGCCGGGGCGCAACGCCGACCAGCGATGGCAGGCCGCTGTCCGGATCGACGCGATAGACAGGCCCCCCATTGTCCATCGAACGTGATAGTGCGATCAGATGGCCGCGCTCGTCGGACGACAGGATGAGCGTGTCCGGAGCTGCGCTCTCGCTGCCCAGATATTCGGAAAGCTTCGCACGAACCCCGCCTTTCAACACCTCCTGCAATAAACCCATGGCTTCGTGAAGCTGGCGTGGCGCGTTCGCAAGAGACTTTGCCGAGCTCTCGAAATAGACGCCGTTTTCCCAGAGCCATCCGTCGACGAAAGCTGCGAGCCAGTTTTCATCGCCGCAGGCGTCGTTGAACCGATGCGGACTCGTCGCAATCGCGACGGCCTTGCCGAGGCGGGACAGGCGCTCGAAGAGCAGTTTCAGGAGATCGCCCAGGCGCTCACGGGCCTCGTCCGCCGGCATGAGCGGCGTCTGGTACCACCACCTCACATGCCGCGCCACATCGGCGGGACTCCGCAGGTTTGGAACGTAAGACATAGGGATTGGGGAAAAAACGGGTGGATCGAGTTGACCTGGCCAAGCGTCGAACCAGACCTTGGGTACGTCCGTGGCAGGCTCCAGGCCCGCGTCATTCACGATGAAATAAGCTTGCTGCTTTGAGGACGCGCTCCTGACACCGAAATAACAGGACTGATTGCCGATCAGCAGGAACATTTCTGCGTCCGCCTGCGCTGACTGATCTGTCGACGGCTTGTCCGGCCGCAACAGGCTCGCACTCAGCCGATCCCATCCGGCCTTTCTCAGCGCAATCGCCTGCTGTTCGAACGAAGCCTGGTACTTCGGGGCGATCGGTTCCTTGCGGCCGCCGATTTCGTAGGCTCCGGTGGACCAGGCCCGCGAACCGAATTGCAGGCGGAACATGCCAAATTGCGACGCATGCGGAAGCGATGAGCGATATTGGTACCAGCCGATGATGACTGGCGTGATTGGACTCACGAGCCAGGGCTCCGCCGCCGCTCTCAGCAGCTTATGCAATTCAATTCTGTCCGCGCTCGGCAGCTCTGTCATTTGGGATATTGTCCAGAGAACGGGACCAATATGTCGCCGAGGAGTGGAATGCGGCCGAAGTTGGCAGTGATGATTCCTTCCGCCACCCAGGAGGCGTCGAAGATGACGTCTTTTCGGCCCGGCGCATGGATGGCGCGCGGTGGTCCAAGCAAGCGACGCACCAGCGAGGGTCCAAAGTTGTTCATCAAGATGGCGCGTCCGAAATCTTCGTGTCCCTGCACGAACGGCGTTGCCGCGGTGAGGATTCCCAGCACCTGACGTACGAGCGTGTCGTCCAGCAAGCCCAGCTTGTCACATGCCTCGCTGATGACATCCTGGTCATCCGGTTCGCGCCATCGCACGCGAGACGGCCGTTGAGCCGTCGTCATCCAGTCGGCCAAAGTGGGGACTGATCCGAGGTCCTGGCGCACATGCTCGCGCACAATGTCCGCGCAATCGGCTCGTTCCGGAAAGGCCCGCTCCGTCAGTACGACGCCGAGATCGCTGTTGTGCAGCACGATCCGGTGCCGAAGATCGGGACACGCCGTCTTGGTCGAGTCGACGAACTCGTGGATCGACAGATCATCGAGCCAATCTGCGCCGCGCGGGCGCGCCGTCAATTCCGCATGCCGCCAGGGCTGCATGCTCGCTCCTTATGAGAGACAGCCAGACCGAGCATTCCTCGCTGGCGTCCGCTGTAACCGCTTCTCACCGTATCGGCGCCGAACCGACCGGGCAAGCTCCGCGGCGGGAGCCCATGGCCAGCATATGACGATCCTGCCGCAAGTGATCCTGTGGTCTCGGCTGAATTCGACGGCATCGCCGGCCATGCGGGTGGAAAGCTGGAGAATATTCTCCGCGACAGCGCCAGATTCATCTTTCTTTTTTTCGGAAATCATGTATATCTCTTCCCGTCCTGCTTCCGCCGGAGGGGCGTGTCGCGACCGTCACGAGACGTGGGAGGTGGGATGCGATGGGCGCAGCGAATCGCAGCGTGGCTTCGTGCCGCGCGGACGAACGGTTCGTTGCGCACGGCGAAGTCGTGCGGTCCTGATACCCCGACGCTGGTATCAACGCGGCGCAGTGCCAACGCATTGCGCCGGGGATGGCGGCCAACAAGCCCGGCGCGCCAGGGAGACCACGTATAAGCCGTTCCGACCGTCGCGCGGGGAAGGCCGGGTGTTTCCGGCCAGACCTGTGGTGACTGCCGCCTGCTTTTGATGCTGCAGGCGGGCCATGGGCGCGGCCAGCGCCCGGCCTTCCCCGCGCCCTCCTTTCGAGGGCGAGACATGAAGCACAGCTCGGGCGCCACGCGCCGCGAGATCAAGATGGCACGTCTGGTGACATCAGAGATCATCCCATGCCGCCGCGCCGTCCTCAGCTCCGCTTCTCCCGGCCCTGCGGGCCCCCCATTAACCATTTGCTAACCATGCGCGCGGCAAGATTTGCCGCGTCGCGCTGCGCGTGGCCGGTCGTCGGACAACCGATCCGAGGCGTCCGGGTCCGTGCGGCCACGGGCTCGACCGGCGGCCGCGGCGTGCTTTGCTCGTGCGTCGGCGGCACGCCGGAGCCAGCCGTCACTGTCAGCCCGGAGAATGAGCCCTTGAGCACCGTCGGTTCGCGCGCCTTCCAGAAGGCGCGGCAGGAGAAGAAGCAGAAGAAGCTCATCGAGACGCAGCTGACGGCCGCCTACACCGCCTATCGCGCCGGCCGCCATGCGGACACGCAGGCGGCGTGCGCCAAGCTGCTGCAGGAGGTGCCGGACTGCTTCGAAGGCATGCACCTGATGGGCATCTCGCTGGTGTCGGCCGCGCGCTTCGGCGAGGCGACCGTGTTCCTGAAGGAAGCCGTCAAGCTCGAGCCCAATTCGGCGGATGCGCAGTCCAATCTCGGCTGGGCCCTGATTAATTGCCAGCTTTTCGAGGAGGCGCTCGCCCCGATCGAGCGATCGCTGGCGCTGCGGCCGAACGCGCCGATCACCTTGCGCAACCACGCCATCGCGCTGCTGCGGCTGAAGCGGGGCGAGGCCTCGATCGCGGCGGCGACCCGCGCGCTCGAGCTCAATCCCAACGACGCCGACTGCTGGTGCAACCGCGCCGTCGCCGAGCTGATGCTGCGGCGCTGGGATGCGTCCGCCGCCAGCGCCGAGCGCGCGCTGGCGCTCAACCCGAACCATTTCGAGGCGACGGTCAACAAGGGCCTCGCCCATCTCGAGCTGCACCATTACGAGGTGGCGGAGGCGGCGTTCAATGCGGCGCTCGCGGCGCAGCCGCGGCATGCCGAGCTGCTCGCGCATCGCGGCCGGCTCTACATGGTCTCGGGCCGCACCGCTGAAGCCGAAGCCGATTTCGACCGTGCCGTCACGCTCGATCCGCAGTTGCAGGTCGGCTGGCAGGGCAAGGCGCAGATCTGCATGCTCAAGGGCAACGTCGCGCAGGCGATTGCCGCCTGCAAGCGCGTGCTCGACACCAACCCGACCGCGCAGGTCGCGCTGACCCTGCTCGGCGCCTGCCGCGGCCGGCTCGGCGATGTCGAAGGCGCGATCGCGCAGTTCGACCAGGCGCTCGCGGTGCAGCCCGATTACGACGAGGCGATCACCAAGAAGATCTTCTATCTCGACTTCCTGCCCGGCGCCGATTTCGCGGTCCAGCAGATGGCGCGGCAATATTGGTGGATGGCGGTCGGCTCGAAATTCAAGCGCCGCACGCTTCCGCCGCGCGCGCTCAATCCCGACCGGCGCATCGTCGTCGGCTACGTCTCGGCCGACTTCCGCACGCATTCGGCGGCGTTCGCCTTCCTGCCCGTGCTGCGCGGCCACGACAAGACGCAGGTCCAGGTCAACTGCTACTCGACCTCGCGGCAGCACGATGCCTATACCGCGACCTTCCAGTCGATTGCCGACGTCTGGGTGGACGCCGCGACCCTCTCCGACGACGAGCTCGCCGACCGCATCCAGGCCGACGGCGTCGACATCCTGGTCGATCTCTCCGGCTACACCACGGGCATGCGCATGCCGGTGTTCGCCCGCAAGCCGGCGCCGATCCAGGTGACCGCGTGGGGCAGCGGCACCGGCACCGGCCTTGCCACGATGGACTACTTCTTTGCCGATCCGGTCACGGTGCCTGCGAATGTGCGGCCGCTGTTCGCCGAGCACGTCTACGATCTGCCGTCGGTCATCACCATCGATCCGGTGCTCGACGTGCCGCCCGCGCCGCTGCCGATGCTGCGGAACGGCCATGTCACCTTCGGCGTCTACAATCGCATCGACAAGATCTCCGACGCGGCGATCGCGCTCTGGGCGCGGCTGCTGGCGGAAGTCGCGGACGCGAAACTGGTGATCAAGCATCTTGCGCTCAACGATCCCGCGGTGCGCGACGGCCTCATCGCCCGCTTCGTCGCCCAGGGCGTGCCGGACGCGCGCCTCGTGTGCCTCGGCGCCAGCGAGCGCGTCGAGCATCTCAAATCCTACGGGCACATCGACATCTCGCTCGATCCGTTCCCGCAGAACGGCGGCATCTCGACCTTCGAGTCGCTCTACATGGGCGTGCCGGTCGTTGCCAAGCTCGGCACCGCCGCGGCCTCCCGCGCGGCCGGCGGCATCCTGACCGCGGCCGGGCTCGCCGACTGGGTCGCCGAGGATGATGACGGCTACATCCGCATCGCCAAGACCTTCGCCGCCCAGCCCGAGCTGTTGTCGAAGCTGCGCGCCGAACTGCCCGGCATGGTCGCGCGCTCGCCGGCCGGCGACGTCGCCCACTACACGCGCTGCGTCGAGGCCGGCTACCGACAGTTCTGGCGCGACTACTGCGCCGGCGCCGCCGCTCCGCGGCGCAGCTAGGCGCGTTGGCCTGCGGCAGCAACGCGTCGCGCGTCAGCTCGACCCGCTCAGCCGCAGCACGCGAATACCCGTGGCTACCGGGTTCCAGGGATGGAACTCATAAGTTCCCAGGGCTCTCATCTCAGGCCTCTGCCGCGCCGTCCGCTCGGACGTGCGCCGCTGTCGAACTATCAGCGCCTCTCGCGACCACAACCCTAGGACGCGGTCATTTTGGCCGAGCGAGCTCCGACAGGCTCGTCATCGCGGCTCATCCACACGAAGACCTCGACGCAACTCCGCCGCAGCAAGGGCGAAAATACGGATGTGGCATTTTGGTGGCGAATTGGCGCGCGCTTCGCGGCACCGGGTCAACCAACCGGAGAGTAGTAGACGGCCAGCGACAGGCGCGCGCATAATCGCGCAGCAAATGAGCCGCAAATGATGGGTCACCAAGCGGCCGTAGGCGGGGGACATCAAGGTATGCGGGTTGCGTTGTTGAGTTGCGTCGTTGCGGCCGGAATGAGTCTGGCCGCGGGGGTTATGCCGGCTGCCGCGCAGACGGCGCGAGCCGCCAAGCCTACGGCGGCGACGGCCACCGCCGTCGGCGAAGGCGGCAAGCTGCAGGAGTCCAATGAGTGGACGGTCGGCATCGCCGGCGGCCTGCTCGAAGGCACCAACATCCGCTTCGCCGCGGAGATGGCCAAGGTGCTCGACGACCGGCCGAACCTGCGCGTGCTGCCGATGGTGACCTATGGCGCGCTCGGCAACATCGAGGATTTGCTGTATCTGCGCGGCGTCGACGTCACGATCACCTCGGCCGACGTGCTCGACGAATTCGTGCGCAACGGCACGCTCGCCAACATCAAGAACCGCATCCGCTACATCTGCTCGTTCTACATCAACGAGATGCACGTCTATGTCCGCCCCGAGATCAAATCGCTCGAGGAGCTCGCCGGCAAGAAGGTGTCGTTCAACACCGTCGGCAGCGCGGCGAACCTGACCGGCGGCATCGTGTTCGACCGGCTCAAGATCAATGTCGAAAAGGTGTTCATCAACAATTCGGTGGCGATGGAGAAGATGCGCAACGGCGAGCTCGCCGGCGTCGTCCACGTCACCGGCAAGCCGACCGACCTGTTCGCCAAGTTCAAGCCCGAGCCGGGCTTCCATTTCCTCCCCGTGCCGTTCGCGCGCAGCCTGCAGGACTACTACGTGCCGACCAAGCTGACGTCGCAGGACTATCCCAATCTGCTCAAGCCCGGCGAGACGGTCGAGACCATTGGCGTGCCGCAGGTGCTCGCGGTCTACAACTGGCCGGCGGAGACCGAGCGCTATCGCCGCGTCGCGCGCTTCGTCGACTATCTGTTCAAGCGCTTCGACCAGTTCAAGCAGCCGCCGTTCCATCCGAAGTGGAACGAGATCAGCCTGTCGTCGTCGCTGCCCGGCTGGACGCGCTTCCGCGCCGCGGAGGAGCTGCTCGCCAGCACGCGCCCGCCGGAGGCCGGCAACGTCGCCGTGAAGCAGCAGTTCGACGAGTGGATGAGCACGCGGGCGCCGACCGGCGGCAAGCGGCTGAGCGAGGACGAGACGAGGGTGCTGTTCGAGCAGTTCCGCGACTGGATGAAGCGCGACGGCAATCAGCAGGCGCGGTAGCGCGTGCACGTCGTCCGGCGTTTCGAAAGACGTGGATGCCCGGGACAAGCCCGGGCATGACGGAGCAACTAACTGGCGACGATCGTTCGCCGCGACAGCGTCGCCTCATGCTCCAGCAGCGCTTCGCGCGTCGATGCGCGGCCGAAGGCTCCCGGCGCTGAAGGCCGCAAGCACCTGGAGGTGGGCCTATCACATCGCCCATCGTCACTCCGTGCCCGGCGAAAACTCCTGATCGGCAACGCTGGCGCCGTTCGGCACCTTGATGGCGACGACCGCGCGGTTGAGGGCCTGGTGGCAGGAATTGCAGCCTTCGGTGAGCGCCGCATAGGACTGCTCGAACCGACCGATGTCCTTCTGCTTGATCGCCTGCGCCAGCGCCTCGATCGGCTCCTGGGTCACCGCTGCGTTCATGTCGGCGAACGAGTTGCCGTCGACCAGCGGCTGCGCGCGACTGACGCGGTTGAACGCGCCCTTGAGATTACCGAGCTCATAGGCGCTGAACGCCCAGTTGCCGCTGTGCGCCGCGATCCACAGCCGGACGTGGCGCGGCTGGATGGTCGCGATCATCAGGTCGCTGACAGTCGGCACATAGGCTGGCTGCGGCGGCGCCTCTGCGCTGAGCCCCGGCGCCATTGCAAGCGAGGCAAGCCCGGCAAGGCCTGCGGCCGTCACTGTGAGCCGCACGCCTTGGCGAACCTTCCAGAAGGGCATCTTGCGTTCTCCGAATAAATTTAGAACGCTTCTAAAGAAGGGCCTTGCCCATTGCCAGTCAGTTTGCCTGATTGCAGCAATCAGAAATTCTTGATGGCGCAGGCCGCCAGCCCGCAGCATCCCGAACGCAGTGACGGTGGCCGATCAGCTGCGGTCACAGTGCAGGATACGATCTTCCCCTCGCAGGCTGATGGTACGCCATCGGAGCTCAACGGTTCAGTTCAATCGCGATCCTCGAGCTCCGCATCCGGCGCATCGTCCGGCAACAGCAGCTGCGCGTCGCGATCAAGATCGCCGATCAAGACCGGCTTTCCATCGCGGCCGAATTGAAACACGCTGTCGCTATCATCGGCATTGATGTCGCCGAAGATCTTTTCCACCGTGGCGAAATCCCGGTGCGGGGCGAAGCCATGGGCCTTTGACCATGCGGAAAGATCGCGCAGCAACTTGCGCGCCTCGCTCGGAGCGATCGGGACCATCGTCCCGCCCGCATCCGCCATCCCCATATATTGCTCGATATACTCGCGCTCCATGGTCCTGAACATCACGTCCTTGACGCCCAGCGCGAAGCTGTCGAGCAGAAACACGGCCATCGTGTAGGGGGAGGTGTGGCCGCGCGCCAGGAGCAGCGTCCCCATGCCGACATCGAAAAGGCCTTCGTTGACGCAACAATGCTGGATCGGCGCCTGCGCCGCCTTTGCCACGCGGCCGGGCAAGCTGTTCTGAATCGCGTCCTCGCGTTTCGCCAGGGTTGCCAACTGCTTGCGCCGCTGCGCCTTCTTGGCCCGCTTTTGTGCCATGTTGACTGCCATGACCGTCCCTCCACTGCTCCGTCCGTCCGCGACAAGATAGCAGGAAAGGGGCGACGCCGTCTCCGGCGATCAGGTCACGCGCGAGATGAAGCCCGCGAGAATCGTCCGGCTCTGGCTGAGTGCCTCGATGCGTTGATCGAGAAGGCCGACCTGCTGCGCCAGTATCCTTCGCAAATTGTCGCAAGGTCTGAAGTCCGGACGGGTGTTGCGCACGCACGGAAGCAACTGCTTGATCGTCTCCAGCGTCATCCCGGCGGAGCCAAGCAGCTTGATCCGGCGCACGGCTTCCTCATCCTCCGAACCGTAGTCACGATAACCGGCTGACGTTCGTTGCGGCGCAAGCAAGCCCTCGCCCTCATAGTAGCGCAGCATCCGAATGCTCACCCCCGTCCGTCGGGAGAGTTCGCCGATCTTCATCTGAAAACCTCTTGACCCTGACAGTGCTGTCAGACCTTACAGATCGTGCTCGCCCAAGTGGAGTCCCCCTTGTGCTGGGAGCAACGATGAAAGCCTATCATTTGAATGGCCAAGCAGGTGCAGGGCGCCTGGCGCGCACCGACCTCGACAAACCCGAACCCGCCGGCGGCGAGGTTCGCATGCGGGTCGAGGCGGCAAGCCTCAACTACCGCGATCTGCTGATCCTCGACCGAGCGGGCCAAGGCGGCTTCGACGGCCGCGTTCCGCTGTCCGACGGCGCAGGAGTCGTCGATGCCGTCGGCCCCGACGTCGTTCGATGGCGCAGAGGTGACCGTGTCGCCGCATCGTTCTTTCGCGATTGGATCTCCGGGCCGTTCAAGGCGAGCTACGTTCCGTCATCCCTCGGCGGCAGCACGACGGATGGCATGCTGGCAGAGTACGTGGTGCTGCCGGAGACGGCGCTGGTCGCCGTGCCGGCGCATCTCACATCGATCGAAGCCGCGACCCTGCCCTGTGCCGCCGTGACGCCCTGGCACGGCCTCGTCGCGCGCGGTGGAATGGGCAAAGCCGCCACGCTTCTGGTCCAGGGAACCGGCGGCGTCGCCCTGTTCGGCCTTCAGTTCGCGGCCGCACTCGGCGCCCGCGCCATCGTGATCTCGTCGTCGGACGAGAAGCTCGCCCGCGCCCGGGCGCTCGGCGCCTCGATCCTGATCAACTACCGCGACACGCCCGATTGGGATGCCGCCGTGATGAAAGCGACGGACGGCGAAGGCGCCAGTCATGTCCTCGAACTCGGCGGACCCGGCACCTACGACCGCTCGCTGCGCTCGGTCGCATCCAGCGGCAAGATCGTTCAGATCGGCGTCTTGACGGGGTTCGGCCCGAAGCCCGACCTCGCCCGCCTGCAATGGGAGAATGCCGACATCATCGGCGTCACCGTGGGCTCGGTCGAACATTTCACGGCTATGAATCATTTCCTGAGCGAACACGCGATCCATCCGATCGTCGATCGAGTCTACGACTTCGACGACGCTCCCGAAGCGTACGCCCATCTCCGGTCCGGCTCGCATTTCGGCAAGATCGTTCTCAGACTGTAGGCATGTGGGCAGATCGCCGGAATCATCATCGCAAGAACAGCGGCAGGTCGGCCAATGTCACTTCGCGCCGATCATCTTGCGCAGCCAGGCATCGACGATCGCGGTGGCCGGTTGGCCGGGATCGCCCAGTTCGCGGTTGATCTCCATGTGGCCGCGCAGGCCGGTGCCGCCGACGCCCTGGACCTCGGCCGGCGTGCCCGCCTGCATCAGCGCTGCGCCGAGCGCCTCGGACTGCGCCTTGCCGTCGGCGCGGTCAACATGAAGGATCAGGAACGCGGGCGCGTTCGGCTTGGCCGCCTGGAGGGTCGGCGACAGCGCCCGCTGGCGCGCCGGGTCATTGCCGAAGGCCTGGATGTAGGTGTCGAGCATGAATCGGCCGCTATCGGCGAGCTGGCGCGCCACGTCGTAGCAGGCCCCATCCAGCGCGATGATGCCGCTGACGTCGCGCAACGACAGCCCGGCTGCCGTGACATAGCGCGGATCAGTCCCCACCAGCGACACCAGATGCGCGCCGGCGCTGTGGCCCATCAGCACGATGCGCGAAGGATCGATCCCGAGCCGCCCGGCATTGTTGCGCAACCACGCCAACGCTGCGGCAACATCGCTGGCCTGCTGCTCGACCGTCGCCGCCGGCACCAGCCGATAGTCGATCGAGGCGAAGGCGTAGCCCTGCGCCAGCATGTGCTCGACCTTCGCAGCCCCCGTCGCATTGCGCTTGTCGCCCCGCTTCCACCCGCCGCCATGCACGAACACGACCAGCGGCGCGGCGGTGCCTCCCCGCGCCTGCCAGACGTCGAGCTTCTGCAGCGGATCGGCGCCATAAGCATATTCGGTCGCCGGTGCGCCTTGGCGTTCGGCCTCGCGCGCCGCCATGCGTGCCTGCAACCGCTCCAGAAAGGGACCCGCGAGTGCAGGTGAAAGAAGGAAGGGCTGCAGCAGCCACAGGCCGGCAGCTAACAAAACCGCAAGCGTCGAACGCAACATCGAGAGCTCCATCGTCGTGAGACGATAGCAGCACGCGTTGCTTAAAGAAGGCCGCACGCAGCGTTGTTACAAAATGTCACGAACGATGACGTCCGCGAAACTACGGACTGATCCCGCCGCCCGGACTGGACGCCTCTACCGGCCTTGCAGGCTCAGAACTTGAACGAGGTCTCGATCTCGTAGGTTCGCGGCGCGCCAAGAAAAATCTGATCGGGATAGTTCGGATCGCTCCAGGCGGCGTACTTCTTGTCGGTCACGTTGCGCACGCGGAAGGTGACGCGGGTGTTGTCGACGGTCGGGAACATCGGGGATTTCGGGATATCGACGAAGGCAAACACGTCTGCCGTCGTATAGGCCCGCATCGTGACGACGTTGGCATCGGTCGTGTAGCGGTCGCCGACATGACGGAGGGAGAAGCCAAGCTCGACCGGCAACCAGCCTGGATTGATGAACCGATACGAGGCGCCGCCGTTGACGACCAGAGACGGGATATTCGGCGGCGTGTTGCCGGAGTATGTTCCACCCGTAAAGTCATAGTCGGCATAGCGGGCGTTGACGTAGGCGACGTTCGCCCAGACCTTCGTCTCCGCCGTCGGCCGCACCGCCGCAGCGACCTCCACGCCCTGCGATTTGACCTTTCCGGCAAGATTCAGCCGCTGTCCCGCCTGCGCCGAGTAGACGTTGCTGCGCTCGATGTCGAACAGCGACAGCGTCCATTCGGCGCGACCATTCCACAGCAGGTTCTTGACGCCGGTCTCGTAGCTCCGCGCCGACGTCAGGGTGAGCTTCTGTGTCGGGCTCAAGAGGAACAGGCTGCCCACCGAGAGATCGCTTGCCGTCGCGTACTGGCTATAGAAGGTCAGCCCAGGGATTGTCTCCCATGTATAGCCGATCCGTCCGGTCACGGGATCCCAGTTCGCGGAGTACGGAAAGCCGCCCTTGGTCACCCCGAACTTGTCGACCGACGTCCGATCCAGCGTGAACGGATTGTAGCGCAGCCCGCCGATCAGCGCGAAGTTGTTGGTGATCTTCAGCCGGTCTTCCAGATTGATCGCAAAGCTGTCGATGACGGCCGTCTGCCGCTGGATCTGCAGCGAACCATAGTAGCCGCGGACTGGATCGACCAGCGAGACCTGATCACTCGGAAAATTGGCGGCGCCAGGCCGGGCGAAGTCGAGATGGTAGACCTCGAAGCCCGTGACCAGGCGATTGTCGAGGCCGAGAATATTCGCATTCCAGGTCACGTCGGTATTGTTGCCGACCATGTTCTGGTTGTGATGGACATAGAAGCGCTCACGATCGATCCGCTGGTCGTCGCGCAAGCCCTTCGTGTTGTTGAACGCGATCACCTCGTTGTTGTACCAGTCGCGGCTGGCATTGTAGTTGTAAAACTGACTGCGGACGGTCACGTCGCTGGTTGCGGCCCATTCGAGACCGCCGCGCACCCAGGATTCCTTGATGGTTTTGTGGCCATCGAGCACGTTGTAGTTGGTGGAGAGCGTCCGGCTGTCGATCGTGACATTGTTGAGCGTGGTGCCGTTGTAGTCCGAGATCTTGTTCCCGGACACGATCCCCGAGGTTGCGAAAGCACCACTATAGGACGCCGGCACCAAAGGCGTGCCTCGTAGAGCTTTGCCTGATAGTCCTTGAACTCGGCTGCGGCGAACACCTTGAACGTGTCCGTCAAGCGATAATTCAGCTGACTGGAGACGTGGAGATTTCTGGTGTCGGTATCGTCGATGAAGCCGACCTCCTTGGACTTGCTGATGTCGAAGCGGTAGTCCAGACCATCGATCTTCGTGCTGCCGCCCGAGCCGTAGCCGGTGCGGACGCTGCCGCGATTGTCGAATCCGACGAACGCCTCCTGCGAGATCGGGCCGGTATGTGGCGCCTTGGTCACGAAATTGATCGCACCGCCGACCGCACCCTGGCCGGACACGACCGAGGACGGCCCTTTCAGGAATTCGACACGATCGAGATTGAAGGTCTCCATTGTCAACGCCGTGAAGCCGGTCGGACCGATATTGATGCCGTTGTACATGACGTTGATCTGGTTGCCTTGGAAGCCGCGCATCGCGTAGGCCACGTCATTCGGCGCATCGCCCGCCGTCACGCCGGTCGCACCCTTCACGGTATCGATCACCGTGTGATAGCCCTGCTCGCGGATGGTCTCGGCGCCGACGACCTCCACGCTGGCCGGCGTCTGCCTCGGCGTGAGTCCGAGACGACTGGCGCTTGCGGCAACGGCGTTCGTATTCAACGGCGTCGCAATTCCGCGCTGGTCTCCCTGGCCTTGCTGAGCGGCAACAGAACCGCCTGGCGCTGCGCGGGGTACGTTGGAGCGAACCGAAGATTGGCGCCTTTGCGCATCGGGCGAACGCGAGGTCGTTGCCGCTCGCCGTGGCTTTGGCGCGGATACATCGACCTGCGGAAGCAATGCTGGTTCTCTGGCCCTCGTCGACGTCTGCGCGGCCACATCGACCGAGGCGACACATGAGCCGATGGCGATCGACACGCTGAGTGCCGAAACCGAGCAAAGAAAATAACGCACGACGACCCCCAGCAGTGCTGGTGAACGACTGCCCCGTTGCTGTCGTCCACCCGAGCCCTTTCACGGCTTATTGATTATTCGAATCCACTGAGTATGATGTCAAGGACGAAAGATCATACTGGCGGCCGGATCGTGTTGTCATGCGCCGCATGTATCTCATTCGGCACAAAGCCCGGTCGGAGGATTCGGCCGTGACAATTCAATGAAAGAGCACCGATGCTCGACGCTATCGCCGTGACCAAGCAGTTTGGTGACAACACCGCCTTGAATGACGTTTCGCTCAGCGTGTCGCCCGGGGACATCTATTGTCTGCTTGGAGCGAACGGAGCCGGCAAGACGACGCTCATCAACCTGTTCTTGAATTTCCTCCAGCCGACATCGGGACAGTTGAAGATCGGCACGATCGACGTCGGCCAGTCTCCGCTCGAAACCAAGCGCCTGCTCGCCTACATCCCTGAGCAGGTGACGCTCTATGCAACGCTGACCGGGGTCGAGAATCTCTCTTTCTTCTCTTCGCTTGCCATCGGCGAGCGTCTGTCCCGCCCGCGACTGCTCGAGCTGCTGGACGCGGCGGGTCTACCTCCTCAGGCGGTCGATGACCGGGTCTCGACCTATTCCAAGGGCATGCGTCAGAAGGTCGGCATCGCCATCGCGCTCGCCAAGCAGGCCAGGGCCTTGCTGCTCGATGAGCCCACCTCCGGCCTCGATCCATCCGCGGCCAATGAATTCTCCCAACTGCTCATCAATGCGAGCAGGTCGGGCGTCGCGGTTCTGACCACGACGCACGACCTCTTCCATGCCAAGCAGACGGGGACGCGCATCGGCATCATGAAGCGCGGCCGCCTCGTCGAGGAACTCCGAAGCGAGGACGTCAGTCATGCCGATCTCGAGGCGCTCTATCTCAAGCACATGAAGACCTGACGTGTTTGCATTCATCGCCGCCAAGGAGACGCGCGAGATCATTCGCGACGGACGGCTGTTGTGGGCGGGCGGCCTGATCTGCCTGCTGCTCGCCCTCGCCCTCGTCGCGGGGTGGCAGCGCCACGCGCAGGTCAACAGCGAGCGCAGCGCCGGGCAGGCGCTCGACTATGAAGCGTGGCTGCAACAGGGCAGACGCCACCCGCACGATGCGGCCGAACAGGGCATGCATGTGTTCAAGCCCGAACCGCCGCTCTCGATCATCGACCCCGGTATCGAGCCCTATGTCGGATCGACGGTGTGGCTCCAGGCTCACCGGCAGAGCGAGTTGAAATTTCGGCCGGCGCAGGACGCGACCGGATTGCAGCGGTTTGGCAGCCTGTCTCCCGCCTGGGTGCTTCAGGTCCTGCTGCCACTACTGATCATCGCGATCGGCTTCAACGCGGTCAGCGGCGAGTACGAGCGGGGCACCCTGCGTCAATTGCTCAGCCTTGGTGTACCCGCGCGCAGCCTGCTGCTTGGCAAGGCGGGGGCTCTTGCGGGCTGTATCGCCGTCCTCACCATCCCGGTTGGTCTGGTCTTCTTGGGCATTCTGCTGACGCGGACAGGCGCCGTCGATCGCATCGACATCCTCAGTCGGGCCGCCTTGCTCTTCGCCGGATATGCCATGTATCTCGGCTTTTACATCTTCCTCACGCTCGCCGTTTCCGCTTTCGTACGTTCGTCGCGCGCCGCCCTGGTCGTGTTGCTCGCGTTCTGGGTCGCGACGACGTTGATCGCACCGCGGGCCGCCTCGGAAGCGGCCAGCCTGCTGTATCCGACGCCCTCGCGCCTCGACTTCGACCAGCACCTCTCACACGATATCGGAGAAGCGGCCGACCAGGCCTGGGCTGCCAATTTCGGCGTTCGCACCCAATGGGACGCCGCGCTTCCGCTGAGCAAATGGGGCGCCGCACTCCAGGTCGACGACCACGCCGGATACGGTGTCCTTGACCAGACCTTTGGCCGGTTGTGGGACACGTTCGAGCGTCAGGAGCGGCTGCAGCGTTGGGTCGGGCTGCTGGCCCCCGTCACAGCCCTCCGCGGCTTCTCGATGGGACTTGCCGGCACCGACTTCGCGCAGCATCGCGACTTTTCGTCAGCGGCGGAAGCCCAACGGCGCACGATCCAGGACATCGTCAGTGACGACCTGATCAAGCACGCCGACCCGCTGGGCAATGCGCATTTCACCTACAAGGCCGGACCGGAGTTGTGGGCCAGCGTTCCTCAATTCCAGTATTCTCTTCCCCGAGTGTCATTCGCGCTGGCGCATCATTGGCAAAGCCTCGTGCTGCTGGCGGCTCTCTTCAGCCTGTCGGTCGCGGTGGCCTATCGTGCCGTGTCACGCCCCTTGATGCGCTAGATCGGTCATCGACGATGTCCCCTCGACATTCCCGCCTGTCCTCGAACTTCTGGCTCATCGTTCAACACGAGAGCCGAGTTCTTCTGCGTGACAGGACCTTGCCGCTGGTCTGTGCGGTCTTGGCGCTCATGATCGGATGCGGCCTGTTCGTTGGCATGGCACAGGCTTCGCTCCGAGAGCGGATGATCGCCGAGGTCACGGAGCACGAGCGCGAGGCGCAGCAGAAGAACCAGGACACGCTGAGGTCCGTTCTCTCCGGCAAGGAGACGCTGGTGCCGTTCTCCAACCCGGCCAATCCGGCCGCGCTCGCGGGAACGCTGGCGGGGCGGCATACGGTGCTGCCCAATGGCGCATTGGCGGCGCTGGCGGTCGGCCAGTCCGACATGATGCCGAACTATTACCGCATCTCGTATCTGAGCAAAGTCCAGTTCATGTACGATTCCGAGATCGAGAATCCTTGGAATCTCCTGAGCGGACATTTCGACGTCGCTTTCGTCATCGTCTTCGTGCTGCCTCTTCTCGTCATCGGTGTGAGCTACAATTTGCTGTCGGCCGAACGAGAACAGGGCACACTGAGAATGCTGTGCTCGCAGCCGCTGTCCTTGGCGACGCTGCTGATCGCCAAGGTCGCGGTGCGGCTGATCGCAGTGTTGAGCATCGTCATTCCGCTGCCCCTGATCGCCCTCCTCGCCAGCCATCCGGACACGCGTGCGCTGGAGCCTGTCCTGCTCATGCTCTCGTGGGCTGCGCTGGTCGCTGGCTACGCCCTGTTCTGGTTCGCAGCTGCCGCCCTGGTCAACGTCCTTGGACGACCCTCATCGCAGAATGCCCTGATCATGATCGCGCTCTGGACGGTGCTGGTGCTCGTCCTGCCGGTGGCCATGAACCTCGCGGTCGACGCGATCAGCCCGGCGCCGTCCCGAACCGAACTCGCCAGCCGGACGCGCGTCGTCACCGCGGACGCTCTCAAGGAATATGAGAACCTTTACAGCGCCGATTATCGCTACGCGTCCGATCCGGAGGCACTCGCGGTGAAGGACGGCCGGATCGACGTGCCGTCGCGCATGCGGGCCTTCTTTCTGGCCAAGCAGCGCGTCGACGAGCGCATCGAGCCCCTACTCAAGCGCTTCGACAACCAGTTGCTGGAACAGCAGCATCTCGTCGACCTGGTCGGGTTCTTGTCACCGGCCATCCTCGTGAACGAAGCGCTGAACTCGGTCGCCGGCAACGGCTCCCTCCGCTTCGTCGCCTTCAAAGCCCAGACCGAAGCCTTCCACAATCGTTGGCGCAGCTTCTTCGCCCCAAGAATTCTGCAAGATCGGGCCACCACCATGGATGATCTGAATTCGCTCCCGACGTGGCAATGGGTCGAACTGACGGCTGCCGATACGCGATGGAGGGTCTGGTCCCGCATCGCCCTCATCATGACGCTGGCGATCAGTCTAGGTTCGATCGCGCTCGCGAAGGCGAAGCGCCAACCGATCGTGTAGACAATCGACGCGGCCCTGAAACTCGATGCTCTTCAATGGTGCCCGGCGACACCGCGGCAGGTTTCGAAGCTCCTGGAGCCCCGTCCGGAAACGGCGCAGCATCATTGCTGAAGTGATGCTCTGAAACTCAGAATGCACGCTCTGGCGTAGGGAACAGGGGCGACTGCTTCCCTACAGCGAGCCATCGCTCATGCGATGCGTTTCCGGACGAGGCTCCGAACGCCTCGAGGATTATCTTTGCGACACTAAGCCTGACAAACACTACGTCAGTATGACAAGTCTCCGTAAACGTCATACCGACCTTGCCCCCCCAACATTCTTCTTTCATTTTTTCCGAAATGATGTATAACCGGTCCCGTCCTGCTTCCGCCGGAGGGGCGTGTCGCGACCGTCACGAGACGTGGGAGGTGGGATGCGATGGGCGCAGCGAATCGCAGCGTGGCCTCGTGCCGCGCGGACGAACGGTTCGTTGCGCACGGCGAAGTCGTGCGGTCCTGATACCCCGATGCTGGTATCAAGCAGGTGGCGGTGCTCGCGCATCACGCCGGTGATGGTGGCCAACAAGCCCGGCGCACCAGGGAGACCACGTATAAGCCGTTCCAACCGTCGCGCAGGGAAGGCCGGGTGTGTTCGGCCAGACCTGTGGTGACTGCCGCCTGCTTTTTTTGCTGCAGGCGGGCCACGGGCGCGGCCAGCGCCCGGCCTTCCCTGCGCCCTCCCCGGTATCGAGGGCGGACCTGATGCACAACTCGGGCGCGATGCGCCGCGGGAGATGATGGCGCATGTCTAGGAGACGACGTTTATCGGCGTGCGCCGGCAAGTTGCGGCGGCGGGGCCTCATGGTTCGAGACGCGTCGCAAGGGCGACGCTCCTCACCATGAGGAGCCAAAGCCGGGGGCACTGCACATCGACCATGAACACGCCAAGCGGCGTGTTCATGGAGAGGAGACGGGCACGAAGCCGGAGGTGCACATTGGTCATGCTCAGCGCCCTCGTCGGGAAGGACCAAGCGCCTGTTGAGGGTTTTCAAGCCCCGCGCTCCGGCACCTCCCCTCACCCTGAGGAGACCGCCGAAGGCGGTCGTCTCGAAGGGCGAGGCCCGGACCTCGGCCTCATGGTTCGAGACGCGCCTTCGGCGCTCCTCACCATGAGGAGCAATCCCCGCAAGCCGCAGCGGCTGACTGACCATGCGGCAGGAGCGCGCATCCCCTCCCCCCGCAACGTTTCGTTAACCGCCGTTAACCGAACGCTAACCATACACCGGGCAAAAATTGCCGGGTGGGACGATGCGTGTCGTGATTGGGTGCTGTTGACGGGGGAGAGCTTCCGTGGACGCCAGCGCGGTACCTCAGTTTCGGAACGGTGGCCCTGTGGCCGCCGCGCAGTCGTTTGGGGCCGGCAAACGCGGCCCCCGGGAAGGGGCGAAAGCCATGGTCGACGTCACGGCGGGTCAGGGAGCCGGCTCTCCGACCGGCGGGTTCTCATTCGGCGATCTCAAGACGCTGATCATGCGCGGCGACATCGCGCTGGCGCTCGGCATCCTCACCATCCTGGTGGTGCTGATCCTGCCGCTGCCCTCACTGGTGCTCGACCTGTTCCTGGCGATCTCGATCACCCTGTCGATCCTGATCCTGATGACCGCTCTGTTCATCCAGGCACCGCTGGAATTCTCGTCGTTTCCGACCATCCTGCTGATCTCGACGATGCTGCGGCTGTCGCTGAACCTGGCCTCGACCCGGCTGATCCTGTCGCGCGGCCACGAGGGCACGGATGCGGCCGGCCACGTCATCGAGGCGTTCGGCAATTTCGTGATGGGCGGCAATTTCGTCATCGGCATCATCGTGTTCGCGATCCTGGTGACGGTGAACTTCGTCGTCATCACCAAGGGTTCGGGCCGCATCGCCGAGGTCGCGGCACGCTTCCATTTGGACTCGATGCCCGGCAAGCAGATGGCGATCGACGCCGACCTCTCCGCCGGCCTGATCGACGAGAAGGTCGCCAAGGCCCGGCGCAAGGAACTGGAGGACGAAAGCGGCTTCTTCGGCGCGATGGACGGTGCCTCGAAATTCGTCCGCGGCGATGCCGTCGCCGGCCTGCTCGTCGTCTTCATCAACATCATCGGCGGCATCATCATCGGCGTGGCCCAGCAGGGCCTGGGTTTTGCCGAAGCGGCCCGCACCTACACCACGCTGACCGTCGGCGACGGCCTCGTCACCCAGGTGCCGGCGCTGATCGTGTCCACCGCGGCCGGCCTGCTCGTCTCCAAGGCCGGCGTGACCGGCGCCGCCGACAAGGCGCTGATCAAGCAGTTCTCCGGCTATCCGCAAGCGCTCGGCATGTCCGCGGCGGTCATGCTGGTGCTGGCGTTGCTGCCGGGCATTCCGACCATCCCGTTCCTCGCGCTCGGCGGCGGCGCCGCCGCGCTGGCGCTGAAGGCGCGCCGCCACAAGGAAGTGGCGAAGGCCGAGGAGATCGCCGCGGCCGCCGCCGCGCCCGCCGCAGCCGCCGCCTCTGCCGCGGCCGCCGAGGAGCCGATCTCCGCCGCGCTCAAGATCGACGATCTCAAGATCGAGCTCGGCTACGCGCTGCTGCCGCTGGTCAACGCGCCCGACGGCACCGACCGGCTGACCGACCAGATCAAGGCGCTCCGGCGGTCGCTGGCGATCGAGATGGGTTTTGTCATGCCTTCGGTGCGCATCCTCGACAACGTCCAGCTCGAGGCCAACACCTACATCATCAAGATCAAGGAGGTCGACGCCGGCTCCGGCAAGATCTGGCCGAGCCAGTTCATGGTCATGGACCCCGGCGGCAACCAGGTCGCGGTGCCCGGCATCCACACCACGGAGCCGACCTTCGGCCTGCCCGCCACCTGGGTCGATGCCGGCCTGAAGGAGGAGGCGACGCTGAAGGGCTATACGGTGGTGGACGCGGCGACCGTGCTGTCGACCCATCTGACCGAGCTGCTCAAGGCCAATATGAGCGACCTCTTGTCCTACGGCGAGGTGCAGAAGCTCCTGAAGGAGCTGCCGAAGGAGCAGAGCGAGCTGGTCAAGGACATCGTGCCGACGCAGATCACGATCTCCGGCCTGCAGCGCGTGCTGCAACTGCTGCTGTCGGAGCGGATCTCGATCCGCGATCTCTCGACCATCCTCGAAGGCGTCGCCGACGCGCTCGCCTTCTCGCGCAACCCGGCGACGATCGTCGAGCACGTCCGCGCCCGCCTCGCCCGCCAGATCTGCGCCCAGAACACCTCGCCGATGGGCTATTTGCCGTTGATCGCGCTGTCGGCA
Organism: Bradyrhizobium sp. HKCCYLR20261; assembly: GCF_051168435.1. Classification (NCBI taxonomy): domain Bacteria; kingdom Pseudomonadati; phylum Pseudomonadota; class Alphaproteobacteria; order Hyphomicrobiales; family Nitrobacteraceae; genus Bradyrhizobium; species Bradyrhizobium sp. HKCCYLR20261. Next base: position 171,190 of record NZ_JBNPUZ010000012.1, read on the forward strand.
AAGTGGGAGCAGGCCTTCGCAGAGTCGCTGATCGGCCAGGGCGAGGAACGCAGCCTCGCGATGCAGCCGTCGCGGCTGTCGGAGTTCATGACCGCGACCCGCGACGCGTTCGAGCGCGCCGCCCGCGAAGGCGAGTCGCCGGTGCTGGTGACGTCGGCGGCGATCCGTCCCTTCGTCCGCTCGCTGGTCGAACGCTTCCGCGCTCAGACCACGGTGCTGTCGCAGGCCGAGATTCATCCCCGGGCGCGGCTGAAGACGGTGGGGAGCGTGTGAGGCAAACGGGTGCGGAACCTGCGAGTCAGTCTGAAGTTGATGAAGGCAGGACCGGTGCGGAGCGCCGGTCTTGCCGCTTTTCCAAGCAAACCAACCCTTGCTTCGCCGCAACAGGCAAACGATTTCTTAATTTTGCGTTAGGTGGCTGATATGGCAGCCACAGTCGGAACCATCATTTAAGTATTTGATCTTGAATGACTAAGATCGATTTTCGAGGATTGCAATCGCGAAGCATCACACGTATTCACACGCTTGTGATGGCCCCTGCGAAACAGAATCGCGGTTTCCTACGTTACTGTTCGCGAGACGATGAACCGGAACGTCGCCGGCTCACACGAATCAGCGAAGGACGGAAGACGGCAGGAGGCTTCCATGAACCACTCGATTTACAGCGCGGATCGGACGACCCACCTCAAGATCGTGGTGGTTGCGCTCGTAGCTGGCATCGCGGTGGCCGGCCTTGGCATCTCCGCCCGTTTGAACGCGGAGCCGAACTACACGCAGACCGCCAAGGTCCTCAAGGCCGGCAAGCCGGTCGCGGTGACGAGCTCGCAGACGTCGCTGGTTCGCTGATACGAATTCCCGGAATTCACGCGGTTCTCACAGCCCCCCCAACTGGCCGCGTGGATATGTAGTAGACCCAACCCCAAGTCGACTACCGAAAACGCCCGCTCCCCACGGGCGTTTTCTTTTTTGCGTTTTGGCCTACTTGCCCGGCGGCACCGTCTCGATCAGCTTGCCGGTAAAGACGATCGGCCCCGTTGCCTGCCCCGTCGGCGAGCCGCCTTCCGGCTCGACGGTGACGGCATAGGTGGCGCGGCTGACGATGTCGGGGTCGTAGGAGGACAGCACCGGGCGGCTGGTGAAATCACTGCCGCCGATGACGCCGAGCGAGCGCGGCTTCTGCAGCTTGTCGGAGACGATCCACAGTTCGAAGCTCTTGCCGGGCTCGGGCGCCGCGCCGACACGGCGCACCGTGTAGCTCCTGGTGGCGGAATCCACGGTGAGGATGAACGCCGGCGACGCGGCATCCTTTTGCAGCAGGGCCACGAACTGGGCGGCGGGCTCTGGCGCGGCCGGCACCTTGACCTCGACGGTCTGGATGCGCGGCTTCGGCTGCAACGGCTGCGGCAGCAGATCAGGGCGATAGACCTGCACGCCGACCAGCGCCAGCAGCACCGCGGCCAGCGCGGTCATGACGTTGGCGACCGCGCGCCACTGCCGGACCCTGGAGGAGAGCTGCACCACATTGGCGCGCTCGTCTGCACGCTCCTGGGCGGCAGCGAACGTGCGCCGCGGCGCGACCACCGCGGGCGCCTCAGCAGCGGTTGCAGGCTCGGGCTTGGCAATCTCGATCGGCGGAGCTTCGGGCTTCCGGGGATTGGCCTCGGACGGCTTGATCTGAGTGGGCTCGGCGACCGGCTGCTGCTCAACCGCCGGCACATCGAGCTTGGGCGCTTCGTCCTGTCGCGCTTCCGCGATGACCGGTGGGGCATCAGGCGCCGGCACCTCCGGGGGCACGACGACAACCGGAGCGGCAAAGTCCGGCGCCGGCGGCTCGGCCGCCGGGGGCTCAGCCGCCGGTGTCTCGACCGCCGGTGCCTCAGGTGCCAGTGCCTCAGTTGCCGGTGTCGCAGCGACCGCCGCCGGCAGCGACTGCGCGATCGCGGCCTTGATGCGGTCCCACAGCTCCGGCCGCGGCTCGACCAGGCCGACCATCTGATTGAGCGCGCCAAGCCGCAATTCCCACGCCTGAACCAGCGCAGCGAAATCGCGGTCGACGACCATCATGGTCTCGACCTGCGCGCGTTCGGCGGCGTCGAGCGTGCCCAACGCATATTCCGCGGCAAGCGCGATATGGTCTTCGCTATACGCCATCACAGGTCCAGGTCACGTCACCACCAAGATCTCTTGCGCTTACGCTCTCAGTCCAACAGCACCTCATCCGAGACCCAGGCATTGGCGGATGTCCATCATGCTCCGCCTGAGCCAGGTCTTCACCGTGTTCACCGGCGCATCGAACTTGGTCGCCAATTGCTCGCGGCTCCAGCCGTTATAGTAGGCAAGCAGCACCAGCTTCTGCCGGTCCGGCTCGAGCTGGCCGACGCATTCCAACAGCCGCTTCAACTCCTCCGACATTTCCCGGCGCGCCAGCGGATCCGGCGTCTCGGCCGCCACCTCCAGCGCGGAGGGCTCATCCTCCAGAGACAGCTCGCCGCGCTTGCGCACGAGATCGATGGCCCGGTTGCGGGCGATGGCGGCCATCCAGGTAATCGGGGAAGACACGGCCGGATTGAATTGCGCGGCGTTGTTCCAGACCTTGACGTAGGTCTCCTGGACGACCTCCTCGGCGAGGTCCTGTCGATGCAAGATACGGAGCACGACGCCATAGAGTTTCGCGCGCGTCGCCGCGTAAAGGCGCTCGAACGCGGCCTCGTCACCCTTGGCGACGGCGGCAAGCAACAAGACCAGCTCTGCCGGCGTCAGCATTCAGCGTCCCCGAAAATCGCCCCACTCCCTCGCTCGAACCTGTCCTCCCGTAGCACACATCGCGCGCGGCGCTCCAGCCGGGCGGACATGACGAAAAACCCGGACCTCGCGGCCCGGGTTTTCGAGGCAACAGACCCGTGGCGGGCCGGCTCAGGCGATGACGCCGAGCCGGGCGCGCATCAGGCCGATACTGTCCATGTCCGCCTGCTCGCGGGCGCTTTCCTCGGCCTTTTCGCGGGCCTGGTCGCGCTCGTCGAGCAGTTCGACCTTCTTCATCTCCTCGAACGCCTCGGACAGCGCCGCCTTGGCGTCCTCGAGCTGCGCGCGCAGTTCGTCGGCCGAGCGCGTCAGGTTCTCGCGGCGCTGGATCGCCGCCTTGGCGTAGGTCGGATAGGCAAAATGGGTCGGGTCGTTGATGCCGGCCCGCTCCTGTTCGGTCTGGATTTCCCGCTCGAGCTCGGCCGACATGCGCTGGAAGTCAGCGATCATGCCCTCGATCTGCGTCACCCGGCGGCGTTTCTCATCCACCTGAAATTTCTTCAGACGGATCAGCGTTTCGCGCGACTTCATCGACTCATACTCCCCAGAAGTCCCGTAGACGGCGCGGGACAGGGCCGGCCGCCCTTACTGGGCTCGCCGACTAGGCTCGTGACATGGAGGGGATGATGTCCCGACAAAGTTAGCTTTCCGTTTCCAAGCGCCCCAGGATCTGTTCCAGCTCCCGATACCCCTGAGCGAGCCCGCACACCTCATCCTTGCGCTGGCGCAGGAACGCCTCCAGCGGCTCGTGCAGCTTGATCGCCTCGTCGACCTCCGGACTGGAACCCGCGCGATAGGCGCCGAGCCGGATCAGCTCTTCCATGTCGGCGTAGGTCGCCATCACCTGGCGCGCGCGCATGATGGTCGGCAGGAAGACGGGATCGGCTGATTTCGGCATCGTCCGCGACACCGATTTGAGGATGTTGATGGCCGGATAACGGCCGCGTTCGGCGATCGAACGTTGCATCACGACGTGGCCGTCGAGAATGCCGCGCACCGCGTCCGCCACCGGCTCATTATGATCGTCGCCGTCGACCAGCACCGTGAAGATCCCGGTGATGGTGCCGTCGCCGCTGCCGGGCCCGGCCCGCTCGAGCAATTTCGGCAGTTCTGTAAACACGGTCGGCGTGTAGCCCTTCGCGGTCGGCGGCTCGCCGGCCGACAGCCCGATCTCACGCTGCGCCATCGCAAAGCGCGTCACCGAGTCCATCAGGCAGAGAACATCCTTACCTTCGTCGCGAAAATATTCGGAGATTGCGAGCGTCAGATACGCCGCCTGCCGCCGCATCAGCGCCGGCTCGTCGGAGGTCGCGACAACCACGACCGAGCGGGCAAGGCCCTCCTCGCCGAGATCGTCCTGCAGGAACTCCTGCACCTCGCGGCCGCGTTCGCCGATCAGCCCGATGACCGACACTGCCGCATCGACGTTGCGCGCCAGCATCGACAGCAGCACCGATTTGCCGACGCCGGAGCCGGCGAAGATGCCGAGCCGCTGGCCGCGGCAGCAGGTGAGAAAGGTGTTCAGCGCGCGCACGCCGAGGTCGAGCGGCGCGCCGACGCGCTTGCGCGAATGCGCCGGCGGCGGATTGTTGCGGTAGGGAACCGGCGCCGCGCCCTGCGGCAGCGGCCCCTTGCCGTCGATCGGCTCGCCCATCGCGTTGACGACGCGGCCGAGCCAGGCCTGTGACGGCCGCACCTGGTTGGCGGAGTTGGCGATGACGGCGCGGCAGCCGCGCCGCACCCCTTCGAGCCCGGCGAACGGCATCACCACCGCATTCTTGCCGGAGAAGCCGATCACCTCGGCAGGAATGACATTGCTGCCGGTCTCGATCATCAGCCGCGCGCCGACCGACATCGCGTGGATCGGCCCGGCGATCTCCACCATCAGCCCCTTCACGCCGACGACGCGCCCATAGGTGTTCACGGCGTCGATGTCACCGATCTGCTCGGCCAGCGCTTTCATCACGGAACCACCTTCATCGCGGAACCGCCGCCATCACAAAACAGCCTTCATTGCGAAAACCTTAAGTAAGGGCAGATTCGCTGCGCCGGTTTAACTCTGTGTTTACTCGCATCATTAATCATTGCGTCATGGTCTGGAGTGACTGACGTAGTGCGCTTTGCCGCCCCCCAAAAGCGGTGAGGAACGAGAGTCGGTTAGTTCCATCTCTTCACATGGAGCTTGAACGAGGTCGGCTGAGAAAACCTGCTTCTTCGCAACACCTTACGGCGATTCGACAAAAATTGCACGGATTGAGCTTGCGCAGCGGAATCAGGATTTGTTAACCATCTCTCGTCAGGATCCGAATCAGTTGTTCAAAGGCGTTTTGAGTGCCGCGGTGGCGGCCGACCTGACGCCCGGAGCGGCGACTATGGGGAACTGGCATGCGCGTTTTGCTGATTGAGGATGACAGCGCCGTCGCGCAGTCGATCGAGCTGATGTTGAAGTCCGAAAGCTTCAACGTCTACACGACTGACCTCGGCGAAGAAGGCGTCGACCTCGGCAAGTTGTACGATTACGACATCATCCTTCTCGACCTCAATCTGCCCGACATGTCCGGTTACGACGTGCTCAAGCAGCTGCGCGTCTCGAAGATCAAGACCCCGATCCTGATCCTGTCCGGCCTCGCCGGCATCGAGGACAAGGTCAAGGGTCTCGGCTTCGGCGCCGACGACTACATGACCAAGCCGTTCCACAAGGACGAGCTGATCGCGCGCATCCACGCGATCGTCCGCCGTTCCAAGGGCCACGCCCAGTCGGTCATCCAGACCGGCGACCTCGTCGTCAACCTCGACACCAAGACGGTCGAAGTCGGCGGCCAGCGCGTGCACCTGACCGGCAAGGAATACCAGATGCTGGAGCTGCTCTCGCTCCGCAAGGGCACCACCCTCACCAAGGAGATGTTCCTCAACCATCTCTACGGCGGCATGGACGAGCCCGAACTCAAGATCATCGACGTCTTCATCTGCAAGCTGCGCAAGAAGCTCGCCAACGCTTCCGAAGGCCGCAATTTCATCGAGACCGTCTGGGGCCGCGGCTACGTGCTGCGCGAGCCGCACGACCTCGACGAGCGCATCCCCGCCTGATCTTTCACTGGGCAACTCGGCAGGCCTCACGGCTTGCTCCTCCCAGACTGAGCCCCGCCGCAAATGGCGGGGTTTTTGTTTGTGGGAGGATGGTGATTGGCAATGGAGCGGCCGCTTTGCACCAGACGAGTTCGCGTTGGAGCCAAGCTCTCGCCACGCGACAGGTGCGCTCCCCTCCCCCTTGCAGGGAGGGGTCGGGGGTGGGGGTCCCCGGAAATGGTCTGCATTGTGGGCCCCTTCGGCCGAAGCCGATCAGCAAGCGATCTCACCACCAACACGCCGCTTGTCAGTCCCTGCCCCAAGCTCGGTCCTGAGCAAGAAACCCCCACCCCCAACCCCTCCCCGCAAGGGGGAGGGGAGCTTACCGCCGTTGCCGCACGGGCGTGGCTCAAACTGACAAGTACTCCCTCACCTTCCACCGCGCATGGCGCAGCCGCATCTCACACATGAGCGCAATCGCCGCCATCGAGCTCTCCAAGACACCATCGACGAAATCATAGAAGAAACCCATCGTCGCACACTCTCGCGATCTCGCGGCGCCCAGCGCCCGAGTTTCTCGCCATTCTCACCGCCCTCTTCCAAATTGAGGGCGCAGGGAAGGCCGGGCGCTGGCCGCGCCCGTGGCCCGCCTGCAGCAAAAAAAGCAGGCGGCAGTCACCACAGGTCTGGCCGAAACACCCGGCCCTCCCCGCGCGATGGCTTTACGATTTATAGGCGATCTCCTTGGGGACCGGCTTTTTGCCCCCATCGCCCACCGGCAGCGTCCTCCGCAACGCCAGCAGGCTTGACCTCAGCACCGGGAGGCCAGGACCACGCCACTTCATCGTGCGCCCGGGATCGTTCGTCGGCACGGACAAGCCATGCTGCGACCCCAAGCGCCCATCGCATCCCACACCCGACGTCCGTGACGACCGCGAAGCGTCCCCTCGTTGGGGCGGAACGCAGACAGTAAAGCATATTTTCCGGAAAAACGAAATCGAAATCTTTCGCGCCCGGTCCTGCCGATGTCTTGACGCGCGCTGCTTCGGCTGCTTGCTGAGCACCGCCCGCGTGGCGGCAAGGGCGGCGCCTTGTCATCGTCTCGTTTGGCAGATGTTCGCAAAGCGGATGGCCACGCCGTCCGGACGATGAGGCTCGCCGATGACCCACCCGACCGCCCACGACGCATCCGACGCCGGCATCGACACCCCGGCCAGGACAACCAACCCGCTGCCCGCCTTTGCCGGCGGCGCCGTGATCGGTGCGCTCGGCGGACTGATCGGGCTGGGCGGCGCCGAATTCAGGTTGCCGCTGCTGATCGGCCCGTTCCGCTTCCAGGCGCTGCAGGCCGTGATCCTGAACAAGGCCATGAGCCTGATCGTGGTCGCAACCGCACTGCCGTTTCGCGCCGCGACGGTGCCGTTCGGCACCATCGCCGCGCATTGGCCGGTCGTGATCAACCTGCTGGCCGGCAGCCTCGCCGGCGCCTGGCTCGGCGCCGGCTGGGCGACGCGGCTCAGCTCGCGCAATCTCTATCGGGTGCTGGCGGTGCTGCTCGTGCTGATCGCAGGCGCACTGCTGCTCGGGCACGGCCCGTCAAGTCACGCGGCGCTGCTGACCGGCCCGGCGCAGATCGTCGCAGGCGTCGTCGCCGGGTTCGGCATCGGCATCGTCGCCGCGCTGATGGGCGTGGCCGGCGGCGAGCTGCTGATCCCGACGCTGGTGCTGCTGTTCGGCGCCGACATCAAGCTGGCCGGCAGCCTGTCGCTGGCGGTCAGCCTGCCGACGATGATCGTCGGCTTCACCCGCTACAGCCAGTCCAGCGCCTTCTCCGTGGTCGCCGACAACCGGCGGTTCGTGCTGGTGATGGCGCTCGGCTCGATCCTCGGCACCTTCATCGGCGGCCGCCTGCTCGGCCTCGTACCGGATCAGGTCCTGCTGCCGATCCTTGCCGTGATCCTGCTGGTGTCCTCGGTGAAGGTGTGGCGGCACAAGTGATCCAGTGCCGACGCGGAGGCGGCTCGTTCGCGTTCTACGCCGCCCCGCCCGGCTTGCCCCGCGTCACGTATCGTCCCTCACCCTTCGCGCCGAGCAGCTTCCCGTCCCGCACCACGAACTTGCCGCGCAGCATTGTCGCCACCGGCCAGCCGGTGATCTCGATGCCTTCGTAGGGTGTGTAGTCGGAGCCGTGGTGCAAACCGTCCTGACTGATCTTGGCGGTCTTGCTGGGGTCCCACAACGCGATGTCGGCGTCGTAGCCGATCGCGATCGAGCCCTTGCCTTTCAGGCCGTAGGTCTTGGCGTGGTTGGTGGCGGTGAAGGCGACGAACTGGTTGAGGGTGATGCGGCCCTTGCTGACGCCCTCGGAGAACAGGATCGGCAGGCGGGTCTCGACGCCGGGGATGCCGTTCGGCACCCAGCGGAAGCTGGTGCGGCCCTTCGGGGTCAGCTTGCCGGCCTCGTCGTCGTAGCGGAACGGGCAGTGGTCTGACGAGAACAGCGAGAACACGCCCCTTTGCAGGCCTTCCCAGCACGCCTCCTGGCTGGCCTTGTCGCGCGGCGGCGGCGAGCAGACGTACTTCGCGCCTTCCATGTTGAGGCCCTGCATGTCCTCCTCGGTCAGCACCAGATATTGCGGGCAGGTCTCGCCATGGATCTTGAGGCCGCGAGCTTGCGCGCGGCGGATCTCCTCCATCGCGTCGCGGTTGGAGACGTGGACGATGACGATGGGCACGTCGATCAGTTCGGCCAGCGAGATCGCGCGATGGGTGGCCTCACGCTCAACCGGGATCGGGCGCGACTTGCCGTGATAGTACGGCGCGATCTTGCCTTCGCGCTCGAGCCGGTCGGTGAGGAAGCGGATGGCATCGTAGTTCTCGGCATGGATCTGCACCAGCGCGCCGGTCTCGCGCGCGACCTGCAGCACGCCCAGAATCTCGTAGTCGTTCAGCGCGAGACCCTCATAGGTCATGAAGATCTTCAGCGATGAATAGCCGTCGCCGACCAGCGCCGGCAGTTCCTGGCCGAGCACGGAGTCGGAGGGGTCGGCGATGATGAGGTGGAAGGAGTGGTCGACGTAGCAGGCCTTGTCGGCCAACGCGTGATAGTCCTTCAGCGCGGCGCGCAGCGGCTGCCCCTTTTCCTGCAGGCAGTAGGGCATCACGAAGGTGTTGCCGCCGAACGCCGCGGCCCGCGTCGCGCTCTCGAAATCGTCGGCCATGACGATGCCGGGGCCGGAGGGCTGGCTGATGTGGACGTGGCTGTCGATGCCGCCCGGCAGCACGAGCAGGCCCGAGGCATCGACGACCTCGTCGGCATCGGTGATGGCCTCGCCGATCGCGGCAATGCGGCCCTGTTTGATGGCGACATCGGCTTTGAACGTGTCGCTCGCGGTGGCGACCGTGCCGTTGCGGATGACGGTGTCGAAGGCAGCCATGTGACGCGCTCTCCCAGTCTCGATCTCAAGCGAATTTCTGAAACAGCGATCCCCAGCCGCTGACGCCGCCGACATCGACCCCTGCCAGTTTCAGCGACTTCCATACCACGGTGGCGATGGTGTCGAGAATGGGAATGCCGGTCTCGAGCTCCAGCCGCGCGGCCAGCGGGGCGGCGCGCATGTTGGTGCAGACCACCGCGATCGCATCCGGCTTCTCGCGCGCGACCTCGCGGATCATGGTCTCGATCTCGGTAGGCGTCACCTCGGCGAAGGAGAAATTATCCTGCAAATTGAGGTGGCGGTCGCCGCGGCAGGCGATGCTGAGCCTGGCGTAATTGGCGATGATGCGCGCCTGCACGTCGTCGCGATAGGGGGTAACGAGGCCGAGCGAGGTGGCCTTCATCGCGGCCAGGATCTCGTTAAGCGCCAGCATCGAGGTGGTCGCGGGGATGCCGGTGGCCGCGGTGATCTGCTCGCAAAGGCGAACATCGGCCTCGAAGCCGAGCCAGCCGGAGGAGGTGCCGTTCCAGCCGATGACATCGACCTTGGCATGGGCGAGCAGCTCGGCGGCGCGCAGGATGTTGCTGGTGTCGAACTGCGCCAGCGCGTCGGTGGACAGCGCGATCTCGGTGACCTTGAATCGGGAGAAGTGCGCGGAGACGTTGGGCAGCTCCGCCACCATCGCCGAGGTGATCGGCTCCAGCGCCGTGTTGGACGACGGCGTCAGCATGCCGAGAAGGGTACGTTTGGTCATGGGTGAGCGGCTTTCTCATGCGAGTGCGATCGGAAATGTGCGCCCCGATGGCAGTGTGCTCCCTCTCCCCGTTCTTCACGGGGCCGCGACGAGCTTCGCTCGCGCTGAGAGGATTGGGGTGAGGGGCCACCCCACCCACCGACCGTGCGGAGAGCCCCCCTCACCCGGATCGCATCTTGCGATGCGATCCGACCTCTCCCCGCACACGGGGAGAGGTACAGACCGAGCTCGCCGGATGAGTTGTACACCAAACTGAAGTTGTTCATGCACTCGCCCTCTGCTCCGCCCGCTCCCCACGCAGCAGCGCCAAAATATGCCGCTTCAACTCATTGAACTGCGGTGACGTGATATCCCGCGGCCGCGGCAGGTCGATCGGGATGATCTCGACGATCCGTCCCGGACGCGCACTCATCACCGCCACATGCGTGCCCAGGGTCAGTGCCTCGTCGATGCCATGCGTCACGAACACGATCGTGCCCTGGTGCTGCTGCCAAATGCGCACCAGCTCGGTCTGCATGTCCATGCGGGTCTGCTCGTCGAGCGCGCCGAACGGCTCGTCCATCAGGATGACCTGCGGATTCATCAGCAGCGCCCGCGCAATGCCGACGCGCTGGTTCATGCCGCCGGACAGCTCGGACGGATAGTGGTTCTCGAAGCCGGTGAGTCCGACCATGTCGATATAGACCTGCGCGCGGGCACGGCGCTCGGCCTTCTGGCCGCCGGCGAGCAGCAGGTGGAAGGCGACGTTTTCCCACACCGGCAGCCACGGCATCAGATTGGCGTGCTGGAACACGACGCCGCGATCGGCGCCGGGCGCGGTGACGGGCCGGCCGTCGACGCTGACCGTTCCCGCGCTCGGCTGCTCGAAACCGGCGATCATGTTGAGCAAGGTGGACTTGCCGCAGCCGGACGGGCCGAGCAGGCAGACGAACTCGTTGCGCGCGATGGACAGGTTGATATCGCCAAGCGCGGTGACGTCGGCGTTGCGCTTCTTATCGGTGAAAATCTTGGAGACGCCGGAGATGTCGATGGTCGCCATTGTCATTCTCCGCCGCGAAGCGTCGTATTGCGCTGCCAATGCAGCACGCGCGCCATCACCATGCGGATGGCGAGGTCGCTGCAGAAACCGAGCAGGCCGATGCTCGCCATTGCCGCCAGCACCAGATCGTAGCGCAGGAAGTAGTAGCTGTCCCACAGCACGTAGCCGAGGCCGCTCTTCACCGCCACCATCTCGGCGGTGACGGTGAGCATCCAGGCCGAGCCGATGCCGATGCGCAGGCCGGCGAAGATGCTCGGCATCGCCGCGGGCACGACGATGTAGCGCAGCAACTTGCGCTCGCTGCCGCCGACCATGGCGCCGGCGCGGATGAGGTTGCGGTCGCAGGTCTTCACGCCATGGATGGTGTTGAGCAGGATCGGGAAGAACGCGCCGAGGAACACCAGGAAGATCGCCGGCTTGTTGGCGATGCCGAACCAGATGATAGCGAGCGGGATCCACGACACCGGCGGGATCGGGCGCAGCATCTGCAAGGTCGGCTCGATCACGATCTCGATCTTGCGCGACCAGCCGATGGCGACGCCGAGCGCCACGCCAAGGATGGTGGCGATGGCGAAGCCCGCCGCGACGCGCGACAGGCTCGCCAGCATGTCGGCGAGCCAATGGCCGCTATAGGTCTGGGTGTTGCCGTCGGTGCCGACCAGCCAGTCGGCCCACGCCCATACGACCGTCGACGGCGCGGGGAGCAGGGCGGCCGGCAACGCGCCGGAGCGCGAGAAGGCCTCCCAGCCGGCGAGCACCAGCACGGGGACGATGGCGCGGTCGAGCTTGCGCAAATGCGCGAGTGCAGAGGTCATTGGAGGATCATGGGGTTTTGATAAATCATCTGCTCGACCGTTGGCGTGTCGGAGTTGGATCCAGGCTCTTCGCGGCAAGAGCGGTGCGCCCCCTCGCCCCGCTTGCGGGGAGAGGGTTGGGGTGAGGGGGACTCTCCGCGAGCACGGTGCGTGGAGAGTCCCCCTCACCCGGATTGCATCTTTCGATGCAATCCGACCTCTCCCCGCACGCGGGGAGAGGTGACATCCCGCCGCGGCGCAATTAGCGCTTCATCAATACCCGAGCTCGGTCTTCGGCTTGCCCGTCGCCGCTTCCAGGAAGCGGTAGTCGAGGTTCTTCTCGACGGCGGCCGTGACGTCCGAATTGATGTACTTCAGGTCGCGCATCATCGTGGCGATGGCGAGCGCGGAGGAGCGGTACATCTTCGGATCGGGATCGAGGTTCTCGACCGCGCCGGTCGCGATGGCCTTGTCCAAGCCGGTGATCTTCGAGATCACCTCGATCAGCGCCGGCTTGTCGGCGGCGATGTGGGCGTCGACCTTCACCACCGCGCGCACCACGCCCTCCAGCGCCTTCGGGTTCGAGGCGATGACGTCGGAGCGCGTGAGGATCAGGTTGGTCAACTTGCCGGCGGCCTGATCGTAGGGAAAGCCGAAGAATTTTGCCGCCTTGGCCTGCATGATCTGGGTGGCGAACGGCTCGACGGTGCAGATCAGTTCGACCTCGCCGCGGCGCAGCGCCTGCAGATGGTCGGACGGATTGGGGATGTTGACGAACTGCACGTCCTTGTTGATGTCGATGCCCTGCTTGGCGAAGGCGCCGCGCATGTGGATGTCCTGCGCATTGCCGCGCGAGGCGGCGACGCGGAACGGCTTGCCGTCGGCCTTGTACTTCGCGATCAGCGCCTTCAGCGCGCCCCAGTCGCCTTGCGGAAGCTCGATGTCGTTGGCGAGCAGCATCGCCGAGCCGCCATTGACCTGGCCGGAGATGGCGACGACGTCAAAACCTTTGTCGAGCGCGATGGCGTAATGCAAATAGGTCACCTGCGCGACGTCGATGTTCTTCGACACCAGCGCGGTCAGCGCATCGGTGCCGGTGTTGAAGCCGACCGCATCGATCGATACGCCCTCGGCGAATTGCGGCGTCAGCGACATCGGTGTGCAGTGCGCGCATTTGGCGTAGCCGAGTTTGATCTTGGGCATGTCGTCAGCGAAGCTGACGGCCGGCAGCGCCAGCGCGAGCAAGGCAAGAATGGGCAGCACGAAACGGTTCACGGTCATCTCCACGGCAGGCGATCGGCAGGCTCTTGCTGCCCTTGGACATGCCTTTCAGCAAACCCCATGCCAATTGGATGCGATATGCAATCTTGATTTTTTATCGTTATTTCAATAGCTTTTACTACATCAATTATGCCTGATTTGCCTGATCCGCGGGCGCTTCGCCCGAAATTCAGGCACTCACAGGGGAGCCACCGCAGCAGCCATGACCACCCCGGCATCCCGGCCCAGGCTGAAAACGCGCTTCAAGCCCGCGCGCCTGAAGCTCTCCTCCGACCAGCCGACGCGGCCGCTGGCGCGGCTGTCGCTGCACGACCAGCTCGTCGCCAAGGTGCGCGAGATGATCATCGACGGCGAGCTCGCGGCCGGCGCAGCCTTGCCCGAGCGCATGCTGTGCGAGACCTTCGGCGTGTCGCGCACGCCGCTACGCGAGGCGTTCAAGATCCTCGCCGCCGAGGGGCTGATCGAGCTGCGCCCGCACCGCACGCCGGTGGTGACGCCGATCGATGCGCGCGAGATCGCGGAGATCTTCGACGTGATGGTCGCGCTCGACGCCGCCGCCGGCCTGGCCGCTTCCATCAGGGCCACGGTCGATGACATTGCGAAGCTCGACGCGATGCATGCGGAGCTGGTGGCGCTGCACGGCGCGTCCGAGCGCGCCGCCTATTTCCGCCTCAACCAGCAGATTCACCTGGAGATCACCAGGCTCGCCGGCAACGCCGTGCTGCTCAACATGTGGAGCACCTTGCACGCCAGCGTCTTCCGGGCCCGCGCGGTCGCCAATTACGATGCCAGCCGCTGGGACGAGTCGCTGCGGGAGCACGAGGCCTTCATGGCGCTGCTGCGCGCCCGCGACGCCCAGGGGTTCGCGCGGGCGCTCAGCGCCCATACCCGCAAGACCGGCGATTCCGTGCTGCAGATGCTGGCGCAGGCCAAGCCCGAGACCGGCGGATAGACTTTCTTCACGTCGAACCGGTCAGGCTGGCGGCGCGACAGAAGAGAGCTTCCCGCGTCGGGCCTGATCATGATCCTGCAATCCCTCGCCGGCCTGCCGGCCTTCCTTGTCTATTTCTGCACCGCGCTGGTCGCGGTGACGGCGTACCTGTTCATCTACACCCACGTGACGCCCTACAACGAGTTCCAGCTGATCCGGGACAATCACCCGTCGGCGGCGATCGCGCTCGGCCTCAGCCTGCTCGGCTTCACGCTGCCGCTGGTCAGCGCCATCGCCCATTCGGCCAACGTGCTGGACTGCCTGATCTGGGCGCTGGTCGCGCTGATCGTGCAGGTGATCGTCTATTATCTTGTCCGCATCCCCGTGCCGGACCTCGCCAACCGCATCGTCGCCGGTGAATTGGCCTCGGCAATCTGGCTTGGACTCGCCTCGCTCTCCGCCGGCGCGCTCAACGCCGCCTCGATGATCTACTGACCATGGCCGGGAAACACATCGACTTCGGCAAGCGCAGGCCGCGGCCCCCGCCGCCGCCGACGCCGCCGGTGAAGCGCTCCGGCCAGGTCGCGCTGCTGCTGATGGGCACGCTCGCCGTCGGCGGCACCGCCTACGCGCTGATGCCGCACCAGCAGAGCTGTCCGCAGCCGGGCGCGGAGACGCCGACGATGGCCGGCCAGCCGCAGCCGAGCGAGTGCAGCACGCGCCGTTCGAGCAGCAGCGGTGGCGGCGGCAGCGGCTCCGGGCGGTGGGGATTTTCGAGCGGCACGTCGGACTCACACAGCTCGAGCAGTTCGAGCAGTCCGAGCCATGTCGCGGACGCTTCCTCCGCCCATGTCTCGCGTGGCGGCTTCGGCGGCTTTGGACATGGCTTCGGCTTCGGAGGCGGCGGCTGATTTCCGTCGCGCCCGCGCCGTGAAAACACCGCGTTTGCGATGTCTCCTGGATTCGGATCTTTGACACAGACCAACAATCATAAAAAACGCGCCTGCCGACTGATCGGAATGGCTCCGATGCAACGTCGGCACCCGATGGTGCCGGCGGCCAGATATGCTGCGCGCAGTGTCCACTGGCGCAGCGCGCTTCATGACGTCCGAAGGTAGGCCAGATGCAGCGCATCCCCTGCCCCGAGCGGGACGACTGGCGCGAGACGGCGGCGCGATGCGGGTTCGACTTCTACGAACTCGACGGCGAGCGCTATTGGGATGAGCGCGCCTACTATGCGTTCACGATCGCCGAGATCGAGCTCGGCATCGAGGAGCCGACCGCCGAGATCGAGCAGATGTGCCTCGACCTGGTCGGCCGCGTCGTCACGGACGAGGCGCTGCTGCGCCGGCTGCAGATTCCCGAGGCGGTCTGGCCGCTGCTGGCGGAGAGCTGGCGGCGCCGCGACGGCAGCCTGTACGGCCGGCTCGACCTGAGCTTCCAGGGATTCCGCGATGGCGGTCGCGCCCCGGCGAAGCTGCTCGAATACAATGCGGATACGCCGACCTCGATCTTCGAGGCCGCGGTGTTCCAATGGACCTGGCTGGAGCAGGCGATCGAGCGCCGGATCCTGCCGGGGCGCGCCGATCAGTACAACTCCATCCACGAGCGGCTGATCGAGCGCTGGCGCGTGCTGGGGAAGGGACGCCGCGTGCATCTGGCGGGACTAACGGCCGAAGCCGAAGATGCCGCCACGCTGGCCTATCTCGCCGACACCGCCGCGCAAGCCGGCCTGTCGACAACCGTGTTTGACATCGCCGACATCGGCTGGCGCGACACCGGTGGCGGCTTCGTCGATCTCGCCAACGCGGACATCGCGCTCGCTTTCAAGCTCTATCCCTGGGAATGGATGTTCCGCGACACGTTCGGCGCCAAGCTCGAGAGCGCCGCCACGCAATGGCTCGAGCCGCCATGGAAGGCGATCCTGTCGAACAAGGGCATCCTGCCGCTGCTGTGGCAGATGAACGAAGGCCATCCGAACCTGCTGCCGGCCTATTTCGAGGACGATCCGAGAGCGGCCAGCCTCGGCCCGAGCTTCGTGCGCAAGCCGATCTATTCGCGCGAGGGCGCCAATGTCAGCCTGGTGGCGGACGGCATCGCGCTGTCGGCGCAGGACGGCCCCTACGGCGCGGAGGGCTTCATCCGCCAGGCCCTGGCGCCGCTGCCGGATTTCGGCGGCGTCTTTCCGGTGATCGGCAGCTGGCTGGTCGATCACCAGCCGTGCGGGCTGTCGATCCGCGAGGACGAAAGCCCGATCACCGGCAACCGCTCGCGCTTTATGCCGCATGCGATCGTGTAGGTTATTAACGCCGCTGCGCGAAAACGCCTCGACAGGCCGGTCGAGATGATTAGATAGAGCCAGGACGGGAATTGCCAGCGCACGTAAGGCGTGCATCGTCGGGATGAGGCATGACGGCTGAGGACACCGCTCTCGAAGGCTTGCGCATCCTGGTCGCCGAGGACGAGGGCCTGATCGCGCTCGAGCTCGAAACGGTGCTGCAGGGCTTCGGCTGCGAGGTCGTGGGCCCAGTCTCGCGCGTCGGCGACGTATTGCGCGAAGCCGAGCGCGGCGGCCTCGACGGCGCGCTGCTCGACGTCAATTTGCGCGGCGAGCAGATCTTCGCGGTGCTGCCGCAACTGATCGCGCGCGAGCTGAAGATCGTCATCACCTCCGGCTATGACGACGCGACGCTGTTCCCGCCGGAATTCCGCGCCCTGCCGCGGCTCGCCAAGCCGTTCGACGAACGCGCGCTGCGGGCGATGTGCACCACGACCTTTCTGTCGCGGTGATCAGTCCGGCTGCACGGCCGACGCCGGCACATGCTCGGGCGTCGTCTCGGCGCTGAGCGCAAAGGCCAGGACGCAACGGATGCCCTGAGGCTCGAAGTTCAGCTCCGCCTCGCCGTCGAGATCGAAGCGCACGACACGATCGATCAGCGTGGTGCCGAAGCCGCGCGCGCCGCCGCCCTCGATCGACGGGCCGCCGCGCTCCAGCCAGACGAGTTCGAGACGGCGGTCGCCGTCGCACAGGCGCCAGGAGATCGCGACGCGGCCGAGCGGCGCCGATAACGCGCCGTATTTGGAGGCATTGGTCGCGAGCTCGTGCAGCACCATCGAGAGCGGCAGCACCAGCCGCGCTTCCAGCAGAACCGGCGGGCCGTCGCCGGCGATACGCCCCTCGCCGACGCCATAGGGCGCGAGCACGGTCGTCAGCAGTTCGTTGAGGCCGATGCCGATCCAGCGCGTCTGGGTCAGGATGTCGTGGGCGATCGACACCGCCTGGATGCGGCCGGAGAACGCCTTGTTGAAGGCCGGCAGCGACGGCGAGGTCCGCAGGGTCTGGCCGGCCACCGACTGCACGATCGCCAGGATGTTCTTCACCCGGTGGTTCAGCTCGGCCACCAGCATGGTCTGCTGCTCTTCGGCGCGCTTGCGCTCGGTGATGTCGGTCAGGGTGACGATCGAGCCGACAGCCTCCTTGGCGTCGTTGACCAGCGGCCCGCCCGACAGCAGGAATGACCGTCCCGCAACGCGGTCGTTGCGCAACACCACCTCGACGCCGTGAAACGGCCTGGTCGCCAGGGCCTGGTCGAGACTTTCGCGCGAGAAGCGCGTCAGCGTGCCCTCCTGATTGGCGCTCTGCGCGTCGAGCGGAAACGCCTCCGAGAACAATTGCCCGACCGGCGCGCGCTCGGCCAGCTGTTCGGCCACCCAACTCGCATGCGTGATCCGGCCATCGAGCGCCAAGACCACGATCGCGTCGGTTGCCTGCTCCAGGATCGACCGCGCGAAGCGCTCGGCCGTGGCAACCTCCTCGGCGCGACGCTGCATCGACATGTCGGTGAGCGTGACCAGGGTCGCGACCACGCCGCCCATCGCCATCTGCCGCATCCACACCGACACCGGCAGATGACCGCCGTCGGCGCGGCAGAGCTGCGCGTCGGTCGAGGCATCGTCGGTGCGCTGCTGCGGCACCGATCCGGCAAACAGGGTGTCGAAGCGGCGCCCAACGAGCTCGTTCGCGCCGAGGCCGGTCAGCGCGCACAGCCGCGAATTGACGTAGACGATGACGCCGTCTTCATCGAGCGTCAGCGCGCCGTCGCTCATGCGCTCGACCAGCACGTGATAGGGCGCATCGGCGCCCTGCAGCATGATGACCTGGGGTCCCGACGGGCCCTGCACCACCACGGCATCGACACTGCCGCGATGAATGGCTTCGACCGTCTCCTCGGCTTCGTTGCGAGGCCGTTCCGCCTGCATCGCGTCTGTTGATGCCACGCATCCTCCGTTCAGCTCGGTGCGATATCCAGACCAACCAGCACCTTCTCCGCATTGGAGAGATCGCCGATGATTCGCTTGAGGGGTTCGGGTAGTTGCCTGATCAGCGTCGGGATCGCGACGATCTGATCACGCTGGGCGAGGGCCGGATCCTTCATGAGGTCGATGACCTCGATGGTGTAGCGGCCTGGCAGATGCGTCTCGCAGAGCTTCTTGAGGTTCGCGAGCGCCGCGACTGATTTCGGCGTTTGGCCGGCGACGTAGAGCCGGAGATTGTAGCCATCCTGTTCCATTGCAGCGGCCGTCACTTGCTCGGGCCCGCGGCAGCGGAGGGTCTCGACGAACGGCTCTGCACGAGCGCGATGCGATCGGCGGAACGCTGATCCTCGACGGCACTGCCTTCCAGCTTCAGACGCTCCATCTCCCCCTCCTCGCTCGCAAGCTGAGCCTTCAGCGTCTCGATCTGCACCGTGATCTCGCGGCGGCGCCGCTCGAGGTCGCGCGCGCGCCGCTCCATCTCCTGACTGCGCAGCATCTGATCGGCACGATCCCTGGCCTCCTGGGCAAGCCGGGCCGAACCGGTGAGAACGCCGTCCGGACCGACATAGACCTCGCGAAGGAAAATGCCATCGGCGCGCATGACGAATTCGCGTACCTGGTTCGAATGGGCCATGCCGCGCGACTTCAACAGATAGAGCTGGCGGTTGTGCTCGCCATTGCTCTCGCGGTTGTAGAGCAGCAGCCAGGTGTCGGTGAGCGAGGAGATCTGCATCTCCGTCGTCGCCGTATCGGCCGATCCCGCGCCGAGATTGGTGAACAGCGCAGTGACGCCGCGGGACTTCAGGAAGTCGATCAGGCGCAAGGTCATCGAATGCACGTCGCCCGCGATGCCGGCCCCCATCAGCGCGGAGATCGGATCGACCACGACCGCGGCGGGATCGAACTCCTTGACCTCGCGATGCATCGACGCGAGATGCGTCTCTAGACCGTACAGATTGGGCCGTCGCGCGGAGAACCGCAGCAGGCCGCGATCGACCCATTGCTGCAGGTCGAGGCCGACCGACTTCATGTTGCGGACGATCTGCTGCGGCGATTCCTCCATCGCGAAGTAGATGCAGCGCTGTCCCGCACGGCAGATCGAATCGGCGAAATGCGCCGAGACCGTCGACTTGCCCGCGCCGGCCATGCCGGACACCAGAATGCTCGATCCCTTGTAGTAGCCCTGGCCTTCCAACATGTCGTCGAGATCGGGAATGCCCGTCGACACCCGCTCGGTGAATGCGTCATGCGCGAGGCCCGACGAGGTGATCGGCATCACGGTGATGCCTTCCTGGTCGATGATGAAGGGATATTCGTTGGTGCCGTGCGCCGTGCCGCGATACTTCACGACACGCAGCCGCCGCGTCGAGAGCTGGTCATGCACGCGGTTGTCGAGCAGGATCACGCAATCGGCGACATATTCCTCGAGGCCGTAGCGGGTCAGCGTGCCGTCGCCGCGCTCGCCGGTGATGATCGCGGTGACGCCCTTGCTCTTCAGCCACTCGAACAGCCGACGCAGCTCCGAGCGCAGCACCGCCTGGTTGTCGAGGCCACCGAACAGGGTCTCGATCGTATCGATGACGACGCGCTTGGCGCCGATGGAATCGATGGCGAAGCCGATACGGATGAACAGGCCATCCAGATCGTAGTCACCGGCCTCCTCGATCTCGTTGCGATCGAGATGGATGTGGTCGACGACGATCTTCTTCTGCTCGATCAGGCGCTCGATGTCATAGCGCAGCGAGCCGACATTCTTGATCAGGTCCTCGGGCTGCTCCTCGAACGCGATGAAGACGCCGGGCTCGTTGAAGTCGACCGCGCCGTTGTAGAGAAACGTCATGGCAAACAAGGTCTTGCCGCAGCCGGCGGCGCCGCACAGCAGCGTTGGCCGCCCCTGCGGCAAGCCGCCGAAGGTGACCTCGTCGAGTCCATCGATCCCGGTCGGAGATTTCGCAATGACAGGGAGGTCCCGCGTCACAATCCGAGGACGCATACTCGTTTTCATCAATTTTCCCCCGCCGTCGAGCGAACACGCTCAGGCCACACCAAGGCGTGAATCGACGCCTGGGAAGGAAAAAGGTTCCATCCTCGGAAAAAGATTTTGCACTGCGTACTGATCCAGCCATTCCCGGCCGGCGTTTGCGCCGGACGTTCAATGGCTTGCCGCCCGACCTGCGGTCAGCGCGCCGCGACCACCTTGAGGCCGGGCAGCAGCGCGGCGCCGCCGCGCGGGCTGCGGACCGGATTGATCTGGTACAGGCCTCGCCGGTCCTGGTTGGGCCGGAAGGCGTCGGTGATGCCGACAACCGATTCAGCGGCGCCCAGCAGCAGCGTGCCGTCCGGCTCCATCAGCTTGGCCATGCGTTCGAAGATCGTCGCCTTGGTGTCCTGATCGAAATAGATCAGCACGTTGCGGCAGAAGATCACGTCGAACTTGCCGAGATGCGAGAAGTCCTGCAGCAGATTGAGCTGGCGGTGCTGCACCATGCCGCGAATGTCGGCGCTGAGCTGCCACATCTCGCCGAGCTGGGTGAAGTACTTCACCAGGAGCTGGATCGGCAGTCCGCGCTGCACCTCGAACTGGCTGTAGAGACCCGCCTTGGATTTCTCCAGTACCTCCTGCGACAGGTCGGTGGCGACGATCTCGATGCGCCAGCCGGCCAGCGCCGGGCCGAATTCCCGCAGGCACATCGCGATCGAATACGGCTCCTGCCCGGTCGAGCAGGCGGCGGACCAGATGCGCAGGGTCCGGCGGCTGGCGCGCGATTTGATCAGCTCCGGCAGGATGCCCTCGCGCAGATGATCGAACGGAATCTTGTCGCGGAAGAAGAACGTCTCGTTGGTGGTCATCGCCTCGACCACCTGCGTCGTGAGCTGCTCACCGCCGCTCTTCATCTTCTGCACCAGCTCCGGAATGCCCGGGAGATTGGCGCGGCGCGCGAGCGGCAGCAGCCGGCTCTCGACCAGATATTGCTTGTCGGCAGAGAGGTCGAGACCGGACCGCTCCTTGAGGAGCTTACGCAAGAACTCATAGTCCAGGGGTGTCACGAACGGTCTCCAGCAAACAGACGCACCACTTTCGACGCGATCTGGTTCAAGGGAAGAATCGCCGCGCAGATGCCGGCATTGGCGGCGGCGCCCGGCATGCCCCAGACCACGCTGGTCGCTTCGTCCTGCGCGATCACGCTGCCTCCGGCGGCGACGACGTCCTTGCCGCCGCGCATGCCGTCCGAGCCCATGCCGGTCAGGATCACGGCCAGGGTCGATCCCTGCCAGACCTCGACGGCCGACGTGAACAGCGGATCGACCGCCGGCTTGCAGAAGTTGATGGGGGGCCCGTTGTCGAGCGCGATCGCGACATCGGCCCCATGGCGCGTCACCCGCATGTGGCGTCCGCCCGGCGCAAGATAGATCGTCCCGGCCTTCACGATCTCGCCATCGACCGCCTCATGGGCAGGACGGCGGCTCGAACGCGCCAGATGCTCGGCCAGAATCGTCGTGAAGGTCGGCGGCATGTGCTGCGTAATCAGCACCGGGAAGCGGTCGATGACCGGGCCGAGCTCGGTGACCACCGACATCAACGCCTGCGGACCGCCGGTCGAGGAACCGATCAGAAGCACCTTCGGCATCTGCGTGCTGAAGGGACGGCGCGCCAGAGCGGCCGCGGGCGCGGCGGGTGCCGGCATCGGCGCCGCGGCGGGACGCGGCACCACGGCGGGCCGCAATCCCTGCACCTGCGGCGCGGGCGACGGCGCATAGGCGACGGGCGCAGCCGCGCGGCGCGCCTTGGCGCCGAGATTGCGGATCTTCTGGATCAGATCGTAGTGGAAATTGTCGGCGGCCGAGGCCTCGCGCGTGCTCTCCGGCTTCGGAATGTAGTCGGCCGCGCCGAGCGACAGCGCCTTGAAGCTGATCTCCGCGTTGCGGCGGGTCAGCGTCGAGGCCATGATGACGGCGAGGTTCTTCTTCTTGGCAAGCAGCTTCGGCAGCGCGGCGATACCGTCGAGTTCGGGCATCTCGATGTCGAGCACGGCGACATCGGGATTGACCCGATCGATCTGATTGACGGCCTCCAGGCCGGTGCGCAACGAGGCGGCCACGACCATGTCGGGCTCAGAGCTGATCCACCGCGAGATCATGCCGCGGATGACGACGGAGTCGTCCACGACCATCACCCGGAGAGGCTCCTGTCTGGTCGAACTTGGGATCGAAGAACTGGCCAACGCGACGCTCATAGTTCACCAACAGGACAGAGGCAAAGGGCGACGGCAACCCCGGATGACCACGGGCCGTCGCTCGCAGCGGAAGTCAGATCAGCCCGACTTCCTGGAATTTTGCAGTCACGATGTCCTTGTCGAAGGGCTTCATGATGTACTCGTTGGCCCCCGCGTGAAGCGCGCGCGCGATGTGGGCGACGTCGTTCTCGGTCGTGCAGAACACCACCTTCGGCGCGTCGCCGCCGGGCATGCGACGGAGGTTTCCGAGGAACTCGTAGCCGTCCATCACCGGCATGTTCCAGTCGAGCAGAACCGCGTCGGGGAGCCCGCGCTTGCAGATCTCAAGCGCCTGCTCGCCGTCCTCGGCTTCGACGATCTGGAAATCCAGACCTTCGAGAATGCGGCGCGCCACCTTCCGGATGACGCTCGAATCGTCAACTACCAGACAAGTTCTCATTTCAGCCTCACCAGCTCAGGGTCCAAAACAGCGACGCCCGCTGCGTCGCTGAACTCATTTCGCGGTCTTCAGGCCGCCATCTTGTCGGCTGCGAGTTCGAGCACGCGATCGACATCGAGGATGACCATCAGTTGGCCATCGAGGCGATGCACGCCGCCGGCGAGCTTCGCCATGCGCGGGTCGAGGTTGACGGGATTTTCCTCCCGGCTCTCCTCGGGCAACCGCAGCACCTCGCCGATCTGATCGATCAGCAGGCCGTAGGACTCGCCGCGCAGATCGACGCCGACCGCCATCGGCGGCTTGCCGTCATCGGCCTTGGCGAGGCCGAGCCGCGCCCGCATGTCGATCACGGTGACGATGCGGCCGCGCAGGTTCAGTACGCCGGCGATCTCCGCCGACGACAGCGGCACCCGCGTCACCCGCTCGGGCATGAACACGTCCTGCACCCGCGAGATCGGCAGGCCGAACAGCTGGCCGCCGATCACGGCCGTGACGTATTCGGCGACTGCGCCGTCGGTGGTCTCGATCTTGTTGCTGCTCATCGCACGCTACTCCTGCCCTGCCCCATTACGCCGCACGCTTGGCGGCTTCGGCGCGGGCCTTTTCCTCGATCTGTTCTTTCAGCGCCGCAATCAGACCCGGACGGTCGAACTTGGCGATGTAGTCGTAGAGACCGGCCTGGCGGCCGCGCTCGATCGCCGCCGGCGACACCAGCGAGGACACCGCGATCACCGGCAGATGATGCAGGTTCTGGTCGGCGCGGATGGTCTCGGCGAACTCGAAACCGTTCATCTCCGGCATCTCGATGTCGGTGACGACGATGTCGAAGGTGTGCCCCGAACGCAGCGTGGCGAGACCTTCGATCGCGGACGAAGCCGTACGTACCTTGTAGCCCGCGGACTTCAACACCGGCGCCAGCATGTTGCGGAAGAACGGGCTGTCGTCGACCAGCAGCACCGACTGGGTCTGCGCTTCCGTGGCCATCTCCTTGCGGATGAACCAGTCGGCGAAGGCCATCGGCAGGAAGTGGCCGACGTCGATCACCTCGGTGGCCTGGCCCTTGATCACGGCCGAGCCGAGAATGCCGTCTTTGGCGCCGGAGACCTGGATGTGAAGCCGCTCCTCGACGATGTCGATGATCTCGTCGACCACGAGGCCCATCGCACGGGTCTCGTCGGCGAACACCAGGAT
>NZ_JBNPUZ010000013.1:0-191896 GCF_051168435.1 Bradyrhizobium sp. HKCCYLR20261
ACGCCCTCGATCTCGATCAGCATCTTCGGATCCGGCAGCGCCACCACCACGCACGTCGTCCGCGCCGGATACGGCGCCGGCCCGAACGCCGCGGCATAGAGCCGGTTCATGACAGCTACATCGGCCGCGCGCGTCAGCAGCACGTTGACCTTGACGACATCGCGAAGAGAGGCGCCGCCCTCGGTCAGCACGCGCGTGAAGTTGGTCACGACGTTGGCGAATTGCGCCTCGAACTCATCGGGCAGGTTGCCGTCGGCGTCGAAGCCGGGAGTGCCGGAGATGAAGAGGAGGTCGCCGACGCGGGTGCCGAAGGAGAGCGGCGGGGCTTTGATGTGCGGTGGGGCGGGGATGTGGTGGATGGGCATTGAACCTCCATCGAGAGGGGGAGCTGAGATGATGAAGACCAGTCGTTTTGATATGTCTTTGGAGCGTAGGCTCTCGGGTCGATCATACAAAAAAACCGGGCTTTCGCCCGGCTTTGATGGATGGCCGGGTCAAGCCCGGCCATGACAATGGTGAGAGCGGAGCGGGCGTCAGGACAACGCCTTGTTGCTCTCCTTCACCTTCGCCGCGTCGAGATACACGCTGCCGCCCATTTCCTTGAACTTGGCGCTCATCTGGGCCATGCCGTCCTCGATGGTGCCGCTGATGGTCATGCCGACCGTGGCCGGATCGTTCAAGGTCGCGGCGTAGTCGCGGACGTCCTGGGTGATCTTCATCGAGCAGAATTTCGGGCCGCACATCGAGCAGAAATGCGCGACCTTGTGGGCTTCCTTCGGCAGCGTCTCGTCGTGGAAGCTCTTGGCGGTGTCCGGGTCGAGGCCGAGGTTGAACTGGTCGGTCCAGCGGAACTCGAAGCGGGCGCGGGAGAGGGCGTCGTCGCGCAGTTGGGCTGCGGGGTGGCCCTTGGCAAGATCGGCGGCGTGGGCGGCGATCTTGTAGGTGATGACGCCGGTCTTGACGTCGTTGCGGTCGGGCAGGCCGAGATGCTCCTTCGGTGTCACGTAGCACAGCATCGCGCAGCCGAACCAGCCGATCATGGCCGCGCCGATCCCCGAGGTGATGTGGTCGTAGCCCGGCGCGATGTCGGTGGTCAGCGGCCCCAAGGTGTAGAACGGCGCCTCGCCGCACTCCTTGAGCTGCTTGTCCATGTTGATCTTGATCTTGTGCATCGGCACGTGGCCGGGGCCCTCGATCATGACCTGGCAGCCCTTGTCCCAGGCGATCTTCGTGAGCTCGCCCAACGTCTCCAGCTCGGCGAACTGGGCGCGGTCGTTGGCATCGGCAATCGAGCCGGGGCGCAGGCCGTCGCCGAGCGAGAACGAGACGTCATACTTGCGCATGATGTCGCAGATCTCGTCGAAATGGGTGTAGAGGAAGCTCTCCTTGTGATGCGCGAGGCACCACTTGGCCATGATCGAGCCGCCGCGGCTGACGATGCCGGTGACGCGCGACGCGGTGAGGTGGATGTATTGCAGCCGCACGCCGGCGTGGATGGTGAAGTAGTCGACGCCCTGCTCGCACTGCTCGATCAGCGTGTCCTTGTAGAGCTCCCAGGTCAGCGCGACCGGATCGCCGTTGCACTTTTCCAGCGCCTGGTAGATCGGCACGGTGCCGATCGGCACTGGCGAGTTGCGCAGGATCCATTCCCGGGTGGTGTGGATGTTGCGGCCGGTGGAGAGGTCCATCACGGTGTCGGCGCCCCAGCGGATCGCCCACACCATCTTGTCCACTTCCTCTTCCACCGAGGAGGTCACCGCCGAGTTGCCGATATTGGCGTTGATCTTGGTGAGGAAGTTGCGGCCGATGATCATCGGCTCCAGCTCGGCATGGTTGATGTTGCAGGGAATGATGGCGCGGCCGCGCGCGATCTCGTCGCGGACGAACTCCGGCGTGATGAAGGCAGGGACGGCGGCGCCGAAGCTCTCGCCGTCGGCGAGCGCGGCTTCGGCGCGCTCGAGCTGCTGCTTGCGGCCGAGATTCTCGCGCTCGGCGACGTAGATCATCTCCTTGGTGACGATCCCGGCGCGGGCGAATTCGAGCTGGGTGATCTTGTGGCCGTCGAGGCCGCGGAGCGGCTTGTGATGCGCGGTGAACGCCTTCGCCGCCTTGTCGGCGCCGACATTGCCATTGTCCTCCGGCTTGATGTCGCGGCCGACATATTCCTCGACGCCGCCGCGCTCCTTGACCCAGGCGGTGCGGTTGCGCGGCAGGCCGGCGTTGACGTCGATCGTCACAGTGGGATCGGTGTAGGGGCCGGAGGTGTCGTAGACCGGCAGGTTCGGCTCGGAGGCGGCTTCCGACAGGATGATCTCGCGCAGGGGTACGCGGAGGTCGGGCGCGGAGGCAGGCGTCGCGTAGATCTTGCGCGAGGACGGCAGCGGGCCGGTGGTGACGGCGGGCAGGGTGGTGTCGGGATTGGAGCGGATGTTCATGGGATCCTCCTGGTCAATTGTTGTCGGCCGGGCCGAACGCTGGCGCGGAGTTCAGAGGGGATGCGTGGGAGTAGGGCGTGTTGGAGCGATATGTCGCGGCATGCGCAGTGCGCTCCCCTCCCCCTTGCGGGGAGGGGTCGGGGGTGGGGGTGCACGGAGTTCGGTGCTGATAAGTGAGCGCGTGGTTGAAACCGCGGAGTGGATGTGACCTCACGCTGAGAGCAGAGCGCGTGGACCCCCACCCCCAACCCCTCCCCGCAAGGGGGAGGGGGGCGCACCGCGTTCCTGGCTGTGCGCTCGTGCGACAACAGGCAGGTGTGATCGCAAAGTCGGCAAGCATGTCTGTTCGAGGCTCATTTCGAAAGA
The DNA here is from genome assembly GCF_051168435.1 of Bradyrhizobium sp. HKCCYLR20261. Classification (NCBI taxonomy): domain Bacteria; kingdom Pseudomonadati; phylum Pseudomonadota; class Alphaproteobacteria; order Hyphomicrobiales; family Nitrobacteraceae; genus Bradyrhizobium; species Bradyrhizobium sp. HKCCYLR20261. Next base: position 2,802 of record NZ_JBNPUZ010000013.1, read on the forward strand.
GAGCTCGAGGCCGTGAGGGACGCACCCTGTTCAGGCTCCCTCCCCCCTTGTGGGGGAGGGTTGGGGAGGGGGGTAAGCCACACCCACCGACCCCGGAGCCACCCCCCTCCCTGGCCCTCCCCCACAAGGGGGGAGGGAACGACCTCTCTCGGGGAGGAAGCGGGGCCCACTCGCTGTCAGACGCATTCGCAAATGCTGGGCGCATCACGCCGGCTCCTTCGCCGCATCGAGCCACGCGCGCACTCTTGCGTCCGGATCGGCATTCTGCGTGACGTCGCTGACGACCGCGATCGAGTCTGCGCCGGCAGCAAAAATCTCCGCCGCCTGCTCCAGCTTAATGCCGCCGATCGCGACCAGTGGAATATCGCCGACGCGCTGCTTCCACATGCTGATCTTCGGGATGCCTTGCGGTGCGAAGCGCATCGCCTTGAGCGTGGTCGGGAAGATCGGGCCGAGCGCGACGTAGTCGGGCTTGGCGGCGAGCGCGGTCTCCAGCTCGGCATCGTCATGGGTCGACAGGCCGAGCGTCAGGCCGGCCTCCTTGATCGCCTTCACATCCGCTTCCGCCAGATCCTCCTGGCCGAGATGGACGTGCGCGGCTCCCGCGACGATGGCGGCGCGCCAGTAGTCGTTGACGATCAGCTTGGTCGCGGTGCCCCTGGTGATGGCGAGCGCGTCGGTGACGATCTGCAGCGCCTGGCCGTCGTCGAGATTCTTCGCGCGCAATTGCACGGTGCCGACGCCCAGCTTTGTCAGGCGCTCGACCCAGGCGAGGCTGTCGACGACGGGATAGAAGCGATCAGGATACGGCATGCCAGAACGGGGTCCCAACGACAGGGGTGGAGGGCGAGGCGAAATCGCGGGCGTCCATCAGCCCGGCCTCGTAGGCGGTGCGGCCGGACTCGACGCCGAGCTTGAAGGCACGCGCCATCGCCACCGGGTCGGCGGCCTTGGCGATCGCGGTGTTGAGCAACACGGCGTCATAGCCGAGCTCCAGCGCCTCCGCCGCATGCGAGGGCGCGCCGAGGCCGGCGTCGACGACGAGCGTGATGTCGGGCAGGCGGTCACGCAGCAGCTTGAGCGCGTCGCGATTTATGATTCCTTTGGCGCTGCCGATCGGCGCGGCCCAGGGCATCACCACCTTGCAGCCGGCATCGACCAGGCGCGTCGCGACGGTCAGATCCTCGGTGCAATAGGGGAAGACATCAAAGCCGTCCTTGATCAGGGTGGTGGCGGCCTCGACCAGGCCGACCACGTCGGGCTGCAAGGTGTCGTTGTCGCCGATGACCTCGAGCTTGATCCAGGACGTGCCGAACAATTCGCGCGCGAGCTTGGCCGTGGTGACCGCCTCGCGCACGCTGCGGCAGCCGGCGGTGTTCGGCAGCACCGTGACGTTCAGCTCATTGATCAGCTTCCAGAACGCATCGCCCGTCTTGCCGCCGGCGGCTTCACGCCGCAGCGACACGGTGACGATCTCCGCGCCGGAGGCGCGGATCGCATCCTGCATGATCGCGGGCGAGGGATACAGCGCGGTGCCGATCAGCAGGCGGGAGGTGACAGTCTTGTCGTAGAATTTCAGCATGGGAATGGTCTCTCCCCGAATGACACTGTCATCCCCGCGAAAGCGGGGATCCAGTATTCCAGAGGCGGTCGTGATGAGCCGAGGGGCCGCGGCGTACTGGATCGCCCGGTCAAGCCGGGCGACGACGGCTGTGGGTGGTGCGCATACGGTCTCCCCACGTCGTCCCGGCGAACGCCGGGACCCATACCGCGTGATGTCGCATGGGGGCACGCTTGAAGAGATCGAGTACCACCACGGCCGACGGTGGCTATGGGTCCCGCCGTCCGCCGGGACGACGGCGGAGTGTGAGGCGCGAGCGATTGCTCCATCAGCATCATCACCCTCCCTGCCGGGGCGTGATGATCTCGATCTCGTCGCCGGCCTTCAGCGCCGTCTCCGACCAGCGGCTCCTCGGCACGACATCGTAGTTCAGCGCGATCGCGAAATGCGTGCCCTCGTAGTCGAGCTCCGACAGCAGCGCCGCGACGTCGGTGGAATTGATGTCGCGGGCCTCGCCATTGACCATCACGCGCATCGCATCACCTCGTTGTCGATCTGGCCGCGCTCCACATAATTCAACGTCGCTTGCGCCAGGCTCGGTGCGATCAGGAAGCCGTGGCGATAGAGCCCGTTGACGCGGATCTCGCGCTCGCTCTTGACCGTGATGCGCGGCAGATTGTCGGGATAGGCCGGCCGCAGGCCCGAGCCAAATTCGAGGATGCGCGCCTCGCCGAACGCCGGATGCACGGAGTAGGCGGCACCCAGCAATTCCAGCGCCGAGCGCAAGCTGACGCCGGTATCCTCGGCCTCGAGCGAGGTTGCCCCCAGCATGAACAGATTGTCCTCGCGTGGAATGAGATACAGCGGGAAGCGCGGATGCATCAGCCGCACCGGGCGCGCGAGCTGCACCTCGGCGGTCTCGATCAGGATCATCTCGCCCTTGACGCCGCGCAGCTCCGGCTCGGCGTCGCGCGCCTCCAGCCCGCGGCAGTCGATCACGAGGCCATCGAGGTCATCGGCGCTGACATTGCTGTTGAACAGCACGCGGCCGCCGGCCTCGACGATCCGCTGGTGCAGCTTCGGCAGCACGCGGCGCGGCTCGACATGGCCCTCGGTCGGATAGAACAGACCCTCGCGAAAGCGACCCTCCAGCGACGGCTCCAGCTCCGCGAGCGCGGCCGCATCGAGCCGCTGATAGCCCGAGGTGCGGCGGGCGAAGCGGTCGTAATCGGCGCGGTCGCGGGCATGCGCGATCACCAGCGAGCCGTTGAACGGCGTCTCCGGCATCTCGCGCCGCCAGATGTCGAGCGAGGCGAGGCCGAGGCGGCTGATGATGGGCTCCGAGACTTCGCTCTCGCAATAGGGCGCCAGCATGCCGCCGGCCCAATGGCTGGTGGAGAGCATCAGCGCGGCGTCGCTGCGCTCGTGCAAGGTGACGGCGTGGCCGGCGCGTGCGAACAGCAGTGCCTGCCAGGCACCCGCAATACCGGCGCCGATGATGGATACGGGACGATCCCCGCGGGTCGTTGTCTGCTGCATCCCTGTCCCTTCGCCGGCATGACCCGGATCAGGTTCAAAGGGTCACCGCATCACGTGCGGTATCTCAGCTCCCCCTCGGAGCTCCCCTCGGAACGCGTTTAAAATAGACCGATACGCCCCGGTGTCAACGGAGTGTCACGGAAAGACTGTGGTGGGTGGATAGGAACGAAACGCCGTCAGTGCGCGCGGGCGTGCCGGCGGCTCTCGATCTTCGGCGTGATGTCGAGCGGTGCGCTGACGCGCTCCGGCCGGCCGGCGGGGCGGGCATCGGCGAGGCGCTGCCGCTTGGCCTCCTCGTAGTAGCCCTTGGCGAAAAACGCCACGGCGCGGTCGTGGTCGCCGCGGGCGGCGCGGTAGGCGCCGGCGAGGTAGCGCACGCCATAGGTGAGGTTGGTGTTGGGATCGTGCAGGCCCGCGGCATCGCCGGTATAGCCGAGCCCGCGCGCGGTCCCGAGCTTGATCTGCATCAGGCCAATGCAGCCGCAGCGGCCGACCAGATTCGGCTGATATTTGCTCTCGCGCACGATCACGCGGTGGATCAGCGTTTCCGGAATGTTGTTGGCGGCGGCGTGCACGGCAACCAGCGCGTCGATATGCGGATGGCCGGTATTCATGTGCTTCGGCTTGGCCTCGGCCGCCTTGCGGTCGGCCTCGCGCTCGGGGGCGGGCGCGTCCGGCGCGGCCTCGACCTCGGCCGGCTGTGCCGAAGCGTTGGCATCGACCGGATTCGTCGTGTCGGCGCCGCTGACGGCCTCGATCGCCTCGACCTCGCGCGCGGTCCGGGTGACCGCGCCGCGCGCGGCCAGATCCTTGATGCTGTCGGCGCGGACATGGGCCAGCTTGATCTTGCCCGCTTTTGCCTTGCTGGCGCTGTCCGTCTCCTCGGCGGCCGTTGCAAGCGGCGCGTGACCGAGCATCGCGAAGCCTGCGAGGCAGGCCGTCAGCACAAGACGTTTCATGACTCAGGATCCCCCGGGAACCGTGCGCGTGCCGAAGCAGCCCCCTCGGCACACGTTTAACCCTTTGCACACCGTAATTGGCGCAAACGCCGGGCAATATTGTGGCGAAAATCGGGCGCTGCGCCCGGGTGCGCCGGAAGCATGGCGGCTCCGGTTTACCCCGAATTATGCCGGGGCATGGTTGGGTGGAGCCGTCTCCAGCCAGGACCCACCGCGATGACGCTGTCCGTCACCCATACAGATGCGAGCGCCGGACGCGCGCAGGCGCAGCTTGCGCTGTGGGTCGGCGCCGCCGTCTATGCGCTGCTGCTGATCTCCGGCAACCGGCTGCTCAACGATCCCGACACGCTGTGGCAGATCACGGTGGGGCAGTGGATCATCGATCAGCGCGCGGTGCCCGAGGTCGACGTCTATTCCTTCACCATGCGCGGCGCGCCCTGGATGTCGACGCAATGGCTGGCGCAGGTCGCCTTTGCCGCGGCCTGTCGGATCGCCGGCTGGACCGGGCCGGTGGTGCTGGCGGCGGCGGCCATCGCGCTGGCGTTCGCGCTGTTCGCGCGCATGCTGAGCCGCCATCTGCGCGACAGCACGACGCTCGTCTTCGTCGTCGCGGCGTTCCTGCTCTGCCTGCCGCATCTGCTGGCGCGGCCGCATGTGCTGGCGTTTCCGATTCTGGTGGCCTGGATCGGCGGACTGATCGACGCGGCCGACCGCAAGCAGGCGCCGCCATTCGCGCTGGTGCTGCTGATTGCGCTGTGGGCCAATCTCCACGGCGGCTTCGTGTTCGGCCTGTTCTTCATTGCGCCCGCCGCGCTCGATGCGCTCGTCAACGCGGACGCCTCGGCCAGACGCCGCCTCGCCTTGCGCTGGGCGCTGTTCGCGGCGCTGGCGCTGGTCGCGAGCTGGTGCACGCCCTACGGCTGGAACGCGCTGCTGGCCTCGCAAAAGATCCTGTCGCTGGGGCAGGCGCTGCCCTTGATCGTCGAATGGAAGGCGGCGGATTTCCAGGGCCTCGGCCCGTTCGAGATCTGCCTGCTGATCGCGATCGGCTTCGCGCTGCTCCACGGCTTCACGCTGCCGCCGGTGCGCATCCTGATGCTGCTCGGCCTGTTGCACATGGCGCTGGCACAGGCGCGGGCGGCGGAAATCCTCGCCCTCGTCGGTCCGCTGGTGATCGCGGCGCCGCTGGCGCGCTTTTCGGGGACAGCGCCCGTTCCGCCCGTGGCGGGAAGTCCGCGCGCGCTCGCCGCCGCCGTCGTGCTGGCGCTGGGCGCCGGCACCATTGCGTCGATGTCGATGCTCAGCTACGCGCCGAACATGCGCGGCACGCCGGTTGCGGCGGTGACCGAACTGAAGAAGCTCAATCTGACCAGGGTTCTCAACGACTACGATTTCGGCGGCTATCTGATTTCAACCGGGGTGGCGCCGTTCATCGACGGCCGCACCGAGCTCTATGGCGAAAAGTTCTTCGTCGATCACAATGCGGCGTCGGGCCTGATGGAGCCGGACAATCTGTTCCGCCTGCTCAAGGACTACGACATCGAGGCGACCCTGCTGCGGACGCAGAGCGCGGCGACCAAGCTGCTGGATCACGTCGACGGCTGGCAGAAGGTCTATGCCGACGACATCGCCACCATCCACCTGCGCAAGCCGGGCGCCAGGCACGTCGTGGAACCGGCGGTCCAGAGTCGCGGGAATTGAAGCAGACAATTTGATCGAATTTGCGTGAGGTCGGATGTCGCGCGGCATCCGGGCACGTGCAAATCAACAGCCGTGCGGCTATTCTCTCTCGGTCAGTTCGACAGCAAGCCTGACTCATTCAAAACAGAACAGAGAGGGAGCGCGTCATGGCCGTGAAGGCAGCCGACATCCAATTCCGTGACATTGTTGACAGCCGGTCGCCGATGCGCGTGCTCGACCTGCCGCGCAACAATCCCTGCGCCCAATGCGCCGAGCCGATCGCGCTTCCGACCTGGGTCGAGAAGGATGGCCGGCGGACTGCGTTTCTGTGGCACTGCCGGTTGTGTGATTATCGCTACGAGACGATCGCGTTCTATGCCGAGGCGGTCGACGAGGACGGCGCGCTGGCGGCGTAGTTAGCTGGATGCGCCGCGATCTGGCTGAATGCTTGAATCCTCTCTGAGATGCGCAAGCTGCCACAGCAACGGCGGTGCGCTCCCTCTCCCCGTCCTTCACGGGGAGAGGGGCGGGGTGAGGGGCAGCGGCACGGGCAGACTGAGTGAGTGGAGCAGAGTCTGCGCGATGAGATCGCATCTCAAGATGCGATCTTCCCAGCTTCATCGCCAGCAGTCTTTGCTCGGAGATTGCACCACCCGTGCCGCTGCCCCTCACCCCGACCCTCTCCCCGTGAAGGACGGGGAGAGGGAGCCCACCGTCCGTGCAGTGAGCGGCGGTTTCCATGATTGCGCTTCGTAGTTTCTTTCCCTCAGCCTCATCCTCCCCATCTCAGAACCGTCACTCCGTAACACTCCCCCGCCCGCGATGGGACCGCTTGTCGCGATCGTGACGAAATCGCGGTTCCCTGGGAACGCGGACTGTCCGTTGCCGTTCTCTCGTCACCATTCACACTGAGAGGAGACACCACATGGTGATGAAGACTGTTGCGGCCGGCCTCGCCGGTTCCCTGCTGCTCGCGACCGCGGCGTTTGCTGCCGAGAGCACCACGACCACCACCAGCACCACGATCAAGAGCGACACCACCGCTGCCTCCTATGCGGGTGACTGGCGCGGCTCGAAGCTGATCGGCGTGAAGGTCTACAACAACAACAACGAGAACGTCGGCTCGATCGACGACATGCTCGTCGACAAGAGCGGCGCGGTGAAGGGCGTCGTGATCGGCGTCGGCGGCTTCCTCGGCATGGGCGAGCACCTCGTCGCCGTCTCGTTCGATCAGATCAAGTTCTCGGATCAGCCGGTGCAGGCGAGCACGGCTTCCAACGCTCCGGCTACGGGCACGACGGCGACCACGCCGCCGGCCTCGACCACCACGACCGGCGCCGCCACCGGCACCTCGTCGTCGTCCTCGATGAGCTCGTCGAAGAGCCGCTGGTATCCCGACCACGCGATGATCAACGCCACCAAGGACCAGCTGAAGTCGATGCCCGAGTTCAAGTACTCGGAGTAATCTCGGCGTTCGGGTCTATCAGTTGATGTGCAGCGCGCCCGGTTCGTCCGGGCGCGTTCGCATATGATCAGGCGGCGCGAAGCGTCGTCTCGCCTTGCGGCAGCTTGATGCGCGCGATCAGGCCGCACGGTTTGCGATCATGCAGCGACAGCTCGCCGCCATGCGCCTGAACGATCGCCTTGGCGATCGACAATCCCAATCCGAAGCCGGTGGCCTCGTCCATGTTGCGGGCATGATCGCCGCGCACGAAAGGCTCGAGCATGTCCGCCTTCAGCGCGTCCGCGATTCCCGGTCCGTCATCCTCGACATCGATGGTGAGATGCTTGCCCGAGACCGTGAGCCGCACGACCGTCTGCTGGCCATACCTCACGGCATTCTCCACCAGGTTGGTGATCGAGCGCATCAGGTCGTCGGGACGCACCGTCGCCATGGCATGCGGGGGTCCGGCATAGCTGACGTTCTGCCCGACATCGGCGAATTGATCGGCGACCAGCTGCAGGATGCTGGCGACATCCACCAGGGTCATCGGCTCAAGCTTGCGCCCGTTGCGCAGGAACGACAGCACGGAGCCCAGCATCGAATGCATCTGATCGAGATCGGCGAGCATGCGGCTGCGCTGCAGCTCGTCCTCGACGAACTCGCAGCGCAGCCGCATGCGCGTGAGCGGCGTGCGCAGATCGTGGCTGATCGCAGCCAGCATCTTGGTGCGGTCGTTCATCAGCGCGGTGATGCGCTGGCGCATCCGGTTGAGCGCGCGGGCAAGCGAGCGGATCTCCTCCGGTCCGCGCTCGGGCAGGGCCGGTGCATCGCCGTCGAGGCTGAACGTCTCGGCCGCCCTGGCGAACACGGACAGCGGCGATGTCAGCGCGCGTGCGGCCCACACTCCGAGCAGCGTGATGCTGATGAAGGCGAACAGGATCGTCGTCAGCCACGGCGCCCCCCAGAACGGCGGCCGGCGCGGCCGCTCAGGCATCTTCGCCGAGATCATGCCGCCATCGGGCAGGGCGAACACCACCTGTCGCCCGGGCGATCCCGGCGGTGGCATGTAGATGCGATAGCCCGGGCCTAACCCACGAAAGCCGCCGAATCCCGGTCCGCCCTCGCGCCCTCCGCGTGCCTCGGGCCCGCGCTCGTCAGGGCGCGGTCCGAAGTCCGGCGGCGGGCCGGCATAAGGCTTGAGATCGAACTCAGGGTAGGCCCGGGTGATGTCGCTGATCAGATGCGCGCGGTCGGACGCTTCGGCGCGCCCGAGCACATGAACCACGGTCGCAAGCTGAAACGGTCCGGCCTCGTTCTCGTTCTCCGGCTGGTCGGCGCGATAGATCAGGAACGAGGCGGTGATGATCGCATGCAGCGTGACGATCGAGATCGCCACCAGCGCCGTGATCTGGCCGCGGATGCCCTTCAGGTTGAGAAAGCCGAACGACATCATCACGACAGCTACCCGATACGTACCATCAATGGCTTTGCGGGCCGGTCACCACCTCGACCACGGGCGTGAACATGTAGCCGCCGGAGCGCACGGTCTTAATCATCGTGGCCTCCTGGGGATCCGGCTCGATCTTGCGGCGAATGCGGCTGACCAGCACGTCGATCGAGCGCTCGAAAGAGCCGGCATTGCGGCCCTGCGTCAGGTCGAGCAGGCTGTCGCGCGACAGCACGCGGCCGGGCCGTTCGCAGAAGGTGCGCAGCAGGTCGAACTCGGCGCTGGTCATCGCGACGCGCGCGCCCTCGGGATTGCGCAGCTCGCGCAGCCGGAAGTCGATGCGCCAGCCGAGAAAGCTCAGGGCGGTGGCGCCTTCGGTCGCGCTCGCGGTCATCGCCGCGGCCTGCCGGCGCAGCACCGCATTGATGCGGGCGAGCAGCTCGCGCGGGTTGAACGGTTTCGGCAGATAGTCGTCTGCGCCCATTTCGAGACCGAGAATGCGGTCGACGTCCTCGCCGCGCGCGGTCAGCATGATGATCGGCACCTGCGATTCCGCGCGCAGCTTGCGGCACAGCGTGAGGCCGTCCTCGCCGGGCAGCATCACGTCGAGGATCAGCAGGTCGACGCGATGGTCGCCCATGATGCGGGTCATCTCGCGGCCGTCGGTCGCGGTGGTGACGTTGCAGGCATTGTTGCGCAGATATTTCGCGATCAGCGTCCGCGTCTCGCGGTCGTCCTCGACGACCAGGATGTGGGGTTGTGTCTGGGCCATGCCGATCAAGTGACCTAGAATCGCGGCGATTTGCGATTTTTTTTGTTACGTAATGTTTCCTGGCAACGCGCCGTCGAGCAGGGCGCGACTACCGTTGGGCACGCTGTCGCGCTTTGATGCCGAGGCGTCAAGCCCCTGAGCAGACGGAGAGGTGCCACGGTGGGGCTGACGACACCGGACTACCGGCTCGTGGTGTAAAGCTGAACCGCCGCTCCGAGCCACGCTGCGCTCCCTCTCCCCGTTCTTCACGGGGAGAGGGCTGGGGTGAGGGGCAGCGGCACGGGAAGTGGATCAGTATACGGGAATCGTCACGAACGAGCTTTGAGTAGCTATGGCGTCGAACACTCGCGTTGACGACCATGGAGAAGTGCTACCAACTTCACTCTGCCCGTGTGGCTGCCCCTCACCCCGACCCTCTCCCCGTGAAGGACGGGGAGAGGGAGCAGACCGCCGTTGCCGCGTCGTATCAGTTCGACTTCACCAGCGGGCAGCCGCCCTTGTCGAGCGGACGGAAGGCCTCGTCGCCCGGGACGGTGGCGATCAGCTTGTAGAGGTCCCAGTCGCCCTTCGATTCCTCCGGCTTCTTGACCTCGAACAGATACATGTCGTGCACCATGCGGCCGTCGATGCGGATCTTGCCGTTCTTGGCGAAGAAGTCGTTCACCGGCATCGCGCGCATCTGCGCCATCACCTTGGGCGCCTCGTCGGTCCCGATCGCCTCGATGGCCTTTAGATAATGCGTCGTGGCCGAATACAGCCCCGCCTGGATCATCGTCGGCATGTGGCCGACCTTCTCGTTGAAGCGCTTGGAGAAGGCGCGGGTCTCGTCGTTCATGTCCCAGTAGAACGCGTCGGTGACGATCAGGCCCGATGTCGACTTGATGCCGAGCGAATGCACGTCGGTGATCTCCATCAGCAGCGCGATCATCTTCTGGCCGCTCTGCGCCAGGCCGAACTCGGCGGCCTGCTTCAGCGCGTTCTGCGTGTCGCCGCCGGCGTTCGCGAGGCCCACCACCTTGGCCTTGGACGCCTGGGCCTGCAGCACGAAGGAGGAGAAGTCGGACGAGTTCAGGGGATGGCGCACGTCGCCGAGCACCTTGCCGCCGGCCTCCTTCACGACATTGGCCGCGTCGCGCTCCAGGGCCTGGCCGAAGGCGTAGTCGGCGGTGATGAAGAACCAGGTGTCCTCGCCGCGCTTGACCATCGCCTTGCCGGCGACGTTGGACAGGGCATAAGTGTCGTAGGTCCAGTGCACCGTGTTGGGCGAGCACTGCGCGCCGGTGATGTCGGAGGAGCCGCCACCGGAGTTGATGTGGATCTTGTTCTTCTCGCGCGTCAGCGCCGAGACCGGCAGCGCCACCGAGGAGGTCGGCACGTCAAAGATGGCATCCACCTTCTCATTGTCGTACCAGTTGCGGGCAATGTTGACGCCGACGTCGGGCTTGTTCTGGTGATCGGCCGAGACCACCTCGACCTTCTTGCCCTTGACCTTGCCGCCGTAGTCCTCGACCGCCATCTGCACCGCGACCAGCGAGCCCTTGCCGGTGGCGTCCGCATAGAGGCTCGACATGTCCGTGAGCACGCCGATCTTGACGACGTCGTCCGAGATCGTCTGGGCAGATGCGGTTCCGCAGAGGGCTGCGAGCGCGATGGCTGCAGCGGCGGCTTGCGCCGAAGGTCTCATGTCTCTCTCCCGAGATTATTGTTTGTTGGTGCGGGAGTTCTATCCGCCCTGATATGGCCGCGCAAAGCGGGGCTGCGCATGGGACGGTTGCGCGGAGGGCGCGAGCTCGCATCGGGGTGCGCCAATCGGGAACCCGGCGCGGCCACTCGTGATTCGCTGGGAATCTGCGGGCTACGCCATATGACGGAATGTTCAGCCGTGTGAACGGCTACAGACCCGGCAATGAATTGACGCGCACCGCCAGCGTGCCCTCGGCGGTGGCGATCACGCGCAGCACGTTGCTGTCGAAGGCGATGTCGGTGAGGGCGAGATTGTTGATGTCGGTGTCGACGCGGATGCCGTTCTCGTTCTTCTGCAGCTCGGCAATGGCGGCGGCGATCTTCTCCCGGACATTGTCGGAGAACGGCTTGAGATCGACCACCGATCGTTCCAGCAAAGCGCGCTGCAGATGCGGCACGGCGGCGCGCGCGGCGGCGCCGAGCAGGCCGAAGGCCGCGTCGGATTCGACGGCAAGCTGCAGATCGGCGAGGCGCAGGATCTGCTGCGCCTGATCGACCATCGGGCGGCCCCAGATGTGCACCGTCGCGTCGGCGCCGAAGCCGAAGAAGCTTTCCTTTTCCGTGCCCTTCACCTGCAGCGAGATCAGCAGCCGGTTGCCGGAGGGAATCACAGTCGCATGCTTGACGGTGACCGCGACCGGGCCGGAGCCGTCCTCTGGGAAGGTTCGCCCGGTAAGCTGCGAATCCACGAGCTTGCTGAGCTCGGTAAAGGGCACGTCGATCGGGACCGCGACGTTGATGCCGCCGGTGGTCGGCGGAATGATCGTGATCTTCTCGGGGAAGGGGCATTCCGGCTTCGTTTCGGCCGGCGTGACCCGCGTCTCCGCCTCGATCCCCATCGTCACCGTGACGGCATTGACGTCGATCGTCGGCTGCGCGGCCAGCGCGCGTGTCGGCTTGACCTCGAGCCACACCGGCGGCAGTCCCGGCGCGGAGCCCTGCAAGGGCACCGAGCGGCAGGCGCGCGCCCATTGCGCCTGCGCGACCCGGCGCATCGTCGGATCCTTGCGCAGCCGCTCGCTCAGCGCGGCGAGCTGCTCGTTCACGGTCTTGTCGATGATCGGCTTCATCTGGGCGGGCACGTTCACCCGGGCGCCGGCGACCGTCAGCGCGGTATCGCCGAGATTGACCTGCGCGGTGAAGTTCGGCTCGACGGCCCAGGCCGCCGCGAGCCGCGGCCGCATCCCGATCAAGACGTTGCCCTTGATGTCGGCGGTGGCGTTCAGGTTCTTGATGTTGATGCCGCCGATCTGCTTGGCCGCGTCCGATCCGAGCAGGCCGCCGAGCGCGTCACCAAGTGCGCCGGTGGCCTTCGCCGAGAGCGAGCCGGTGACGTTGAGCCGGCCCGACAGCGGCGCGGCCAGCGACAGCGTGTCCTGCGTCCCGGTGGCCGCGATCGTCCCGCGCGAGACGGTCCAGCCGATATCGGCATTCTGCAGCAGCTGCGACACGGGGTTCTCGGACTTGCCGGCGTAATTGCGCGGCGTGGCCTTCTCGGCCGCGTCGCGGATGGCGCCGAGCGAGATCGACACCGGGGTCATGATGATGGAATTGCGCGTCGCGGCCGGCAGCGGTGGCAACGCGGCGACGGGCGGAGCCGGCGTCTTGCCGGAGTACAGGAACACTTCCACCACGATGATGCCGATCAGGACGAGCGCGGCGAGCCCGGCGGCCGCGATCAGCACCATGCGCAGCCGCGGCGGCGACCACCGTGGCGGCCGCTGCAACGGCCGCTGCGGTGTCTGCAACGGTCTCTGCAGCGGTCTTGGGGCGAGCGGATGAGGCTTGCCCTGCCAATCGGTGCGCGGGGGCGGAAGGTTCATGTCGAGTCCAGGGGGCTCCGGCGGCTGCACGGCCGGGCACGGTCCGGTCGTGGCGGGATCGCGGTTAATACAGAATTATCGAGTTTACAGGGCTGGACGGAGGCGCGCCAGAGCACCCGTTGAAGTCCGGCATCATCAATCGGCCGTGAAGGTGAATGGCCGGATCAGCGCGAAGACGTGACGCGCGCAAAGAAATGACCGCCGTGGCTGTCGGCCGCGGCGGTCCAGTCAGGGAGGATCGTGGGGAGGAAAAGGGGAGGCAGGTTGCGATCAGCGGAACGCGCGGCCGAGATCGGCGCGGCGTTCCATCGGCAGCACGATCACCTTGGCGCCGACATTGACCCGGGAATACAGGTCGATCACGTCCTGGTTGGTCAGGCGGATGCAGCCCGACGACACATGCGTGCCGATCGTCTCCGGCGCATTGGTGCCGTGGATGCGGTAGACGGTGCCGCCGAGATACATCGCGCGGGCGCCGAGCGGATTGCCGGGACCGCCGGCCATGTGGCGCGGCAGATAGGGCTGGCGCGCGATCATTTCCGGCGGCGGCGTCCAGTCCGGCCACTCGGCCTTCTTGGTCACCGACTGCACGCCCGACCAGGTGAAGCCGTCGCGGCCGACGCCGATGCCGTAGCGCATCGCCTGGCCGTTGCCGAGCACATAGTACAAATACTTGTTAGGCGTATCGATCACGATCGTGCCGGCCGCCTCGCGGGTGGCGTAGCTCACGACCTGACGGCGCAGCCGTGCCGGCAACTCTGAGGGCGTCGCCTCGTCATCGCCGGGTGTCGTCATTTGCGGCGCAGAGGCGGGCGGCTCATAGGCGGACACCGGCGGCGGCAGCAGGAAGGGGAACGGCAGCGGGGCCGGGGAGGCGGCCTGTGTCGGCGCGGCGGCGACGATGCTGCCCGCGATCAGCGCGCCGAACAGAATACGAGATGGAGAAAGGAATTTTCCTGACGTGAACATCGACGTCCCCTTGTTTGAACGCTTGCCATGCGCCGCCGTCATGTTCGGCCGGCGTCGTTGAAATCAGCTGCCTGTCATCATTTCTTGTGGCGCATTGATCCGCGCCTGATGCTGCAACTGATAGGGGAGAAAAGTTTCGGTGCGTTTGCGCGCTCTCAGTAAAACGGTTTCGTCGGCTTAACCGTTTGTTTCATGACGGTTTCACGACAGGCTGGCGTTGAGATCGCGGCGGAGATGGTGGACGGCGGCAAAAAGAGCCTTCGACAGTTCGATGACGTCACACGCCTGAAATAACAATGTCGGAATTTGCGGCCGTTCAGAATCGCTGCAACTTTCCGGATCGCCTTATGCGGATCTTAATCGCAACCGACGCCTGGCACCCCCAGGTCAATGGCGTGGTACGCACGCTGACGTCCTTGTCGCGCGCCGCGGCGGGGCTGGGTGCCGACATCACCTTCCTCACGCCGGAAGGCTTTCCATCGTTCGGCGTGCCGACCTATCCGGGCCTGCGGCTTGCGATCACCAGAGCGAGCGAGATCGCCCGCCGCATCGAGGCGGCCGCGCCGGACGCGATCCACATCGCGACCGAAGGTACGATCGGCTGGGCGGTGCGGCGCTACTGCCTGCGCCACGGCCTGCCGTTCACGACGTCCTACACGACGCGCTTCCCGGAATATGTTTCTGTGCGCACCGGCATTCCCGATGCTGTCGGCTACTGGGTGATGCGCCGCTTCCATGACGCGGCCGCGATGACCATGGTCGCCACCAACTCGCTGCGGCAGGAGCTCGCGGGACGCGGCTTCAAGAAGCTCGGCTTCTGGACGCGCGGCGTCGATACCAAGCTGTTCAATCCCGATGAGCCGGCAACGCTCGATCTGCCACGGCCGATCTTCCTGTCCGTGGGCCGTGTCGCGGTCGAGAAGAACCTCGAGGCATTCCTGTCGCTGGATCTGCCGGGCTCGAAGGTCGTCGTCGGCGACGGTCCGGCGAAGGCCGAACTGGAGCGCCGCTTCCCGAATGCGCACTTCCTCGGCGAGAAGAAGGGCAAGGACCTGACGGCGCACATGGCGGCCGCCGATGTCTTCGTGTTCCCCAGCCTGACCGACACCTTCGGCGTGGTGCAGCTGGAATCGCTCGCCTGCGGCACGCCGGTCGCGGCGTTTCCGGTCACCGGCCCGCTCGACGTCATCGCCGATCATCCGATCGGCGCGATCGACTGGGATTTGCGCGCCGCCAGCCTGAAGGCGCTGACGATGTCGCGCGAGGATTGCCGCTCGTTTGCTCTCGACCGTTCCTGGGAGAACAGCGCGCGTCAGTTCATCGGTAATCTGGCCGTGCTGCAGCCCTCGCGCGTCGTTCGTCCGGCGCCGGTGCTGGCCGGTCAGAGCGCCGTGCGCGGCTGACGGCTGATCTTGCGTCACTCCATTCATTCCAAACCGTAGTGAGATGTTACGATGGCAGAAACCATGAAGCTCGACGGCGCGCGGGAGCTCGATTTCGACCGCGAGCAGGTCGAGCAGGCCTATGACCGCTGGGCGCCGATCTACGACCTCGTGTTCGGCGGCGTGTTCGAGAAGGGCCGCAAGGCGGCGATCTCGGCCACCAACAAGATGGGCGGCCGCGTGCTCGAGGTCGGCGTCGGCACCGGCATTTCGCTGCCGCTCTATGCCCCGCATGTCCGCGTGTTCGGCACCGACATCTCCGAGGCGATGCTCGGCAAGGCGATGCGCCGCGTCGCCGACCAGCGGCTGAAGAATGTCGAGGGGCTGGCGGTGATGGATGCCGAGAACCTGGACTTCCCCGACGATTCCTTCGACGTCGTGATGGCGCAATATGTCGTGACCGCCGTGCCGAACCCCGAGGTCGCGCTCGACGAGTTCGCCCGCGTGCTGCGTCCCGGCGGCGAGCTGATCATCCTGACCCGCGTCAGCGCCGATGACGGCCTGCGCCGCGTCATCGAACAGGCGCTGCAGCCGGTGGTGCGCCGGCTCGGCTTCCGCACCGCCGAGTTCGGCTGGTCGCGCTACATGCGCTGGCTCGCCGGCGCACAGCGCATGGAGCTGGTCGAGCGCCGCCTGATTCCGCCGCTCGGACACTTCTCGCTGGTCCGCTTCCGCAAGATGGACCTCGCTGCCGCCGCCTGAGGGCGCGGCAGCTTCCCATCCGTGAGTCTCCCGTAGTCTGCGGGGCCCACTGCGTCCGATGCTGTGACATCTTGATGATGTCACAGGATCTACATCGAATCCCTGTACACGACCTGCAACTCATTCTTCGGAGCAACCATGATCAAGCACTTCCTGGAGCAGCTGCGGATCCAGCGTTGGGACGACCATCGCTACTATCACCACAGCCGCATCAATCAGAGCCTGCACTTCGTCAGCGCGCTCAGCTTCCTGATCGCCTATGTCATGATGGTGTTCGATCCCCTGATCTCGGCGCTGATCGGCTGGCTGGTCTCGATGACCTCGCGCCAGGCTGGGCACTTCTTCTTCGAGCCCAGGGGCTACGACCACGTCAACCAGGCGACCCACGAGCACAAGGAAGAGATCAAGGTCGGCTACAATCTGCAGCGCAAGGTCGTGCTGATGTCGATCTGGGCCGCCGCTCCGGTGGTGCTCTATCTGCAGCCGACGTTCTTCGGCCTGCTGTCGCCCTGGACCACGGCGATGGAATTCGCCCGCGAGACCGCCAAGCTGTGGCTGGTGATCGGCGTCGGCGGGTTGATGTTCCGCACCATCCAGCTGTTCTTCATCCGCGACGTCGAGACCGGCCTCGTCTGGATGACCAAGATCCTCACCGACCCCTTCAACGACTTCATGCAGTACCGCTCCGCTCCGCTGGCGCTGCTGCGCGGCGAGCTGATCGATCCGGGCCTTCACCTGATGAACGAAGGCCTCGAAGAGCAGCACGCCTGAGCTGATCTCGAAGTCCGAACGATCGCGATGCCCGGGCCAGTCCCGGGCATCGGTGTTTGTGGGGAAAAGTTGATGTTGAACGGAGACGGATGCGGCGCGGGCAGTGCGCTCCCTCTCCCGCTCGCGGGGGAGGGCTGGGGAGGGGGCGAGCTTGTTCCGCTCCCAAGGGCAGCGCGTCGTGAGGCGGCCCCCACCCGTCGGGCTCTGCGAGCCCGCCGACCTCCCCCGCAAGCGGGGAAGGCGCAGCCCTCAGCGCCCGATGACCGCCCCGATCATCTCTTTCAGGATCTGGCGCTTGATCGCCTTGTTGGTGAGGCTACCGTCATTCCACCACCAGCCGTCCTGCTTCATCTTCTCCGCCGCCGCGACGACGCGCTTCGTCACCTCCGCGAAATCGGCGTCGGTGTAGTTCAGGCTGAAGATGAAGCGGCCGGTGCCGACCCAGCTCAGCGCCAGGCCCTCGGCGCGCAGATAGTATTGCAGCATCCAATTGTAGCGCGACGGCACGGTGTACTCGACCAGCCAGATCGACTGTATGTTGGAGACGCGCACCGGCAGGTCCTTGGCGGCGAGCTCCGCATTGAGCTTGGAGGCGCGGCCATTCCAGGTGTCGTCGAGCCCGTCATAGATGGCGCGGAAGTTAGGGCTGTCGAGCCGGCTCAGGAACTCGTCCATCGCCGTCATGACGTAAGGATGCGAGTTGAAGGTGCCGCGGGCGAAGCAGATGTCGGCCGGACGGTCGTCGCGGAAGCGGCGCATATACTCCTTCTTGCCGCAGACCACGCCGATCGGCAGGCCGCCGCCGAGGCTCTTGCCGTAGGTTACCATGTCCGCGGAGACGCCAAAGTACTCCTGGGCGCCGCCGGGCGCGAGGCGGAAGCCGAGGAACACCTCGTCGAACAGCAGCACAATGCCGCGCTCGGTGCAGACGTCGCGCAGCTGCTTCAGCCAGGCCGTGTAGGCCGCGCGGTCGTAGCGGCCCTTGCGCGAGGAATCCACCAGCGCGGAATCGCCGGGCGCGTTGCCGTTCGGATGCAGCGCCTGCAGCGGGTTGACCAGCACGCAGGCAATGTCGCGCCGCGTGCGCAGCACGTGGAGTGTCCGCTCGGACATCTCGGCGAGCGTGTAGGTCTCGTGCGGTGCGATCGGATTGCCGACGCCGGGCTGCACGTCGCCCCACCAGCCGTGATAGGCGCCGGCGAAGCGCACCAGATGGCTGCGGCCGGTATGGTAGCGGGCGAGCCGCACGGCCTGCATGACTGCCTCGGTGCCGGACATGTGGAACGACACCTCGTCCATGCCGGACAGCTCGGTCAGCCGCTTCACATTGTCGGCGACGACCGGATGATACAGGCCGAGCACGGGGCCGAGCGCCTGCGCGCGCCGCTCGGCGGCGGCGATGCACTCCTTGTAGAAGTCGTAGCCGAAGATGTTGACGCCGTAGGAGCCGGTGAGATCGTAGAACGCGTTGCCGTCGAGATCGGTGATGGTGACGCCGGACGACGACTGCATGAACGAGCCGGCGCCGAGCTGCTCCTTGACCAGTCGGCTGTACTGGAACGGCACCCGGTAGGCCTGGGTGAACTGCAGATCGGAGATGCGGCTCGCGGCCTCTGCCGTCAGCGCGCGGCTCTTGGCGAACTTCTCCTGGAACAGCGCGCCGAGCCGGAAGAAGCCGTCCTGGCGCTGCGTGGCGATTGCCTGCGGCGCGCCGTCGGAGCGGAAGAAATCGTCGATGTCGAACTCATAGCGCGGGATCAGCTTGGAGATCCGGCGGGACATCTTGGAATGGCCGGCCAGCGAGCGGTGCTTGGCGCGCGACAGTTCGATGCGGGCCTTGACCTTCGGGGCGACGGCCGCCGTCACGGCAGCGCCAACGGCGAGCGATACATAAGGAATCGAGGTTTCCATCATGTCCAAAAGCGCTAACCCCACCTGCTGACAGATTCATGACAGTCAAAAGCCTGATCGCCTCCTTCACCCAACAGGAAGACCTCAACTTCCTGCTCACCAACCGCGTGCCGCGCGCCGCGCTGACCCGCTTCATGGGCTGGTTCTCCAAGATCGAGAACCCGCTGGTGAAGGATACGTCCATCGCGCTGTGGAAGCTGTTCTCTGACCTCGACCTCTCCGAGGCCAAAGAGAGCGAGTTCAAGAGCCTGCACGCCTGCTTCACCCGCGAGCTGAAGCCCGGCCTGCGTCCGTTCGATCCCGATCCGGCCACCGTGACCACGCCCTCGGACGGTATCATCGGCGCGCACGGCCAGATCCGTGACGGCGAGATGTATCAGATCAAGGGCGCGCCCTATTCGTTGAAGGAGCTCGTCGCTGATCCCGCCGTCGTCGAGACCCACCGCAACGGCAGCTTCGTCACCATCCGTTTGACGTCGAGCATGTATCACCGCTTCCACGCGCCGGCGGACATGACGCTCGAGCATGTCAGCCTGATCCATGGCGACGTCTGGAACGTCAATCCGATTGCGCTGAAGCGTGTCGAGCGGCTGTTCTGCAAGAACGAGCGCGCCGTGATCCGCGCGCATCTTGCGACAGGCGAGCCGTTCACCATCGTGCCGGTCGCCGCGATCCTGGTCGCGAGCATCCGCCTGCATGCGCTGGGTCGCGTGTTGAATGCGCAGACCGAACGGCCGCTCTCTTATGTCTGTAACAACGAGGTGAAGAAGGGCGACGAGCTCGGCTGGTTCGAGCACGGCTCGACCATCATCCTGCTCGCGCCCGGCGACTTCACCTTCGCTGCAGGCATCACCGAGGGCGCGCGTGTCAGAGCAGGGCAGCCACTGTGGCGCAGGCGCGTCGCCGCCGGCTGAATGTGACATGTGCACGACGGCAATCTCGATTTCGCCGTTGCACGTCGCCATATCCTGGCGTTGAACTGGCGAATCGGCGGGTTGCAACCCGCAAGGCGTGGGAGAGGCGATGGCGAGAGCGCCGATCATGGCGGCAGGCGGCATTGTGCTGCGGCGGGAGCAACCGCCGCGGATCGCGGTCGTGCGCCTGCGCAAGCGCGACGAATGGGTGCTGCCGAAAGGCAAGCTCGACGACGGCGAGACGCCGCGCGAGGCTGCCAAGCGCGAGGTGCTGGAGGAGACCGGTCACAAGGTGACCGTGCATGAATTCCTCGGCACGCTCGTGCATGACACCGGCACGCGCTCCAAGGTCGTGCACTATTGGCGGATGGAAGCGACGGGCACGCAGACGCAGCCGCTGATGGATGACGTCCGCGCCGTCGACTGGCTGCCGCTCGACGCCGCGGTGGAGCGCCTGTCGCGCGATCACGAGAAGACGTTCCTGGAAACGGTCGGCCCCTATGCGCTAGCCGGCCTGATCCGCAAGGTGAAGGCGAAGCCGGCGGCGGAGCCCAAAGCCGCTGTTGAAAAGGCTGCGGTTGAAAAGTCGGCTGAGGAGAAGCCGGCCACGGCCAAGAAGCGCCGCAGCCGCGCGACACCGCAGCCGGAGCCGTCCGAACTGCCTGCCGCCTTGCCAGTCGCGGTCGAGCCGGTCCCGCAGGCTGTTGAGATGGTGGAGGCAATTCCGGAGATCGCAAGCGAACCGGCGCTCGATGCAAGCCGCGAGTTGGATCGTCCCGAGCCGGTTGTGGCCGGAGTGCCGCCGCAAACGGAGGCGGTGGCCGCGCCTGAGGCTGCGATGCCCGAGCGAGTGCCTGAGGATCTCGAACGCGTCGAGGCCGTCGCGGCGGCGATCAAATCGCTCGTGCCGGCGCCCGCCGAGAACAGCCGACCGACTGCGGATGCGCCAATGTCCGACGCGGAGTCTGAGTCGCAGGACAGTGCCCGCGGCGAAGCCGATGCTCCGGACGGCCGCGGCAGGCGCAGCCTGGCGCAGAAGATGCGGGCCTGGCTCGGCCGGGCGGCCTGAGCCTCGGCGCGCGGCGCGCAGCTGTTCCTGCTGTCCGCCACGCGAAAATTGCCGAGAACCATTCGCGCCATTGCGGGTTGATGCGGGTCCGTCAACGGAGACCCCGCATGAGCCCGTCGCGCGAGAGTGCCGCATCTCTCACCAAGCCTGCCCCGCTGTCCGTCACCTTGCGGATCAATGGCGAAAGCCGCACGCTGTCGGTGGCGCCCTGGACCACGCTGCTCGATCTCCTGCGCAATCATCTCGATCTCACCGGGACCAAGAAGGGCTGCGATCACGGCCAGTGCGGCGCCTGCACCGTGCTGATCGACGGCCGCCGTTCGCTGTCCTGCCTGACGCTCGCGGTGATGAAGGACGGCGCCGAGATCACCACGATCGAAGGGCTCGCCAAGGGCGACGAGCTGCATCCGCTGCAGCAGGCCTTCATCGATCACGACGCCTTCCAATGCGGCTATTGCACGCCGGGCCAGATCTGCTCGGCTGCCGGCCTGATCGCCGAGGGCAAAGCGAAGACCAAGGATGAGATCCGCGAGCTGATGAGCGGCAACATCTGCCGCTGCGGCGCCTATCCGAACATCGTCGGCGCAATCGAGCAGGCCATGACCAAGCAGGCCACGGGAGGTCGCCGATGAACAATTTCGACTACGCGCGCGCCAGCGACGTCGCGGAAGCCGTCAGGCTGAAGGCCGATACGCCCGATGCAAAATTCATCGCCGGCGGCACCAATCTGATCGACCTGATGAAGTACCACGTCGAGCAGCCGCGCCGGCTGATCGACATCAGCCGCCTGCCGCTGAATGCGGTGGAGGAGACCGCCGCCGGCGGCGTCAAGATCGGCGCGCTGGTGCCAAACAGCACGCTGGCCTATCACCCGGTCATAGAGAGCCGCTATCCGCTGCTGGCGAGCGCGATCCTCGCCGGCGCCTCGGCACAATTGCGCAACATGGCCTCGACCGGCGGCAATCTGCTGCAACGGACCCGCTGCGCCTATTTCTACGACGTCGCTACGCCCTGCAACAAGCGCACACCCGGTGATGGCTGCTCGGCGGTCGAGGGTCTCAACCGCAACCATGCGATCCTCGGCGCCAGCGCCTCCTGCATCGCGACGCATCCGTCCGACATGTGCGTGGCGCTGGCCGCGCTCGAAGCGACGGTTCACGTCGCTGGTGCCCAAGGCGAGCGCAGAATCGCGTTTGCCGATTTCCACCGGCTGCCCGGCGACCGGCCCGATTTCGACAACAATCTGCGCGCCGACGAGATCATCACCGCGATCGAACTGCCGGCGCAGGGCTTTGCCGCGAACCACAGCTATCTCAAGATCCGCGACCGGCTCTCCTACGCCTTCGCGCTGGTCTCCGTCGCCGCAGCGCTCGACATCGACAATGGCCGCATCCGCGAGGCGCGGTTTGCGCTCGGCGGCGTAGCCCACAAGCCATGGCGCAACGACGCAGCCGAGGCCGCGCTGCGCGGCCAGGCGCCTGACCGCGCGGCGTTCGAGCGCGCGGCGGACATGCTGCTCCAGGGCGCCAAGCCGCATCGGTACAACGCCTTCAAGCTCCCGCTCGCCCGCCGCGCCATCGTCAGAACCCTGACGCAGGCCGCGAGCGGCACGCCGCAGATCCAATCCATCAAGACCATCCGGTGATCTCATGACCGCTCACATCGGCACCGCCACCTCACGCGTCGACGGCCGCGCCAAGGTCACGGGTTCAGCCAAATACGCTGCCGAGTTTTCCGCGCCCGACCTTGCCTTCGGCGTCGTGGTCAGCTCCACGATTCCCAAAGGGCGCATCGTCAGCATCGACACCAGCCGTGCCCGTGCGGTCGACGGCGTGATCGATGTCCTGACCCATACCAACCGCGTCAAGATGGCTGACAAGGACGACGGCTACCGCGACGAGGTCGCGCCCGAGGACGGCTCGCCGTATCGCCCGCTTTACGACGATCGCGTGCATTTCAACTTCCAGCCGGTCGCGCTGGTCGTCGCCGAGGACGAGGATACCGCACGCTTCGCGGCGACGCTGGTCGACGTTCGCTACCACACGGAAGACTTTGCCACCGATCTGCATGCCAAGCGTGAGCAGGCGTTCAAGGTCGACAAGCCGGTGAAGCCGCGCGGCGACGCGACCAAGGCGCTTGCGGGAGCGCCCGTGCGCCACGATGCGGAGTATGGCGTGCCGATCGAGTATCACAATCCGATGGAGCTGTTCGGCTCGACGGTGTTGTGGAAGGACGGCGGCAAGCTCGTGGTCTACGACAAGACCCAGGGCGTGCAGAACGTGCAGCGCTATGTCTGCAGCGTGTTCGACCTCAAGGAGCACGACGTCCAGGTGATGTCGCCGTTCGTCGGTGGCGCGTTCGGCTCCGGCCTGCGGCCGCAATATCAGGTGGCGCTCGCGGCGATGGCCGCGCTGAAGCTGAGGCGCGCCGTGCGCGTGGTCCTGAGCCGCGCCCAGATGTACGCTCTGTGCTACCGCCCCGCGACGATCGAGCGGCTGGCGCTCGGCGCCAGTCAGGACGGTGCGCTCACGGCACTGACCCATGAGGCGATCGCGATGACCTCGCAGCACGAGTCGTTCTCGCGCAACGACATCGGCTGGGGCGAGGTGCTCTACACGTCCGAGACGTCGCGCGCCACGCACCGGCTCGCCAAGCTCGACGTGCCGACACCCGGCGACATGCGCGGGCCCGGCGCGGCCAGCGGCGTCTATGGCCTGGAATGCGCGATGGACGAGCTCGCCGTCGCGCTGAAGATGGATCCGCTGGAGCTGCGGCTGCGTTGCTACTCCGATCGCGACCAGGACAAGGACCTGCCGTTCTCCAGCAAGCGGCTGAAGGAGTGCTATCAGCAGGGCGCCGAGGCCTTCGGCTGGGCGAAGCGCAGCGCCGAGCCGCGCTCGATGCGCGACGGTCGCGAGCTGGTCGGCTGGGGCATGGCGAGCGCCGCCTGGGAGGCGATGCAGATGCCCTTCGCCTCGCGCATCGTGATGACCGCCAACGGCCATGTCGAGGTCGCCAGCGCCACCTCGGATATCGGCACGGGCACCTACACGATCATGGCGCAGGTCGCCGCCGACATGCTCGGCGTGCCGCTCGACAGCATCACGGTGAAGCTCGGCGATTCCACCCTGCCGAAGGCGCCGGTCGAAGGCGGCTCATGGACCGCCGCCTCGATCTCGCACGCCATCGTCAATGCCGCCGACGACATCCGTGCCGAGCTGCTGACCATGGCGCAGGCCATGCCGAACTCGCCGCTGCAGCGGCTGACGGCCGACGAGGTGACCTTGGCCGACGGCGCCATCGTCGCGATCGCGGATCGCAGCCGCTCGGTGGCGATGTCGGACGTCATGCGCCACGGCGGCAAGGACCGCATCGAGAAGGAGCGCGGCGGGGATTTCGAAGAGGACGACAAGCACGCCCACAACACCCATTCGGCTGTCTTTGCCGAGGTGAAGATCGACGAGGAATTGGGTGTCATCCGCGTGACGCGCATCGTCAACGCGGTCGCCGCCGGCCGCATCCTCAACACCAAGACCGCGGCGAGCCAGATCATGGGCGGCGTGGTCATGGGCATCGGCATGGCGCTGCACGAGGAGGCCATGATCGATCATCGCTTCGGCCGCATCATGAACGCCAACGTCGCCGAGTATCACATGCCGGTGAACGCGGATGTCCACGACATCAAGGTGATCTTCGTCGAGGAGGAGGACCGCATCATCAACAAGATGGGCATCAAGGGCGTCGGCGAGATCGGCATCGTCGGCGTTCCCGCCGCGATCGCCAACGCGGTCTATCATGCGACAGGCAAGCGCGTGCGCGACCTGCCGATCACCTTGGACAAGCTGCTGGTGGAATGAGGACGGCGGGCGCCGTCGACTGTTCTGGTCGAAAAGCGCCCGCTGTGCCGAAGCGATCTCCGCGCAAGCCGAATGAGCCCGGCGACCGCGGTGCTCTGCCTGTGGGTTTGTTCGTCGTGGTCGTCCCGCATCGCTCCATGCGATGCCGCCCCGGTCGCGAAGAGCCTTCATCGCCGTGCTGCCGCCTGGCTGCGCGGAAATGACGCCTTGTCTCTCGACGTGGTGGAGCGCAAGGTTCGCACGGCGATCCGCCGACATGGCTGGCCGCTTTCGTTAATGCCGCCGCCGTTCTTCGACGTCCCCATCGAATTCGAGCCTGCCGCAATGGCGCCAGAGCGTAAGCATGCCTGCCGCACTGTTTCCCTGGTTGGCGCCGTTCACCGATCATTTCTCCACGCTTCCGCCCTCAGCTCTCCGAATTCCCGGACCACAAGCAGGCGTCGCCAGCGGCGGGCGATGGTGAGCGAGCGCAGGACGGTCCCGGCATGGTCGATGGCAAGGTCAGGACTTTCGTCGGATCGTCTCGTCCCATGATTGGCCTCCGTCTCGGCGTGCTGTGCGCGTCCCTTGGCCTCGCCGGCTGCGCGACGGCGCCGATCACCCAGAGCGGGTCGCTGGCTTCCTATCAGGCGATGGCGGAATCCAACGGCATCCTCGCCAAGTCGCAACTCAACGTCGACAAGGACAAGGTGCTGGCGGCCTCGACCGTGCGCATCATGCCGACGTCGTTCTCGGGAGAGGCGGGCGCGGTCCTGAGCGAGGAGCAGCGGCGGCTGGTCGCCAATGCCGTCGATCGCGCGCTCTGCCTTAACTTGAGCGAACGCTTCACCGTCGTGCCGGCGAACGAGCGGGCGGATTTGACGACCCGCACCTTCATCACCCAGGCCACGGCGACCGATCCGGTGGCGGCCGGCGCATCCAAGGTCGTCTCCGCTGTTCCCGGCGCACTCGGCGTGCCCGTGCCGGTGCCGCGACTGCCGATCGGCCTCGGCAGTCTGACGATCGAAGCGGAAGCGCTCGACCGCAAGGGACGGCAGCAGGCCGCGATGGTGTGGGCGCGCGGCGCCAACTCCTTCACCAATTCGCCGGTGCTGTCGCAGGCCGGCGACGCCTATGATCTCGCGGGATCGTTCAGCGCCGATTTCGGCCAGATGCTGCTGACCGGCGAGACGCCGTTCGGCAAACCGCCGAAGCTGCCGTCGATCGAGCGGATCGGCGCGGCACTCGGCGCCAAACCCAAGAATGCTGCGTGCGAAGCGTTCGGCAGGGACCCCGGACTCATCGGCATGGTCGCCAATCGCCTCGGCGCCCCGCCCGAATGGGTCGACAAGGGCGCAGTGCCGCAAGACGGCCAACCGGGCACGCAGGTCGCCAGGCGATAGAGGCCGAGCGGCCCGACCGGTGCGCCCCCCTCCCCCTTGCGGGGAGGGGTCGGGGGTGGGGGTCCACGAATCCTGCTCTATCGTTGGGCGCTTACGATCTGGCTCTCACGACGATCTCTGTGGCAAGCGAGTTGGCCGCCACACATTTCATCGCCCGGGGACCCCCACCCCCGACCCCTCCCCGCAAGGGGGAGGGGAGCGCGCTGCCGTCGTGGCGGGCAGCTCGGCCTCGTCGTCGAGGATGAGTGCAACGGAGTTGGTACAGCGCCGATCCGGAACTCATAACGACTGACTGCGGTGAGGCGCGCAACGATCAGCTTCGTTCCTCGATGGCGTCCGCGGTATGCGTCCCGTGCGCAATTGCGCACCAGGCCGGGACGACAGTTTTGGATGCTGTGGGCAATCGGGCATAGGCACGCAGAGCGGTCCGGAGCTTGAGTGTGACCCGCCGCACGGAAGCGGGCGTGGGCGCCGTCTATCCTTCAACCATCGAACGGCAATGACGCCGGATCGAACGCTCAAAAGGATACGACCATGCTCCGCTCCATTCTCATCGCTTCCGCTGCCGTCCTGACGCTCGCTTCCTCGGGCGCCTATGCCGGCAACTCGTCCTCGATCGTGCAGAACGGCAACGGCAACGGCGCCGAGACCTTCCAGAAGGGCCGCAACAACGACAGCCAGATCATCCAGTACGGCAACGGCAACGGCGCCGGCGTGCATCAGATCGGCCGCAACAACAACGCCGGCATCGGCCAGAACGGCGACGGCAACTACGCCGGCGTGTGGCAGCGCCGCCGCTGATCGAGAAAGCGGAGCGGGAGGAAGCGAGCGGATCTCGCTTCCTGTCCGCTGAGCCAGACCTCGAACGCCCAGCCCACGACCTCAGTCCCGAACGACAGCCCCGACAAACCCAGCCCCCAAGGATGCGCCCCATGAGCAAGCTTCTGTTGATCGCAAGCGCCGCACTGGCGCTGATCTCCGCCCCGGCCTACGCCGGCGGCATCACTGCCTGCGTGCACGCCAAGACCCAGATCGGCAACGGCCTGAGCGACCACGTCACGCAGAACTGCCAGTACAACATGAACGGACAGGTGCAGGCCGGCAACGGCAACACCGCGAGTGCGCGCCAGACCGGCATGAACAACAGCTCGAATTCGACGCAGCTCGGCAACAACAACGCGACGCGCCTCGACCAGCGCGGCCGTGACAACAGCGCCGGCGCCATGCAGGTTGGCAACGCCAATCGCGTCCGGGTCAATCAGTGGTAACGGGCTTTTGCCCGCAGGCTCGAAACCGGACGGCGTTGGACGAGCTCTCGTCCAACGCTCGAATCCGTCAGGAGGGACAGATGAAGCTGAACCAGCGAAAAGCGTTGCTCGTGGCCGGTGCTCTGCTCGCCGGTCTCGTCGCCTTGTCGGTGCAGGCCGAGACGACGTCGATCAGGAACGGCAGCAATTCGGCGAGCGTGACCCAAAGCGGCGGCGCGGCGACGACCGACAAGAAGGTCGAGACACGCTCCGGCTATACAAGGATCGAACAGCACAGCGGCGGCAACTCGGCCACGATCGTGCAGCGATCGGGACCGGTCACACCGCCGACGACAGAGGCCGACCCCGGACAGAACTCCGCGGTGCCATCCACGCCGGTCGATCCCGATGCGATGGACGACGATGATGATCGCAAGTCCGCGTCGACGGAGCCGAACGTCTATCGCGAGGTCCGCAAGGGCGCCTCGCCGCAATCGCAGAAGACGCTCGACAAGCTGATGACGTCGATGGGCCTGCAGAAGAAGATGTGAGGCCGCGGCGGGGCCGGGCCGATCCGCCAGGCTCCATCGCGCTTGTTCGACATCGCTCCTCCGGCAGCGACAGCCGTCACCGGCTGTCGCTGCGTTGTGGTGTCTACAGGCTATCGCATACTGAGGTCCGCAGCTGTGCCGGCGAACGATCCTGCCAATGAGTGTCACCGTCATGCCCGGGCTTGTCCCGGGCATCCACGTGGTTCTCAGCATGCCGAACGACGTGGATGGCCGGGACAAGCCCGGCCATGACGTTGTGGAGACAGATGAGCGCAAATCTCCGATCGTCATGTGCAATTGCCCCGTACTCCCAGCGAGGTGTTTGAGGCGCGCTGGCAATTGGCTTTTTGCCTCACACGACCGCCGCGGATTATGGGTCCCGGATCGGCGCCTCGCCGCGCTGGCGCGCGTCGTGGCTTGTCCGGGACGACGGTGGTGGGCGAGGCGCGCATCTGTATCAACACCCTCGCCGTCGTCCCGGACGAGCTGCGCTAGCGCGCCAGCGTTGGTGCAGCGCCGATCCGGGACCCATACCCCCAGGGAGCGGTTTGAGGCGCGCTGGCAATTGGCTTTTTGCCCGACACGACCGCCGCGGCGTATGGGTCCCGGATCGGCGCCTCGCCGCGCTGGCGCGCGTCGTGGCTGGTCCGGAACGACAGTGGTGGGCGAGGCGGGTGGTCACGCGAAAGGGTCATGGAGAGCGCGAGTAGCAGAGTGTGACCTGCGGCACGGAAGCAGGCGTGGGCGCCGCGTAGTCTCCAACCATCGAACGGCAATGACGCGGTTCGAAACCGATCACAGGGAAAACGCCATGCTCCGCTCCATCCTTCTCGTCTCCGCCGCCGTCCTGACGCTCGCCTCCTCGGGCGCCTATGCCGGCAACTCGTCCTCGATCGTGCAGAACGGCAACGGCAACGGTGCCGAGACCTTCCAGAAGGGCCGCAACAACGACAGCCAGATCATCCAGTACGGCAACGGCAACGGCGCCGGCGTGCATCAGATCGGCCGCAACAACAACGCCGGCATCGGCCAGAACGGCGACGGCAACTACGCCGGTGTGTGGCAGCGCCGCCGTTGATCGGTGAGCGCGCGGCGGAAGGAAGCAGAACCGGTCCCCCGCTTCCTTCACGCCGACGCCGCAATCGAACGAGCAGGTGCCGTCATCGTTGACGGCATCTGCCGGGTCGCGAGGGCGGGAGCCGGGAGCTCACACCCGCTGCGATGTGACGAAAACCTACTCTCGCGCCAATGCCGTCGCCGGATCGAGCCGGGAGGCGCTGCGCGCCGGCATGTAGCCGAAGCCGATGCCGATCGCCATCGAGATGACGGCAGCGCCGGCCATCGTCAGTGGCGAATAGATCAGCTGGAAGCCGACATCGAGCGCGTTGAAGACGGTGCCGAAGCCGATGGCCACGGTCAGGCCGAGCGCCCCGCCGAGCAGGCAGACCAGCACCGCTTCGATCAGGAACTGCATCAGGATGTCGCTGCGCCGCGCGCCGACCGCCATGCGCACGCCGATCTCGCCGACGCGTTCCGACACTGACACCAGCATGATGTTCATCACGCCGATGCCGCCGACCAGCAGCGAGATCACCGCAATCGCGGCGACCAGCAAGGTCAGCACCTGCGTGGTGCTCTCGACCGTCTTGCGGATGTCGTCGGTGTTGAGCACGAAGAAGTCCTTGGCGTTGTGCCGCGCCGTCAACAGCGCGGTGGCGGCGCGCTCGGCCTCCGCCATCGGCGTCGCTTCGTCGACGCGCAGGCTGATGCTGCGCAGGACCTGGTTGCCGAGGAAGCGGGCTTGTACCGTGGTGTATGGCAAATAGACGATCGGCGTGGAGCTCGAGCCGAAGCCCGCCTGCTGCTGCTTGGTGATGCCGACCACGCGGCAGGGCACCTTGCCGATCAGGATCACCCTGCCGAGCGGGCTGACATCGGCATCGGGAAACAGCGCCTTGCGTGCATTGTCGTCGATCACGGCATCCTGGGCATAGGACCGCACGGTGTCGGCATCGAGATAGCCGCCTTCGGCGAGCTCGGTGTTCTTGACGCGGAAATACTGCTCGCCGACGCCGGAGATCTGCGCGCTGACCTCGATCGCGCCGAACCGCAAGGTGCTGGTGGTCGAGACCGTCGGCGAGATCGCATCGACATAGGGCTGCTGCGCCATCACCTTGGCGTCGGCGACCACCAGCGTCCGGATCTTGCCCGAGCGCGTGTCGCCGAAATCCTTGCCCGGAAAGAATTCGAGCGTGTTGGTGCCGAGGCGGTTGATGTTCTCCAGCACGCGTGCCTGCGAGCCGCGGCCGAGCGCGAGCACCAGCACGACGGAGGCGACGCCGATGATGATGCCGAGCATGGTCAGGAAGGCGCGCAACCGGTGTGCGTTCATTGCGAGCAGCGCCATGCGGGCGGCCTCGCGCAGCCGATCGAGATGGCTGCGCCACCATGACCATGGCGGCAACGCGTGATCGTCCGGCACGACAGCAGAGGCCGGAGCGGAGGAGCGCGGATTGAGCCGGTCGGAGATGACGCAGCCGTCCTGGATCTCGATGATGCGCCGCGCGCGCTGGGCGACGGTCGTATCATGGGTGACGATGATGACCGTCCGGCCGGACGCGCTGATCTCGTCGAGGATGCGCAGTACCTCCTCGCCGCTGGCGCGGTCGAGCGCGCCGGTCGGCTCGTCCGCGAGGATCACGTCGGGATCGTTGACCAGGGCACGCGCGATCGACACTCTTTGCTGCTGGCCGCCGGACAACTGCCCCGGCTTGTGTCCGACGCGGCTGCCCATGCCGAGCCGTTGTAGCAGCGCCTCGGCCTTGCGGCGCCGGGTCGCGGACGACAGTCCCGAATACACCGCGGGCACCTCGGCATTCTCCGCGGCGGTCAGCTCGCCCAGCAGGTGATAACGCTGGAAGATGAAGCCGAAATGCTCGCGGCGCAGCGCCGCGAGTTCGTCCGGGTCGAGCGAGTTCATCTCGCGTCCGGCGATCCGGTAGCTGCCGGAGGTCGGGCGATCGAGGCAGCCGAGAATGTTCATCAGCGTCGATTTTCCGGAGCCGGACTGGCCGACGATGGCGACCATCTCGCCGCGCGCGATTCTGATGTCGACGCCCCGCAGCGCGTGCACGGTGCTGTCGCCCGACGCGTAGCGCCGGCCGACATCGTGCAGATCGATCAGCGGCGCCGCCATCACATGCCTCCGCCCGGCGGTGGCGGCATCATTGTCTGTTTCGGCGCTTCATCCGGGGTGGAGATCACGACGCGTTCGCCCTCGCGCAGGCCGGACGTCACCTCGGCCCTGATCTTGTTGTTGAGCCCGATGCGTACCGCGCGCTTCTGCAGGCTCCCGGCCTCGTCGAGGACGCGCACGGCGTAGCTGCCGTCGGCGTTGGCGCTCCCGAGCGCGGAGGACGGGATCGTCGGCACCTTGCGGGCTTCGCCGAGCAGGATGTGGACCTCGGCGGTCATATAGGTCATCAGCCGCCCGTCGGGATTGGCGATATCGAACACGCCGTTGTAGTAGATCGCTGACGACGTGGAGGACGAGGACGAACTGCTGCTGCTCGATGTCGTGGTCGTGCTGGACGAGAAGCTCGAATCGCTCTTGATGGACTCCGGCGCCGGCTCGATGCTCCGCAACGTCGCCTCGTAGCGCCGGTCGGGATCGCCGAGGATCGTGAAATAGACGTTCTGTCCGGGCTGCACCCGGACGACGTCGGCCTCGGAGATTTCGACGCGCACCGTCATCGTCTCGACCTGGCCGAGGACGACGATGGTCGGCGCCGACTGCACCGCATTGACGGTCTGGCCCTGCTGGGTGACGATCGAGAGCACGGTGCCGTCGATCGGCGCGGTGATCCTGGTGTAGCCGAGATTGACGCGCGCGGTCTCGATCGCGACCTCGGCCTCGACGATCTGCGCGTCGAGCTGCGCGATCTGCGCCTGGGTCTGCTTCACCGTCGCTTCGGCGTTGTCGTAGTCCGCACGCGACGACGCCTTCTGCGCCAGTGTCGCCTGCTGGCGCGCGAGGTTCGCCTCGGCGAGCGTCAGCGTCGCCAGTTTCTCGTCGCGCTGGGCGCGCACATTGCGCAACGCAGCCTCGTTGGTGCGCAGCGTGTATTGCTGGGTCAGCGAGTCGATCTCGGCGATGAGATCGCCGGCCTTGACCCGCTCGCCGAGCTTGACATTGAGCGCGACCAGCCGCCCCGAGGCCTGGGCGCCGACCGCCACCAGCTTGACCGGCTTCAGCGTGCCAGTGGCCAGCACGGTCTGCTCGATGTCGCCGATCGTCACCGGCGCGGTCACCAGCTTGGTGTTGGAATTGGCCGTGTAGCGGGAGGCGAGCAGGGCGGCTGATGCGGCGGCAGCGATCAGGCTGAGGATCAGCCATTTCCGCCCGCGTGCGCGTTTCGGCGGCGACGTGGGCGAGCCGCTGTCGTCGATCGCGACGGTGCGGGGCATCTGGGGCAAGGGTGCGTTCATCGGCTTACTTCGCAGTCACTGGGACATCACGGCGCAACTCAGCGGGGTTCGACGGCTTGAACGAGATGCGGACCTGTGCCGGCGTCGACGATTTCAGGCTTGGAGCTGTCGAGCACGCCACCCCAGCCGCCGCCCAGCGCCTTGGCGAGCGCGACGTAGTCCTTCGCCAGGGTGGCCCGGCTGGCGAGCAGACTGTCCTCGGCCGTGAACTGCGAGCGCTCGGCGTCGAGCACGTCGAGGAACGTGCTGGAGCCGGTCTGGTAGAGCGCGCGCGACAGCCGCGCGGCCTCGCCATAGCGTCGCGCCGATTCCCCGAGGCTGCGGATGCGAAGCCGTTCCTGGGCCAGGTTGACGATGGCGTTCTCGACGTCCTCCAGCGCGCTGAGCACGGCGCTGCGCCAGGCGACATGGTATTCGTCGCGCTGCGCCTCGGCGATCTCGACCGCCGCCTGCAGCTTGCCGCCGTTGAAGATCGGGACCGAGACGCTCGGTCCGATCGACCAGCCGATCGTCGAGTTCTTGCCGAGATCGCCGAGCTTCAGCGCGGTCGTCGACACGGTGCCGCTGAGGCTGACGTCCGGATACAGCGCGGCGGTCGCCTGGCCGATCTTCGCGGTGGACTGCGCGAGCTGCCGCTCCGCCTTGCGGACATCCGGACGCATCACCAGCACGTCGGCCGGGATGCCTTTCGGCAGCGGCAGGCGCGGCGCGGGGATCGGCGTGGAGCGGGACAGAAGCTGGCTGAGCGCGGTCGGATCGCGTCCGAGCAGCACGCCGAGCCGGTGCACGGCCTGCTGATAGCTGGCCTCATAGGTCGGGATCGTCGCCTCCGTGCTCGCGGCGAGCGCGCTCGCCTTGGCGGTGTCGACGGCCGAGGCCGAGCCGGCCGCCTGCTTGCGCTCCGTCAGCGCCGCGGTCTCGCGCTGCGAGGCCGCCGTGCGCCGCGCCAAGGCCGCGCGCGCCTGATAGGCGCGGGCATCGATGTAGTTGGAGCCGACGTCGCCGATCAAGGTCAGCAGGGTCGCGCGCAGATCGTCCTCGGCCGCATCAACGCCGTAACTGGCCGCCTCGAGCGCGCGACGGTTGGCGCCGAACAGGTCGAGCTCCCAGCTCGCATCGAAGCCCGCCTGGTATTGGCTGTACGTCGCCGGTGCGATGGCGATGCCGCTCGTCGACGACCCGCTGCTGCGGGTCTCAGTCGCCGCGCCGCTGCCGCTCACGCTCGGAAACAGCGCGCCGACGGCCTGGCGCTGCGTCGCCCGGGCCTCGCGGATGCGCGCCTTGGCGGCGGCGACGTCGAGATTGCCGGCGACGGCCTCGCCGATCAGTTGATCGAGCAGCGGATCGCCGAGATTGCGCCACCATTGCGCGAGCTTCAACGCCTGCGCCGGCCGATTGGTCTCGCTGCTCCAGCGCGCTGGCGTGCCGAAATCCGGTGTGATGTAGTCGGGGCCGACGGCGCAGCCGGCGAGCAGCGGATGCAGGAGGCAGAGTGCGAGCAGGGCGGGCTTCACGGGGCTTTGGCATCGCGGTTCGGAAGAGACCCCGCCGGCCGCGTCAGCCTTGTCGCAGGACTTTCCTGGTGATGTTTGTCTGGTGCCGAAAGGTCTTAGGCGGGCCGCCGGTTGCGCAGGGTTAAGTCGCGTGAAGAAATGTTTCCGCCTTAACAATACAGCTTGATTTCGCCACGATCGGGAGGCGCTTCGGGCTGTTCTTTCCGGCCAAAATCGACCATGTTCTGCGCATGATGTCGTCACACAATACCGCCGTGGCCGCCGACGCCAACCTCGCGGCGCCGGCGCGCATCCTCTGCGTCGAGGACGATCGCGAGATCGCAGCGCTGCTGACCGAGCTGTTGCAGGAGCACGGCTTCGCGCCGCGCTTCGTCGCCTCCGCAGCCGCCATGCACGACGTCCTGCAGCGCGAGCAGGTCGATCTCATCATGCTCGACGTGATGCTGCCCGACGAGGACGGCCTGAGCATCTGCCGCAAGCTGCGCCAGATCTCGACCGTGCCGATCATCATGGTCACCGCGAAAGGCGAGGACATTGACCGCATCCTCGGCCTCGAGCTCGGCGCCGACGACTACGTCGTCAAGCCGTTCAATCCGCGCGAGCTGGTCGCGCGTATCCGCGCGCTGCTGCGCCGCTCGCAATTGCATCCCGCAGTCATCGCCGCGCGCCAGGCGCCGATGATCTTCGACGGCTGGCGCATTGAGCCTGCGACCCGCACGCTGTTCGATCCCGATCGGGTCAAGATCACGCTCACCAGCGCCGAGTTCGACATCCTGCTGGCGTTCTGCCGCAACGCCGGGCGCGTGCTGTCGCGCGAGCAACTGATCGAGCAGGCGCATGGCGGCCAGGCCGGTCCGGTCGAGCGCAGCATCGACGTTCACATCAGCCGCATCCGCCAGAAGATCGAGCCCGGCGCCAGGAGCTGGTCGCTGATCAAGACCGTCCGGCTCGGCGGCTACGTGTTCACGCCAAAGGTCGAGACGCTCGATGAAGCCTGATCACAAGACCTGCAGCAACACGTTCCCGCGGCTCGGCCTCACCACGCAGATCGTGACCCTGGCGTCGTTGTCGGTGCTGTTCGGCATGGTGCTGATGATCGCCGCGGCGCTGTTGTTCCTCGATCCCCCCGACGAGCAGGAATCGCCGGCCTATGGCGTCGCGCGCGTCGCCGAGGCCGTGCATTTCGTCCGCGCCGCCAACGATCCCGTCGCGATCGAGAGCAGCCTCTCGAGTCTGCGCAACTCCGGCATCCCCGTCGAACTGGTGCCGCTGACCTCGCTCACGCTGCTGGCGAAGCCGGCGCGCCATGTGCCGTTGACCACGAAGCTCGCCCGCCGCCAGCTCGGCGTGCTGCGCGACGTCACCTTGCTGCACGGTGTCGGCTATGGCGCGGCGCCGCCGACCCAGATCATCGTCCAGGTCGACGGCGAGCGCGCGCTGGTGTTCGACGACGTGCCGCGGCTCGACTTCTGGCCGATGGTGGTCAAGCCGACCATGGTGTTCCTGTTCCTCATCCTGATCCTCGGCGTGCTGCTGTCGATCTACGCGGCGCGGGCGATCATCCGGCCGCTGTCGGAGATGGCGCGCGCGGCGACTGCGTTCGGCCGCTCGCCGGGCGCCCAGGAGCCGCTCGGCCGGCGCGGGCCGAAGGAGATCGTACAGGTCGCCGACGCCTTGAACGAGATGCAGGCGCGGATCCGCGCGCTGCTCGACGACCGCACGCGGATGCTGGCGGCGATCAGCCACGATCTGCGCACGCCGCTGACGCGGCTGCGGCTGCGCTCGGATCGGATCGGGCAGGTCGAGATGCGCGCGGCGATGCAGCGCGACATCGACCAGGTCAGCCGCATGCTCGACGAGACGCTCGATTACTTGCGCGACGACACCAAGGCCGAGCAGCCGGCGCGCATCGAGCTCGCGAGCCTGTTGGAGACGATCTGCTGCGACTTCGCCGATGTCGGCCATGCCGTCAGCTTCGAGGGACCGCCGCGGCTGGTGTGCGAAGGGCGACCGCGGGCGCTGTCGCGCGCGGTGACAAACGTCGTCGAGAACGCGGTCAAGCACGGCACGCAGGTCGTGGTCAGCCTGGATACGACGATCGAGGGCGTGATCGCGATCGAGGTCGCCGATGACGGCCCGGGCATTCCGCAGGCGCTGCAGGCGCGTGCGCTGGAGCCGTTCGTCAAGCTCGACCAGGCGCGATCGGCCGGCGGCTTCGGCCTCGGCCTGTCGATCGCGCAGGAGATCATGAAGAAGCACGAGGGCGGCATCGCCCTGATGCCGAACACGCCGCGCGGCCTGCGCGTGCGGCTGTCACTGCCGTCGCAAAGCGCGGTGCCGGCTGTGATGCCCGCCAAGGTCGCCTGAGCGCAACAAACAAAAAGGCCTCGCCGGCGACCGGCGAGGCCTTGCGCGTGGGCTGAACGAGGGACCGGCGTCAGCTCACGCGTTTCCAGGTCTGGCCGCCGCAGAACAGGCCGCCGAAGGCGCAGCCCTGGACGCGCAGGGTGGTCGGGTTCTTGAGCACGATGGTCGAGTCGTAGTTGCCGCCGCCGTCGGGATCGTGGATGCGGCCGACCCATTTGCTGTCCTTCGGCTTCATGTTGATCAGGATCTTCTCCCGCGTCTTCTCGGCGAAGCCGCAGATGTTGGGTCCGCACGGCTCGATCACGACATTGCCCTTGCCGGCCTCGGTGGCCCACACGCCGAGCGGTGAGTTCGGGTCCGCGGCCGGCGCCGGCGCGGGCTGAACAGCCGCGGGTGCGGCAGCCACGGTGGTCGGTACGGGAGCAGGGGCGGCGGGCTGCGGCTGGACCACGGGAGCAGCCGCGGTCGCAGTGACCGGGGCGGGTGCCACTGGCATCTGTACGGTCGGTGCCGGAGCGGGAGCGGCCGCAACGGGCGCAGGCGGCGTCACGACCGGCGCGGCGGCGGCAGGCGCAGCAACCGGCGCAGGGGCGGTGACCGCGGGTGCTGTCGCGACGGGGGCCGGCGTTGGCGCCGCCGGAGCGGTTGCGGCCGGCGCCGTGCTCGTGGCGGGCGTGTCATCATCGTCGAGCTTGGATTTCAGCCCGCTGAGATCGATGCCGGAGACCTGCAGGCACGACAGCGACTGGCAGTTGCGCGGGACGGTGACGCGGATCTTGCGGCCGTCGAAATCGAACGCGATCGAGCTGCCGGCCTGCGCGGCGCTGCTCGCGATCAGAACGGCGGCTGCGGCCAGAACGATGGTCTTCATGATGAGCTCCCTCGGGGCGGCGTCGTGAACCTGAGGGAACTTTTAAGGGGCTGAGACCCGCCGATCTGTGACGCAGGTCACCGTCGCGTCCGCCGAGCGGGCGACGCCGGCCGGACGCGCGCGCGTCACGCGCTGCGGCTCCTAGACCAGCCCGATCACGATTGCGCCAACGAAGGCAAACGCAGCATACGCGACCATCGTGCTCCACCGACCGGCAGGGGTCATGACACGGCTCCCGTTCTCAGCGTTTTCGGACTGCGGCGGAGATTAACCTGTCTGCAGCGGCAGAAAAGACAGCGGCGCTGCCGCTTGCGCAGGTTTCGATCAGCTCGCGCGCCACGATGGTTTCCGCGCCGTGAACAGACGACGTTGACAGCTCCTTAAGCAAATTGCCGCAAACCTCTGCACATGACGCGCGGAGTTCGTTTGTATCTCGTCGGCTCCATCGTCCTTGTTTCGCTTGCGGGTTGCGGCCGTGGATTCTTCCAGGAGCGCGAGCCGTGGCGGGCCGAGGCCGAGATCGCCTGCCTGAAATCAGGAGCGGTGAAGGAGAGCGCGGACATCGTCCGCATCGATCCGATCTCCGGCCCCGGCATGTGCGGCGCCGACTATCCGTTGAAGGTGGCGGCGCTCGGCGAAGCGACCGCGAGCTATGGCTTCGCCGACGAGAGCCTGCGTCCGCCGGGATCGATCGGCGGCCAGCCGCGCTGGCCGATCAACAAGCAGCCGCAAAACTATCCGTCGTCGACCTATCAGCCGCCGCCGGTCTATCCGCCGTCGAATGCTGGCTATCCCGCGGCACCGGCCCAGCCGGGCTATGGCGCAGCGCCCGGCGCGCCGCTGCAGCTCGAGCCGCCCGCCGGCGAGGATGACGTCAACCTGCCGGCCGACAGGTCGTATCCCGCCGCGCCGTATCGAGGCCAGCCGGCGCCGCGCACCGCGTATCCGCAGCAGGAGCCCCCGCCGCGGCTCGGGCCCTCGCGCGATCCGGTCGGCACCACCGGCCCGGTGGCGGTGAAGCCGACCGCGACGCTGGCCTGTCCGATCGTCTCGGCGCTCGATCGCTGGCTCGCGGAATCGGTGCAGCCGGCGGCGCAGCGCTGGTTCGGCCAGCGCGTGGTCGAGATCAAGCAGATCTCGGCCTATTCCTGCCGCGGCATGAACGGCAATCCGAGCGCGCACATCTCCGAGCACGCCTTCGGCAACGCGCTCGACATCTCGGCCTTCATCCTCTCTGACGGCCGCCGCATCACCGTCAAGGACGGCTGGATCGGTCTGCCGGAAGAGCAGGGCTTTCTGCGCGACATCCAGGGCGGGGCCTGCCAGCAGTTCACCACCGTGCTCGCGCCGGGCTCGAACGTCTATCACTACGACCACATCCATGTGGACCTGATGCGCCGCGCCAGCCGCCGGCTGATCTGCCAGCCTGCCGCGCAATCCGGCGAGACGGTCGCCGCCCGCGCCCAGCAGCGCCGCTACGGCTACGGCCAGCGCGATCCCGACGTGACCAGCTCGATCGCCTCGCGCAAGCAGCCCAAGTCGATCGGGCAGTTGATCAACGAGGAAGACGAGTACCGGGATTACTGAGAGGCGAGTGGCGAATAGGGATCTCCCGTCTTCGCTCCTTGCCCTATTCGCTACTCGCCATTCCCCTTCCTGTGCGCCGCTGTGGATTTCTCGCGCCTCGGTCAGGCGCAAAGCCGTGCATGTCCCGCTCCGGCACGTCATCGTCACCAGCGCGAGATCAGGGTTAACGGTCCGTTCACCATCCCATTCGTCCGCCATTGGCCGACACTAGACCTGCCACACTCGCCAGGAACAAGGCGCGCGGGGTTCTGGTTTGCTGCCGGAGTGGGAGTGGTGGAGATGGCATCGTATCGCATCAGGGCGATTGGCGCGGGCTTCGAGGTCAGCACCGAGGAGCATCCCGTGCTGGTGTGCCGCTCGCTCAAGACCGCCCGCCGCGCCGTGGCCGATGCCGAGCGACTGGCGCTGCTGCCGCCGAAGCCGATCCCGTGGCGGGTGCAGCCGGAGAGGGAGGCCTGCGACGACTTCAGCGGGGACGATCTCGAGTTCGAGATCGCTATCGTCGCGGACGGCCCGCCGTTGTGCGGGTGACGAGCTGCGGGCTTGTATGGTCTCGCCTGGTTAGCTGCCCTCTAGCAGCGAGCGCGATGCGCTCCCTCTCCCCGTTCTTTACGGGGAGAGGGCTGGGGTGAGGGGCAGCCACACGGACGGAGCAAGTAATGAGTTCAATTCCCCGCCATCCTAAGTCTTCGGTGATGCAGTTGTCTTGCTTCGGCTTGGCAAGGACTGTTGGAGACCGCCATTCACACCACCCGTGCCGCTGCCCCTCACCCCGACCCTCTCCCCGTGAAGAACGGGGAGAGGGAGCGCACCGTCGCTGCCACGTGGACATCGATCTTCATCAGCATCGCTTCGAGCTGCCTAAGTCGACTCCTTATCAGTCAGAGCTCTTCTCCTCACGAAGCCGAGCTCTTCGCCAAGGCGACGGTGAGCTCCCCTCCCCCTTGCGGGGAGGGGTTGGGGGTGGGGGTCTCCGGGCGCCGAACTTAGTGAGTGGCACCCTTGTGATGCTGTCACCTGTAAGCGCGGCGATAGCGCGACGTGCATGTGAATAGGGCCGGGGCTCATCATCGGCAGCGGAGTTCGTGGACCCCCACCCCCGACCCCTCCCCGCAAGGGGGAGGGGAGCGCACCGTTCGTGCGGCGAGCGTGTGCCTCGATCGAAGATCGGAGCAACGACATGCGGCCGAGGGAACGATCCGCGGCTATGACGAACGCGTTCTAGAACGTCCCAGCCACCGTCACCCTGAACGTCAGCGGCTCGATCGGGTGGAGGATGCGGTCCATGATTCCGGTCTGGCAGATTTGCGCCGGCACGCCCGTGGGCGTGCTGCCGTAGCATGCCTGGTAGAGCTGGTCGGTCCGCAGCAGCGAGCCGTAGCCGTAGGAGATCTGGTTGGCCTTGGTGTTGAGCAGGTTCAGAACGTCGAGCTGGATGCGCCAGCCATTGGCGTCGCGGAAGCCGATGCGGCCGTTGAAAACGCTGGTGGCGGTCGAGCGGAAGAAGTTGTCCTCGGTGAGCGGCGTGGATCCGAGATAACGCCAGCGCAAGCCGCCGAACCAGCCGGTCTGTTCCCCCAGCGTGATTCCGGCGGAGGCGATCATCGCGGGCGCGTTGGGGATGTAGTTGCCGGGCGCATTGCCGCGCAGCACCTCGGCCGGCGCGCCGGCGGCGACGAGCTGCGCGTAGGCGTCGGCCTGGTCGGTGTTGTCGCCGACGAAGCGCGCATGCGTCATCGCAAGATCGGCGTCGATGTCGATCCAGGAGGCCGGCCGATAGCGGTTGGTCAGTTCGAAGCCGTAGCGGCGGCTCGGCCGGCTCGCCTCGGTGTTGCCGGCATCGCCAGAAAACAGGATTTCCGAGTCCTGGTTGAGCATGAATACGCTGAGCGACGAGTCGAGCCCCGGAATGATCCGCGTGCGCACGCCGACCTCGGCGCCTTTGGTGCGCACCAGCAGCGGCGACGATTCGATCCGGCTGCCCGGCGCCGTCGGATCGTCCGTGGTGGTGGCGCCGCGGGCGTCGTTGCTGTGCATGCCATAGCCGGCGCCGAGGAAGAACTCGGTCTTCTCGAACGGCCCGATCACCATGCGAAACTTCGGGCTGCCGAGGTTCGCCGCCGCATCGCCGGTGTTGTTGCCGTTATACAGCGAGAAAACGTGGGTCTGGTAGGTGTCGCCGCGATAGCCGACGGTGGTGCGCAGCCAGTCGGTCCAGCGCACGGTGTTCTCGGCATAGAGCCCGATGCTGCCTTCGCCGACCTTGTCGCTGCGCACGGGGCTCAGATAGTTGCGTTGCGCCGTGTAGCTGAGCGCCAGCGCGATGTCGTCATAGCGCGTCTGGACACCGAAGGTGGTCTCCATCGGCCGCCCGGCGAAACTGCCGTTGAACGTCCGGGACGCATTGGCGCCGATCATCAGCCGATCGTCATGCTGGTGGAACTGATCGCCATTGACGGGATCGCGCAGCGCGTAGGTGAAGTTGTTGTAGAGATCGAGCTGGCTCTTCACGACATAGGCGTTGGCCTTCCACGAGCCGGATTCATCGGTCCCCGCGATCCGGCCGGATAGCGCGAAGCGGTTGGTCTTGCCGCCGTCGCTGGGATCGATCGCATCGTAGCGGCCGAGCAGGCCGGAGGTGAGAGCGCGCTCCGGCACCTGGTCGGTCGACGTCCAGCGGTTCGCATAGGCCATGCCGGTGATCGAGATGCCGTCGGTCGCTGTGCCCTGCGAGTAGCGCATCAGGCCGTTGAGCTTCTTGGCGTCGTCGGGCGTCGTCCACGGCCCGTCATAGCGGCCGGCTTCGCCCGCGATCAGCAAATGGCCGTCGCCGACATGCACGGAGTCCATGCCGAAGAAGCGGCGATAGCCGAAGCTGCCCGCGGTCATCTGCGCAATCGCCTTCGGCACGGTGTCGACCAGCCCGATATGCACGCTGCCCACCGAGGCGAAGTCGCCTTCGTCGGCGAAGTAGGGCCCCTTGCGGACGTCGACGCGGCCGATCGTCTCCGGCATCAGCCAGTTGAGGTCGGCATAGCCCTGGCCATGCGCATGGGTGCGCATGTTGACCGGCACGTCGTCCACGAACAGCGCCAGATCGGTGCCGTGGTCGAGATTGTAGCCGCGCAGAAAATACTGGTTGGCTTTGCCTTCGCCGGAATGCTGCGTGACGATCAGGCCGGGCACGGCTTCCAGCACCTCGCCGGGCCGCGTCGCCGGCCGGGCGTTGATGTCGCCGCCGGTGATGACGGTCTCGCTCGCCATGCTCTGCGGGCGCCCCGGGCCGGAGCCGACATTGGGCGCGCCCGAGGGCGGAGCCGCCGCCGCGGCAGGGACGAGGCCTGCGGCGGGACGGACGGTGCCGGGCTTCGGCCGCTGCGCTTCGCGCCTCGCCTGCGGTTTCGGCTTGGCGGGGTGCTTCGGCGCATCGACGGCGACGGTGGGCAACTCGGCCGGAGCGCGCTCGGGATGTGCCTCCGCCTGCTGCAGCAAGGCCGCCATCAGCACCCAAACACTCGCTCCACGCCACCGCATCGTCGCCACGCGCCTCGATCTCATCATCGGGGCACGCGACGTCGTTCGCCGCCAGCCCTCATTGGCCGCCGGCACGCTCGCTTGGATCGCCCCACTGTCGAGTGTTAAAGAACGCTACGGTGACACCAGTATGATGTCAACGAGCAAACATCATACTCAACATCAAGCTCATGAAACAGTGTTGCCGCCGGGAGACGATGCATGCAGCGCCTGACGATCACCATCGACGACGATCTGCTCGCGGAGGTCGATGCCTTCATGGAACGGCGCGGCTACGACAACCGCTCCGAGGCGTTTCGCGACCTCCTGCGCAGCGGCCTGGAGAGCGCCGACACCGGCGCCAGCGACACCCGCCCCTGCATCGCGACACTGAGCTACGTTTACGACCACGCCGCGCGCGAACTGCCGAAGCGCCTGACGCAGGAGGCGCACGACCATTCCGGGCTGGCGCAGGCGACGCTCCACGTCCACATCGACCAGGAGAGCTGCCTCGAGGTCACCGTGCTCAAGGGCGAGCGCCGTGAGGTCAAGGCCTTCGCCGACCACGTCATCGCCGAACGCGGCGTCCGCCACGGTCACGTCGCGCTGATGCCGATCGAGCCGGCGGCGGGGCATGGGCACAGCCATTCGCACAGCCATAGCAGCAGCCACAGCCACTCGCATTCCCACACGACGAAGAGCGGGAAGAAGTAGGAGGG
The DNA here is from genome assembly GCF_051168435.1 of Bradyrhizobium sp. HKCCYLR20261. Classification (NCBI taxonomy): domain Bacteria; kingdom Pseudomonadati; phylum Pseudomonadota; class Alphaproteobacteria; order Hyphomicrobiales; family Nitrobacteraceae; genus Bradyrhizobium; species Bradyrhizobium sp. HKCCYLR20261. The sequence continues at coordinate 45,644 of NZ_JBNPUZ010000013.1, forward strand.
TGGGCAAAGGCGCGCCCCGATGCTGCTGATAGAATTTGGTCCCTCGCGCGCCGTGCCCACCGCGGTGTCTCGGTTGCTTACGGTGCACTCCGCCGTCATGCCCGCGCTGCCAACTCAGTCCTCCCCTGTCGTCCCGGACAAGCGCGCGGTCACGCGCGCGCCGATCCGGGATCCATAACCACAGGGCGTGGGTTGAGGCACGCTGGCCGCTACATGGTGCCCAGCCACGACCGGCACGGGCGTATGGATCCCGGGTCGGCGACCACCAACGCTGTCGCGTTGGCGGCCTTGCCCGGGATGACACTGGATTTGGGGCGTGCGGCTCGCCCCACACTCCGCCGTCACACCAGCGAAAGCGGGTATCCAGTACGCCGCGGCTTCTCGGCGCTATCACAGCCGTCTCGGAGTACTGGATCGCCCGGTCAAGTGTTTAGCCCGGGGAGATAGCCGACACCTGTTCGGGGACATCACCGACACTTTTGCCATTCGTCAAGTTGATCGTCGCGACTTGATGGGCAGCGAAGAAGACTCCGTATTGGCCATCGACGGAGAGGGGCCTGATGGCCAGACGTTCGCCTCCAAAGGCTTGTGGGACCTTCCACAGACGGCCTTTGAAGTGGACATAGGACTTTGTGGTGGACACGGAACGAACAGTCTCGGTGCTGTCGTATTCTGGCGAAGGCAGGCGATCCGGCATCATTCGCGGGCTCGGCCGGTAGCGGCTCGCCGGTACCTGCTGATTGAGTGCCTCATGGGGGCGCTCGAAGTTGTAGACCTCCCGCCAGGCATCGAAGGCGTCTTGTGCTGCTGTCAGATTGCGGAAGCAGCGCAAGGCAAACACTTCTGCATTGAGCGTGCGATGGAAGCGTTCGTCCTTGCCCCGGCTCTGTGGATGGTAGGGACGGCTGCGGATCACCGAGACACCGAGCTTGAGCAGCCAGACAGAGAATCTCGTCCAATGTTCGCCGGACGAATCCGACCACGGCGAGCCGTTGTCGACGAAGACGGCGTCCGGCAAGCCATAATGACGGAACGTCGTCCGCAGCCTGTCGCGCACGGTCTCATCGCGTTGATCGGCGCAGGCCTGCAGGCACAGATCGAAGCGCGAGTAGTCGTCCAGCACGGTCAAGGGATGGCATTGCACGTTGTTGCCGACCCGAACCCAACCTTTGAAATCCATCTGCCACAGCAGGTTTGGAGCCGACATCTCGAAGCGCTCCGTGGCCGGCGGGCCACCTGGCGCGGGCACGATCCGACCGGTCCGGCGCAGGATTTCGTGAATGGTCGACAGCGCTGGCGAACTGTGACCGGCCCGTTCCAGACAGCTCGCGATCTTGCGTGCCCCCCACGCAGGATGAGCATCCCTGACGGCAAGGATGCGCTCCTCGAGCTCGGCAGCAGTGCGCGCCGGGCTCGTACGCGGCCGGCGCGATCGTTCGATCAGCTCCTGACTGGCCTGCTTACGCTGGATCCACTTGTAACCCGTGGAGGGATGAATGCCGAAGCGCCGGCACAGATCGCGCCGGTTGGCCCCTTCCTGCAGTGCAAGCCGCACGAACTCCCGCCTCTGTTCCATTACCGACACCTCGCGCCAGGGCATGGACTTGGCCTCCCAAACCGCCAAATCCTTGCATTATGACGTGTCGGCTATGTCTCCGAACACCTGTCGGTGATGTATCCGGGCTGAACATCAAGCCGGGCGATGACGGTTGAGGGGGGAGGGCGCAGCATGCCCCAATCGTCATTGCGAGGAGCGCAAGCGACGACTTGTCCGCCAGAGCCCGCAGGGCGACGGCGGAAGCAATCCAGAGTCGCGGGTGACGCCCCTGGATTGCTTCGCTTCGCGTAACTACCCAGGTCGCCGCTCTGTCAAGCAAGGCGGATTGTATGGATGAGCTGTGTTGGGCATAGGGTCAATGTTTCGAGCATGTTCCATCCGCGCTTTCGTGCGGTGCCGATCAGGGTTCGGAGCGTTGCGAAATTGTCGGCACCTTGTGAGGTGCGAAAGCCGCCGGAGATCTTCTGCCGCAACTTCATCATGCGAGCATCGCGCTCGGCCTCGTTGTTGGTAAATGGTACGGCTGGGTTGCGCAGGAACAGCAGCACGGCGGCTTTATGCAGCTCGAGGCGCAACAGGAGATTATGGCCGGTGCGCCGTCTGATCCGCCCGCGTTTGACGTTGCGAGACAACTCGGGAAGCGCCTTGTGCCAAGCGATGCCGTCGCGGATGATGCGGTCATACTGCCGTTCGGCGGCACGGATTTTGTCGGGAGGCAGCGCACCTGTCTGGCCGGCTGGACGCTCGAGCGCCAGATTGACCTCGTGGCACAGCTTGCGAAGCAGGGTGCGCATGCGCCGGGCCCAGGCCTCGCCATCGATGTCGACCAGCGCCGTCAACTCGCGCAGATGATGCGCATTGCACAGCGCATGGGTGACGCCCGGCATCTGGAAGTAGGATGTCCAGTGATCGTGCATCACGATATGCGCCGCTTGCGTCAGCACCTCACCTCGCCTGCGGGAGACGCGATAGTGCACCAGCCCATTGCTCCCGGCGGTGCCTGCGACATGCAGCCATTGCGGCGTGGCACCCACCCAAAACCCGGTCTCATCCAGGTGCTTGACCGGTGCCCGGCGGATCTCTTCGCAGACCGCCGCGGCGAAGGCCTGCGTCCGGCTGGCGGCACGGGCGATCATCTGCCCAATCGTGCCGGCCGAAACGGTCACGCCAAACAGATCGGTAAGGACTTGCCCCAAACGATCTTCCGGCAGGAACTGTCCGGCCGACAGATACGTCACGACGGCGGACAATCGTGCGCCATATTGCACCGGCGCCCTGACCTCCGGAGGAAACGATCCCGTCGTGACCGCGCCACAGCCGCTGCATCTGCAGCGATAACGCTGATGCTCCGTGACGAGCAGCGGTCTCGGCGCCGGCAGATCGAACACCTGACGGCGGTCGACAAGGTCCAGCGGCTCCTCGCCCAGCGCGGCTTGGCAGTGTCCGCACGTGGCAGGCCGGTGGATGATCGTATGATCGACCTGTTCCGACCGCTTCAGGTGTTTGCCGGGATGACCAGGCTGGCCGCCGGGCTTCCTCACCCCTCGCTCACGAAGGCTGCGCGTCCGGCGAGGACCCTGGCCCGGCCCATCGCTCGAAGGCGGCTTGCTGCTGTTGGAGCTATCCAGGCCAAGTCGGCGCTCCAGATCGGCCACACGGGTCAACAGCAACGCGTTCTGCTGTTCCAGCAGCGCGTTGCGCGCCTGCAGCTCCCCGATCAGGACCAGCAGCGAATCAACGGACAAAGCGTACGGCAGCTTCATCCATACCTTGACTCACAAACACATGTGGCCAGTCAAGCGATACAGACGGACACCTGGGCAGTTACCGCTTCGCTCGCAATGACGGCGGAGGGACATTTGCGAGCCACCGAAAAGGCGTGCGCGCAGAAACTCATTTCCGCAGTCCCATCAAGCTGATTTGCCCTGTCCAGTCCCCCGCGTAAAAATAATCACCTTCCATTTTTCCGAATTCCATGTTTTTCTCTCCCCATCCCGCCTCGATCGAAGAGGGACGTTTCGCGGTCGTCACGAGCGTTGGAGGTGGGGAGCGGTGGCCTGTCGGCGCGCAGCGCGCTGGAATCGCGAGCGGACGAACGCGACCGGCAGGACGGTGAAGTCGTAGGGTCCTGGCGCCCCGATGCTGGCGTCAAGTTCGTAGGCGACGTTGAAAGCGTCGCGCGGATGACGGTGGCTAACAAGCCCGGACACCGGGGAGACTGCGTATAATCCGTCAACCCATCGCGCAGGGAAGGCCGGGTGTTCTCGGCCAGACCTGTGGTACCTGCCGCCTGCATTTTTTTCCGCAGGCGGGCCACGGGCGCGGCCAGCGCCCGGCCTTCCCTGCGCCCTCCGATCACAACGAGGGTCATTGGTGAGGGGGATCTGATGGCAAAGCTCGGGCGTCACCTGCCGCGAGAAGGAGAATGCATGTCTTTGACAGACGTGATGGTGACCGACACAGCTGCGTGCTTCAGCGCCGCCGGCAATGGCTCAGTTCTTGATGCCGTAAGTGGCGATGAACATCCGCACGGCGCTCGAGACCACGCGGTGGACATCCTCCGGCGCCGGCGCCGGCGCGCCCTGGAAGATGAAGGGCAGGAACAGGGTGGCCTGGCACATCAACTGGAATTGCGAGGCGGCGAGATGGCAGTCGTCGATGGCGAGCTCCTTCGCCTCGACGCGGGCCTGCAGATAGGCCGCCAGCCGGTTGATAGTGCCCTCGAGCACGCAATCATAATAGCGCCGCCCGACCTCCGGCATCCGCTCGGCGATCGCCATCACGGTCCGAATGGCCGAACCGCCGCCCGGCCGGCACACCACCGCGATCCAGGCCGAGCCGAACTCGTACAGCACGGTGGCGGCATCCCGCGCCGGGTCGAAGCTGAAGTTCGAGGCGCCGCGATGAACCGTCTCCTCCTCGACGATCGCCTCGAACAGTCGGAATTTGTCGGCGAAATAGACGTAGAGCGTGCCCTTGGAGACGCCGGCCGCGCGCGCGATCTCGCCCATGCTGGCGCCGTCGAAGCCGAGGTCCATGAAGACCTTGCGGGCGCCGTCGAGGATCTGGCGCCGCTTCGAGGAATCCTCGTCCTGCGTCACCGGGGGTGTGGTGTGGTCGCCCTCAATCATTGGTTCAGGCTGTTCCCGAAAAAGCCCGTCGAGGCAACGTCGCGACAGGACGTGAGCGAGTATGTTGCGGTCGCGAAGATATAGATTGACCGAACGGTTCGGTCAATGATAGAGATCAAATTGACCGAACGGTTCGGTCGGTTTCTTTGGGGCGAAGCGGCCCCGTTGCCTTGGGTGGGAGTCTGTGATGGCTGCAGCGAGGGAACAGGCTGTGCGGACACGCCGGCCCGAGGCGGAGAGTACGCCAAGCCAGGCCAAGCCTGAGGCGGCCCGTCCGCAGTCCAGCGAAGCGGCGTCGCGCAAACTCGACACGTCAGCCGAGGTCACCATCGAAGCGCCGGCCGAACGGCCCGCGGCGCCGGCGGGTGCTCCCGGGGGACAGAAGCCCGAGGCCTCGACAGTCGCGCCGCCGAAATCCGGTAAGCGCAAGCGCGTCCTCGCCGGCATCGGCCTGCTGCTGGCGCTCGCCGCAGCCGGCTACGCCACGCATTATTTCCTGGTCGGCCGCTTCATGGTCTCGACCGACGATTCCTATGTCCGCGCCAACAACACCATGCTCGGCGCGCGCGTCTCCGGCCACATCCATGAGATCGTGCCGCGCGACAATTCGGTGGTGCGCAAGGGCGACGTGATCTTCCGCATCGACGACGGTGACTACAAGATCGCGGTCGATGCCGCGCGCGCCAAGATCGCGACCCAGGAAGCGACCATCGCCCGGATCGGCCGCCAGGTCGCCGCGCAGCAGAGCGCGGTGGAGCAGGCGCAGGCCAATCTGACCTCGTCGGAAGCCGCGATGAAGCGCGCCGGGCTCGACTATGAGCGCCAGCAGGCGCTGAGCACCAAGGGTTTTGCCTCGCATGCGACCTTCGAGCAGTCGGAGGCCGCGCGCGACCAGGGCCTGGCCGCCGTGCGCGCCGCCCGCGCCGCGTTCGATGCCGCGCGCGACAATGTCGAGGTCACCAAGGCGCAGCAGACGGAGGCAGAGGCGCAGCTCGCCGAGCTGAAGACTTCGCTCGCCAAGGCCGAGCGCGATCTCGAATTCGCAACCGTGCGCGCGCCGGTCGACGGCACTTTCGCCAACCGCCTCGTCAACACCGGCGATTTCGTCGCGGTCGGCCAGCGGCTCGGCAACGTCGTGCCGCTGGATGATGTCTTCATCGACGCGAACTTCAAGGAAACCCAGCTCAAGCGCATCCGTGCCGGCCAGCCGGTGACGATCAAGGTCGATGCCTATGGCGCGCGCGGCTTCAAGGGCGCGGTCGACAGCATCTCGCCGGCCGCGGGCTCGGTGTTCACCTTGCTGCCGCCGGACAACGCGACGGGCAACTTCACCAAGATCGTGCAGCGCCTGCCGGTCCGCATCCGCGTGCCGAAGGACGTCGCGCGCCAGAACCTGCTGCGTGCCGGCATGTCGGTCTACGTCACGGTGGATACGACCGACGGCGCCAAGGATGCGGACAATGATGGCGACCTCGACGCACCGGCGACGGTGCAGGGGAAGTAGTTAGTACGGCGAATGACTGAGGGCTGCAGATAGATCGATTCTGCAGTTGATGTTGAACGAAGCTGCTTCGGCATCGGCAGTGAGCTCCCTCCCCCCTTGCGGGGGAGGGTCGGGGTGGGGGGCTCCGGGCGACACCGCCGTTGGGGACCCCCACCCCCTACCCCTCCCCGCAAGGGGGAGGGGAGCGCACCATTTGCCCGGCGCGGTCATCGACTCCAGCGGACTGATTAGACCATGGCCACCGCCACCACAGCCAACCCCACCATGAGCGCGCCCGCGGCGCCGTCGGACCGCATCGCGCCGCGCAGGCTGATCGCGTTCCTGATCATGGTGTTCGGCATGTTCATGTCGATCCTGGACATCCAGATCGTGTCGGCGTCGCTGACCGAGATTCAGGCCGGCCTGTCGGCGAGCTCCAGCGAAGTGTCGTGGGTGCAGACCGCCTATCTGATCGCCGAAGTGATCGCGATTCCGCTGTCCGGTTTTCTGTCGCGCGCGCTCGGCACGCGGCTGTTGTTCGCGATCTCGGCCGCCGGCTTCACCATCTCCAGCTTCCTGTGCGGCTTCGCCTCGTCGATCGAGCAGATGATCCTGTGGCGCGCGCTGCAGGGTTTCCTCGGCGCCGGCATGATCCCGACCGTGTTCGCCTCGGCCTACACGGTGTTTCCGCGCTCCAAGTTCCACATCGTCGGCCCGATCATCGGCCTGGTCGCGACCTTGGCGCCGACCGTCGGCCCGACCGTCGGCGGCTACATCACCGACGCGATGTCGTGGCACTGGCTGTTCTTCGTCAACATCCCGCCGGGCATCCTGATCACCATCGGCGTGCTGGCGCTGGTCGATTTCGACGAGCCGCATTTCGAGCTGCTGGAGCGCTTCGACTGGTGGGGCCTCCTGTTCATGGCCGGCTTCCTCGGCTCGCTCGAATATGTGCTGGAGGAGGGGCCGCAATATGAGTGGCTGCAGGACACGTCGGTGGCGATCTTCGCCGCAGTGTGCGCGGTGTCCGCGATCGGCTTCTTCTGGCGGGTGCTGACGGCGGAGGAGCCGATCGTCGACCTCTACGCCTTCGGCAACCGTAATTTCGCCGTCGGCTGCCTCCTGCAATTCTGCATCGGCATCGGCCTCTACGGCCTGACCTACATCTATCCGCGCTACCTTGCCGAGGTCCGCGGCTATAGTGCGCTGATGATCGGCGAGACGATGTTCGTCTCCGGCGTGGTGATGTTCCTGATGGCGCCGGTGGTCGGCCGACTGATGGTGAAGATCGACATGCGGCTGATCATCGCCTTCGGCCTCGTCATCTTCGCGATCGGCTCCTACCAGATGACCGGCATCACCCGCGACTACGACTTCTGGGAGCTGTTCGTGCCGCAGGTGATGCGTGGCGTCGGCATGATGTGCGCGATGGTGCCGACCAACAACATCGCACTCGGCACCTTGGCGCCGGACCGCGTCAAGAACGCCTCCGGCCTATTCAATTTGATGCGCAATCTTGGCGGCGCCGTCGGGCTTGCGATCATCAACCAGGTGCTGAACGACCGCACCGACCTGCACATCTCGCGCCTGCACGAGCGCGTGAACTGGGGCAACGCCACCGCGGTCGAGACGCTCAACATGCTGCAGCAGAAGCTGCAGGGCATGGGCGATTCCGCTGTCATGGCGATGAAGCAACTCTCGCAGATCGTGCATCGCCAAGCCGTGGTGATGGGTTATGGCGACGCGTTCTTCATGCTGACCTGCTTCTACATCGCGCTCAGCTTCATGGTGCTGCTGCTCAACAAGCCGAGCTCGCCGATGGCCGGCGGCGGCGACGCACATTGACGTGAGCGGCCCGCGCGACGACCGCGGGTTGCCAAATCGTACCATCGATGGTATGGACCACGAATTGTCGCTCGAACCGGGGAGATCTGCATGACTACATCGCATCTGCAGACCGTTTGCACCCGGTCGATGCTCGCGCTTTCGACCCTCGTGCTCTCTACGCCCGCACGGTCGATGCCGGTCCTGGTGTTCCGCCGCTCGCATTGAGCGCCGCCGTACTTCCCACAATCTGATTCATCATTCGCAGACCGCGCGTCGCCTCGCGTCTGCTTCATTTGGAGCCGGCCTGGCGCCCGCGCGCGCGGCCGGATGATGCCATGACCCTCAACGTCTCCGGCCTGAAGGCCGACAAGCGTCCCGCCGCCATCCGCGTCGTGATCCCGTTCGTGACCCGCCACTGGCTGAAGCAGCCGCGCATGACCCTCGGCATCGCCGTGTGCCTGCTCGGCGCCACCGCCGCCGACCTGTTCATGCCGCTATTCTCCGGCAAACTCGTCGACGCGCTGACGCTCGGCCCATCGAATGCCGATGCGCGGCACGCGGCGGTGGTGGCGTTCGCGGCCATCGTCGCGCTCGGCTTCGCCTCGATCGTGCTGCGATTGTCCGGCCTGCAACTGATCGTGCCGTTCACGCTCCGCATCATGTCCGATGTGGCGCGGGAGGCGTTCGTGCGCGTGCAGCGCTTCTCCACCGACTGGCACGCCAACAGCTTCGCAGGCTCGACGGTGCGCAAGATCACCCGCGGCATGTGGGCGCTCGACCTCTACAACGACACCATCCTGCTGGCGCTGCTGCCCTCGCTCTCGGTGCTGCTCGGCTCGATGGTGCTGCTCGGCCTGCACTGGGGCGCGCTCGGCGCGGTGATCGCCGTCGGCGCGGTGCTGTACGTGGCGATGACGGTCGTGTTCTCGACCCGCTACATCGCCCCCGCCGCGCGGATCTCCAATGCCTGGGACACCAAGGTCGGCGGGACGCTCGCGGATGCGCTCAGCTGCAACGCGGTGGTGAAGTCGTTCGGGGCGGAGGCCCGCGAGGACGGCCGGCTGATGCGCGTCGTCAACCGCTGGTCCCGGCGCGTCAGCCGCACCTGGCTGCGCTACAACACGACCGCAGCCGTGCAGCTCGGCGTGCTGCTGTGCCTGCGCTCGTCGGTAATCGGCGGCGCCGTGCTGCTGTGGATGGCAGGCCGGGCTTCGCCGGGCGACGTCACCTATGTGCTGACCAGCTACTACGTGATCCATGCCTACCTGCGTGACGTCGGCATGCACATCAACAACCTGCAGCGCGCGGTCAACGACATGGACGAGCTGGTGGCGATCCATGGCGAGCCGATCGGCATCGTCGATGCCGCGGGAGCCAAGGCGATGACGGTGACCGGCGGGCACATCGTGTTCGATGCGGTGACGTTCCACTATGGCGGCCACCGCGTCCCGCTGTACGACCGGCTGTCCGTGGACATCCGGCCGGGCGAGCGGATCGGGCTGGTCGGGCGCTCCGGCTCCGGCAAGACGACCTTCGTCAAGCTGGTGCAGCGGCTGTACGACGTCAGCGGCGGCCGGATCCTGATCGACGGGCAGGACATTGCGCACGCGAAACAGGATTCGCTGCGCAGCCAGATCGCCATCGTGCAGCAGGAGCCGATCCTGTTCCACCGCTCGCTCGCCGAGAACATCGCCTATGGCCGCCCCGGCGCCAGCCAGGCCGAGATCGAGCAGGCGGCGCGACTTGCGAACGCGCACGAGTTCATCATGCGCCTGCCCAAGGGCTACGGCACCCTGGTCGGTGAGCGCGGCGTCAAGCTGTCGGGCGGCGAGCGGCAGCGGGTGGCGCTGGCGCGGGCGTTCCTGGCGGATGCGCGCGTGCTGATCCTGGACGAGGCGACGTCGAGCCTCGACTCGGAGTCGGAGGCGCTGATCCAGGAGGCGATGGAGCGGCTGATGAAGGGCCGGACGGCGATCGTGATCGCGCATCGGCTGGCGACCGTGCGCAGCCTCGACCGCATCCTGGTGTTCGACCGCGGCCGCATCGTCGAGCAGGGCAATCACGCCACGCTGGTCGGCCGGCCCGGTGGTCTCTACCGCAGCCTGTTCGAGCGCCAGGCCACCGAGTTCGGCCAGCTCTCCGCCGCGGGCTAGAAATGGCGAGGGGCCCGGCGCTTGTGCGCCGAGCCCCTCATGAACATATCAGCCGGCCTGTAAGCCGGGTTCTGTAGGGCACCGCCAGGCTTGCGCATGACGATACGTGACGGCCATTCCTCTGGGATCGCGCTTGCGCGAGACCTCGGGCAACCTACCCGGACGGCGAGCCTGACATCGCTCCCGCGGACGTCATCGTCGAAACGATTGTCTCCGCGTGGCCGTCCCTATTCGGTTTTGCTCCCGGTGGGGTTTACCATGCCGGTTCCGTTGCCGGCCCCGCGGTGCGCTCTTACCGCACCTTTTCACCCTTACTGCCTCCCTTGCGGGAAGAAGCGGTTCGTTCTCTGTGGCACTGTCCCTGGGGTCGCCCCCGCCGGACGTTATCCGGCACCGCATGTCGATGGAGCCCGGACTTTCCTCCCCGGCGGCCTTTCGGCACCTGCCGGAGCGGCCGTCCGGCCGACTGACGCGGCTTGAATGGGACTTCTCGACGGGTACGTCAAGCCGTCGCCATGCCGGCGGAAAATATTATGCTCGGCGTGTCGTTTCGCGTCGCTGCCGTTCGACTGGATGTCGGCGATCCAGCCGAAGAGAGGAGCAAGTCCGATGCAGTACCTGTTGATGATCTATCTGAACGAGGTCGAATACGCCAAGATGGAGAAGGAGGCCGAAGGCAAGATGCTCGCCGAATATCAGAGCTTCACCCAATCGATCATATCGAGCGGAAACTACAAGGGCGGTGACCGGCTGCAGCCGACCTCGACGTCGACGACGGTGCGCGTGCGCGACGGCAAGATCCTGACCACCGACGGTCCGTTCGCCGAGACCCGCGAGCAGCTCGGCGGCTACTACATGATCGAGGCCAAGAACATCGACGAGGCGATCGGCATCGCCGCGCGGATTCCCGGCGCCCGCCTCGGCTCGATCGAGGTCAGGCCGGTCTGGCAGTACAATCATTGAAGCCACCGCTGCGGCCGACGAGATGACGCCCGGTGCCATCGAAAAAGTGTTCCGCGACGAGTCCGGCCGGGCGCTCGCGACCCTGATCAGGCTCGTCGGCGATTTCGATCTGGCCGAAGATGCGCTGCAGGAGGCGTTCGCGACGGCGCTTCTCGCTTGGCGGGGACCCGAAGTCCCCGCCAATCCGCGGGCGTGGCTGGTCAACGTTGCGCGCAACAAGGCGATCGATCGCATCCGGCGGCAGCGCAACTTCCGCGACAAGGAAGCCGAGATCGTGCATGCGATCGAGCGCGACGCCGTCGGCGAGGACGACGGCGGCCCCGTCGATCTCGACGACGACATGCTGCGGCTGATCTTCACCTGCTGCCATCCGTCCTTCGCGCCGGAGGTGCAGGTGGCGCTGACCTTGCGCACGGTCTGTGGCCTGACAACAGCCGAGGTTGCTCGTGCCTTTCTCGCCAGCGAGGACGCCATGGCGCAGCGCCTGGTGCGGGCCAAGCAGAAGATCCGCCTCGCCGGCATTCCCTACGAGGTACCCGGACGCGATGCGCTGGACGAGCGCCTTCGCGGCGTGCTGACCGTGATCTATCTCGTGTTCACCGAAGGCTATCTGGCGACCTCCGGTCCCGAATTGATCCGCCATGATCTCGCGCATGAGGCGATCCGGCTGGGACGGCTGGTGCTTGCCCTGATGCCGGACGCGCGCGACGTCAAGGGTCTGCTCGCCTTGATGCTGCTGCATGATGCGCGCCGCGCCGGTCGCACCGACTCGTCCGGCGACATCGTGCTGCTGGAAGAGCAGGATCGCGCGCTCTGGAATCGTGCCCAGATCGCCGAAGGACTCGCGCTCGTCGAAGAGGCACTCATCGCCGGAGGGCGGCCGCAGCCCTACACGGTCCAGGCGGCGATCGCCGCGCTCCATGCGCAGGCGCCAAGCTACGAGCACACCGACTGGCGCCAGATCGTCGGCCTCTACGAGGTGCTGCTGCGGATTGCGCCGTCGCCCGTCATCGAGCTCAATCATGCGGCCGCCGTCTCGATGGTCGACGGCCCGGCGCGCGCGCTCTCGCTGGTTGATTCGCTCGCCGCGCGCGGCGGCCTGAAACAATACGATTTGCTGCCGGCCGTGCGCGCGGACCTGTTGCGGCGTCTCGATCGCCGCGACGAGGCGCGCGATGCCTATCTCGAGGCGAGCGCAGCGACGCAATTGGCGCCGCTCAAGCGCCTCTACGCGCGCCGGCTCGGTGAGCTCGACGCGGGGGCTGCATGACGAATCAGGCGCGCGGCGCGGCCTCTTCCGGCAGGCTGGTCAGCAGCGCGTGCAGCGTCCACAGCGTCGAACGGTCGGCGATGCCGTCGATCTTTTCAGGACGAAAGTGCCGCTGGAACGCCGTGACCACATCCATCGTGATGCCGTCGAACTTGCCGGTGATCGGCACGCCGTAGCCATATTTGGCCAGCGCCTTCTGCAGGCCTTTCACGTCATCGCCGATGCTGCCGAGCTTCAAGGTCTCGCCCTTGCTGATCGCCGCCGGCTGCACCCAATGGCCGACTCCGGAATTGGCAAGGGAGTGCCACGGAAATTTCTCGCCGGGATCCTTCTTGCGCGACGGCGCAACGTCGGAATGGCCGAGCACGCGATGCGCCGGAACGTTGCGGCGGAGCATGATGCCGCGGCACAGGGCGATGACGGCCGCGATCTGGCGCGGCGGGAAGTCCGGATAGCCCCAATCGTGACCGCGATTGACGATCTCGACGCCGATGGAACACGAATTGATGTCCTCGTCCCCGCCCCAGGACGAAAGGCCGGCGTGCCAGGCCCGCATCGCTTCCGGCACGCATTGGACGATGCGTCCGTCCTCGAGCACGACGTAATGCGCCGACACCTCGCTGCCGGCGGTGCACAGCTTGGTGATCGCGCCCTCCACGTCGGGCATGCCCGTGTAATGCAGGATGATCATGTCCGGCTGGCGGCCGCCCTTGCGCTCACCGAAATTCGCCGACGGGATCACGTCCGACGCGATCGAGGAGTCTGGCGTGAAAACAGGCAGGTCCGAGACGCCCTTAGGGATCGGCAGCGCACGAGGGCGCTTCGATTCGGGCTTGTCTGTTGAGTTCGGCATGAAGCACTCGAAGCAGGCGGCGAGGCAAATAGCTCAAATCGAATATGGGCAGGCACTACTCTTTTGCATGTCCCAGTCGCAATCGAAATCGCATGCGAGCCCCTCATATTGATCAGAGCGCCGCGCGCGCGGCTCGAGGCCCCAAACAGAGGCGTGAACCGCTGCCTAACATCCGCCACAGACCGTCAACGGTTTGTTAACGCTAAAGGCCGTTACTAAGTGGTGAAGAGCCAAGCCGGCTTTCGGGACGGCAAGCCGCCATATGCAAGGTCCTGCACGGGATATCACGGGTTCGAGCGCTGTCGGGGGCATCCGGCAGCGTGCGAGCGTTGATGAACCGAGGATCGCCCCGGCCCGCAATCCGTGGGCCGGGGTGCAGGCTTTTGCAGGGCTGGCCGTCGACCGTGCGGGGCGACGGCTTGGCACAGTGACGGGGTGCGAGGATCGAAGGCGCGATGGGCTCGCAGCCGACCACAGCCAATCTGGAACCGCGGCAGCCGTGCGGAGCTGTCGCGTGAGTTCGGCCGACCTGCGGCATGTTCCCGTGCTCGGCCCCGAGGCGGTCGAGCTGCTCGCGGCCCGCGAGGGCGGGACCTATGTCGACGCGACCTTCGGCGCGGGCGGCTACACAAGGCTGATCCTGGCTGTGCCGGGAACGCGGGTGATCGGAATCGATCGCGACAGGACGGCCGTCGAAGCGGGCGCCGATCTGGTCGCGGAAGCGGGCGGCCGCCTGACCCTGATCGAGAATCGCTTTTCCCAGATCGCCGAGATCTGCGCAGAGCAGGGCCTCACCCACGTGGACGGCATCGTGATGGATGTCGGCGTCTCGTCGATGCAGCTCGATACTGCGGCCCGCGGCTTTTCGTTCCGGTTCGATGGGCCGCTCGACATGCGGATGGCCGGTGCGGGACCAACCGCCGCCGATGTCATCGCGCATGCCTCCGAGCGCGCTCTGGCCGATGTCATCTATATCTTTGGCGAGGAACGGCACTCGCGTGCGGTCGCGCGGGCGATCGTCGCCGCCCGCAAGGAGCAGCAGATCGCCACGACCCGGCAACTGGCCGACATCGTCGCGCGCGTGGTGAGATCGAAGCCGGGCGACATCCATCCGGCGACCCGGACGTTCCAGGCGTTGCGTATCCTCGTCAACGAGGAACTCGACGAGCTCGAACAGGCGCTGTCGGCAGCCGAGCGCCTGTTGCCGCCAGGCGGCCGGCTGGCCGTTGTCTCGTTCCATTCGCTGGAAGATCGTATCGTCAAATTGTTCCTTGCGGAGCGCAGCAAGACTGGCGGCGGCTCGCGCCATTTGCCCGAGGTCATGCAGGAGAAGCCGAGCTTCCAGCTGCTTCACCGCAAGCCGATCGTGGCCACGGATGCGGAGATCGAAGCCAATCCCCGCGCGCGATCCGCCAAGCTGCGCGGAGCGCAGCGGACGGCAGCGCCGCCGCATGTCGCCTCGACGTCGTCGCCTTGGCCTCGCCTGGCTGACGTCCTGCGGGGAGGCTGACCGATGCGCCTCCTGCACCTCGTCGTCATCTGCTCGCTCATCTTCGCGGCCGCCTATGTCTATCGGATCAAGATGGAGTCCACGGCGCGGGTCGAGCGCGTGCTGCAATTGCGCGCGGAGATCCGCGAGCAGCGCGAAGCGATCGCGATCCTGCGCGCGGAATGGGCCAAGCTCGATGCGCCGCTTCGGCTCCAGGGGCTGGTGGAGCGGCATCTGCCGCTGAAGCCGCTCAACGCCACGCAATACGACAGCTTGAAGAACCTGCCGGAGCGGCCGCCGCGCTTCACGCGGCCGGACAATCCGGATCCGATCGGATCGATGATCGATGCGATCGACGCGATCAATGAAGAGCCCCCCGTGACCGGATCGGTGCGTCGCCCGGAGGATCAACAATGACCGATCAGCTTCGGCCCGGAGTGAAGCCGCAGGAGCCCTGGCGGCAACGGCTGGTGCGCACGCTGCTCTATGGGCGCGATGTCGACCGCACGGCCAAGGCGAGGGCGCGTATCGGCCTTGCGATCATCGCCTTTGCCGCGGTCTATGCCGTCATCGGCGGCCGGCTTGTGATGTTCGCCGTCGGCTCCGACGGTCCGAGCTCCCGCCGTGCCGCGCAGCAGGACGCCATCGCGACCGCGCGACCGGACATCGTCGATCGCAACGGCACCGTGCTCGCCACCGACGTCAAGACGCCCAGCCTGTTCGCCGAGCCGCGCCGGCTGATCGACAAGGACGAAGCGATCGAGCTGCTGACCGGGACCTTGCCCGACCTCGATACGAGCGAGGTGCGCGAGCGCCTGATGTCGCGCAAGGGCTTCGTCTGGCTCAAGCGCGAGATGACGCCCAAGCAGCAGCAGGACATCCATCGGCTGGGTCTGCCGGGCATCGGCTTCCTGCGCGAGAACAAGCGCGTCTACCCGACCGGCAACGAGGTGGCGCATCTGATCGGCCTGGTGAACATCGACAACCAGGGCATCGCGGGCATGGAGAAGTGGCTCGACAATCAGGGCCTCGCCGACCTGCATCGCGCCGGCTTCGCCACCGACCGCCTGCAGAAGCCCATCGAACTCTCGGTCGACCTGCGCGTCGAGCATGCGCTGCGCGACGAACTGCTCAAGGCCAAGGAGAAGTTCAAGACCAAGGCCGCCTCCGGTCTCGTCGTCAACGTCAGGACCGGCGAGATCATCGCGATGGTGTCGTTGCCGGACTTCGATCCGAACAACCCGAAGGAGGCGCATGATCCGGATCGGATCAACCGCCTGACGACGGGCGTGTACGAGATGGGCTCGACCTTCAAGGCGTTCACGCTGGCGATGGCGCTCGACACCGGCAAATATGATCTCAACTCGCTGTGGGATGCGCGCGGGCCGCTGCATTACGGCAAGTTCGCGATCCATGACGACGAGCCGAAGGGCCGCTTCCTCAACATGAAGGAGGTGTTCTACTTCTCGTCCAACGTCGGCGCGGCCAGGATCGCGCTGACGCAGGGCGTGGAAGGCCACAAGGCGTTCCTGCGCAAGATGGGCCAGTTCGACCGGCTGCGCACCGAGCTGCCGGAGAGCGCCTCGCCGATCCTGCCCAAGCGCTGGGCCGAGCTGAACACGGTCACGATCGCGTTCGGTCACGGCATGGCCGTGGCGCCGCTGCAGGGCGTGATGGGCGTGAGCGCGCTGGTCAATGGCGGCTATCTGATCCCGCCGACCTTCATGAAGCGGACCGAGGCCGAGGCGATGGCGATCGCCAAGCGCGTGATCAAGCCGGAAACCTCGGAGAAGATGCGCTATCTCATGCGTCTCAACGCCGAGGTCGGCACCGCGCGCAAGGCCGACGTGAAGGGCTATTACATCGGCGGCAAGACCGGCACCGCCGAGAAGGTGATCAACGGCCGCTATGCCAAGAAGAAGGTGCTGACCCTCTTCACCGCAGTGATCCCGGCCGACAAGCCGAAATACCAGCTCCTGATCATGCTGGACGAGCCGCAGCCGCTGAAGGAAACCTACGGCTTCATCACCTCCGGCTGGAACGCGGTGCCGACGGCCGGCAATGTGATCTCCCGGATCGGGCCGCTGCTGGGGATCGAGCCCCGTTTCGACCTGCCGCCGTCCGACCGCCAAATTCTTGCGGCATCGCGGCTGACGCAGTAAGCCGTCGCCGAATCGCACGGCTCAGAAGGCGCCGCCACCCGGGCGGGGCCAGCACCGGTACGGGACCAGGATGAAAATTCACGACCTCCTGGGGGATCAGGCGACCCTCGACGCCCGCATCGGCGCAGTCGAGGTCTCCGGCCTTGCCGTCGACAGCCGCGCGGTGCGCCCCGGCGACCTGTTCTTCGCGCTGTCGGGAACCAAGACCGACGGGGCCCGGTTTATCGCAGCCGCCATCGCCGCTGGAGCCGTCGCCGTCGCCGGTGCCTCGGCACCGCAGGGCGATCTTTCGGTTCCGTTCGTGGTGCTGCCGAATCCGCGGCGGGCCCTGGCGCTCGCCGCCTCCCGCTTCTTCCCGCGTCAGCCTGCGACCATCGCAGCCGTCACCGGCACGAGCGGCAAGACCTCCGTCGCAGCCTTCACGCGGCAGATCTGGCAGCAGCTCGGCCACAGCTCGGCCAGCATCGGCACGGTCGGCCTGGTGTCGGACAAGCGCACGGTCTACGGCTCGCTGACCACGCCCGATCCGATCGCGCTGCATCGGCAGATCGACGAGATCACCGGGGAGGGCGTCACGCATCTGGCGTTCGAGGCGTCGTCGCACGGGCTCGATCAGTTCAGGCTGGATGGCGTCCGGGTTTCGGCTGGCGGGTTCACGAACCTGTCGCGCGACCACATGGATTATCATCCCGATCTCGCCCACTATCTCAACGCCAAGCTGCGGCTGTTCCGCGATCTGGTCCCGCCGGGCGGTGCTGCGGTGGTCTCGGCAGATCATGAGAGTTCTGCCGAGGTCATTGCTGCGGCGGAGGCGCGCGGGCTGCGGCTGATGACGGTGGGCACGAACGGCGACGGCGCGGGGCCGGGCATCCGGCTTGTGGCTGCCGCGGTCGATGGCTTCACGCAGCAGCTTGAGATCCAGCATTGCGGCCGGATGTATTCGATCCGGCTGCCGCTGGTGGGCCGCTTCCAGATCGAGAATGCGCTGGTCGCGGCGGGGCTTGCGATCGGCACCGGCAGTGATCCGCAGGCGGTGTTCGAAGCGCTCGCGACGCTCGAGGGCGCCAAGGGCCGGCTCGAACTGGTCGGCGAGCATAATGGCGCGCCCATCTTCATCGACTACGCGCACAAGCCGGACGCGCTGGCCAAGGCGCTGCAGGCGCTGCGGCCTTACGCGGCGCGCAAGCTCGTGGTCGTGTTCGGCTGCGGCGGCGACCGTGACACCGGCAAGCGGCCGCTGATGGGCGCGATCGCCACCGCCGAGGCGGATGGCGTCATCATCACCGACGACAATCCGCGCAGCGAGGATCCGGCCGCGATCCGCGCGGCAATCCTTGCGTCCGCGCCAGGAGCGCGGGAGATCGGCGACCGCGCCGCAGCGATCCGGGTTGCGATCAGCGAGCTGCAGCCCGGCGATGCGCTGGTGATCGCGGGCAAGGGCCACGAGACCGGACAGATCATCGGCAGCACGGTGCTGCATTTCAGCGATCATGAAGCGGTCGCGGACGCATTGGCAGCGAGGGCATCATGACAAAGGCGCTGTGGACGGTGGCTGAGGCGGCGCGCGCGCTCGGCCTCGCCGGCGAGTATCCGGAGACGCCGATCGACTTCGTCACGCAGGACAGCCGCGCCGTGAAGCCGGGCAGCCTGTTTGTCGCGCTGAGCGGCACGCCGAGCGGCGGCTTCGTGTCGAGCTTTGCGTCCAGCCGCGACGGCTGGGAGTTTGCCGCCAATGCCGAGGCGGCCGGTGCCGTGGCGATGATTGTGCCGCATCGGATCGAGGGCATCACGGTGCCGCAGCTCGTAGTGGCGGACACGCTGATCGATGGTCTCTGGGCGCTCGCGCGCGCCGCTCGGGCGCGCTTTCATGGGCCGGTGATCGGGCTCACCGGCAGCGCGGGCAAGACCTCGACCAAGGAGTTCATCGCCGCCTACCCGGGCGCATCCGCCAGCCCTTCCAGCTTCAACAATTTCTGGGGCGTGCCGCTGACGCTGTGCAATGCCGATCCCTCCGCCTCGGTCTGGGTGGTCGAGATGGGCATGAACCAGAAGGGCGAGATCGCGCGGCTGACGGAGCTGTCGCAGCCGACGGTGGCGCTGGTCGTGAACGTGCAGCCGGTGCATCTGGAGAAGCTCGGCAGTCTCGAAGCGATCCGGCAGGAGAAGGTCTCGATCGCCCGCGGCCTGCCGGCCGACGGCGTCCTCGTGCTTCCCGCCGATCTTTCGGCGCCGGAATGGACCGGCAAGACAATCCGCTTCGGCGGTGACGCCGAAGTCCGCGAGCTGTCGCATAGCTCGTGCGGCGAAAGCTGGGATGTGACGGCCGACATCGCCGGCCGCCGCGTCGCCTTCGCGCTGACCCCCGGCGCGCCGCACCGCCTGCACAACGCGCTGGCGGCGTTGGCCTCGGTCGCCGCGGCCGGGCTCGACCCGTTGCTGCTGGCGCCAGCGCTCGGCCAAGTCGGCATCATGACAGGTCGTGGCGTCGAGCAGATGATCGGCGACATCGTGCTGATCGACGACAGCTTCAATGGCAATCCGGCCAGCATGGCTGCGGCGCTCGACAGCCTGCAGGCGCGTCCCGTCCGCGGGCGGCGGATCGCCGTCATCGGCGACATGCTGGAGCTCGGCGACGAGGCGCCGGTCTATCACGCCGAGATGGTCGGCCATCTCGCCGGTATCGACGGTGTCTATTGTGTCGGACCGCTGATGCGGCATCTGTTCGACAAGGTGCCCGACGCGAAGCGGCTCGGCTGGCACGAGGATCCGGTGACGCTGGATCCCGGGACAATCGCGGCGCTGCTGGCGCCCGGCGACGTCGTCGTCATCAAGGGCAGCAAGAAGATCTTCTGGGTCAACAAGTTCGTCTCGAAGCTCGCCGCCGCTTTGCAGGGGGCCGCCTGACAATCGGGCGATATCGCGGCGCGAGAGAAGGATGTTCTTCCACTGGCGGTCGACGCGGTCGTGCCGGACGGATCATTCCGCCGCGCTACGATTCGCACCCGGCCCCGATCATGGTTAAAAGAGGCTGGACTGGATTCGTGCACGGGACGCCCGTGCCGCGCGCTCGGTCCCGGTGAGACGGCATAGGCGGGTTGGATGTTCTACTGGTTGATCGAGCTGACGAATACGTTTCCGAGCCTGTCGATGTTTCGCGGCCTGCTGAACGTGTTCCGGTACATCACGTTCCGCACCGGCGGCGCCGTGGTCACGGGCGCGCTGTTCGTGTTCCTGTTCGGCCCATGGATCATCGATCATCTGCGGCTGCGCCAGGGCAAGGGCCAGCCGATCCGCACCGACGGCCCGCAGTCGCATATCATCAGCAAGAAGGGCACGCCGACGATGGGCGGCCTGATGATTCTGTCCGGCCTCGTCGTCTCCACGGTGCTGTGGGCCAATCCGCTCAACCCCTATGTCTGGATCGTGCTCGCGGTGACGCTCGGCTTCGGCTTCGTCGGCTTCTATGACGACTACCTGAAGGTCACCAAGCAGTCGCACTCCGGCTTTGCCGGCCGCCTGCGCCTTTTGATCGAGGCGGCGATCGCTCTGGTGGCCTGCTACGCGCTGGTCCGGCTGGGACGCGATGCGTCCTCGACGGGGCTGGCGATTCCGTTCTTCAAGGACCTCATCTTCAAGTTCGGCTGGATGTATGTGATCTTCGGCGCCTTCGTCATCGTCGGTGCCGGCAATGCCGTGAACCTGACCGATGGACTCGATGGCCTCGCCATCGTGCCTGTCATGATCGCATCCGCAAGCTTCGGCTTGATCGCCTATCTCGCCGGCAATGCCGTGTTCGCGGATTATCTGCAGATCCATTATGTGGCGGGCACCGGCGAGCTCGCGGTGCTCTGCGGGGCCGTGCTCGGCGCCGGCCTCGGCTTTCTCTGGTTCAACGCGCCGCCGGCCTCGATCTTCATGGGCGACACCGGTTCGCTGGCGCTCGGCGGCATGCTCGGCTCGATCGCCGTGGCGGTGAAGCACGAGATCGTGCTGGCCGTCATCGGCGGCCTGTTCGTGCTGGAAGCCGTGTCGGTGATCGTGCAGGTCGCCTCGTTCAAGCTGACGGGAAAGCGCATCTTCAAGATGGCGCCGATCCACCATCATTTCGAGCAACTCGGCTGGACCGAGCCGCAGATCGTGATCCGGTTCTGGATCATCTCGGTGATGCTGGCGCTGGTCGGCCTCTCGACGCTGAAGCTGCGCTGATGAAATCCTTCCAAGCTGATCGTCATTCCGGGGCGCGCGGCACGCGCGAACCCGGAATCTCGAGATTCCGGATCACCGCTCCGCGGTGTCCGGAATGACGGAGTTCTTCTCATGATCCCCGTCACCTCATTCGCCGGCAAGACCGTTGCCGTGTTCGGGCTCGGCGGCTCCGGGCTCGCGTCGTGCCACGCGTTGCGCGCCGGCGGCGCCGAAGTGATCGCGGCCGATGACGGCGTTGACCGGATGACGGAAGCCGCAAAGGCGGGTTTCATCACCGCCGATCTGCGCACCGTCTCCTGGGCAAACTTCGCGGCGTTGGTGCTGGCGCCGGGCGTGCCGCTGACCCATCCAGTGCCGCATTGGAGCGTGCTCAGGGCGCGCGAGGCCGGTGTCGAGGTGATCGGCGACATCGAGCTGTTTTGCCGCGAACGCCGGCGCCACGCACCGGACGCGCCGTTCATCGCGATCACCGGCACCAACGGCAAGTCGACGACCACGGCGCTGATCGCGCATCTGATGCGGGTCGCCGGCTACGATACCCAGATGGGCGGCAATATCGGCACTGCGATCCTGTCGCTGGAGCCCCCGCGCATGGGCCGCGTCCATGTGATCGAGATGTCATCCTACCAGATCGATCTGACGCCCTCGCTTGATCCGAGCGTCGGCATCCTGATCAATGTCAGCGAGGACCATATCGACCGTCACGGCACGATCGAGAACTACGCGGCGGTGAAGGAGCGACTGGTGGCGGGCGTGCAGCCACAGGGCACGGCGATCGTCGGCGTCGACGACGGCTTTTGCCGCGCGATCGCCGACCGGCTCGACCAGGCCGGCAAGCGCGTCGTGCGCATTTCGGTGAAGAACCCGCTGGCCGATGGGCTCTACACCGAGCATGAGACCATCGTGCGGAGCGCCGGCGGCGCGCGCAGCGAAGTCGCGCGGCTCGGCGGCATCGGCTCGCTGCGTGGCCAGCACAATGCGCAGAACGCCGCCTGTGCCGCCGCGGCCGCGCTCGCGATCGGCGTCAAGGAGGAGGTGCTGCAGCAGGGCCTGCGCAGCTTCCCCGGTCTTGCGCATCGCATGGAGCAGGTCGGCCGGCGCGGCAACGTGTTGTTCGTCAACGATTCCAAGGGCACCAATGCGGACGCGACCGCGCACGCGTTGTCGTCCTTCGCCGACATTTTCTGGATCGCCGGCGGCAAGCCGAAGGCCGGCGGCATCACCAGCCTGTCCGGCTTCTTCCCCCGCATCCGCAAGGCCTATCTGATCGGCGAGGCGGCGGCAGAGTTCGCCGGCACGCTCGGCGACAAGGTCCCGCACGCGATGTCCGGCACGCTCGAGGTCGCGGTGGAGCAGGCGGCCGCCGACGCCGAGGCGTCAGGTTTGCGGGAGGCGGTCGTCCTGCTGTCACCAGCCTGCGCCTCCTTCGACCAGTTCCGCAATTTCGAAATCCGCGGGACGCGCTTCCGCGACCTGGTGCAGGCGTTGCCGGGCGTGGAGCCGGTGGTGTAAAGGCCCGCCGCTGGTTCTGAATCCGTGATAATGGTAGGGTGGCGGCATGAACACTCAGGCGGAGCTGCTCATTCCCATAGACATGCTCTCCGATCTCGAACGGCGGTTCTTCTGGTGGGAGCCCGTGGGATCGGAGCCGCGCTCGCCTGAGCGAATCATCGCACAGGCGATGAGCTTTGCCGGCTTCGAAGAGATCCGCACACTCGAGCAGGAGCTGGGTCCAGATCTACTGGTGGATATCATGCTCAATGCCCAACCGGGCTGGATCGATGCACGATCCTGGGAGTTCTGGCGCGGCCGCCTCGCGCGCGCGACGGGACGGACGATTCCTATGGAGGCGCCGACGAGGTCGTTCAATGACGGACTCGTTTGAGCCACGCCTCGATATCCTGCCGCCAGCTCAATTGAACCTTTGGACCGAGCTCTCTCCGGCTCGGGACCTTGGTTTTGTCCTCTACGGCGGAACGGCGGTTGCGCTGCATCTTGGTCACAGAACGTCCGTCGACTTCGATTTCTTCAATGCGTCACCGCTCGACAAGGCAAGGATCTCGTCAGCTTTCTTATTCATGCGGTATGCGCGACCAATCCAGGAAGACATCAATTCTCTCGTCTTGAACGTGGGCACTTCGGAAGGCCAAGTGAAAGTCTCTTTCTTTGGCGGCCTTGCGTTGGGACGGCTCAATGATCCGTTGCCGACCAGGGATGGGGTCCTACTGGTTGCGTCTCTGGAAGATCTCCTTGCAACCAAGTTGAAGGCGATTCTCGATCGCGCCGAGGCGAAGGACTATCGTGACATTGCTGCGATGCTGCTTGCAGGCGTATCCCTGGAACGTGCGCTCGCCGGCTTCGCGAAGATGTTCAGGAGCGATGCTGCCCTGCCATTGAAGGCTCTCGGTTTTTTCAAGGATGGCGACTTGCCGACTCTGGCTCAGAGCGACCGCGATGTCCTGTGTCGGGCCCGAGACGGAGTGCGCGATATCGGTCAGGTCGAATTGCGAGCCGGTCTGTTTCCTGGCTCAAACGCGTAAGGGGCCCTTAACCCTTCGATAACCATCCTGAGCGCCAATGGGCCGATCCCTCGGCTCAGGTGGTGGCCCGATGCTCTCCCGTGAAGAACGCAATCCGCTGTCGGACTGGTGGTGGACGGTCGACAAGCCGCTGCTGGGGTCGATCCTCGCGCTGATGCTGTGCGGCGTGATCCTGTCGCTGGCGGCCAGTCCGCCGGTGGCGACCCGGATCGGGCTTGATCCGTTCCACTTCTTCAACCGACACGTCCTGTTCCTGCTGCCGTCCTTCTGTGTGCTGATCGGGGTCAGCTTTCTGTCGCCGCGGCAGATCCGGCGCAGCGCGCTGGCGGTGTTCGCGATCGCCATCGTGCTGATCGTGCTGACGCTGGCGATCGGCCCTGAGGTGAAGGGCTCGCGACGCTGGATCACGCTGGTCGGTGTCAACATTCAGGCCTCGGAAGCGGCCAAGCCGGCCTTCGTCGTCGTCTCTGCCTGGCTGTTCTCGGAGTCCGCGCGGCGGCCCGACATGCCGGCGACCACGATGGCGCTGGTGATGCTGCTGATGCTGGTGTCGCTCCTGGTGATGGAGCCGGATTTCGGCCAGACCATGCTGATCCTGATGGTGTGGGGCTCGCTGTTCTTCATCGCCGGCATGCGCATGATCTGGGTCGCGGGCCTTGCCGGTGCCGCCGCCGCGGGTCTCTTCGGCGCCTATCTGCTGGTTCCGCACGTCGCGGGGCGCATCAAGCGCTTCATGAACCCGGCCTCCGGCGACACCTTCCAGGTCGACACCGCGATGGAGGCGTTTTCCAACGGCGGCTGGTTCGGCCTCGGGCCGGGCGAGGGCATCGCCAAGCGCAGCCTGCCGGACAGCCACACCGACTTCGTGTTCGCGGTCGCGGCCGAGGAGTTCGGCATCATCCTGTGTCTCGCGCTGGTCGCGCTGTTCGGCTTCATCGTCATCCGCACGCTGTCGCGGGCCTATGCCAGCGAGGACGGCTTCTCGCGGTTTGCAGCGTCAGGGCTCGCGATCCTGTTCGGCGTTCAGGCCGCCATCAACATCTCGGTCAATCTGCAGCTGATCCCGGCCAAGGGCATGACCCTGCCGTTCATCTCCTATGGCGGCTCCTCGATCGTGTCGCTCGCCTATGGCGTCGGCATGATGCTGGCTCTGACGCGGCAGCGGCCGCGGATCGAGGCCGAGGTCACCGATGCGGCCGGGACGCTGCGCAATTACGCGTGAGGCGGCCGGCTCGCAATGACGACACATTGCCTGTAAACAAGCCCGCATGACATCATCTGCGCCTCTCATTCTGCTGGCCGCCGGCGGCACCGGCGGCCATCTGTTTCCGGCCGAAGCGCTCGGCGTCGAGCTGATCAAGCGCGGCTATCGCGTCCGCCTCGTCACCGATGCGCGGGCGCTGAAGTATAGCGGCCTGTTCACCAACGACATGATCGACGTGGTGCCGAGCGAAACGGTGCGCAGCCGCTCGCCGGCGGCGCTGGCGCGCACGGCGCTGCTGCTCGGCACGGGGACACTTGCCGCGTACAATCTGATGCGGCGGCTGAAGCCGGCGGCCGTGATCGGCTTTGGCGGCTATCCGACGGTGCCGCCGCTGCTCGCAGCAAGGCTCGCCGGCGTGCCCAGCCTCATTCACGACGCCAATGCCGTGCTCGGCCGCGCCAACCGATTTCTCTCCGCGCATGTGAGAGCGATCGCGACGTCGCTTCCGGGGGTCCTCGATCGCGATCCCGCGCTGGCGGGAAAGACGACCACGGTCGGCACGCCGATGCGTCCTGCCATTCTCGAAGCCGCGGCGGTGCCCTATGCCGCGCCGGAGCCGGGAGGGCCTTTGCGGCTGCTCGTGGTCGGCGGCAGCCAGGGGGCTCGCGTCATGAGCGACATCGTGCCCGGCGCGATCGAGCGGCTCGAGCCGGCGCTGTGGGGCCGCCTCGTGCTGACCCAGCAGGTCCGCCAGGAGGACATGGCGCGGGTACGCGCGGTCTATGACCGGCTCAAGATCAATGCCGAGCTGCAGCCGTTCTTCACCGACCTGCCGTCGCGGCTCGCCGCCAATCATCTCGTGATCTCGCGGTCCGGCGCCGGCACCGTGGCCGAGCTCGCCGCCATCGGCCGGCCGTCGATCCTTGTGCCGCTGCCCGGCGCCATCGACCAGGACCAGTTCGCCAATGCGGGCGTGCTGTCGAACGCGAACGCCGCGATCCGGATCGTGCAGACCGACTTCACGTCCGACCGCCTGGCCTCGGAGATCTCGTCTCTCGCCGCCGAGCCGTCGCGCCTCGCCGCCATGGCCCAGGCCGCGCGCACCGCAGGCCGGCTCGATGCCGCGGAGCGGCTGGCCGATCTCGTCATCAAGACCGCCACGCCTTGAGCGGAGCGCGCGCAGGCCTGGCATGACCGGATTGAAGGAGTCGCAGCACGATCCGATGCGCCTGCGGGATCATCCGTCCTTCGTTCTGGTCTTTGTCAGCTTCTGCGACCAACTGGTCGCGCCGCTGAGGGGCCAGAGGCTGATGATCAAGCTGTTCGGGCAGCGCGCCCCGACCGAGATCGCCGCGCATATCGTCATGATGCACATGTCGGCCCGCGACGCCACCGAGCGTCCGACCCTGACGCGGTTGCAGGCGCGGCTGCCGGGGTCGCGGCAGACGGCGGTGTTCATCACGATGCTGCGCGGTCTGTCGCTGGTCAGGGTGGAGCGCGATCCCGACGATGCCCGCATCCGCTATTTGATTCCCGGGCCCGTTATCCTCGATGGCCTTCGTGGCTGGCTCGCTCTTCACCTCGACTGCCATGCCCAGCTAACGCGGGGCGAACGGTTGAGCCGGCGGCTGCACAGCGACGACACTTTCTTCGCCGAAATGATTCGGCAATGCGCGACATGGCTGTGCCGCGCCAATCGGCCACTGACGAGCTTTCCGGATCTCGCCTGGACCGACGAGCATGACAGCGGCATCCACCTGGCACTGACGCTCGTCGCCCGCTCGGCCGCTGGCCAAGCCGCCGTCGACGTGTCGACCGCCGAGCTTGCGGCCTCGCTCGGTGTATCGCGCTCGCATATCCGCAACCTGCTCACGGCGATGGAAGGGCGCGGCCTGCTGAGCTTCGACGAGCGGCGCCAGCGATTGTCGCTGACGCCGGGGTTTGTGGCGTCCGTCGAGGCCTGGTTCTGCCACCAGATCTGCTGGCTGGCGGCGGCCGGCGAGCGTGCCGATCGCGCGCTGCTGCTTTCCGGCGTCAGAGCGTGACGACGCGGCCGGACGCGATGTCGTAGACGCCGCCGATGACCTTCACCTTGCCGTCGGCAACCATGCCGCTGACGATCGGCTTGGCCTTCGACAAACGCTGCACGTTGTGGCGGACGTTCTCCTTCGTCGCCTCTGCCAGCAGATCCTGCGGCTTCTTCGCGATCGCGGCCTCGACGCCCGGCTTCAGCGCGTTCACCAGCTCCGGCAGGTGGCCCGGCAGCTTGGTGCCGTCCTTAAGCACCTTGATCGTGGCGTCGACGGCGCCGCAGCCGCTATGGCCGAGCACCAGCACGAGCGGAATGCCGAGGAACTTCACGCCATATTCGAGGCTGGCGAGACCATCGTCATTGACGAAATTGCCGGCGACGCGGACCACGAACAGCTCGCCTGGAGCCTGATCGAACACCAGCTCGGGCGCGACGCGGGAATCCGCGCAGCTCACGATCGCCGCAATCGGATACTGCGCGGTGGCGCGCGCGGCGCGCCCGGCCGAGAAATCCTTGTTGTCCAGATTGCCGGCGGCGTAGCGCGCGTTGCCGTCCATGATCCGCTTCAACGCCTCGTCGGGGGAGATGGCATTGGGGGCGGGCTCCTTCGTATCTTTGGCCCATGCCGGACCGGCGCCCAGCGCCGCCGCGGCGAGCAGGCCGGCGCCGCTGCCGAGCAGCCGGCGGCGGGACAAGGCGGGAGATTGGGTTTCACACAGCGCGCACATCGTCGGGTCACTCCATCGGCATTGCACGCGGCGCGTGTGGCCGCGGCTGGACAAGCGCCATGCCACGGCCGTGCGCGGAGTGAACGCGCAAAAACTGCAGGTATCGGGCTGTGCCTGTCTGGCCTGATCTTGCACTTAACGAAGGGTGAAAGATCGCGAAGCGGTCGCGCCCCGCATCTTGAGGGAGCGGAGCTGGAAAATCGGCCAAAATCAGGCGGCTACCCCTCGATTTGGCGAGTTTTGCGGTCGAAGCGGGCTTGTCCCGGTCGGCCATGTCTTGCAAGAAGGGCCGGTGATTCGCGGCCGCTTGCCTCCGGGCGGGCGCGGCGGAGCCCCCTTTGAGACGAGACGCCCCATGAGACTGCCGCGCGAAATCGGACCCATCCACTTCGTCGGGATCGGCGGCATCGGCATGAGCGGCATCGCCGAGGTGCTGTGCAATCTCGGCTATACGGTGCAGGGCTCGGACGCCTCGGACAATGCCAATGTCGCGCGCCTGCGCGAGAAGGGCATCACCGTCAGCGTCGGCCACAAGGCCGAGAACGTGGCGGGCGCCGACGTCGTCGTGGTCTCGACCGCGATCAAGCGCGACAATCCCGAGCTGATGGCGGCGCGCGCCCAGCGCATCCCCGTGGTGCGGCGGGCCGAGATGCTGGCCGAGCTGATGCGGCTGAAGAGCTGCGTCGCGATCGCCGGTACCCATGGCAAGACCACGACGACGTCGATGGTCGCGGCACTGCTCGACGCCGGCGGGCTCGATCCGACCGTCATCAATGGCGGCATCATCAATGCCTATGGCACCAATGCGCGGCTTGGCGGCGGCGAATGGATGGTCGTGGAAGCCGACGAGAGCGACGGCACCTTCCTGAAGCTGCCGGCCGATGTCGCGATCGTCACCAATGTCGATCCCGAGCATCTCGATCATTTCAAGACTTTCGATGCCGTGCAGGACGCGTTCCGCGCCTTCGTCGAGAACGTCCCGTTCTACGGCTTCGCCGTGATGTGCATCGATCATCCGGTGGTGCAGGCCTTGGTCGGCAAGATCGAGGACCGCCGCATCATCACCTACGGCGTGAACCCACAGGCCGACGTCCGCCTGGTCGATCTGGCGCCGACGGGCGGCAGCTCGTCGTTCAAGGTCGTGTTCCGCGATCGCAAGAGCGGCGCGACGCACGAGATTTCAGACATCGTGCTGCCGATGCCGGGCCGGCACAACGCCTCGAACGCGACGGCGGCGATCGCGGTGGCGCGCGAGCTCGGCCTGTCCGATGACGCGATCCGCAAGGCGATCGCCGGCTTCGGCGGCGTGAAGCGGCGCTTCACCCGCACCGGCGAATGGAACGGCGTCACTGTCATCGACGACTACGGCCATCACCCCGTCGAGATCGCTGCCGTCCTGAAGGCCGCGCGCGAATCCACCAACGGCAAGGTCGTCGCCGTGGTGCAGCCGCATCGCTACACAAGGCTGCAATCGCTGTTCGAGGAGTTCTGCACCTGCTTCAACGATGCGGATGCCGTGATCGTCGCCGACGTCTATCCGGCCGGTGAAGCGCCGATCGAGGGCATCGACCGCGATCACTTCGTGCTCGGCCTGCGCGCCCACGGTCATCGCGACGTGCTGCCGCTGCCCAAGGCCGCCGACCTCGCCGGCATCGTCAAGGACCTCGCCAAGCCGGGCGATCTCGTCGTCTGCCTCGGCGCCGGCAACATCACGCAATGGGCCTACGCGCTGCCGAACGAGCTGAAGGCGCTGGGCTAGTGTTGGTACGCGAGCTGGCAACGGCACGGCGCTCTCGGCTCTCTTCCCCCTTGTGGGGGAGAGGTGGAGAGGGGGGTACCACGAACGCCGGCGTATGCGGTTCACCCCCCTCCCTGACCCTCCCCCACAAGGGGGGAGGGAACGGAAAAAGCGGAGCGTCCCTGACGATCTCGGGGCGCGAACTGAAAGGCGCGCAGTGACCTTCCCCGACATCACGCCCGACCTGAAGGCCGCCATGCCCGAATTGCGCGGGCGTCTGCTCGCCAATGAGAGCCTCGCGCCGCTCACCTGGTTTCGCGTCGGCGGACCGGCGCAGGTGCTGTTCACGCCAGCCGATGCTGACGACCTCGCCTACTTTCTGAAGCATCTCGCCGCTGATCTGCCGGTCTACGTCATCGGCGTCGGCTCCAACATGATCGTCCGCGACGGCGGCGTGCCGGGCGTGGTGATCCGGCTGGCGCCGCGTGCGTTCGGCGAGGTCAAGGCCGAGGGCGACATCGTCACCGCCGGCACCGCCGCGCTCGACAAGCGCGTCGCCGAGGTCGCAGCCTTAGCCAATCTCGCGGGCCTCGAATTCCTGTTCGGCATTCCCGGCACCATCGGTGGCGCGTTGCGCATGAATGCCGGCGCAAATGGCGGCGAGACCAAGGATATCCTGGTCGAGGCGACCGCGATCGACCGCCAGGGCGAGACGCATCGCTTCACCAATGCCGACATGAAGTTCACCTATCGCGCGAGCGGCACAGATCCCTCGCTGATCTTCACGGCAGCGCGCTTCCGCGGCACGCCGTCCACGCCGGACGCGATCCGCGCGCGCATGGCCGAGGTGCAGGCGCATCGCGAGACGGCGCAGCCGATCCGCGAGAAGACCGGTGGCTCGACCTTCAAGAATCCGCCGGGCCATTCGGCCTGGAAACTCGTCGATGCTGCCGGCTGCCGCGGCCTCAAGGTCGGCGGGGCGCAAGTGTCCGAGATGCACTGCAACTTCCTGATCAACACCGGCAGCGCCGCCGCCGAAGATATCGAGACGCTCGGCGAGACCGTGCGCGAGCGGGTCAAGGCCAACTCCGGCATCGAGCTGCAGTGGGAAATCAAGCGGATCGGACTCAAGGCGAGCTGAAGCTCTGCGTGTTCAAGTGAAGTCCTGGAGTCCGCGACCACGTTTTGAGATCAACCGAGAAGCCATTGATGCGCACCACGATTCTGTTCGGCGGCACCAACAAGGAACGCCTCGTCTCGGTCGCCAGCGCCAAGGCGCTGCACGCCGCGTTGCCGGAAGCGGACCTCTGGTTCTGGGACGCCGACGACAGCGTGCATCAGGCGAGCGGCGCAGCGCTGGTCGCGCATGCCAAGCCGTTCGAAGAGCCGTTCACGGCCGACGGCGCCAGGATCGGGATGCTCGTCGAGGCGCTCGATCGCGCCCGCGCGGACGAGCGACTGCTGGTGCTCGGACTTCATGGCGGTCGCGCCGAGAATGGCGAGCTTCAACTGATGTGCGAGCTGCGCGGGGTGCCGTTCACCGGCTCGAGCTCGGCGTCCTCCCATCTCGCGTTCGACAAGGTTGCCGCGAAGCGCTTCGCCGTGCTCGGCGGCGTCACCGCGGCCGAGGGTGTCGCGCTGGAGGATGCCGAAGCCGCGCTTGCGCGCTACGGCCGCCTGATCGCCAAACCGGTGAAGGACGGCTCCAGCTTCGGGCTGATCTTCGTCAACGCCAGGCAGGACCTCGTCGCCGTCAAGGCGGCGGCCGCAACCGAGGAGTATCTGATCGAGCCGTTCGTCACCGGGACCGAGGCGACCTGCGGCGTGCTCGAGCAGAGCGACGGCTCGCTGATCGCGCTGCCGCCGATCGAGATCCTGCCCGCCGATGGCGCCTTCAACTACTTCGCGAAGTACCTCGCCGCTGCCACGAAGGAGATCTGTCCGGGACGCTTCAGTCCGGAGGTTACGGCGGCGCTGCAGACCGAGGCGATCAAGGCGCATCGTGCCTTGTCATGCGGTGGCTACTCGCGGACCGACTTCATCGTCTCGGCCCACGGCCCGGTCTATCTCGAGACCAACACGCTGCCGGGCCTGACCGCCGCGTCGCTCTATCCCAAGGCCCTGGCCGCGCAGGGCATCGCCTTTCGCGACTTCCTCGACCAGCAGGTCGCCTTGGCCGAGCGTCGCCTCCACCGGTGAGACGTTCGATAGGCGCCCGCAGGAACCCGGCCCGGCGTGCTCTCCGGTGGTTCCCGTGACCTGTAAAATGCTTAAGAATTCCGGGCAAGGTCCTCAGAAATCGGAGAAAAAAATCGTCTCTCCGGGCCTATTTTACTTTTTGTTTACCAGGACGTCCGAAGGTTAACGCTGGCGCTCCAGTGGTGCCCGGCTGCCGGAATGAGTGCTGTCGTGACGAAACGCATCGCCGTGGTCACCAGCGTCAGGGCGGAGTCGGGACCGAGGCGCGCGGGTCCGCGACGTATTTGCGGGCGCAACAGTTGATGAGCTCGTGCAATGGATGGTGCAGGACGCCTCGCTCGATCGCAGAGGCCTCAAGCTGACCTGAAAGCCGCTGCCCTTGGCGCGGCAATCCTGCTGCGCGAGTATGTCTCAGCCCGTCTTCCCCGCCTCAAGCTGCCGCGAGGACGTAAGAAGGACACGCGCCGAGATCGTGCGCCGATGCCGGTTGCCATGGCGCCGCTGGTCGAGCGCGAGGCGCCGCCGCGCATCGTCGACTTCGTCGAGCGCTATGTGCCGCGCCGGCTCGGCACCGTCGCCACGGTGGCGCTGCTGTTCGGCAGCGTCTGGCTCGGCATCGTCAAGGGCGGCCACGCGCAGGATGTCAGCGCGGCGCTGTCCGACACCCGCAATTCCCTGGCCAATGCTGCCGGCTTCCGCATCACCGCCGTCGCGATCAACGGGCGCAAGCAGCTCACCCAGGACGAGATCCTCGCGATCGGCGGCGTCACCGGCCGCTCCTCGCTGCTGTTCCTCGATGCCGCCGCCGTCCGCGACCGGTTGAAGGCCAATCCCTGGATCGCTGAAGCGACCGTACAGAAGTTCTTCCCCAACCAGCTGCAGATCGACATCGTCGAGCGCAAGGCGTTCGCGCTGTGGCAGCAGGACGGTCGTCTGTCGGTCATCGCCGAGGACGGCGCCGTGCTCGAACAATATGTGTCGCGCCGCTTCCTGACCTTGCCGCTCGTGGTCGGCAAGGGCGCCGAGAGCCGCGCGCGTGATTTCCTGGCGCTGCTCGCGCGCTATCCGCAGGTGCGCGCGGTGACCAAGGCCGCGGTGTTCGTCGGTGAGCGCCGCTGGAACCTGCGCACCAAGGACGGCCTCGACATCCGCCTGCCGGAGAACGACGTCGGCAACGCGCTGGCGACGCTCAGCCAGCTCGACCAGGAGGACAAGCTGTTCTCGCGCGACATCGTAGCGATCGACATGCGCCTGTCCGACCGGCTGACCGTGCAGCTCTCCGAGGACGCCGGCAAGGCGCGCGACGAGCTGTTCAAGGACAAGAAATCCAAGAAGAAAGCCGGTGACGCATGACCGGCTTCGATCGCCAGACTCCGAAGACGCGTCCGATGGGCCAGAAGCGCACCGCGCTGGTGGCCTCGCTCGACGTCGGCACCAGCAAGATCGCCTGCATGATCGCGCGGCTGAAGCCGGCGCCGCCGAGCGATGCGCTGCGCGGCCGGACCCATGCGGTCGAACTGATCGGCTACAGCCAGATTCAGTCGCGCGGCGTCAAGGCGGGCGCCGTGGTCGATCCCGTCGCCTGCGAGCAGGCGGTACGGCAGGCGGTCGCGCTGGCCGAGCGCATGGCCAAGGTGCGGGTCGAATCCGTGCTGCTGCCGGTCGCGGGCGGCCGCGTCATGGGACACCTGATCGAGGCGACCTCCGACATCCGCGGCGGCGCCGTGACGCAGGCCGATGTCAGCCGCGTGACATCCACCGGCATGCATCATGCGACCGGCGAGGGACGGGCGGTGCTGCATGCCCTCCCGGTCGGCTACACGCTGGACGGGGTGAAGGGCATCCGTGATCCCCGCGGCATGCTGGCCCGGCAGTTCGGCGTCGACATGAATGTCGTGACGACGGATGCCACCGTCGCCAAGAACCTGATGCTGGTGGTCGAGCGCTGCCATCTCAATGTCGAGGCGATGGCGGCGAGTCCGTATGTCGCAGGACTCTCCGTCTTGACCGACGACGAGGCCGATCTCGGCGCGGCCGTGGTCGAGATGGGCGCGGGCACGACGACGATCGCGATCTATTCCGGCGGCCGCTTCGTCCATGCCTCCGGATTTGCGCTCGGCGGGCATCACGTGACCATGGATCTTGCGCGCGGACTATCAGCGTGCATTGCAGATGCCGAGCGAATCAAGACGTTATATGGCACGGTGCTGACTGGCGGGTCCGACGCGCGTGAGTTGATGTCTGTTCCGACGGCCGGTGACAACGAGCGGGATGTTCCGCAGATCGTGTCCCGCGCCACCATCGCGAACATCGTCAGGCACCGCGCAGAGGAGATTTTTGAAATGGTCCGCGACCGGCTGAAGGATTCGCCCTTTGCGGCAGAACCCAAGGCGCGCGTCGTCCTCAGCGGAGGCGCCTCCCAGCTGACGGGTCTGGTCGAATTGGCGACGCGGATCCTCGACCGCCCGGTGCGCGTCGGCCGTCCGCTCGGCTTCGGCCGCCTTCCCAACGAGGCCAAGAACGCCGCCTTTGCGGTGCCCACCGGGCTCCTGGTCTATCCGCAATACGCGCATCTCGAACATGTCGAACCGCGGCATACGCGGCAGGTCGGGACAGGAACCGACGGCTACTTCGGAAAGGTCGGGCGATGGCTACGCGAGGGCTTCTGATGACCGCTGTCCGTCCCCACAGATTTTCACCAACACCACCCACGGCCGGCGGCCGGGGCGAACCCACGCGCGCGTGATCGAGAGGCAATCATGGCACTCACTATTACCCCTCCTGATATCCACGAGCTGAAGCCCCGGATCACCGTGTTCGGCGTCGGCGGCGCGGGCGGCAACGCCGTCAACAACATGATTACGGCCGGCCTGCAGGGGGTCGACTTCGTCGTCGCCAACACCGACGCGCAGGCGCTGACGATGTCGAAGGCGCAGCGCATCATCCAGATGGGCACGCAGGTGACGCAAGGCCTCGGCGCCGGCTCGCAGCCGGACGTCGGCGCGGCCGCCGCGCAGGAGGTGATCGACGAGATCCGCGATCATCTCTCGGGCGCCAACATGGTGTTCGTGACCGCCGGCATGGGCGGCGGCACGGGCACGGGCGCTGCGCCCGTCATCGCCAAGACCGCGCGCGAGATGAACATCCTCACCGTGGGTGTCGTCACCAAGCCGTTCCACTTCGAGGGCGCGCGCCGCATGCGCACCGCGGAGTCCGGCATCTCCGAGCTGCACAAGGTGGTCGACACCTTGCTGATCATCCCGAACCAGAACCTGTTCCGGGTGGCCAACGAGAAGACGACGTTTGCCGACGCGTTCGCGATGGCTGACCAGGTGCTGTATTCGGGCGTCGCCTGCATCACCGACCTGATGGTCAAGGAAGGCCTGATCAACCTCGACTTCGCCGACGTTCGCGCCGTCATGCGCGAGATGGGCAAGGCGATGATGGGCACCGGCGAGGCGTCGGGCGAGAAGCGCGCGCTGACCGCGGCCGAAGCCGCGATCGCCAACCCGCTGATCGACGACTCTTCGATGAAGGGCGCCCGCGGCCTGTTGATCTCGATCACCGGCGGCAAGGACCTGACGCTGTTCGAGGTCGACGAAGCCGCGACCCGCATCCGCGAGGAGGTCGACCAGGACGCCAACATCATCGTCGGCGCCACCTTCGACGAATCGCTCGACGGCCTGATCCGCGTCTCCGTCGTTGCCACCGGCATCGAGCAGGCGCAGTTCAACCGTGGCGTCACGACGACTGCACAGCCGGCGGCGGCTGTCGCTCCGATTGCCGCCGCCCCGACCGCTCACGCGGGTCTTCCTGAAAGCCGTCTCGCCGATCTGACGGCGCGCCTCCGCGCCGACAACCAGCGGCTGGCGGAACGCGCGGCCAAGCTCGAGCAGCAGGCCTCGCAGGCTCCGGCCGTCGCCCAACCGGCGCCCGCGCCGGTCGCCCCCGCGCCGCGCCCGGCTCCGAACCTCGAGCGCGACACGCTCGCGGCCGTGGCTGCCGCCATGGCGAGCGAGCCCGCGCCCGCTCCCGCTCCGGTTCCGACCGCGGCCTCCTATGGCGATGTGACCGTGCGTCCGATCGCTCAGAAGCCGTCGCTATTCCCCGAGCCGGAAGCCCAGCGCGCCGCGCCGATCGAACCGGCCGCGCCGCCGGAGACCTTCATCCCGCAGGCCGCCGAGCGGGTTCCGTCCCGCGCGCCGCGCATGCCGAAGTTCGAGGACTTGCCGATGCCGGCCCAGGCCGAGATCCGGCAGGCGCGGGGTGACGAGGGCGAGGAGCATCCGCAGAAGACGCGGATGTCGCTGCTGCAGCGTCTCGCCAATGTCGGCCTCGGCCGACGTGACGAGGAGAGCGAGCCGCCGATGACGGGCCGAAACGCTGCTCCGGCGATGCCGCAGATGCCGCCGCTGCCGGAACGCAAGCCGCAGCGGAGCGTTAGCCAGCAGGTTGCGAGCCACGAATCGCCTGTCTCTGAATATGCCCGCCGTCCCGCTCCGCAGGGTCTGGACGTCCATGGCCGTCCCGCGCCTGTGGCCCCCGCGCCACAGGGCGACGACCATTTGGATATCCCGGCCTTCCTGCGCCGGCAGGCAAACTGAGAATTGTTACAGCCCCGATGGCGCTGAACAGGCCCGGCTCGCGAGAGCCGGGCCTTTTTATTAGGCACAAAGGGACTCGAGTTGGTCGCTCAACTAACTGATTTTAAATGATTAATTATTCTTTCGGTGTTTGGATGGGGAACGGGGAGGGTTAAGGCCACGTTCCAGTTTGGTTAAGCCTTGGCGCGAATACGGCAGAGATGGGGTAACAATCCGTAAAGAAGCGTGAGTTGGCGCTCTTTGGGGCCCTCGTTAAGTTCTGCCGTGACTTGGGGATGCCTGAAAGTGAGTCGGTTCGCGAGGGGCGGCCGATAGGGGTTCAGGCGGGGTCTTGGGCGATCGTCGATGAAATTCAGCCGGCAAACAACGCTTCGTTCGCAAGCCACCGTCACGGGTGTGGGCGTCCATTCAGGTGCGCCCGTCAGCCTGACCATCGGGCCTGCGCCGATCGATGCGGGCATCGTGTTCCTTCGTAGCGGTCTTGAAGGTCCCGACCGCGAGGTTCAGGCCTCGTTCGGTTCGGTGATC
This sequence comes from Bradyrhizobium sp. HKCCYLR20261, assembly GCF_051168435.1. NCBI lineage: Bacteria > Pseudomonadati > Pseudomonadota > Alphaproteobacteria > Hyphomicrobiales > Nitrobacteraceae > Bradyrhizobium > Bradyrhizobium sp. HKCCYLR20261. The sequence continues at coordinate 82,312 of NZ_JBNPUZ010000013.1, forward strand.
GCCACGGAACTCGCGACGGTCCTCGGTGATCGCAACGGCCCGCTGGTCTCGACCGCCGAGCATGTTCTCGCCGCACTGCGCGGCATGGGTGTCGACAATGCCCTGATCGAAGTCGACGGTCCCGAAGTTCCGATCATGGACGGCAGCGCTGCGCCGTTCGTCGCCGCCATCGACCAGGCCGGCATCATGACCCAGTCGGCGCCGCGCCGGTACATCCAGGTGCTCAAGCCGGTTCAGGTGACGATGGGCGCCTCTTCGGGCGAACTTCGTCCCAACACCTCCGGCTTCCGCGTCGAGGTCGAAATCGATTTCAGCAATCCCGTCATCGGCCGCCAAGCCTATCATTTTGAGCTGAGCCCCGAGCGTTTCCGCCGCGACATCGCCCGCGCCCGCACCTTTGGCTGCATGAGCGACGTATCGCGTCTCTGGAGCGCTGGTTTCGCGCTCGGCTCGTCGTTCGACAACACGCTGGTGTTCGACGAGGAGCGCCTGCTCAATCCGGAAGGCCTTCGCTACGCCGACGAATGCGCCCGCCACAAGGTGCTGGACGCGATCGGCGATCTCGCGCTGGCTGGTCTGCCGATGCTCGGCACCTACCGCTCCGTCCGCGGCGGTCACAAGCTCAACCACGCCGTTCTGACCGCCCTGATGGCCGATCGGACCGCGTGGCGTCTGGTCGAGGGTGAGACGGTGCGCCGTCCCCGCGTGGCTGCCGAAGTCGTCGGCGGCATGGTCGGTGGCATGGTCGCCCCGGCCTACGGTCCGGACGTGTCCTGAGCGACCTCAGCCTGCGTCTGCGTGGAACGACTCAGGACGAAGCAAGCGCCGGATCGGCTGGCGCTCAGCGATCGACGCTGTTGCCTGCGGCGTTTTGACTCCCTCGTTTTCTCGTAAATGTTTGTTGCCGGTCACATCCTTCGTCAGGAGGATGGGCCTGCATATTGATGTTTTCCAACGGCTTCTCGGGCAGTAACCACGATCCGAGGCGGCAGCCTCGGTGTCGCCTTAATCCGGGCGGATTGGCTTCCTATGCGGTTGGTTGACGAAGTGTTTTCGGCTAGAGAGGCCGGGCCGGCGTGATGCGGGCAACCGGCAGAACTCTTCCTTCGCGGTCATGAGACGATGGTCATGATGCGCGGCGTAGATCAGATCACAGGCATCGGGTTCCAAAGAAGCATGTCGAACCAGCGTCTCACGCGCGAAATCCGTCAGCCCGCAGCCCGCATCGGCCAGTTGAGGCTTGCGGCATCCTTGATCCTGCTGGCGCTGCCGCTGAGCGGCTGCGGAACCGGCGGTCTCTGGGACAAGTTCCTGGCCAAGGACGACACCTTCGTCGATGAACCCGCGGACAAGCTCTACAATGAGGGCTTGTACATGCTGAACGAGAAGAAGGACGTCAAAGGCGCGAACAAGAAGTTCGAGGAAGTCGACCGGCAGCATCCTTATTCCGACTGGGCGCGCAAATCCCTGCTGATGTCGGCCTATGCGTCCTACCAGGCCGGCGACTATGACGGCTGCATCGGCGCCGCCAGCCGTTACGTGACCTTGCATCCCGGCAGCCCTGACGCCGCCTACGCGCAGTACCTGATCGCGGCCTCGCATTACGACCAGATCCCCGACATCAGCCGTGACCAGGGCCGGACCGAGAAGGCGATCGCCGCCCTCGAAGAGGTCGTGCGCAAATATCCGACCTCCGAATACGCCACCAACGCCAAGGCGAAGATGGAAGGCGCCCGCGACCAGCTCGCAGGCAAGGAGATGGATGTCGGCCGCTACTACATGCAGAAGCGCGACTACACCGCCGCCATCAACCGCTTCAAGACGGTGGTGACGCAGTACCAGACCACCCGCCACGTCGAGGAAGCGCTGTACCGGCTGACCGAGGCCTACATGACCATCGGCATCGTCGGCGAGGCGCAGACCGCGGCAGCGGTGCTCGGGCACAATTTCCCGGACAGCAAGTGGTACAAGGACGCCTACAATCTCGTGAAGTCGGGCGGCGTCGAGCCCGAGGAGAACAAGGGCTCCTATATCTCGCGGGCGTTCAAGAAGCTCGGGCTGGGGTAATCGGCGGGTTAGCCGGCCAGAGGGATCATCTGATCGATCCCCCTTTGTTCTCAATTCTTGTTTTGTTCTCTTTTTGCTGCTAGCATCGAGTCGTTCGCTCAGGGGCATCCTGCCCCGTTACGAAGGACTTCGGTTCCATGCTGGCGCGACTGTCGATCCGTGACATCGTCCTGATCGAACGACTCGATCTCGAGTTCTCCGATGGGCTTGCAGTGCTGACCGGCGAGACCGGCGCCGGCAAGTCCATCCTCCTCGACGCATTCGCCCTGGCGCTCGGCGGCCGCGGCGATGCCAGCCTGGTGCGGCATGGCGCCGACCAGGGGCAGGTCACGGCCGTGTTCGAGATCGGCAAGGACCATCCGGCCGCCCGGATCCTCGCCGCCAACGGGCTGGATGCCGACGGCGAGATGATCCTGCGCCGCGTCCAGTATGGCGACGGCCGCACCCGGGCCTTCATCAACGACCAGTCGGTCAGCGTGCAGACCTTGAAGGCGATCGGCGCCACCCTGGTCGAGATCCATGGCCAGCATGACGAGCGCGCCCTGGTCGATGCCGCCACCCACCGCCGTCTGCTGGATGCCTTCGCCGGGCTGGAAAAGGATGTCGCGGGTGTCGAGACGCTGTGGGCCGCGCGCCGGACCGCCGTCACGGCGCTCGACCAGCACCGCGCCGGCATGGAGCGCGCGGCGCGCGAGGCCGACTATCTGCGGCATGCCTCGGACGAGCTGAAGAAGCTGGCGCCCAAGGAGGGCGAGGAGACGCAGCTTGCTGCCCGTCGCACGGCGATGATGCAGGGCGAGAAGATCGCGGGCGATTTGCGTGACGCCCAGGACGCCGTCAGCGGCAACCAGTCGCCGATCGCAGCGCTGGCGGCCGCTGTGCGGCGCCTGGAGCGACGTGCGGTGAGCTCGCCGGCGCTGGTGGAGCCGGCGGTGAAGGCCATGGATGCCGCCATCAACGCGCTGGAGGAGGCCGACCAGCATCTGACCGCGGCACTGGCGGCGACCGATTTCGATCCGCTGGAGCTGGAGCGCATTGAGGAGCGACTGTTCGCGCTGCGCGCCGCCGCGCGCAAATACTCCACGCCCGTGGATGGGCTCGCGGCGCTGGCCGCCAAATATGCCGCCGACGTCGTGCTGATCGATGCCGGTGCCGAGCAGTTGAAGAAGCTCGAGGCCGCGGCGGCTGCGGCAGACGGGCGCTATGCGGCGGCTGCCGCCAAGCTCTCGGCAGCCCGCACCAAGTCAGCGGAGAAGCTGAACCGGGCGGTTCATGCCGAGCTCGGTCCGCTCAAGCTCGAACGCGCCAAGTTCATGACCCAGGTCGACAGCGACGCCGATGCGCCGGGGCCGGAGGGTATCGACCGCGTCGAGTTCTGGGTCCAGACCAACCCGGGAACACGGCCGGGCCCGATGATGAAGGTCGCCTCGGGCGGCGAGCTGTCGCGGTTCCTGTTGGCGCTCAAGGTGGTGCTCTCCGACCGCGGCTCGGCGCCGACCCTGGTGTTCGACGAGATCGACACCGGCGTGGGCGGCGCGGTGGCGGACGCCATCGGCGCCCGTCTGGCGCGGCTCGCGCACGGCGTCCAGGTCATGGCCGTCACCCATGCCCCGCAGGTCGCGGCGCGAGCCGACCAGCATCTCCTGATCTCCAAGGACGCGCTCGACCGCGGCAAGCGCGTCGTCACCCGCGTCAATACGCTTGCCACCCTGCACCGCCGTGAGGAAATCGCCCGCATGCTGGCCGGCGCCGAGGTCACCGCCGAAGCCCGCGCCGCCGCTGACCGGCTGCTGGAAGCCGCGGCGGCGTAGGTATCGAGGAACGAGCCGATCGCTTTTGGCTCCGGCGCGCGCATTGTGTAAACCGTCATCGCGGACGGCCTTCGGGCCGTCCTGAATTTGACGAGCAGACAGCGCACAGCATGCCCAAGACAGCCAAACCCAAGACGCCCATCGACGTCGCCGATCTCACCAAGGCGCAGGCCAAGGTGGAATGGAAGCGGCTGGCGCTGGAGCTCGAAACCCACGACAGGCTCTACTACCAGGACGACGCGCCGAAGATTTCGGACGCGGCCTATGACGAGCTGCGCCGCCGCTTCAACGCCATCGAGACGCGCTTTCCCGAGTTGGTCAGCACCGAATCGCCGTCGCAGAAGGTGGGCGCAGCACCCTCGGGCCGCTTCAAGAAGGTCCGGCATGCGGTCCCGATGCTGTCGCTCGACAATGCCTTCGCGGAAGAGGACGTGCGCGACTTCGTTGGCCGCATCGCGCGGTTCCTCAAGCTCGCCGATGATGACCGCATCGATTTCTCCGCCGAGCCGAAGATCGACGGGCTGTCGATGTCGCTGCGCTACGAAGGCGGCGAGCTTGTCACTGCGGCGACCCGCGGCGACGGTGCGGAGGGCGAGGACGTCACCGCCAATATCCGCACCCTGAAGGACGTGCCGCAGAAGCTGCACGGCCGCAATCTGCCTGACATCTGCGAGGTGCGCGGCGAGGTCTACATGACCAAGCAGGCGTTCCTCGCGCTCAACGAGCGGCAGAAGGAGGCCGGCGACACCATCTTCGCCAATCCGCGCAACTCCGCCGCCGGCTCGCTGCGCCAGAAGGATCCGACGATCACCGCGTCGCGCCCCCTCGGCTTCTTCGCCTATGCCTGGGGCGAGATGAGCGCGATGCCGGCGGAGACGCAGAGCGGCATGATCAAATGGTTCGAGCATTGCGGCTTCACGACCAACCCGCTGACCAGGCTCTGTCACTCCCTCGAGGAGCTGATCGCGTTTCATCGCTCCATCGAGGAGAAGCGCGCCGAACTCGACTACGACATCGATGGCGTCGTCTACAAGGTGGATCGCATCGACTGGCAGGAGCGGCTCGGCTTCGTCTCGCGCACGCCGCGCTGGGGCATCGCGCACAAATTCCCGGCCGAGCGGGCCATGACCGTGCTCAAGGACATCGAGATCCAGGTCGGCCGCACCGGCTCGTTCACGCCGGTCGGCAAGCTGGAGCCGATCGGCGTCGGCGGCGTCATCGTGCAGAACGTCACCCTGCATAATGAAGATTACATCAAGGGCATCGGCAACAAGGGCGAGGTGCTGCGCGAAGGTCGCGACATTCGTATCGGCGACACCGTCGTGATCCAGCGCGCCGGCGACGTGATCCCGCAGGTGGTCGACGTCCTCATCGACAAGCGACCCGCGGACGCCGAGGAATTCCACTTCCCCAAAAAATGCCCGTGTCCGCTGCACACCGACGTCGTGCGCGAGGAGACCGCGGCCGGCGAGGAGGGCTCGCGCGCGCGCTGCACCGGCGAGTTCGCCTGTCCCTATCAGAAGATCGAGCACCTCAAGCTGTTCGCCTCGCGCCGCGCCTTCGACATCGACGGCCTCGGCGAAAAGCAGATCCAGTTCTTCTTCGATGAAGGGTGGGTCAAGGAGCCTGCTGACATTTTCACGCTGCAGAAGCGGAACGCGAAGCTCAAGCTGGAGGAGGTCGAGGGTTACGGCGAGACCTCGGTGCGCAATCTCTTCAACGCCATCGACGCGCGCCGCGAGATCGCGCTGGAGCGCTTCATCTATGCGTTGGGCATGCGCCATGTCGGCGAGACCACCGCGCTGGCGCTCGCGCGCGGCTATGGCTCGTGGGAGTCGTTCCACGAGGCGTGCCTGAAGGTCGCCGCTGCCGACGAGGAGGCGATCGCCGAGATGGATGCGCTCGACCAGATCGGCGACACCGTGATCAAGAGCGTCGCCGCCTATTTCGGCGAGGACCACAATCGCGGCATCGTCGAGCGGCTGACGCGCGAGGTGAAGATCCTCGATGCCGAAAAGCCCAAGCGCAATTCGCCGATCGCGACCAAGACGGTGGTGTTCACCGGCACCTTGGAAAAGATGACCCGCGACGAGGCCAAGGCCACGGCCGAGCGGCTCGGTGCGAAAGTGTCGGGCTCGGTCTCGAAGAAGACGGACTATGTCGTCGCCGGTCCCGGGGCGGGCTCCAAGCTCAAGGATGCGCAGAAGCACGGCGTGCAGGTGCTGACCGAGGACGAGTGGCTGCAGCTGATCGGGGAGTAGCTGCTTCGCGCTGCCAGTCGTCGCGCAAGATGTCCGCGACACCCACAACTGTCATCATCCGCGAAGGCGGATGATCCAGTATTCCAGAGGCAGCAGTCGTCTGACCGAGGCGCCTCGGAGTACTGGATGCCCGCCTTCGCGGGCATGACACCGCTTGTTTGTTATGTACTGGCTCCGTCACCGGCTCGGGTATGACCTCACGGCGCGTGGGGGAGGACGCTCACATCGCGATGTCGCCACCGAACTCACATCACCCCGGCCTCATCCTCTTCCGCAGCTTCGATCAGCTCCTTGGTCACCGTCACGGACGTGCGCGGGACCAGGAAGATCATGCTGGCGGTGCAGGCGAGCGAGAGCATCAGGATCGCCGACGTCAGCGGCAGCGTGCTCGCGTAATGGCCGCCGAGATAGGCGCCGAGCTGCGACGTCAGCGCGCCGACGCCCATCTGCAGGAAGCCCATGGCGCCTGACGCCGTTCCAGCCGCGCCCGGCCGCACGCTGATCGCGCCGGCCGCGGAGTTGGCCATGACGGCGGCATTGGCGAACATGATCAGCATCTGCGTGCCGAACAGCACCGACGGCACCTGATTGAAGCCGAAGATGCTCCAGGTGAAGTTGAGCGCCGCGCCCGTGAGCTGCAATCCCAGTCCGAACCAGATCAGCCGGTCGAGGGAGTGGCGCGGCGCATAGCGCACGCAGAACAGATTCCCGACGAAATAGGCGAAGCCCGTTGTTGCGAACCACGCGCCATATTCCGCCGAGGAACGGCCCATCTGCACCTCGACGATGTAGGGTCCGCCGCCGGCGAAGGCGAAGATGATCTGCGAGGCCAGCACCTGGCACAGCATGTAGCCGAGGAAGGCGCGGCTCCTGACGAGATCAGCGACGTCGCGGCGGAAGCTCGCGCCTTGAACCCGGGCAGGGCGGGTCTCGGGCAGGGCGAGCGTCACCGCCGCTGCGATCGCGATCGACAATGCGGCCACGACGTAGAAGATCGCATGCCAGCCGAGCGCGGTCTCGATCAGTCCGCCGGTCAAGGGCGACAGCATCTGCGCGATCATCATGACCGCGACGACGAGGCTGATCATCGCGCCGATGCGCTCGCGTGGATAGAGATCGCGAATGATGGCGCGGCTGATCACCATGCCGCTGGCGCCGCCGAGCGCCTGGAAGAAGCGCGCCGCGATCAGTTGCGGCAAGGTGTCGGCAAAGATGCAGCCGAAGCTCGCGACGATCGAGAGCGCGAGGCCCGCGAGCATCACGGGGCGTCGCCCAAAACGGTCGGACAGCGGTCCAAGCAGCAGCTGCGAGATCGCGATGCCGATCATGTAGAACGACACCGTCATCTGCACGACCGAGGCGTCGCATCCGAATGTGGTCGCCAGCAGCGGCAGCGCCGGCACCAGCAGATACAGCGAGATCGGCGCCAGCCCGGTCATCACGACGAGCAGGATCAGCAGCGTGCGCGACGGAGCAGCGCGCGGTGGCGCGGCCACAGGCTGCCTGCTGATCATTCCATGCATCGGGAGTGTCGCTCAGATCGTTTCGAACACGATCGAATGTAGCGACCTTCCGCGCCGCGGAAATGCCTGTTTCCGCATGCGGCCATGCCCGCAGCGGCGGCTGTTCCGCGCTCCGCCGTCTGATGATGCAGATGCTGCCGCCCCCGGCGGCAGACCGTCCGCCGGTTGTGCAGGCCTTGCTGAGCCGACGCTAGAGCGGGGCGGTCGCTTGGTCGAGCCAGAGCTGATCAGCCTCGTCGAGCGCCGCGCGGATCGTCTCGCGCACCCTCGCGTGGTAGGCGTCGAGCCAAGCGCGTTCTTCGGCGCTCAGCATCGCGACATCGATCAGTCGCCGGTCGATCGGCGCCAATGTCAGCGCCTCGAACCCGTTCATCGGCTTCTCGGCCCCGGCCACCTCCTTCGCCACGACAAGCTCAAGGTTTTCGATGCGGATGCCGAACGCGTCGGTCTTGTAGTAGCCGGGCTCGTTGGACAGGATCATGCCGCGCTTCAGCGGCGTGGTGCCGAGTTTCGAAATCCGCGCCGGGCCCTCATGCACCGACAGATAGCTGCCGACGCCATGGCCGGTGCCGTGCTCGAAATCGATGCCGGCCTGCCACAGGAATTGCCGCGCCAGGGTGTCGAGCTGGGCGCCGGTGGTGCCGTCAGGGAAGATCGCGCGCGCGATCGCCAGGTGCCCGCGCAGCACCCGCGTGAAGCGGTCGCGCATCTCGTTGGTGGGCGTGCCCACGGCGATGGTGCGCGTGACGTCGGTGGTGCCGTCCTGATACTGCGCGCCGGAATCGATCAGCAGCAGGTCGCCGGGCATGATGCGGCGGTTGCTCTTGCGGGTGACGCGATAGTGTACGATCGCGCCATTGGGACCCGTGCCGGAGATGGTCGGGAACGACACGTCCTTCAGCGCGCCGGTGTCGCGGCGAAAACTCTCCAGCGCCTCGACGGCGTCGATCTCCGTCAGCGTGCCGTGGGGCGCCTCGCGATCGATGAAGGCGAGAAAGCGCGCCAGCGCCACGGCATCGCGCTGATGCGCCCGCCGCGTGCCGTCGATCTCCACCGTGTTCTTGGCGGCCTTGAGCAGGCTGACCGGATCGGCGCCGCGCACCGGCTTGCCGCCCGCGCCCTGGATCAGCCGCGTCAGCGCGTCGGCCGCCGTGGCGCTGTCGAGCGCGATCGTCGCACCTGTTTGCGCGAGCTCGCTCAGGCGCGGCGTCAGCCCATCGGGCTCGGCCACATCGGCGTTCTGCTCGAGATGATCGCGGGTGAGGTTCGACAGCTTGCGGGAATCGATGAAGATCGTCGGGCGCCCGGTCTTCGGTACCAGCGCATAGGAGATCGGCAGCGGCGTGTGCGAGACATCCGCGCCGCGGATGTTGAAGGTCCAGGCGACGTTATGTGAGTCCGAGAGCACCAGCGCCTCGACGCCGAGCCGCTCGATCTCCTTGCGGATGCGGTCGAGCTTCTCGGCTTCGGTCTCGCCGGATAATTCCGTGCCGTGGATGGACACTGCGCCGAGCGGCGGCAGCGGGCGCTCGGTCCAGACGCTGTCGATCGGATTGCTCTCGACCGCCACCAGCTCGGCGCCGGCCTTCGTGCAGGCGGATGCGAAGCGCTCGGCGGCGGCGGTGGTGTGCAGCCAGGGATCGAAGCCGATGCGGTCGCCAGTCTTCAGGTGCGCGCTCAGCCAGCTTTCCGGCGGCGGTTCGATCAGCGATTCCACGCGCCATGCCTTGCCGTCGACCTGCTTGCCGGCCTGCAAGGTGTAACGACCATCGACGAAGATCGCGGCCTCCTGCGGCAGCACGATCGCAAGGCCCGCCGAGCCGGTGAAGCCGGTCAGCCACGCCAGCCGCTCCTCGGAGGGCGGCACATATTCGTTCTGCTGCTGGTCGGCGCGCGGCACGATGAAGCCGGTGAGCTTGCGCTGCGCCAGCTCCTCGCGGAGCGCGGCCAGTCGCGCCGTCAGCGCCACGCCGGTTTCGGGTTCTTCGAACGTCTGGAACAGAGCTTCGAACATCGGTCTCATACTTTAGGCGTGAATCTCGACTGCGGCGGATACTCCACCACGCAGCGGTGCAGTGCACGAAGAATCTCCTTGCATTCGCCTGTGCAAAAAGATTTGCTGTCTTATGCCGGTCATCCGAAAGAGATGCGGCGAGGAAACGTGCGGATCAGACGACCAAGATCGTAATGATCATCCACGGTCGCGCAATCCGGGGAGTGCCTCAACTCAACGGCGAGGGGATGCACAATGCCTGCTTTTACCTTCGAAAAACTTTCGGCGCCGACGCCTCCGGCTGCGGCCACCGTACCCGTCCAGAAGCCGCGCAGCGCGCTGGCTGAACTCGTCAACCGTCTGGTCGAACCTCGCATCCGACGCGGGGCGCGCGCCGCATCAGACCAGCGCCCGCAGCCGGGCGGTCAACCGAAGACGTAATTGCGCTCGTCTTCCGATGATCAGCCCGCCGGCTGGTCGCGACGTGATCTCATCCCTTCAGTGCTGCTGCTTCCTGAGCAGCAGGCTGCTCCAGCCTTCGATCTTCAAGTGCCGCATCGGAACCAGTCCGCGCGCGCGATACGCGGCGGCGACCGCGCGCGCCTGCGGGGTCAGCAGGCCGGAGAGGATGACGAAGGCGCCGGGCGCCAGATGGCGCTGCATGGGGGAGGCCAGCTGCCGCAGCGGATTGGCCAGGATGTTGGCGAGCACGAGATCGAACGGACCCTGATGGGCAAAATCCGCCGCGGCAAAGCCGGTGGCGCGGATCACGCGTACCAGCGGACCTGCGCCATTGAGGCGGGCGTTTTCGCGCGCCACGACGACGGAGGGCGCGTCGATGTCGCTTGCCAGGATAGGGCGATGCGTGGCCTTGGCCGCGGCGATCGCCAGCACGCCGGTTCCCGTGCCGAGGTCCAGCACCCGCCGCGGAGCGTGTGCCTTCAGCACGTGATCGAGCAGCAGCAGGCAGCCGCGCGTCGTGCCATGATGCCCGGTGCCGAACGCCAGCGCCGCCTCGATCTCGATTCCGAGCTTGTTGGCCGGAACGCGCGCCCGGTCATGGCTGCCATGGACCAGGAAGCGGCCGGCTGGCACTGGAACCAGGTCGTCCAGGCTGGCTTTCACCCAGTCCTTGGCCTCGACCACTTCGAAGCTGAGACTTTGCGCCGCCTCGGCGCCGGCGGCCCCGCCGACGAGCTCTCGGACCAAGTCCTGGTCGGGCGGGTCGGCGAAGTGCACCGTGACGTCCCAGCGGCCGTCCGGCCGTTCGAAGGCGGCAACGGCCGCGTCGCCCTCGAAGAACACCTCCGTCAGCACGTCCACCGCCGGACGCGCGGTCGCTTCATCCGGCACGGTGAAGCTGGCCTTGTGGGTCGCGGGCGTCAGGGCTGAGGTCATGAAGCGGGTTCCGGCTGATTTCACGGCGTGGTTAAGCAATCTCACCGCGAGCGCAAGCCCTTATGCCCCAAAATGCCTCCGGCAGGCGCAGCCAACGGTTGTATTTTGGCTTCGGAATAACTCGGCTAAAAGTCGCGCCGCAATTGGCGCAAATAACGCCGCAACTTGCCTGCGGCAAATTATACCAACTTTAGGTTTTGAGCGCTTAGGGTTCCCGCGTTGGGAACCGGCTGTCCTCGGTTCCCGGGTTGGGAAACGAGGTTCAGATGAAGATGCTTTTCTTGAAGTTCTTGCGCGATGACTCCGGCGCCACCGCCATCGAGTACGGCCTGATCGCGGCGGGCATTTCCCTGGCGATCATCGCCGCCGTCAACGGGCTGGGCTCCTCGCTGAGCAGCAAGTTCGAATCGATCAATACCTCGCTGAAGTAATTTTTCGGCCGAGCGCGGCGTTCTCGAAAACCGGGCCCTTGGCCCGGTTTTCTGTTGTTGGCACCTTGTCGACAGCGAATACCCAAATTCTTCACAGGGATATCCACCGGTTTGCGAACAAGGCGCCCGCAGGATTGGCCGTCGCCCGTTCACCGCGTTTCCGCAGCTCTGTGCACAGCCTATCCACCGGTTGTCCTCAGCCGAACAGCCCGCGATGGTCGGCCAGAAGCGCCTGCGCCGCATTGTGCCCCGGCGCACCGGTGACGCCGCCACCGGGATGGCTGCCCGAGCCGCAGTGGTAGAGTCCCTTCAGCGGCGAGCGATAATCGGCGTGTCCGAGCATCGGCCGGGCCGAGAACAGCTGGTTCAGCGTCAGCGCACCGTGGAAGATGTCGCCGCCGAGGAGGCCGAACTGCCGCTCCAGGTCCAGCGGCGACAGCGCCTGCCGGCCGATGACGCTGGCGGCAAATCCCGGGGCGTAACGATCGACGGTTGCGATCATGAGGTCGGCGACCTCGTCGCGGTGATCGTCCCAGGAGCGGCCATCCGGCAGCTCCGGCGCGACATGCTGGCAGAACAGGCTGGCGACGTGCTGGCCGGCAGGGGCCAGCGTTGGATCGAGCGTCGAGGGGATCAGCAACTCGACCACGGGATCCCGGCTCCAGCCGTGGGCGCGCGCGTCGAGATAGGCTTTGTCCATGTAGCCGAGGCCAGGCGCCAGGATGATGCCGGCGGAGAGATGGTCGCCGTCGCCCGGGAGGGCGCTGAACGAGGGCAGGCGGCTCAGCGCCACGTTCATGCGGAAGGTGCCTGAGCCGTTGCGCCAGTTGCGGATGCGGCTCAGAAAAGCCTCGGGCAGGGCGCCTGTCGGCACCAGCCGCGTATAGAGCAGCTTGGGATTGACGTTGGCGGCGACATAGCGGGCGCGAAGCGAGCGGCCGTCATCCAGCACGACGCCGACAGCGCGGTCGCGTTCGACGATCACCTCGCGCACGCCGCAGTCGACCTCGACGAGCGTTCCGAGCTCCTTGAGGCTGCGCGCCATGGCCTGGGTGATCGCGCCCATGCCGCCGATGGCGTGACCCCAGACGCCCTTCTTGCCGTTCACCTCGCCAAAGGCGTGATGCAGCATCACATAGGCCGAACCGGCGGCGTAGGGGCTGGCATAATTGCCGACGATGGCGTCGAAGCCGAACAGCGCCTTCACCAGGTCGGTCTCGAAGATCTCGTCCAGCATCTCGCCGGCCGAGCGCGTGAACAGGTCGAGCAGGTCGCGCTGCTGCTCCAGCGACAAGGCGCGCAGCGTGTTGGCGGTGCCGAGCGCGTTGAAGGCCTCGCGGATCGCGGGCAGGCCGAATTGACCGACGAGATTGGGCGGCGCGCGCAGCACGAGGCTGCGCAGCACGTCCGCGATCGCCTCGAGCCGCGCCGAGAACGGGCCGATCATCTCCGCATCGCGAGGATTGAGGCGGGCGACGGAGGCCTGCGTGCGGCCTTCGCCGGTCAGGAGATAGCGGCCGTCGGGAGAGGGCAGGAAGTTCTGCGCGCGCCGCTCGACGATCTCGAGCCCGTGCTGATGCAGCTTGAGATCGGCGATGACGCGCGGGTTGAGCAGGCTCACCGTGTAGGAGGCGACGGAGTTGCGGAAGCCCGGATGAAACTCCTCGGTGACGGCGGCGCCGCCGACCACCTTGCGGCGTTCGACCACATGCACGCGCAGGCCGGCCATCGCCAGATAGGCCGCACAGGTCAGGCCATTATGGCCCGCGCCGATGATGATCACGTCGGTTTCGTTCATGTCAGCTTCAAACAGCCCTGATTAATGACCGGCGGGAGCCGCCTGCCAGGAACCTCGACGGGTGCTGTCGCCCCGGATCGCCGCCGCGTCAAGGGGAACTCGGTTTTGCCGCAGCGCCTCGCCATACCGCCCCCCGATCCGCTATGTGTCGTCTGCACGCGGCGGTCCGGCTCCTCGTCTCCGATGCCGGGCGCGCCGCTGCTGGAGTTGTCATGACCTCAATCGCCTCGTCCGCCGCCGTCGCCCAGCCGTCCGCCGCCCGCAACCGGCTGGTGCTCGTGGTCTATACCGCCGCTATCTTCGTCAGCGCGCTGCTGCTGTTCTCGGTGCAGCCGCTGTTCACCAAGATGGTGCTGCCGCGGCTCGGCGGCTCGCCGGCGGTGTGGTCGGTGGCGATGGTGTTCTTCCAGGCGCTGCTGCTGGCGGGCTACGCCTATGCCCACTTCCTGACGCAGTTGCGCAGCCGTGTGATCCCCGTGGCGATCCATCTGCTGCTGCTCGGCTTCGCGCTGCTCAGCCTGCCGCTGTCGATCGCCGGCCACTGGGGCGATCCGCCGACCTCGGGCTACGCGGTCTGGCTGCTCGGCCTGTTCGCGGCCTCGATCGGCCTGCCGTTCTTCGCGCTCGCCGCCAACAATCCGCTGCTGCAAGCCTGGTTCGTGCGCACGGGGCATCCTTCAGGGCCAGATCCCTATTTTCTCTATGCCTCCTCGAACATCGGCAGCTTCCTGGCGCTGTTGTCCTATCCGCTGCTGGTCGAGCCGATCTTCAGCCTGCGCACGCAGAACCTGATCTGGGCCGGCGGCTACGGTCTGCTGATCGCGCTGATCGCCGGCTGCGGCGTGCTGCTGCTGCGCTCGCCGGTGACGGTCGCGAGCCTGCTGCAGAACGACGTCAGTGACGCGCCTGCGCCGCGCTGGCTGCTTCGGCTGCGCTGGATCTTCCTGGCCGCGGTGCCGTCGGGCCTGCTGATCGCCGTGACCGCGCATATCTCCACCGACGTCGCCGCGGCACCCTTGCTGTGGGTGCTGCCGCTGTCGCTGTACCTGCTCACCTGGGTGCTGGTGTTCCAGTCTCGGCCGCTGCTGCCGCACAAATGGATGCTGGCGCTGCAGCCGCTGGCGATCGCCGGCGTCGTCGTGCTGCTCGCCTTCGGCGGCGAGCAGAACCTGGCGCTGACGCTCGGCGGCCACCAGCTCTGCTTCTTCATCATCGCGATGGCCTGCCATGGCGAACTCGCACGCACGCGGCCGCCGGCGAGATATCTGACCGGCTTCTATGTCGCGCTGTCGTTCGGCGGCATGATCGGCGGCCTGTTCGCAGGCCTGATCGCGCCCTTCACCTTCTCCTGGGTCGCCGAATATCCGATCCTGCTCGCGCTGGCGGCGTTGTGCCGCCCCACGGCCAAAGAGCGCCTGCCCAAGATCACGCGCTGGTACTGGATCCTGCTGGCGGTGATCGCGATTGCGCTGCTGGCGCCGGCCGGTATGACCGGCAAGGTCACGACCTATCTTGAGGATCATCGCGTCTGGGTCGCGGGGGCCGTCGGCGTGCTCGCGGCGCTGCTCGCGCTACTCTTGAACGGCGGCCGCTGGAAGCTGTTCGCCACCGCCGCGCTCGCGCTGGTGCTGATCCGCGCCTATCCGGCCGATGACGGCCGCGTCGAGACGGTGCGCAGCTTCTTCGGCGTGCACAAGATCGTGGTCACCTCCGACGGCCACTATCACGTGCTGATGCACGGCACCACGATCCACGGCGCGCAGAAATATCTCAACGCCGACGGCTCCAAGGTGACCGGCCGTCCCGAGCCGATCACCTACTACCACAAGGACGGCGGCATCGGCCGTGCCATCACCGCCATCCGCGAGCGCAAGGGCGGGCCGATCAAGGTTGCCGTGATCGGCGTCGGCGCGGGCACGCTGACCTGCGCCGCCGAGCCGGGCGAGGACTGGAAGTATTTCGAGATCGACCAGACCATGGTCGATACCGCCAGCGATCCGAAATATTTCAGCTACATCAGGAACTGCGCGCCCGACTTCAAGCCCGTGATCGGCGATGCCCGTCTGACCTTCGCCAAGGAGCCGGATGGCGTCTACGACCTCATCATCGTCGACGCCTATTCCTCGGATGCGATCCCGATCCATCTCGCCACCGAAGAGGCGATGGCGATCTACAAGGCCAAGCTGGCGCCGCAGGGCGCCGTGGCGATGCATGTCTCCAATCGCCACCTCGAACTCGAGAGCGTCGTCGTCGGCATCGCCGATGCCAACGATCTGAAGAGCTGGGTGTACAACGAGGACTCCGGCCGCGACGACGAGTACATCTTCTCGACCGACGTCGTCGTCAGCGCCCGCGAGGACGCCGATGTCGGCAAGCTGGCCTCGTCTCCCAAATGGACCGAGACCGAGCCGACCGACGGCGAGCGGGTCTGGACCGACGACTACTCCAACATTCTCGGTGCGGTGTACCGCCGGCTGCGCGACGGGGAATAGCGGCGCTTCCGCCACACATCCCGGCCTCCTTGTGAACGGGACCCGTCTCGCGGTTGCAGCATGCCGCGGAGCGTGTACTCTGCCGTGCATTGTTTGATTTATCTTTCGGATGGCCATGCGCGACAATCGAGTGCTCAGGGGCCGACATCTGCACCGGCTGCAGCGACGCCACTTCATCCTGTTCGACGTTCTGCCCTTCGTAGGTACCCTGGTGGCACTTGCGCTGCTGCTCGTGCGGCCGATCGGGGCGATGGAGCTCGGCCTGTTCGCGGTGATGTGGCTGATCACAGGCCTCGGCCTGACCGTCGGCTATCACCGCCTGTTCACGCACGGCGCGTTTGCGACGGCGGGCTGGGTGAGCAATCTCCTGATCATCATGGGCTCGATGGCGGGCAGGGGACCGATGATCTCCTGGGCGGCCATGCATCGCCGGCATCACGAACTGTCTGATCACGATGGCGACCTGCATTCACCGAACCTGCACGGCGATGGCTGGCGCGGGCGCTTGCGCGGGCTCGTTCATGCCCAGCTGACCTGGATGGTCGAGCACGACTATCCCAACGTCGCGCATTACGTGCCCGATCTGATCGCGCAGCGCAGCTGGGTCAAAGTCAACGGGTACTACTATGCGTGGGTGCTGCTCGGGCTCGCGCTTCCCGCACTTGCGGGCGGGCTGATCTCGCAGAGCTTGTGGGGCGTGCTCACCGGCTTCCTGTGGGGCGGCGTCGTCCGGATGTTCGTGGTCGAGCAGACGATGTCGGCGATCAATTCGCTCAATCACATGCTCGGCAGCCGGCCCTTCCAGACCCGCGGCGACAACAGCCGCAATCTCGGGCTGATGGCGTGGCTTGCCTGGGGTGAAGGCTGGCACAACAATCATCACGCCTTTCCCTATTCGGCGGCGTTCGGCCTGCGCTGGTCCGAATTCGACCTCGGCTTCCTGTTCATCAGGGCACTCGAGGCCGCAGGTCTCGCCTGGAACGTCAAGGTCCCCGCGCCGGAGAAGATCGCCGCGCGGATGACGATGCCGGCGTCCGAGGCCGCCGCCGATTACGGGCATGGCTGACCGTCATCGATTGGGTCCGAGGCGGGACAGGCGGAGCCGCGCCGGCTGATGCTGTTCAACAGCTATGCGTTTCTCCTGGTGTTCCTGCCGGTTGCGATCGTGCTGGCGCGCATGGCCGATCCGTATCCGGCCTTGCGCATGCCGGTCCTGATCGGCCTGTCGCTCGCGTTCTACGGCTATGGCGATCCGCCGTTCCTACTGCTGCTGATTGCCTCCATCACCGGCAATTGGCTCGCCGCGCGGCTGTTCGCCCGTTTCAAGGTGAAGGGCATTCTCACCTGCGCGATCATCGCCAATCTCGCGCTGCTCGGCCTGTTCAAATACGCCGATTTCGCCGTCGCCAATCTCGACCTGTTGATCGGTCACGGCTTCCAGCCGCTACAGCTGGCGCTGCCGCTCGGGATCTCGTTCTTCACCTTTCATCACATCATGTATCTCACCGATCTGCGCGCCGGAAAGGCGCCGCTGACCGCGCTCGATCGCTATGCGCTCTACATCGCCTTCTTCCCGCAGGCGATCGCCGGACCGCTCGCGCGCTGGTCGGAGGTGATGGAGCAGTTCGGCCAGCGTATCTATGCGCCCGGCTGGCAGCAGCGCTTTTTTCTCGGGATCGTCTTCATCGTCGGTGGGCTGATCGAGAAGATCATGTTCGGCGACCGGATCGCTCGTTTGCTCGATCCGATCTACGCGCAGGCGGCGACCGGTCCGTTGCCGGCCGGTGATGCCTGGCTCGCGGCCTTCGTCTCGGTGCAGATCTTCTACGATTTCGCCGGCTATTCCGACATCGCCATCGGGCTCGGCCTGCTGTTCGGCGTCCGACTGCCGTTCAACTTCGACGCGCCGCTGCGCGCCACCAACATGCAGGACTTCTGGCAGCGCTGGCACATGACGCTGATGGCCTTCCTGCGCGATTACGTGTTCCGCCCGATGGTCAATGCGCGCGTGCTGCCGCGGCGGTTGTTCGCCGTGCAGTATTTCGCCGCCATGCTGATCACGATGGTCCTGTGCGGCCTGTGGCATGGCGCGAGCTGGAGCTTCGTACTGTGGGGCACGCTGCACGGCGTGGCCGTGGTCGTCTGCGCACTGTGGCGCCGGTTCGGCCCGCGCCTGCCGGCCGTGCTCGGCTGGCTGCTCACCTTCCTCGTCGTGCTCGGCACCGGCGTCATCTTCCGCGCCGGATCGGTCGAGGCGGCGTGGCACGTGTTCCAGGGATTGGCCTCGCTGCCGCCGGTCGAGCGCGGCGTGCGGCTGCTACCGATCGTGATTCCCACCCTGGCCGCGGTGCTGCTGCCGGCCAGCCAGGACGTCGCCGCGCGCCTGACGCGCCGCCCGAATGTGGGCCTGGCGGTGCTGCTGGGTGTCGCCGTCCTGGCGTTGTTGATCGAACTTGGAGAACGCGACGTTCATGAGTTCATCTACTTCAAGTTCTGACGCCGTCGCGTCGGCGATCTGGGAACGCTGCATCGCCGCGTTTCTCGCCGCGCTCGGCGGCGGCGCACTGCTGGTGCTGGCGCTGATGGTCGCAATCGATCCCTATGACAGCGGCCGGTTCGGCCTGCTCGGCATCAAGGGCACCGGCGACAGCTGGACGCCGACGGGGCAGGTGAGCCGCGCTCGCGATCCCGATTTCGATTCCGCTGTTATCGGTAACTCCACCGCGCAACTCATCAGGCCGGACACATTGTCGGCCGCGACCGGATCGCGCTTCGTGCAGCTGTTCGTGTCCGGAGCGCCGCCGCAGGCACAGCTCGCCGTGCTCGGCTTCTTCCTTCGCCATCATGCCAAGCCGCGCGCGCTGGTCGTCGTCATCGATGATCCCTGGTGCGCGCATCAGGACGCGATCGCTGCCAACGACACGTTCCCCTATTGGCTGTATGACGGCAGCGCGCTGCGCTACACCGCGCATCTGTTCAACTGGCGGGCCATCGACCTTGCCATCCGCCGCATCAAGATATGGCGCGGATTGCGCGCGCCTGAGCGGCCCGATGGCTACAGCGACTACGAGATCGACTATCCGCCGGGCACGCAGGCGCCCGCCGACGTGCCGCAGCCTCCCGCGCCGCGCGACGATGAAGCGATCAGCACGTCCTTCCCGCTTGCCGAGCGCCTAAACCGGCTCATTCGCGGCGTGCCGGCCGAAACGTCCGTGGTCCTGGTGGTCCCGCCGAACTTCCATACGATCCTGCCCACGCCGGGGAGCCGTGCGGCGCGCGAGCGCGAGGCCTGCAACGCCGCCTTCCGGCAGCTGGTTTCGGGGCGCGCGCACAGCAATCTGATCGATTTTCGCGTCGACAACGCGCTGACGCGCAATCCAGCGAATTTCCTCGACCACATCCACTACCGCTCCGCCATCGCGCGCCGCGTCAATGACGGGATCATCGCGAGCATCAGGGACGGCGCGGCGGCGCGGATCGATTTCTGAACGCCGTCACGAATCGAGCGGCTGCAGCTCACCATCGAGCCACAGCTGCCGCGCGCGCCGCCGCTGGATCTTGCCGCTGGTGGTCTTCGGCAATTGCCCGGGGTGGATCAGCACGACATGCCGCGCGAACACCTCGTGCGCCTCGGTGACGCGCTCGCGGATCAAGCCCGCAAGTTCCTCGATGTCGATGCGCTTGCGCTCGGTGCGCTCGACCTCCTGAACGACAACGAGCGTTTCGCTGCCGTCCTCATCCGGCACCGAAAACGCCGCGCCGCAGTTCGGCCGCAGCGCCGGGGCGGTGGCCTGAACGGTGGCCTCGATGTCCTGGGGGTAGTGATTAACGCCCCTGATGATCAGGAGATCCTTGATGCGGCCGGTGATGAACAGCTCGCCCTCGGCATCGAGAAAGCCGAGATCGCCGGTCCGCAGCCACAGCGCGCGGTCTTGATCACCGTCGATGGTCGCGCGGAGATCCGCTTTCGTCGCCGCCGCATTGCGCCAGTAGGAGCGGGCGACGTTCGGGCCGTTCACCCAGATTTCGCCGACTTGGTCAGGTGCGAGCTTCGCGCGGGTTTCCGGATCGACGATTGCGATCCGCTCGCCTGATAGGGCGCGGCCGCAGCCGACGATCGTCCTGACGTCGTCGGGCGCGGCCGGTGTTGTCGCATGGTGTGCCTGCAGCGCGCGATGGCTGACGTCGCGGAGCACCGCCCCTGCGCCTCTGCGTCCACCAGAGATGAGCAGCGTCGCCTCGGCCATGCCATAGGCCGGGTAAAGGGTGCCCGGCGCGAAGCCATGCGCAGCGAAGGTCTCGGCGAAGCGACGCAGCGTCTCGGCGCGCACCGGCTCGGCGCCGTTCAGCGCCACCTTCCAGCCCGAGAGATCCACGTCCTGCATCTGCTCGGCGCGGTAGCGCGCGACACAGAGGTCGTAGCCGAAATTGGGACCGCAGGCGACCTCCGCGCCGTAACGCCCGATCGCGCGCAGCCAGTTCAACGGCCGCTGGGTGAACGCGTTCGGCGCCATCAGCACGCACTGCGCGCCGACATAGAGCGTCTGCAGCGCGTTCAGGATCAGCCCCATGTCGTGATAGAGCGGCACCCAATTGACGTAGGTCGATTGGCTGGTGTTGCCGAGCGCGAGCCGGATCATCTCGGAATTGGCCAGCAAATTGGCGTGGCTCACCGCGACGCCCTTCGGTTCCGACGTCGAGCCGGAGGTGTATTGCAGGAAGGCGATGTCCTCGGTCTCGATGCGATGCGCCGGCACGGCGACGGTATCATCCGGCGACGCGAGATCGACGGCCAGCCAGCGCAGGCCGTCGCGGGCGAAGCGGTCCTGCAGATCGCCGCGTAGCGCGAAGGCGGCACTGCTCAGGGCCAGCGTCGGCGCACAATCGGCGATGATCGCGCCGCTCGCATCGCGCGCGCCCAACCGCCGCGGCATCATCATGGGAACGGCGATCAGTCCCGCGATCAGGCAGCCGAAGAACGCCACGAAGAATTCGAGGCCCGGCGGAAACACCAAGAGCGCGCGGTCGCCGGGCTGCGCCTGGTCGGCGAGCCGCGCCGCCAGCCTGCGGGCCTTGGCGTGGAGTTCACCGAAGGTGAGGCTTGCTTCCTCGGCGCCGCGGTCGTTGAGGAAAAGATACGCCCGGTCGTCGGGTTGCGCATGAGCGCGGGCCTCTAGCAGCGCGACCAGCGAACTGAAAGCGTCCATCGCTCGTGCCGTGCCGGCGCCTATGCGGCGGGCCGGGCCGCGGTGCGTCCCGCCAGCTGGCGCGACAGCTCGTCGATGGTCGGATAGTCGTAGAAGTCGTCCATCGACAATTCGATGCCCAGCTTCTCTTCAAGCTCCATCATGACGTAGACGACCATCGCCGAATCCAGCCCGAGCCGGCTGAACTTGCTCATCGTGTCGATGCGATCGGGGGGAAGCCGGAGGGTCTTGGCGAGCGAAGCGACGCAAAATTCCGAAATCTGTTCACGCGTCATCCAAGAGGCCTTTGTGTGAAAAATCGGGACATATGCGGCCACAATACGAAGCCGATGCGGCGAGTCAATTTGGCCAGCCCGGCACGGTCTCCAACCTCCGCAAGGTGCGGCCGAAAGGTCACGGCATCGCAAGCCTTTGTCGTGAGTTGTTCGAACAGCCGGAAACGCCGCAAAGCAACTCGATCTCAGAGGCGGTTGGGCTCCGATAGCACGTGCGCAGCTGCGCGTTGCGCGCTTGAACCGGTCTCCCGTCCATCGCGACGACGAAAAGAGGTGCGCGCCTCGACCGAGCGGACCGAAGCATTGTGCTGCTGCAGGCCTTTTTGCCGATGCTATCCTCGCTCCTCAATTTTGCAGCGCAGAACATGGAATTCCCTGATTGACTCTGACATCTGTTGCGTGCCGGTCATCACCATGCTACCTGAGGTGCGCCCCTCATTGAGGCCTATCGTCGGCCTTTTGATGCGGGCAGCGTCCGAACGGCAAATTGCCGTCCTGTCCGAGCCGGCATCGTCTTGGGCAAGCGATAGACTCGTAAGTACCAAAACACCGGCCGCACCAAGCAGGCTGGCTTACATGGGAGGGGTTCGATGAAGCGTCTTTGGATGGCCGGTGCGTCTGCTCTGTTGGCAATGGCGCTCGGTGTGGGCTCGGCCGGGGCGGCCGACAAGAAGGCGCTGGCCTTCGTGGTCAACGGCGCGTCCGACTTCTGGAAGATTGCGGAAGCCGGCTTGAAGAAGGCGCAGGGCGAACTGCCCGATTACACCCTGCAGCTCAAATATCCGGAACAGGCGGCGGCTGCCGTGCAGCAGCGGATGCTCGATGACCTCGTCGCGGCCGGCGCCGCCGGGATCATGGTGAGCGCCGTCGATCCGAAGAACCAGACCGAGCATCTCAACAAGATCGCCGGGCAGACGGTGCTGTTCACCACCGACAGCGACGCGCCGCAATCGAAGCGCATCGCCTATATCGGCTCCTCCAACACCGAACTCGGCAAGGACGCCGGCAAGATGATGCTGAAGGCGCTGCCGAATGGCGGCAAATGCGTCGGCTTCGTCGGCCTGCTGGGCGCCGACAATGCGCGCGAGCGCATCGAGGGCGTCAAGGAAACGATCAAGGGCTCGAAGGTCGAGCTGGTCGACGTGCGCGGCGACGAGATCGACCAGACCCGCGCCAAGCGCAATGTCGAAGACATCCTGGCGGCGATGCCGGACGTCAGCTGCCTGGTCGGCTTCTACTCCTACAACACCCCGCGCATCTACGAGGTGCTGAAGGAGGCCGGCAAGCTCGGCAAGATCAAGATCATCGGCTTCGACGAGGATCCGATCACGCTCGGCGGCGTGAAAGACGGCGCCATCGAGGGCACCGTCGTGCAGCAGCCCTATGAGTGGGGCTATCAGGGCATGAAGCTGATGGCGAAGGTCGTCCAGGGCGACAAGTCCGGCGTTCCCGCGAACGGCATCATCATCGTGCCCGGCAAGGTCATCGACAAGTCCAACGTCGACGACTTCATGGCGCAGATGAAGCAGATGCTGAAAAAGTAGCGCGGCGGCCGGCGTGTCCGGGCCCTTCCTCGAACTGATCGACATCGGCAAGACCTATCCTGGCGTGGTCGCCCTCGACCACGTCAGCCTCTCGGTCGCCCCCGGTGAGGTGATCGCTTTGCTCGGCGAGAACGGCGCCGGCAAGTCCACACTGATGCGCGTGCTCGGCGGCGTGGTCACGCCGAGCAGCGGCACGATTCGCATCGATGGCGTCGACCGGACCAGCTACACCGTGACGGATGCGATCGCGGCCGGCATCGCCTTCGTGCACCAGGAACTGAACCTGTTCGACAATCTCGATGTCGCCGGCAACGTGTTCATCGGCCGCGAGCCGGTCTTTGGCGGCCCGTTGCGGCTGATCGACCGCGCCACGCTGCGCGCCAAGGTGCGGCCGCTCATCGATCGGCTCGGGGCCGATTTCGCGCCGGACACGCCGCTCGCTGAGCTGTCGCTGGCGCAGCGCCAACTGGTCGAGATCATCAAGGCGCTGTCGCTCAACGCGCGCTGCGTCATCATGGACGAACCGACCTCGAGCCTCACTTTGTCGGAGACCGAGCGGCTGATGCAGGTCATCGCCGGCCTGAAGGCCGACGGCGTCAGCGTCATCTTCATCACCCATCGCCTGAACGAGGTGGTGCAATGCGCCGACCGGGCCGTCGTGTTGCGCGACGGCCGCACGGTCGGCACGCTGACGCGTGGCGAGCTCAATCCGGCCGCGATGATCCGGCTGATGATCGGTCGCGATCTGCGGTCGCTCTACGTGCCGCCGGCCGCGCCGCCCGGCGCCACCGTGCTCGACGTCGTCAACGCCGTCACGTCTACCTATCCGCGAAAGGCCGTGAGCCTGCAGTTGCGGCGCGGGGAGATTCTCGGTCTCGCCGGGCTTGTCGGTTCCGGACGCACGGAGCTCGCGCGCGCGATCTTCGGTGTCGAACCCTTGCTGGCCGGCGGCATCAGTCTCGACGGCGAGGCCGTCCGCATCTCGACTCCGCGTGCGGCGATCGACCGCGGCATCTATCTCATTCCGGAGGATCGCAAGGGCTGCGGCCTGCTGCTCGACTTTCCGATCGCCGAGAACATCTCGCTGCCGGATCTCGCCTCCTACGCCAGCCTGGGGCTGGTGGACAGGTCGCGCGAGACCGACAATGCCGACCGCCAGCGCGAGCGCCTCAAGATCCGCGCCCCCGACGTCAAGATGCAGGTCGGCACCTTGTCCGGCGGCAACCAGCAGAAGGTCGTGCTCGCCAAATGGCTGTCGATGCGGCCGAAGGTCCTGATCTTCGACGAGCCGACGCGCGGCATCGATGTCGGCGCCAAGCAGGAGATCTACGACATGCTGCGGCGGCTCGCCGATGCGGGCGTCGCGATCCTGATGATCTCGAGCGACATGGAAGAGGTGGTCGGCGTCAGCGACCGCATCGCCGTCATGCATGAAGGCAGAATTTCCGGCTTCCTGGCGCGCAGCGAGTTCAGCGAGCACAATGTGCTGCAGCTCGCCGTCGGCCACACCATCTGAGCGAGGCGTCCGTGCAGAAGAAAGATCTCAGCCTGCTGGTCCTGATCTTGGTGGTCGGCGCCGTCGTGGCCTTCATCAATCCCCGCTTCCTGCTGGTCGGCAATCTCTCCAACACCGCCAACCAGGTCGGCATGTTCGGCATTTTCTCGATCGCGGAGGCCTTCGTCATCATCGTCGGCGGCATCGAGCTCGCGGTGGGATCGGTGATCGCGCTGCTCGGCGTGCTGTTCATCGACCTGATCGTCAACCGCGACATCGACTGGATCGCCGCGCTGCTGATCATCCTCGCCGGCGGCCTGGCGATCGGCATGATCCACGGCACGCTGGTCACCAAGATGCGGATCCAGCCCTTCGTCGTGACCCTGTGCGGGCTGCTGATCTACCGTGGCGCCGCGCGCTATTACACCGAGGACGCCACTGCCGGCTTCGGCTATGGCGCGAGCTTTCCGACCCTGGAATGGCTGGCCGCCGGCCGCACCAACGTGCTCGGCTTCCCGCTGCCGCATAGCGTCGTGGCGCTGGTGATCGTCGCCGGCATCGCCTGGGTGGTTCTGCACCGCTCGGTCTATGGCCGCTACTTCTACGCGGTCGGCAAGAACGAGGAGGCGGCGCGCTATTCCGGCATCCGCTCGGACCGCGTCACCATCGCAGCCTATGTGATCTGCGGTGGCCTGACCGCGCTCGCCGCGGTGCTGATCGCAATGTACACCCGCTCGATCTCTCCGGCGGTGCACGGCTCGTTCTACGAGCTCTATGCCATCGCCGCGGCCGTGCTCGGCGGCTGCTCGCTGCGCGGCGGCGAGGGCTCGATCATCGGCGTCGTGCTCGGCACCATCCTGCTGCAGGTGCTGCAGAACCTGGTCAACCTGCTGGGCATTCCGAGCTCGCTGAACTTCGCCGTGATGGGCACGGTGATCCTGATCGGCGTGCTCGCCGACCAATATCTGGTGCAGCGTCGCAAGCGGGCACCGGCCGCGCGCGGGCAGGCGAGTGCTGATGCCGCGCCGGCCACGCTCGAGCGCGCCAGCGCCGAGTGAGCAGGCCTCAAACAGACTGCAGCCGGAGGCGACGGTGTCGCATCCGGCTGCAGGGATCAGGTCGAGAACCGAACAGGGTCAGTCCTGATAGGTGTAGTAGCCACGCGGCTGATAGTACTGACGCGGCTGGTAGTAGCGCGGCTGCGCGTAGCTCGGATTGCCGTTGTCGTAGTAATACTGCGGCTGCTGCTGCGGATAGGTCTGCGCGCCATAGACCTGCGCGCCATAGACTTGGCGGCTGGTGCCGCGCGGCGCCGGATAGCGTACGCCATTGTCGCTGCCGTCGGCCGGATAGATGTAGCCATCATCCGGGCGCGGCTGCGGCGCGGCGGCCTGCTGCCGTCCTGGCAACAGCTGCGGTTGCGGCGTCAGCACCACCGGCTCGCCATTGTCGTCATATTGCTGCGGCTGGACGTCGCGCCGGGCGACGGCGGTGCCGCGGCGCGGATTGCGCGCCATCGCGACTTCGGCCGACCCGGTCAGGGTCACCGTCGTGTTGAGGACGCCGTCCTTCTGTACAAGCGCATAGAGCGTTGCGGCGTTGGCCTTCGACAGCCGGACGCAGCCATGCGAGGCGGGCGTGCCGAGCCGGCCTTCGGAGTCGGTGCCGTGAATGGCGTGGCCGGCCTTGGTGAAGAAGATCGAGTTCGGCATCGGCGCGTCGTCGAATTCCTTCGAATAATGGTCGGCTTCCATGCGGAACGCCCGGAAGGTGCCGTTCGGGGTCTCGCGCGAGGGAATGCCGCTCGACACCGGCCAGCGGTAGCGTTCGACGCCGTCGACCGCGACGGTCATGATCTGGTTGTTCTTGTCGACGGTGATGTCGATCTTCGCCAGTGCCGGTGTGCCGGACAGCAGCATCAGGCCGGCAAGTGCAAGTAAAGTGGTACGCATCTAACCCTCTGGCCTCCGGGCCTCTGGACGTTCGACTGGACGTCTCCTGAATCTCGACATCGCCGCGGTTCATTTCGCCAGCGCACACTATGTCGGAAAACCCAGCATTGTTCCAGCCGCGGGCCGCCTCAACCTTAATGGCGGACGCCGACGAGGCATAGGCTCGGCGCCGTTCATCGGAGCTGACATTTTCGCGACCGGTCAGCGAACCGGCAGCCCCTGTTTAGTAGTCCTCTAATCGCGGCGGTTCACCACGGGCGCGCAACTTTTTGGCCGCATCCGCGTTTCATGGATTCCCTTATGCGGTTCCCAGGATTGAAAATGCTGACGATGAAAGCCAAGACCGCGGTGCTCGACGACCGCGCGCCGCAACGGCTGACCTATCTGCTTGCCGCCCTCGCTCTGCTCGTCCTGGCGCTCGCCTGGCTGGCGCTGCCGCAATTTGCTCACGCCCAGGGCATCATTCGCGGTGCCCATGAAGGCGCCTACGAAGGCAACCGCATCGCCGGACCGGTCGGGGGCGTGGTGGGAGGCGCCGTGGGCGCCGGCGTCGGCGGGGCCGTCGGCGCCGTGGAGGGCGTGCTCGGCATCCCGCATCGGCCTTATTATCACCGGCATTATCGCTGCCGCGGCTATCGCGACGGCATGGGCCACTTCCACTGCTATCGCGGATCCCTGCGTAGCATTCCCTGCGGCCGGCTCAGCGCTTGAGCCGGTAGCCGGTCTTGAAGATCCACATGACGACGGCCAGGCAGATCGCGAGAAACACCAGCGTCATGGCGACGCTGATCTCGACCCGGACGTCGGCGATCTCGTAGAAGCTCCAGCGGAAGCCCGAGATCAGATAGACGACGGGGTTCAACAGCGCGACCGCGTGCCAGGCGGGCGGCAGCATGTCGACGGAGTAGAAGCTGCCGCCGAGAAACGTCAGCGGCGTCACCACCAGCATCGGAATCATCTGCAGCTTCTCGAAGCCGTCGGCCCAGATGCCGATGATGAAGCCGAACAGGCTGAAAGTGACGGCAGTGAGAACGAGGAACGACAGCATCCAGATCGGATGCTGAATGTGCAGCGGCACGAACAGCGCCGCCGTGGCGAGGATGATCAGGCCGAGAAGGATCGATTTGGTCGCGGCCGCCCCGACATAGCCCAGCACGATTTCGAAATGCGAGATCGGTGCCGACAGGATCTCGTAGATCGTGCCGATGAATTTGGGAAAGTAGATCCCGAACGAGGCGTTCGAGATGCTCTGCGTCAGCACCGACAGCATGATCAGACCGGGCACGATGAAGGTGCCGTAGCTGACGCCCTCGACCTGGCTGATGCGCGAGCCGATCGCCGCGCCAAACACGACGAAATACAGCGACGTCGAGACCACCGGCGAGACGATGCTCTGAAAGATCGTGCGCCAGGTGCGCGCCATTTCGAACTGGTAGATTGCCGCGACGGCTCGGAAGTTCATTGCTGCACCAGGCTCACGAAGATGTCCTCCAGGGACGATTGCTTGGTCTCAAGATCGACGAAGCGGATGCCGGCGGTGCGGAGATCGCCGAGCAGGCTGGTGATGCCGGTGCGTTCGCCCTTGGTGTCGTAGTCGTAGGAGAGGCGCCAGCCGTCATCCGACAGCGCGAGGTGATAGGGCGCGAGCGTCTCCGGGACAGCCTCGATCCGCTGCTGCAGATGCAGGCTCAGCCGCTTGCGGCCGAGCTTGGCCATCAGCTTGGCCTTGTCCTCGACCAGGATGATCTCGCCCTTGTTGATGACGCCGACCCGGTCGGCCATCTCCTCGGCCTCTTCGATGTAGTGCGTGGTCAGGATGATGGTGACGCCTGCCGCTTTGAGTTCACGCACGACGTCCCACATGCCCTTGCGCAGCTCGACGTCGACGCCTGCGGTCGGCTCGTCCAGGAACAGCACCTGCGGCTCGTGCGACAGCGCCTTCGCGATCATCACGCGGCGCTTCATGCCGCCGGACAGGGTGATGATCTTGGCGTCCTTCTTGTCCCACAGCGACAGGTCTTTCAGGATCTTCTCGATCAGGGCCGGGTTCTTCGGCTTGCCGAACAGGCCGCGGCTGAAGCTGACGGTGGCCCAGACGCTCTCGAACGAATCGGTGTGCAGCTCCTGCGGCACCAGACCGATCAGCGACCGTGCGGCGCGATAAGCTCCGTTGATGTCATGCCCGCCCACCGCGACCTTGCCCGTGGAGGCATTGACGATGCCGCAGATGATGCTGATCAGCGTCGTCTTGCCGGCGCCGTTGGGGCCGAGCAGCGCGAAGATCTCGCCGCGTTCGATTGCGAGATTGACGTTGTTCAGCGAGGTGAAGCCGGACGGATAGGTTTTCGACAGGCCGGAAACGGAAATGACGGGGGCCATTGCGGGGAGATTCGTGCCTGGTGAGTCGAGGCGGGGAGGGGCCCGTGCGGAAACGGCCGCGCGGCGAGCGAAGCGCACAGATAGGAACGGGTGGGCAATCCCGCAATCGACAAGGCCCCCGCCGATCGTGTCGCTTGTTGGGCTTTTCCGTGACGATCTCAGCCGAGTGTTGCCGTGCAGCCACGTCCGTGTGAGGAACTCTGCCCGCGATGTCGCACCATGTTGCGTCCGCGAGCATCTTGGGTACGGTTCGCGCCGTCTCGACATTTCCGCCGCGGAGAAGGCCCGATGACGCCACGAGCCAGCACCATTCATTCGATCATCAGCCGCAGCCTCCCGGCGCGCTGGCTGGGCATGGCCGCCCTGGCCGTGGCGCTGGTGCTGCCGCTGGGGATCGGCACGGTCCGCGCGGCGCCAGCCCCGGCAGCCGCGGCTACAGCCAGCACGACCCACGTCTATCTGCTGCGCGGCGTGCTCAACATCTTCTCGCTCGGGCTCGACGACATCGCCGCGAAGCTCGATTCGCAGGGCATCCCGAACACGGTCGCCAATTTCGTGTCGTGGTCGTCGCTGGCCGACGAGGCGGCCGCCGCTTACCGCGCCGGCCGGATCAAGACCATCATCCTGGTCGGCCATTCCTCGGGCGCGACGGCGCTGCCGGACATGATCAACAAGCTCGGCCAGCTCGGCGTCCCCGTGAAGCTCGCGATCGGCCTCGATTCGGTGTTCAAGACCAAGCTCGTCGGCGGCAATGCCGAGCGCTACATCAACTTCTACATCGCCAACGGTAACGGCGAGCCGGTCCGCCGCGACGACGGCTTCCACGGCAAGCTCGAGAATGTCGACGTCGGGACTGCGGTTCCGGGCGTCGGCCACATCACGATCGAGAAGAACCAGATCATGCAGCAGAAGGTGATCGGCGCGATCGATTCGGTGGTGTTCGGCGGCAAGGGGCGGCAGCCGGCCGGCCCGCCGACCCGCATGGCGGCTCCGCAGCGCGCCGCCAGCGCCACCGGATACCGGTAGTCACCCGGTGGGGGCGCATGACGCGCCCCAAAATGCTCCCATTCGGCGACGACAAGCGGTATGGCAGGGGGGACATGGTCCTGCCTGATCCGAGCTTTGAGCTTTCCCGGGAGCGCGAATGACCCGTTTGGCGCGAATCGCGAGAGGTTTCCGCGACACAGCCCAGGCTGTGGCTTGGCGCGGACTCTCCGGACTGCTGGTTGCGGGGCTCGTCGTGACGACTGCGCCGGCGACTGCCAAGGCGGGAGCGGTCACCGCGACCAGCCCCAGCAAGTCCGCCAAGACTGCGACGGCGCCCACCCAAGCCGCTATCCGTCCCGCCGCCGCGCCGGAACGTCCGGCCGAGCCGGTCCAGACGCTACCGCCGCCGCGGGTCTATCTGTTTCGCGGCGCGCTCGGCCCGCTGTTCTCGACCGGCATGGACCGTCTGGCCGAAAAGATCGAGAAGGCCGGCTTCTGGGCCAGCGTCTATGAATTCACGCTGTGCGACCTGATCGCGCTGCAGGTGGCCAAGAAGTACCGCGAGGAGCAGGCGCCGATCGTGCTGATCGGCCATTCGATGGGCGGGCTGTGCGGTGTCCGCATCGCGATCTCGCTGCAGGAGCAGAACATCCCGGTGGCGCTGGTCGTCACGGTCGACCCCGCGCATGCGACCAAGAGCGTGCCGCCGAACGTGCAGCGCTTCATCAACCTGTTCCTGTCCGACAACATTCTCGGCGGCGGCGACGTCAAGCCGGAACCGGGCTTTCGCGGCCATTACGCCAGCTTCGACATGAAGGACCATGACGAGGTCACGCACATCAACATCGACAAGATGGAGGATGTGCATGCCCAGCTGGTGGCGATGATCAGCCAGCTGTCGCAGACGTCGGCCACCGCCGACGCCGACCCGGTGCCGCTGCGCTACTTGGTGCCGCCCAAGACCTCGGTGGAGCTGTGGGACAGCGGCACCGCTGTGGCGGTGCGGCCGGGCGAGACGCTCGATCAGATCGCCGCCAATAATCGCATCCCGCTGTGGGCGCTCCAGCAGTCCAATCGCGGGCTTGCTGCCCAGCCGCTGGTGCCCGGCCAGCGCATCATCCTGCCGCGCCATCTGCTGCCGCAGGCCGCCAACCAGCCGTCACCGCCGGCGGAAGCCGCCGTCCGGCGCTAGTCTTAGTTCATAGTAGGGATAGGCGGTCAGCCCCGCTGTCACCCTCCCCTGGAGGGGGAGGGTCGGCTCACATGGAGCGCAGCGTAATGTGAGCCGGGGTGGGGTGATCTCTCCGCCTGCACCGGTGTCCGCAGCTTCACCCCACCCGCTCGCCCGCTTCGCGCGCGATCGACCCTCCCCCTCCAGAGGAGGGTGTTTGAGATCGCGGCGCCGATCTTGGTGATAGGCACGCTGGCGATGAGATTATGATGCGTTTCCACGAAATCGCATTGATCTCTGGGCCCCGCCGCGAACTCAGCCCGCCGGCAGGAACGGGATGATCATCGGCACGCGACGGCTGTAGGTGACGTAATCCGGTCCCAGCTCCTGGGCCAGGAACACCTCTTCCATCTTGGCCTTCCAGGCCATGCCGAGCGAGATCAGGATGGCGCCGAGCACGGCGGTCACCGTGCCCACCGCGATGCCCGTGGCGATCATGCCGAGGATCAGGCCGGTATAGATCGGGTGGCGCACCATGCCGTAGGGACCGGTGTCGATCACCTTGTGGCCTTCCTTGTGCGTGATCGCGTTCGACCAGAACCGGCCGAGATGGATGCGCGCCCACCAGGTGAAGGCGATGCCGGCCAGGGTCACGACGGTCAGCAGGTACACGCCGGTCTCGCCGGGGCGCCAGAACGGCGTCTCGCCGAGGAGGCGCGAGGTCCACGGCGTGAACAGGATACCGCCGAGCACGATCAGCGCGTGATAGCGGCTGGTCTTGACGACGGAGACGTGCTTGCGGGTCTGCCCGGACCACAACGAGGCCCCGACCCAGCTGGCCAGCCAGATCAGCCAGATGATTGCGAGCAGGGAGGTGGGCCAGGTGGTGGTCCATCCGCTGAACGCAAACGATGAGACGGGGCTGGCATCAGCGGACATGACTCTGGAACCGTTATGAACGAAGGGACGGACCGCTCTTAGCTATTCTGCCGCGGTGCGGAAAGGGTGTTGTTTCTCGTCGAGCCGCTTGCCCTGCTCGGTGCCGAGCAGGAAGTCGATGGTCTCGCGCAGGGTCGGCTCGATCGGGCGGGGCGCATAGCCGAGCTCGCGCTTGGCCTTGTCGATCGACAGATCCGAGGCCGAGCGGGCAATCCGCACGCCTTCCGCGGTGCCCGAGGGGCAGCGCTTGGTCAGGCGGTCGGAGATGAACTCCAGCATGCCCGCGGACAGTTCGGCGAAGCCGCCGGGCACAGCGATCGCCACATGCTTGCGGCCGCTGATCACCGCCATCAGCTCCAGGATCTGGCTGAGGCGCAGGCTCTCGCCGCCGAACACGTAGCGCTCGCCGAGCTTGCCGCGCTCCATCGCCAGGATCAGACCGGCCGCGACGTCGCGCACGTCGACCAGATTGACGATGAAATCGAGATAGAGCTGGACCTTGCTGTCGAGGAAGTGCCGCAGCATCGCCGAGGGCGGTGTCAGGTTGCTGTCATGCGGACCGATCGGCATGGTCGGTGTGCCCACGACGACCGGAAAGCCCTCTGCCGCCGCCGCCATGGCGCGGGCCTCGGCCAGCGCCTTGGAGCGGGTATAGGCGCCCGGCATCGCCTCGGCCGGCGGCGCCGCCGGCGCCGACGCGGCACCGATCGAGCCGGGATAGTCGAACAGGATGGATTCGGTCGAGCAGTGCAGGAACCGGCGCACCCGCGCGCTGCGCGCGGCCGCCAGCACCGTTTCCGTGCCGAGGCAGTTGACGCGATAGAAATCCTCGCGGTCCGGCATCCACATGCCCGGCAGCCCCGCCAGATGATAGACCTGATCGACGCCGGCCATCGCCTTGCCGACGGTCGCGGAGTCGAGCACCGAGCCCTCGATGTACTCCGCCTCGGCGACCAGATGCGTCGGGCTGCGCACGTCGAGCACACGCACCTCGGCGCCCCGCGCCGCCAGTGCGGCGACCAGGTGATGTCCGATGAAACCGCTGCCGCCGGTGACGAGGACTTTCATTTAGGGACGCGAGCGTTGATCACCTTGAAGCCGGTCCGATGCGAGCCGATCCTGCGACCAGTCCGGCGCGATGAGATCGGCCACCGAGGGCCGGAAGCCCAGCGCCATGTACAATTTCGCCATCACGAACATCGGTCCGAGAAAGAGATGCGCCGGATGATCCAGCAGAGACGGATTATTGCGCTCGAACAGCTTGTGGCCGACCGCCTGCGAGACGAAGCCGAAGATGATGAGCGCGGCAAACAGGGCCCACAGGGCCAAACCATGGACGTGATCTGTAATCATCATGGCCGCAGCAAGGAACAGCACCGCAAAGGCGAGGATGCCTGCTCCGAGCGCGGCATCGAGCAGCAGCCAATAGACCAGGACCGGCAGCACGAGGACGGCGCCGAGGCCGACCCGGACGCCGAACGCGTCGAAATGCCACAAGCTCAGCGGCAGCACCGCGCCGAGGAAAAGCAGGATGATTCCGAGCACATGCATCATGCCGTTGCGCGGATCGCGATGATATTCGACGTAGTCGATCATCTGGCGTCGGAACATGGCATTCATGACAGGCTCGCTCGTCGATGAGATCGACGACCGCTCAATCGGCGGCCGTAAAGACGGGGCTATACCATCAAGCGGCTGCATGGACAAACCGGCAATCTTGCCCGCCTGCGCATGGGGCCGCGCAGCTTGCGAACGGGTTCCATTCGCGTCCGCCGGTGAGAGCGCACCGCTGGACGTCGTTCATAAGGCTGTCGCGGCCGCGCGGCTCCCGGTTCATCGGAAGGACGCAAGCCTCCCCTGCATCAATTGCGGTGCTTGCGGGGTGCGGTCTGCTTGGCCGGGGCGGCCGGGGCAGGAGCGGGCGGCGGTGCCGCTTCTTCGACGGCTTTCGCGACCGTGATGATCTGGATCTGCTGGTTGACTGGGGCGGTCGGCTTGGACGGATCGAGCAGCTGCTCCTCGCCGAGGCCGACCGACTGAAGGCGCTTCACCGAGATCTTGAAGGTATTGGCCAGGATGTCGCGGATCGCGTCGGCGCGGCGCTGGCTCAGGATGACGTTGGACTCACGCTTCCCGTTGGCTTCGATGTGCCCGACGATCAGGAAGGTGTAGGGTAGCAGGTCGGAGTGCACCATGGCGTCGGCGATCCGCCCGACGGTCTGGTAGGATTCCGGCCGCACGATCGGCGTATCCACGTCGAACTGGATGTCGACGTTGAAGGCGGGAAGCGTCATCAGCTCCGGCGCGATCGGCGTCCGCTTCTGCGGCGGTGGCTCGGTGCGGCTGCGGATCTTGGAGCGTTCCTGCGTCTGCTGCTTCAGCGCCGGCAGATCCAGCGTCGGCGCGGTCTCAAAGCGGTTGAGCTGGCGCACGATGTCGTCGCGCGTCACCTCCTGCGCGCGCGCCGTGCCCGCGGTGAGCAGCATCGCGGCCATCGTCCCAAGCAGCAGTGATGTCGCGGTGCGCCGCATCAGCGATACCCCGCCTCGCCCATGGCCTGTTGGCAGCGCGGACTGACACCGCTCGCCGTCACCAGGCACGGGATCGACTTGCTGGTTTCCTTGGTGGAGCCGCCGCACAGCTTGACGATCTCACGCTGGCAGGCATTGGCGACGGTGACCCGCGCAGAAATGCGCTTCTGGATCGCCTCGAACGCCTTGAAATAGGTGGCCTTGCATTGCGGGGACACGACGTCCTGGTTGCGCGACAGGCATTCCTTGAGGCGATTGGAATCGAGATTGACGCCGCGACAATTGGCGGTGATGTCGGCGCCGCAGCTCGACGCGATCAGCCCCGCCGAGTCGCCAAAGCTCATCGTCTGCGCCGCCGAAAGCGACGGTAAACACAGCGCGACTGCAACAACGAAAAGATTGTATCCCCGGACCATGCACGCATCTCATACGACGCGAGCTGCCACGGTCAAGGCCTAACCAAGGCGAAGTGTGAAGTTCGGTTGCGGGTGAGGTTTTTGCCGCGCGCGCCACAGTGCACGCGGCCCCCTTGTCACGCCTTCTGCACGAAGCTGTCGACGACGTGCTTCTCGCCGGCCTTGTCGAAGGCGATGGTCAGCTTGTTGCCATCGATCTTGATGACGTGGCCATAGCCGAACTTCTGGTGAAACACGCGGTCATCGAGTGCGAATTCCGACGTGGTGCCGGTGGATTTCGCCACCAGCTCGCCCTCGATCGTCATCGGCCCGCGCTTGTTGCGGCCAAAGCTGCCGCCGAACGGGTCATGCCCGCCGAACGGCGATTGCGCCTCGCTGAAGCCGCCCTCCGACCCACCGCGTGCTGCGCCGGGGCGGCGCGCCTGGGCGCGCTGCCAGCCGGGAGTCGAATAGCTCGAGCCGAACGACTCGACATTGTCGAACCGCGACGGGCCATAGCCGCCGGCGCCGCCCCATCCCGAGCCGCCCTTGGATTCCGTGATTTCGACGCTGGCCGCCGGCAGTTCGTCGAGGAAGCGCGACGGGATGGTCGTGGTCCAGGTGCCGTGGATGCGACGGTTGGTCGCGAAATAGATTTTCGCGCGGCGCCGCGCCCGCGTCAGGCCGACATGCGCGAGGCGGCGCTCCTCCTCGAGGCCGGCGCGGCCCTGCTCGTCCAGGGTACGCTGGCTCGGGAACAGGCCTTCCTCCCAGCCGGGCAGAAACACGTTGTCGAATTCCAGGCCTTTGGCCGAGTGCAGGGTCATCAGCGACACCGCTTCCTCGTCGGCCGCGCCCTCGCGATCCATCACCAGCGAGATGTGCTCGAGGAAGCCGTGCAGGTTCTCGAACTCCTCCATCGAGCGGACGAGCTCTTTCAAATTGTCGAGGCGGCCGGCCGCATCGGCCGAGCGGTCCTTCTGCCACATCTCGGTGTAGCCGCTCTCGTCGAGCACGATCTCGGCGAGCTCGGTATGTGGCGTCACCTCGCGCTGGGCGCGCCAGCGCTCGAACTGCAGCAGAAGTCCGCGCAGCGAACCGCGCGCCTTCGGCTTCAACTCGTCGGTCTCGACCACCGCCCGCGCGGCCTCGAACAACGGAATGCGGCGCTTGCGGGCGTGGTCGTGCAGCATCTGCACGGTGGCATCGCCGAGCCCGCGCTTCGGCACGTTGACGATGCGCTCGAAGGCGAGATCGTCGGCCGGAGAGTTGATGACGCGCAAGTAAGCGAGCGCATCGCGGATCTCGGCGCGCTCGTAGAAGCGGGGGCCGCCGATGACGCGATAGGGCAGGCCGAGCGTGACGAAGCGGTCTTCGAACTCACGCATCTGGTAGGACGCGCGCACCAGGATCGCGACGTCGTTGAGATGCTCGCCCTTGCGCTGCAGCTCCTCGATCTCCTCGCCGATGCCGCGCGCCTCCTCTTCCGAGTCCCAGGCGCCGGTCACCGTGACCTTCTCGCCCTCGACGTCCTCGGTGTGCAGCGTCTTGCCGAGGCGGCCTTCGTTATGCGTGATCAGATGCGAGGCAGCCGCGAGAATGTGGCCCGTCGAGCGGTAGTTGCGCTCCAGGCGGATGACCTTGGCCCCTGGAAAATCGTGCTCGAAGCGCAGGATGTTGTCGACCTCGGCGCCGCGCCAGCCATAGATCGACTGGTCGTCATCACCGACGCAGCAGATGTTCTTGGGGGGAGCGCCGGAAGCTGCAACGCTTCGGTGGTCATCACCGGGCCGACGCGCAGTGTCGAGACCCGGTGATCCATCTTCTTCCGAAGACGTGATGGATTGCCGGGTCGAGCCCGGCAATGACGAGCCAGCGGAAGACGGCGCCTGCGACAGCAGCCGCAGCCACAGATATTGCGCGACGTTGGTGTCCTGATACTCGTCGACCAGGATGAACTTGAAGCGGCTCTGATACTGCCGCAGCACGTCCGGGTTCTCGCGGAACAGCCGGATGTTCTCGAGCAGCAGATCGCCGAAATCGGCGGCGTTGAGGATCTTCAGCCGCTCCTGATAGCTTGCATACAGCTTGCCGCCCTTGCCGTTGGCGAACACCGCGGCTTCGCCCGATGGCACCTGGGCCGGCGCCAGGCCGCGGTTCTTCCAGCCGTCGATCAGATTGGCGAGCATGCGCGCCGGCCAGCGCTTGTCGTCGATGTTCTCGGCCTGCAGCAGCTGCTTGAGCAGCCGGATCTGGTCGTCGACATCCAGCACGGTGAAGTTGGACTTCAGCTGCACCAGCTCGGCATGGCTGCGCAGGATGCGGCCGGCGATGGAGTGGAAGGTGCCGAGCCAGGGCATGCCCTCGACCGCCTGTCCGAGCATTTCGGCGAGGCGCGTCTTCATCTCGCGCGCGGCCTTGTTGGTGAACGTCACCGACAGGATCTCGCCGGGACGCGCGCGGCCCATGCTGAGGATGTGCGCAATGCGCGTGGTGAGCACGCGGGTCTTGCCGGTGCCCGCGCCGGCCAGCACCAGCACCGGACCGTCGAGCGTCTCGACCGCGTCGCGCTGCTCCGGATTGAGGCCCGCGAGATAACGCGCGCCGCCGCTGGCGGCAGCGCGTGCGCGCGCGGCGATGCCGCCCGGGGCGGGCTGGTGGTCAGGCGCAGGAAATCGGCTCACGCGATTGGGCTCTGTCATCAGCGAATCAGTCTCGTCCCTTTGACGGCATCATACGCCGGCATCAAGGGGTGTGCAGGAAGGAGCCCTCATAGCAGGGATTGACGGTCATATGGGGCCGTGGTCGGCGTTTTACAGCCCTAAATCGGGGCAGACCGAGGCAGTATGCCCGGCTCGCGCGAAATTGGTTCCGGCAAATCGCGAATTTTTACCGGCCGAAACCGCCGGAACCTTTGTTCCCGGCCTCGATTGTCCTGGCAACGGCGCAAGCTCCGCGTCGCTTTGAACCGCAATCGAGAGACAGAGGTCGTGTCATGTTAGGCTGGGTCGTCACCTTCCTGGTTATCGCATTGATCGCCGGCATCCTCGGCTTCGGCGGCATCGCCGGTGCGTCCATCGAGATCGCCAAGATCATCTTCTTCATCGCCATCGTGCTGTTCCTGGTGTCGGCTGTCGTGGGCCTCGCCCGCGGCCGATCCCGCGTGTAGTCGGCCTCATCCCCTGACAATGAGGTCGGCGAAGGGCGCAGTGCTTCCCAGGAGGCGCTGCGCCCTTTGCGTTTCTGATAGCTGCGCTTCTGATCAAGCGGCCGCGGTCAGCGCCACCTGGACCTTGGCGAGCGCGGGATCCAGCGCAACGGAGGCAAGGCGCGGATCGTTGGAGAGCGCGGTCAAGGTCAGCGTTTGATCCTGGACGCGAAAGATCCGGCACAGCGTCGTCGCCTCGGAGGCATCGCGCAGCATGACCGACAGCGGCGCGACATCCTGCTCGCCGCTGACCTTCTCGGCAACCAGCGACAGCCGCGTCGCCGCGGCAGCCAGACGCTCGGTGTGACGGCCGGCCGTGTTGACCGCCAGCGGCAGGCCCTCCTCGTTCGTCAACAGCACGGTCTCGAACCGGCCAACCTCGGCGATCCGGTCGAGCAGCGGCACCAATTCGCGGCGTCGGCCCGGGCGCGCGGCGAGTTGGGCGAGATCCAGCGAAATGCGCTCGCGTTCGACCAGCGGCGCCAGCACGTCCTGGATCGCGCTGCGAAGACTCGTTTCGCGCTCGCTGGCGTCGTGGCTGCTCTGCTCCTGCAACTGGTCGAGGCTCGCCGCCTGCACCTGAACCTGGCGCCGCAGATGCTCGCGCGCAACGGCGCCCTGTCGCGCACCCAACAGATAGCCCGCCGTCAGCAGCAGGATCGCCGCGCCGAGGCCGCTCACGATGGCATAGATGGTCATGGGCGCTTCGCCTCCGTCACATGATCGCAATCGTCGATGCCCGCGATGCGCAGAACCGCCTTGCGGTCGCTTGCGGCGGCCTCCGCATCACCGCGCGCGCTGCCGGCTCCGGCCGCGCGCAGCGAAATCTGCTGCGTGGGGATGCCGTCCTTCTTCAGGAGTTCTGCGACCGCCTTGGCGCGCGAATAGCTCAAGAGCACGTTCAGATCCTCGCTGCCGCTGGCATCGGCGTGTCCCTCGATCAGGATCGTCGCGTCGCCATGCCGCGTCAGCGCCTTCTGCAAGACCGCCAGTGAGCGCTTGATGTCGCCCGGATGAGGGCGGGTGCTGCCGCGCTCGAACGCGATCGCCAGCGGCGCGAAACACTCCGCGGGCGGCTTCGCGGCACTCGGTGACTCCGGGCGAGCCACCGGTGAGATCGGCGGCGCGGGCCGCTCGATCGGGATGGCCGGAGGCG
Organism: Bradyrhizobium sp. HKCCYLR20261; assembly: GCF_051168435.1. NCBI lineage: Bacteria > Pseudomonadati > Pseudomonadota > Alphaproteobacteria > Hyphomicrobiales > Nitrobacteraceae > Bradyrhizobium > Bradyrhizobium sp. HKCCYLR20261. The sequence goes on from NZ_JBNPUZ010000013.1 coordinate 121,325, forward strand.
ACGGCACCGGCGGAGCAACGATCAGTGCGGGGAGAGGCACGGGCGTTTCTGCCGGCTTCGGCGCCGCTTCGGGGACGATCGTCTGCTGCAGCGGGACAACGGCGACGACCTGCGGCGCAGTGGGCGCCTGCTGCCACAGTGAGACCGCCATCACCGCGACAACCGTGCCGGCAAGGGCGAAGGACGCTGCGAGCCAGGCTGGCGCATCCTCGCCGGCGACGACACATGGATCGGCGCGGGTCAGCGAAAGACGGGCGGCATTCGGGGAGGGCGCCAGCATGTCAGCCTGCCGGGACCTTGAACATCGGCGTGATCAGGTCGATGCCGCATTCGAGGCCGGCGCACCAGTCGATGAACTGCTGTGACATCGCCGCATCGGGAAACAGCGCGCCGTGCTGGGGAGCGATGATCTCGATGTCGAGCGGCCGCACCATCTCCGCCCACGCCCTCATGACGCGGTTCGACACCATGTAGCGGCGGTGGAAGCCTTCCATGTAGCGGATGTGCGCCTTGAAATCGCGCGTGACGATGTAGTCCACGCCGATCGAGGCGCCGAGATCGCCGCTGTAGAGGATCTTCGAGACGGGGTCATAGAGCTGGAAATTGCCCTCGCTGTGCAGGAAATGCGCGGGCAGCGCGTAGAGCTTGCAGCCGGCTAGATCGAACACCATGCCTTGGTCGGGGATCGGCTTCAGCCGGTCGGCGACGATGTGGTCGAAGCCGAAATGCGGCACGAAGCGGGTCCACAGCGAGGAGATGTAGGCGTCGGCATCGGTCGTCATCAGCCAGCCGTTGATCGCGGCGACGATGTCGGGGTCCTGGTGCGACAGGAACAGATATTTCAGCCGTCCGCCCGAGAGCTCGCTGAAGGTCTCGCCGAGGACCTTGGAATAGACCTTGTGGCCGCCGGGATCGAGCAGCATGCCGACGCGGTCGTGAATGATCAGGTGCTGGTTCGCCTGCACCGCGAGGTCGCCGGCGCTGAAATCCTCCAGCAGGATGTTCTTGTGGACGCCGTCGTCATAGAGGACGGTATTGGCCATGAGCTACTCCCGCCGGCGCAGCGCGCCGGCTCAACTGCGGGACGAATGCGAGGACGGTGGCGCTACAGCACCTTCTGCAGCGACCGGACCGCCTCGCGCATGTCGAAGAAGGTGAGGCCGAGCTTGCTGTTCTCGTTGGTCAGCGCGAGCAGCAGCGCGCCGCGGCCGGCGCTGACCAGGACGGCGTAGCCGGACTCGCCGCGGATGATTACTTCCTGCAGATGGCTGCGGCCGAGCTCCATCGCCGCGCGGCCGCCGAGTGACAGCAATGTCGCGGTCATGCCGGCGACCCGCGTCTCCTCCATGTCGGCGGCGAGCACGCTCGCGATCATCAGTCCGTCCTCGGAGATCAGCGCGCAGGCCTCGACGCCGAAGGAGTCGCTCTGCAATTTGCGCAGGACGCGGTTGATCTCATCGAGTCGTGACATCGGCTTCTCCTCGACGGCGGAGCGGGGTGCAAACCTGGAATGAAATTGATGCTGGGTCATGGTGCTGTCTTCGCCTGATGCAATTGAAAGATCGGAAATGTCTTGTTCGGCCGCTTCGCGGCCGGTGTCGGCGTCTGCCGCGTCCGGGGTGGTGAGGGCGCGGGTTTCGAGCGTTTCCACCGCGTCGTCCAGCGCGCGTTGTTCGGCCTTGATGCGCGACCGCGAAACAGGCGGATCCATCGCCTGCAACTGCGTCACCAGCGCCTGGCGTGCCGATTGGTAGACCTCGGCCCGGCGCTCGGCGGAGGAATCCGACAGATTTTCCATCGCGCGGGACAGCAGGATGAAGTAGTCGGCGGTGGTCACGGGGACGGCCTCGCCATCCTCATGGGGTCCGTGCGCTCTGCTCAGCAGGCTTGCGAGGCGTCCCATCGCTCTCTCGTTACTCAACGCAACTAACGGTGCGTAAGTTAGGTCGGTACAAGAGGCGCCGCGAATGATCTGAATCAAATTAACTAAGATCGTGATAGAAAGACGCAGGAGCGCCGTCAAAACAGCTGCAGTCTGCCATCGAGGCGCCGCATCCGTCGCCGTTTCGCCGCAATAGCGGCGCGGCAGCTCGGCATCCGCCGCCGTTGCACCCAGAATCAGCTACGATGCGGGCCGTCCATTGCGGCGCGGGGAGGGCAATGTGAATAAACGAGACTATTTGCAGCGCGACGCGACGGCGCTCGCCGAGGCGGTGAAGGGCAGCGAGGTCAGCGCGGCCGAGCTGCTGCAGCTCGCGTTGACGCAGAACGAGCACGCCCAGCCGAACACCAACGCCCTCTGCATGCTGATGGAGCGCGAGGCCCGGGCCCAGGTGGCGAAGCCCGCGGCCGGCCCGTTCACCGGCGTGCCGTTCCTGATCAAGGACTGCGCCCAGGACTATGCGGGCCTGCCGACCGCCTATGGCAGCAAGGCGCTGTCGGGGATCGTCGCGGCCGAACATGCCTCGGTGGTCCGGCGCTATCTCGAAGCCGGCCTGGTGATCTTCGGCAAGACCAACCTGCCGGAGCTGGCGCTGAAGGGCGTCAGCGACTCCCGGGGTTTCGGCCGCGTCAGCAACCCCTGGAATGCGGCGCATACGCCCGGCGGCTCGAGCGGCGGCGCCGCCGCGGCGGTCGCCTCGGGCGTTGTGCCGATGGCCGCCGGCAATGATGGCGGCGGCTCGATCCGCATCCCCGCCGCCTGCTGCGGCCTGTTCGGGCTGAAGCCGTCGCGCGGGCTGGTCTCGTCGGGCCCGGGCTTCGGCGAATACTGGTTCGGTGCGTCCTGCGAAGGCGTGATCTCGCGCAGCGTGCGCGACACCGCGCGCGCGCTCGACGTCATCGCCGGCAGCGAGCCCGGCGATCCGTTCCTGGTGGCCGAGCCCGGCGTGGTGTTCGCCAACGTGATGGCGCGCGATCCCGGCCGGCTGCGCATCGGCTACACCAGCGCCTCGCCGATCGGCACCGAGGTTCACACTGAAGCGAAGCTCGCGGTCGAGAGCGCCGTGAAGCTGTTGCAGGGTCTCGGTCACGAGGTGGAGGAGGCGACGCCCGAGATCGATGGCGCTGCGCTCGCGACCTCGTTCCTGCATATCTATTTCGGCCAGGTTGCCGCACTCGTGGCCGACGCCCGCGCCAAGGGCGCGAAGCGCGAAGAGTTCGAGCTATTGACGCGCGTGCTGTCGACGCTCGGCGGCGCGATCTCGGCCGGCGCGCTGACCACGCAATTGCTGAAATGGAACGGCTTCGCCCGCGCGCTCGGAAAATTCCATGCGCGCTACGACCTGCTGCTGACGCCGACGCTCGCGCATCCGCCGATCCGGCACGGGCAGGGCGATCCGTCGACCGCCGAGCAGACCCTGCTCGACATGCTCGACCGCATCGGCCTGCTCGGCCTGTTGACGCGCTGGGGTGCGCTCGATGGCATGATCGACAAGATCGCCCGCGACAGCCTGCAATACGTCCCGTTCACGCAACTCGCCAATCTCACGGGAACGCCTGCGATGAGCGTGCCACTGCACTGGACCGCCGATGGCCTGCCGCTCGGCGTGCAGTTCACAGGCCGCCTCGGCGACGAGGCCCGGCTGCTGCAGCTCGCCCGCCAGCTGGAGGAGGCGCAGCCCTGGTTCGACCGGCTGCCGGAGTGGGTGATGCAGAACTGATTGCACATCCGTCGTCGGTCGTGTTCTATTTCAAGTAGATTATTTACGGCGCACGCTTTTTACGGAGCAGCACGAGGTCTTGCCAGGCAACCGAGCGATCGGCCCGTTGCGGCATCGTGAGCTGCATTTTCGACGTATTTGCTTTCAGAGGGGGAGGCCATGAGCGTCAGGGTCTATTTCGCGACCAACCGGCAACCGCTGACCTCCGAGGGATCTGATCAGATCACGGGCTTCAGCTCGGAGCTCGGTCCGGTGAATGGCCTGAACGTCCGGTATGGCCGGGCCGACATCGAGGTGGATCTGACGGCACGCACCTATGCGCTGGTGCCGGGGTCGCTGCATGTCGAGGCGGAGCAGCTGATCTTTCCGCAAGGCTCCCGCGCGGTGCTCGGCAGCGACACGATCTTCGGCGCGCTGCGCAGCGACATGCTCGCAAGGGCGCGGCCGACGATCGCCTTCATCCACGGCTTCAGCAACAGCTTCGTCGATGCGATCGAACGGGCCGGCTGGATTTCGGCCTTCTACGGGCTGAACGCCAACATGTTCGTGTTCAGCTGGCCTTCGATCGCCTCGCCGATCGGCGTGCCCTTGCCCTATGTGGACTATCAGCACGATCGCAGGACCGCGGCCGCCTCCTGCCCGGCAGTGGCGCGAACGCTGCGCCGGCTCTACGACTTTGTCGACGGGCTGCCGGAGAGCGAGCGCTGCAACCAGAGCATCCATCTGATCTGCCACAGCATGGGCGTCTACGTCTTGCGCAACGCGCTGCAGGCGCTGATGCAGCTGCCCGATCCCATTGCCGGCGCGACCGCGTCCGGCAGCGTTCCGGCCATGGTGCGCATGGGCGGGACGCAGCCGTCCCTGACCGGATTGCGCCGCACCTTCGACAAGATCGTGCTCGCCGCCGCCGACGAGGATGCCGACGCCTTCGATGATCCGGCGAAGCTGAAATATCTGCCGCGCACCGCCACCAGCGTCACGGTCTATCACTCGACCAAGGACTGGGTGCTCAACACGCTCAGCGCCGGCACGAAGTTCAACGGGCCGCGCCTTGGGAACGACGGACCCGACAACATGGGCAGCATCAGCGACAAGGTCACCGCGGTCGATTGCTCGGATGTCACCTCATTCGAGCAGGACCCGCAGCAGCACCAGTACTATCGCATCTTTCCGGTGGTCCGCGACGACATCGTCCAGGTCCTGAATGGCGTGCCGCAGAACCAGGTCACCAACCGGGAGCCGGCCGGCTCGGGCCGCTATCGGATTCTGCCGCAAGGCAGTGCCAGAGCCAGCAGGCCGCGGCGAGCCGTCGCGAAAAAGAGGGCCGCCGGCAGCTGATCACCACGCTGCCGATGCTGCCTAACCCGACTTGCGCGGCATCCCGATGGCGCGGCCGAGCCCGTCCGGACGCGGCAGCACGGCATGCGCCTGCAGCACGCGGCCGATATTGGCCTGGATGTCCTGAGGAAACGGCGCGACCTTGCGTTTGGTCATGTCGATATGCACCGACATGTTCTCCGACGTCGCCGAGATCCAGCCTTCTTCGGCATGACGCAATTCCTCGAAGGTGTGCAGCCGCTTCTCGTCGGCGGCGATCAGCCAGACCGCGATCTGCACGGGATCGCCGAGATGGATCTCGCGCAGGTACCGCACGTGGCACTCCGCGGTGAAGGTCGAGCCCTGGCGCTCCGTCATGTAGGCCGGGCCGATGCCGAGCTCGGCCCAAATCTGGTCGATCGCGCGGTCGAACATCACGTTGTAATAGGCCATGTTGAGATGGCCGTTGTAGTCGATCCATTGCGGCTCGATCTGCATGATTGACGACAGGAACGGCCCGCTCGCGGCCTGTGTGGGCACTGCATTATCGCTCATCGGCTCTTCCGTTTGCTCCCTTGACCCTTGTTGCGTCCTTTGCCACGGTCCGCCCAACTTCCGGAGGACAAAGTGGCGACGACGATCCCTCATCACGACCTGAAGCGGCCTGCGCCTGACGCGCTGAAGAGTGCCCTCGATGCGCTAGCCGCCCGCTTCGGCAACAAGCTCATCACCTCGCAGGCCGTGCGCGAGCAGCATGGCCATACCACGACCTGGCTGCCGACGCAGCCGCCGGATGGCGTGGTGCTGGCGCAGGAGACCGCCGACGTCCAGGACGTCGTCCGCATCTGTGCGCCGCTCGGCGTGCCGATCATTCCGTTCGGCACCGGCACCTCGCTGGAAGGGCAGGTCAATGCGCCCGCGGGCGGCATCTGCATCGACATGCGCGACATGAACAAGGTGCTGGAGGTGCATGCCGAGGATCTCGACTGCGTGATTCAGCCCGGCATCACCCGCAAGACGCTCAACGAATATCTCCGCGACCAGGGCCTGTTCTTCCCGATCGATCCCGGCGCCGATGCGTCGCTCGGCGGCATGGCCTCGACGCGGGCGTCCGGCACCAATGCGGTGCGCTACGGCACCATCCGCGAGAACGTGCTGGCGCTGAAGGTGGTGCGCGGCGACGGCGAGATCATCAAGACCGGCACGCGCGCCAAGAAGTCCGCCGCCGGCTATGATCTCACGCATCTGTTCATCGGCGCGGAGGGCACGCTCGGCATTATCTGCGAGATGACCATCCGGCTGCGCGGCATTCCCGAGACCATCGCCGCCGCGTCGTGCTCGTTCGAGACCGTGCGCGGCGCCTGCCAGGCGACCATCCTCGCGATCCAGACCGGCATCCCGATGGCGCGCATCGAGCTGCTCAACGCGGCGCAGGTGAAAGCGTGCAACGCCTATTCGAAGCTGACCCTGCCGGAGACGCCGCTCCTGCTCCTGGAGTTCCACGGCAGCGAGGCCGAGGTCGCCGAGCAGTCGAAGAACTTTGCCGAGATCGCGCGGGAGTGCGGCGGTGGCGACTTCGCCTGGACCACCAGGCCGGAGGACCGCACCAGGTTGTGGCAGGCGCGTCATGATGCCTACTGGTCGGTCAAGGCGATCCGGCCTGGTGTCGGCGTCGTCGCCACCGATGTGTGCGTGCCGATCTCGCGTCTCGCCGATTGCGTCGGCGAGACCGAGGAGGATCTCGCGCGGCTCAACCTGACCTCGCCGATCGTCGGCCATGTCGGCGACGGCAATTTCCATTGCTCGCTGATGTGCGACGTCGACGATGCCGACGAGATGGCCCGCGGCGAGGACTTCATGCATCGCCTCGTCGAACGCGCCCAGGCGATGGGCGGCACCTGCACCGGCGAGCACGGCATCGGCCAGGGTAAGCAGAAATATCTGAAGTCGGAGCTCGGCCAGGAAGCGCTCGATGCGATGCGCGCGGTCAAGCAGGCGCTCGACCCGCAGAACATCTTCAACCCCGGCAAGATCATCCCGGCGGCTTGATCGTCTTCATTGGAGCCGAGCACGTGCCGCAAGCGCGCTGCGCTCCCTCGCCCCGCCCTTGCGGGGAGAGGGTCGGGGTGAGGGGCAGCGGCACGGGAAGTGCTGGAGAGATCCGGACTCTCTTATTTGATCGACTGACTCCGAAGCGCGACTTGGAGTGGCCTTCACTGGCACCACCGGTGCCGTTGCCCCTCACCCCAGCCCTCTCCCCGTGAAGGACGGGGAGAGGGGGCGCAGCGCGCTCGCGGTCAAAGCTCGGCTCCAATGCAGTCTCGCATCTCCCAACAAAAAACGCCGCCGCAACTGAGTGCGGCGGCGTTGTCGTGGTCACGTCAGGCGATCAGCGGCAGACGCGGCGCGGGCCCCACGGGGTCGGGCGCACCCAGCAGGTGCGCGGGCCGTAGCCGTAGTAGCGCGGGCCGTAATAGGCGCGCGGAGCGGGACGGCAGCGGCCCCAGCGGTCGGGGAACCAGCCGGGACCGCAGCCGCCGGCGACGCGCTCCACATTGCTGTCCGGAGCGGCCGGCTGGGCCGGCAGCGTGAAGGCCTGTGCGGCCGACGCGCCCAGCAGGACGGTGGCGGCGAACAGGGCGGAGGTGAACAGATTGCGCATGTGAGTCGCGGTCCTCTCGTTGGTGACGAATCAAAGCAGTCCTTAGACGTCCTCAGACGGGTTTTGGTTTCGCAAGTTTTTCGAGATCGCGAAACCTCGCCCCATTACCACAGCGCATCAGCGAGATGCTGATCGTGCACTGCAGTTCTGCCGGTCCGATGACGCATCGCTGCAGTGTCGTCGTTGGCGTGCGGTGAGTACAGTGTATTTACGGCAAGGCACATGAACGGTGGCTGACATTGTCGCCGTCGTGCCTCGCGCACGCGGCATCATTTGCCGGCCTGCTGCGCCTTCGCATCCTTCAGCGCCGTCTTGCAGCCATCCGAGAGCTTGTCGAACTTGTCGATCATGCATTGCTTGATGCGGCCGCCGCCCGGCGAGATGCCGGCGCACAGCGTCCGCACCTCGCTGCCGCAGGCCTGCCGCACTGCGCCCGTGTTCTGGGCCTGAGCGGCGGTGATGGGAGCAACTATCAACAGCAGCGGAACCAGCTTGCGCATGAGTGACGATCCTTGTCTGTGCCGCAGCCGACGGGCCGGGCGTCGCGAAGCCGGATGTCTCGCCCGCGAACGTTGCGCATGTATGTCGATTGTCCGAGCGCGGCGTAACGGTTTGTATCAGGAGGTCACCGCCCCATCGCCGCCGAGCTTCTGCAGCGCCAGGTCCACGCTGTGGAACACGCGATCGCGCGGCAGCACGTCGTAGAGTCCGAAGCGCTCGAAGGCTTCCTGCGCGCGCAGCGATTCCAGCCGGGCGACGGCGAACACGATGCCGTCCCTGTTGCACAGCGTGATCACCTCGCGCAGCGTCTGCGCGGCGGTGAAATCGATCTCGACCATCGCGCTCGCTTCCAGAACGAGAAGCCGCGGGCTGCGGCGCTGCAGCAGGTGCTGCAGGTCGGCGCGGAAGGTCGCGGCATTGAGGAAGCTCAGCGGCGCCTGGAAGCCGATCACGGCGATGTCTGACAACTGCTCGCCCTTGATCTGCGGATGCGCCGGCCACCAGATCGTCGTCTCCGGCACGCGCTCGAAGGTGATGAGATGCGCGCGCGTGGTGCTCCAGATGCCGTGCAGCAGCGACAGCGTGATGCCGAGCGCCACGCCCTGCTCGATGGGCAGCACCACGATCGCCGCCGCGGTCGCCACGATCAGCAGGAACTCGCCCTTGGACGCGCGATAGATGCTGGCGATCTGCCCCACGCGGATGATGCGCAGCGCCACGAACAGCAGCACGCCGCCGAGCGCGGCTTCCGGCACATGCGCCAGCAGCCGGGCACCGAACAGCACCAGCAGCAGCACGATGACGGCCGCCAGCAGGCCCGCGGCCTGCGAGCGGCCGCCGGTCTCGACCACGATGCCGGTGCGCGGCGGACTGGCATTGACCGGAAACGCGCCGAACAGGCCGGCGAGCAGGCTGCCGGCGCCGGCGCCGAGAAAGTCGCGGTCGACGTCCGCCGGGTGATCGGGATCGGAGGAAAACGAGCGCGTCGTCGCCGAGGTCTGCACCATCACCACGACGGCGATCAGGAAAGCGAGCGGCACCAGCTTGGCCCATTGCTCGGGTCCGATCAGCGGAATCGACGGCATCGGCATGGCGCCCGTGACGCTGCCGATGACCTGCACGCCGTGCGCCTCCAGGCCGGCGGCGATGACGAACAGTGTCGCTGCGACGAGCGCGATCAGCGCGCCGGGAATGCGCGCGCTGATGCGCTCGCAGAGCGTGATGGTCGCGAGCACGCCGAAGCCGATCAACATCGTGGTCCCGTTGGCCTTGCCGAGTTCGCCGGCCATGGCCGCGATGCGCGCCAGCGTCGGCCCGCCCGGCGACGGCAGTCCGAGCACGCCGGGCAATTGCGAGACGATGATGTGCACGGCGATGCCGGCCAGGAAGCCGACCGTCACCGGCACCGACAGCAGGTTGGCGATGCCGCCGAGCTTGAAGCCGCCGGCCAGCACCAGCATCACGCCGACCAGCAGCGCCAGCGCCGCGGCCAGGCTGCCATAGTCGGGCGAACCGCTCGCCGCGAGCAGCGCCAGCCCGCCGGCGAAGATCGGCGTGATCGTGGAATCGGCGCCGCAGGACAGGAAGCGGTTGGCGCCGAACAGCGCGAAGCCGAGCGAGCCCGCGATGAAGGCGAAGAAGCCCGTCTCCGGCGTGAAGCCGCCGAGCTTGGCGGTCGCCATCTGCTCGGGGATGGCGATCGCGGCCAGCGTCAGTCCGGCGGCGAGATCGGCGGGCAGGGCGCTGATGCGCCAGCCCTGCAGGGATCGCAGCAAAGGCCAGAGATGAGGGACGTCGCGGCGCGGCTGCTCGGTCATGTCGATGTCTCCGGGCGCATGGCAGCGGAGCTGCTGATCGGTTCAGGCAAGGTCGCGGTCCCAGGGTGGCTGCGGCGAGAAGGCCTCGCTGACAAAATCGATGAAGGCGCGCACCTTGGCCGAGGGGGTGCGGTCCGGCAGGTACACGGCGTGCACCGCCAGCAGGTCGGACGGCGGCACGTCGAGCGTCACCGGGACCAGCCGGCCGGCGCGGAGCTCGTCACCGACGATGAAGGTGGGCTGATAGATCAGGCCCTGTCCGGCCAGCGCCGCGGCGAGCAGCGCGTCGCCATTGTTGGCGCGCAGATTGCCGCTCACGGTCACGTCGACGATCGCCTTGCCGCCCATGCGCCAGCGCGACGCGCCCGCGGCCGCCAGCGTGTAGCCGAGACAATTGTGGTGGGCGAGATCGGCGGTGATGCGCGGCGTGCCGTGCGCGGCGAGATAGGACGGCGCGGCGCAGATCATCATGCGGCACGGCGCCAGCCGGCGCGCCACCAGGGTCGAATCTTTCAGCGTGCCGATCCGGATGGCGAGATCCCAGCCTTCCTCGATCAGGTCGACCAGCCGGTCGTTGAGGCCGAGCTCGACGCTGACCAGGGGATGGCGCGCGGCGAACTCCGCGAGCAGCGGCGCGATCTGTCGCGTGCCGAAGGCGAGGGGAACGTTGAGCCGCAGCAACCCGCGTGGCTCGGCCCGATCGGCGGCAATCGCGTTCTCGGCCGCATCGAAGTCGCCGAGCACCCGTTCGGCAAACTCGAGATAGCGCCGCCCCGCTTCGGTGATGGTCAGCCGGCGGGTGGTGCGGTGAAACAGCTTGGTGCCGAGCCGGCTCTCGAGCGCGGCGAGGTGCTTGGTCACCATGGTCGGCGACATCTCGAGCATGCGCGCAGCCCCGGACAGGCTGCCGGTGGCGGCGACCCTGGACAGCACCTCCAGCCCGGTCAGGCGGTCGAGCACGACGATTTCACTCTCTGAGTGTGAACTGAATTTCCGTTGTATCGGATTATCGTCTCCTGGGAAATGATCCATAGGGGACGAAAGTCCCATTGGAGGTTTTGATGATCGATTCCCGCACCGCGCCCTATGCCGCCCTTCTTCTCCGCCTGACCCTGGGCGGCCTGTTCCTGGCCCATGCCAGCCTCAAGCTGTTCGTGTTCAGCCCGGCCGGCACCGCGAAGTTCTTCGGCAGCATCGGCCTGCCGCCCGAACTGGCCTATGTCACGATCACCGCCGAAATCCTGGCCGGGATCGCCCTGATCCTCGGCGTTGCCACCCGCTGGGTCGCTCTCGCCGCCGTGCCGATCCTGCTCGGCGCCATCTTCACCGTGCACGGTTCGGCCGGCTTCTTCTTCAACAATCCGAAGGGCGGCTGGGAATATCCGGCGTTCTGGGCCGTCGCGCTCGTGGTGCAGGCCCTGCTCGGCGACGGCGCCTACGCGCTCGGCGCTCTGCGCGGCAATCTCGCCGGCGGCCAGCTGCGCAGCGCGCATTAGCGTCAGGGGCGGTTTTGTCATCCCGGCGAATGCCGGGATCTATAACCACCGGCAGCAATGAGTTGAGCACGCTGGTCGACGGCCAGCCTGCCTCAACCTCCAGGCACGGAGTCTGGGTCCCGGCTCGAGGCCGGGACGACAGTTGTCTGTGAGGCGCGACCTGAGATACCAATCGGAGAGGAGCCAAGCCATGACCCTGCCCAGCATCTTCCTGTCGCACGGCTCGCCGATGCTGCCGCTGACGGCCTCGGCGGCGCGTGATTTCCTTTCAGGCCTCGGCAACAGCCTGCCGCGGCCGAAGGCCATCCTCGTGATTTCGGCGCATTGGGAGACCGACATCCCCGCCGTCAACGTCGTCGCCGCCAACGAGACGATCTACGATTTCTACGGCTTCCCGCCCGAGCTCTATCAGTTGCGCTATCCCGCCCCGGGCGCGCCCGATCTCGCCCGCGCCGTGGCGGAACGGCTGCAGGCTGCCGGCCTTCCGGTCGGCGTCGACCGCGAGCGCGGTCTCGATCACGGCGCCTGGGTGCCGCTGCTGCTGATGTATCCGCAGGCCGATATTCCCGTGGTGCAGCTGTCGATCCAGACCGAGCAGGGCCCGGCGCATCATCTCGCGCTCGGCCGCGCGCTGGCCGGCTTGCGCGACGAGGGCGTGCTGATCATCGGCAGCGGCAGCTTCACGCATAACCTCGGCGAGTTCCGCAAGCGCAGGCTCGACATCGACGATCCCGCGCCGTCCTGGGTGGTCGACTTCGCCGACTGGGTCCACCACGCCGCGATCGAAGGCCGCATCGACGATCTCGTCAACTACCGGACCCTTGCGCCGCATGCGCGTGACAACCACCCGACCGACGAGCACTTCCTGCCCCTGTTCGCCGCGCTCGGGGCAGCCGGTGCGAACGCCCGCGTCGAGCGCCTGCACAACAGCGCCAATTACGGCGTGCTGCGCATGGACGTCTATGCGTTCCATGGCGCCGACGAGGCGAAGGCTGCGGCGTAGACCGTCGGACTGATTAGTTGGACATCTCACTCCACGACGTCATTCCGGGGCAATGCCGCAGGCCTTGAACCCGGAATCCCGACATTGGCTTGCATCCTTCTTTAGCTCGAGTTTCCGGGTTCGATCCTCCAAACGCGACTGTGTTTGTAGGATCGCCCAGGACTATCGCATATGGCGATCGCAGTTTTGCGTTCGTTTCTCACCACGTCGTCATGGCCGGGCTTGTCCCGGCCATCCACGTCGTCCGGCGTGCTGAGAACGACGTGGATGCCCGGGACACGCCCGGGCATGACGGAGTAACTAACTTGCGGGTTCGTTTGCTGCGACGGCCTAGAATATCCATATGCGACACCCCTGGGGAATGACGAGAGGGTGTTGCTTGCCCGTCGGGTTACTATGTCGCAGCCGATTTCCCTTGTGTCGTCGGGCAAATCACCACGATCCTCTCGCACATCCCGTCTCACTGAAGGGGCGTTGCGCGCGATCGTCACGACACGCGAGGCGGGGAGCGGTGGCCGCGAGAGCTCGCAGCATGTCCTGATGGGTGTGCGGACGAACGAGCCTCTTGCGGACGTGAAGTCGCAGCGTGCTGACACCCCGATGCTGGTGTCCCGCGCAATGCGTAAGCATTGTCGCGAATGGTGGCCAACAAGCCCGGCGCACCAGGCAGACTGCGTATAAGCGTGAAGACCATCGCGCAGGGAGGGCCGGGCGTTCTCGGCCAGACCTGTGGTACCTGCCGCCTGCATTTGTTTGAGCAGGCGGGCCACGGGCGCGGCCAGCGCCCGGCCTTCCCTGCGCCCTTCTGTTTCGAGGGCGATCCATTGGCAGAGCTCGGACGCTCCCGGCGCCGCGAGGAGCGCGAGGTCATGACCGCAGCGCCCACCACACATTCGGTGTCGTCCCGGCCTTGAGCCGGGACCCATACCCACCGAATGTCATGAGACGCGTTACTGCCAGCTACGTTCCTCGTGAGATCACGCGGTATGGGTCCCGGCGCGGAGGCCGGGAAGACACCCGGGAATGAGGATAGTGCGCCGCACACATGACCTTCGAGGTAAATGACACGCCGGACGCCTGCGCAGAAAGTCCTTGACCCCTCCACACGCAAATGATGCGAAGGGTGCACCAGGGAGTGAAAACAACAACAATGCGCCTGCCGTTCTATTATGGCTGGGTCATCGTCGCCGTGACCTTCGTGACGATGGCGATCGGCGTCAATGCGCGCACCGCGTTCTCGCTGTTCTATCCGCCCATTCTCGCCGAATTCGGCTGGGACCGCGGCGTCACCGCCGGCGCGTTCTCGTTCGGCTTCGTCGCCTCCGGCATCGTCAGCCCGCTGATCGGACGGCTGATGGACCGCACCGGGCCGCGCGCGGTGATGGAACTCGGCGTCGCGCTGATGGGCGGCGGGCTGCTGCTGGCGCCGCTGACGACCCAGCCCTGGCATCTCTATCTCACCATCGGCGTGATGGTCGGCGCCGGCAGCGTCTGCCTCGGCTATTCCGGCCAATCGCTGTTCCTGCCGAACTGGTTCATCCGCCGCCGTGGGCTGGCGATCGGCATCGCGTTTGCGGGAGTCGGGATCGGCTCGATGACCCTGCTGCCCTGGGTGCAGCACATGATCGCGCAGACCAATTGGCGCACCGCCTGCACTGCGATGGGCATCGTCGTCCTGGTCGTGCTCGCGCCGATCAATCTGCTGCTGCGCAAGAAGCCGGAGGAGATGGGCCTGCGCCCCGATGGTGACGCCGCGCCGCTTGCCAATGCGGCGAAGCCCGTCTCGAACATCGTCGATGCCGCCTGGGCCGGCATCGACTGGACCTTGTCGCGCGCGCTGCGCACGTCGCGGTTCTGGTGGCTCGCGCTCGGCTACTTCTTCGGCCTCTACGTCTGGTACGCCGTCCAGGTGCATCAGACGAAGTACCTGCTGGAGATCGGCTTCAGCTCCAACGTCGCCGTGTGGGCGCTCGGCGCGGTCAGCCTGCTCGGCATTCCCGGCCAGATCGCCCTCGGCCATCTGTCCGATCGACTCGGCCGCGAGGCCGTGTGGGGTCTCGGCTGCCTTGGATTTGCGATCTGCTTCGCGGCGCTGATCGCGCTGAAGGCATCGCCGTCGCTCGTGCTGGTCTATGTCATGGTGGCGACGCAGGGCGCGCTGGGTTACGGCATCACGTCGGTGATGGGCGCGGTCGTGCTGGAGATCTTCCAGGGCGCGCAATTCGGCAGCATTTTTGGCACATTGATGTTGATCGGTCTGTGCGGTGGTGCCGCAGGCCCATGGGTCACCGGCGTGCTGTATGATCTCACGGCCAGCTACACGCCGGGCTTCGCGATCGCCTTCGTCGGCGCGTTCGTCTCGGCCGCCGCGATCTGGATCGCCGCGCCGCGCCGGGTGCGTGTCGTGGCCGGACAGTTGCACAGGTTAAAGACGGCGGTAACCGCATAATATGTGATCTGATCGACTTGCCATCGCCGCGCGGCCGTGAACCAATCGGCAAAACGCCGGGAGAGGGACCCCATGAACGAGCATGTCCAGGCCGGCAAGCCCGCGCCGCTGTTCAATCCGCTGTCGCCGGAGTTCATCCGGAATCCGTATCCATTCTATCAGCAGCTCCGTGACAACGACCCGATGCATCTGACGCCGTTCGGCTCGTACCTCGCCAGCCGGCATGCGGAGTCGAGCCTGGTGCTGCGCGACAAGCGCTTCGGCAAGGACTTCGTCGCCCGCTCGATCCGCCGTTACGGTCCGGAGATCATGAACGAGCCGGTCTTCCGCAGCATGAGCCATTGGATGCTGCAGCAGGACCCGCCCGATCATACGCGGCTGCGCGGTCTCGTCGCGAAGGCGTTCACCGCGCGTCGCGTCGAGGACATGCGGCCGCGCATTCAGGAGATCGTCGATCGCACGCTGGACGAGATCATCCCGCGCGGCAAGATGGACCTGATCGAGGATTTCGCGTTCAAGCTCCCGGTCACGGTGATCTGCGACATGCTCGGCATCCCCGAGGAGCATCGCGAGGCCTTCTACAAGAGCTCGCGCGAGGGCGGCCGGCTGCTCGATCCGGTGCCGTTGTCGAAGGCGGAGATTGCCGAGGGCAATGCCGGCAACGCGGTGTCGAAGGCCTATTTCCAGCACCTGTTCGAGCTGCGCCGGAAGAATCCGGGCGATGATCTCACCACGCAACTGCTGCAGGCGGAGGAGGACGGCGCCAAGCTGTCGCACGAGGAGCTCACCGCCAACATCATCCTGCTGTTCGGCGCGGGGCACGAGACCACCGTCAACCTGATCGGCAACGGCCTCTTGGCGCTGCATCGCAATCCCGATCAGCTCGCGTTGCTGAAGGCGCGCCCGGAGCTGATCACCAACGCGATCGAGGAGTTCCTGCGCTATGATTCCTCGGTGCAATTGACCGGGCGGGTCGCGCTCGAGGACATCGAGGATCTCGGCGGCCGTCGCATCCCGAAGGGCGAGACCGTGCTGTGCCTGCTCGGTTCGGCGAACCGTGATCCGGCGGTCTATCCCGACCATCCGGAGCAGCTCGATATCACCAGGCCCAACGTGAAGCCGCTGTCGTTCGGCGGCGGCATCCACCATTGCCTGGGGGCGCAGCTCGCCCGGATCGAGGCCGAGGTCGCGATCGGAACCCTGCTGCGGCGGCTGCCGGAGTTGAAACTGGACGACGCGGACAACCCGGACTGGCGGCCGACCTTCGTGCTGCGCGGGTTGAAGCGGCTTCCGGCGCACTGGTAACCATGTCCGTTAACGGAGTTGTGCAACGCCCCCGGAAAGACCGACAGCGCTGTGACTTCGCCATACTTAATCCTATATGATTGGGCGTTCCGGCATCGAATTTGGCGTGGCGGCGGCCGCACTGGTTATTGGACGCCGGAGCGTTGTCCTTTGAGGGAGACCCCGTGCAGACGACCCTGCTCGGCTTGGCGATTGCCTTCATCCTTGCGCTCCTTGCTGCGCTGATCGGCCCGTACTTCGTCGACTGGAACCAGTTCCGGCCGCAGTTCGAGGCCGAGGCCGGCAAGATCATCGGCGTGCCCGTGCGGGTCGCCGGTGCGCTGGACGCACGGCTGTTGCCGACGCCGACCCTGCGGCTGCGCCAGGTCACCTTCGGCGGCGCCAATCATCTGGGCAAGCTGCGCGCCGACAAGCTCGACGTCGAGTTCAGCCTCGGCGACCTGATGCGCGGGGAGTGGCGGGCGAACGAGCTGACCATCGGCGGCATGGCCGCCGATCTCGGCCTCGACGCCAAGGGCCAGGTCGACCTCCCGGCCGCCTCCGGCCGCTTCAACCTGGCCGCGCTCGCGATCGACCGCTTCAACCTGACCGGCCGCGTCGCCCTGCACGACGCCGCCAGCCGTTCCACCCTGGAGCTCACCGACATCGTCTTCTCCGGCGACGTCCGTTCGCTCGCCGGCTCGCTTCGTGGCGACGGCGCAGTGTCGATCCGGGGCGGCCGCTATCCGTTCCGGGTGTCGTCCAGCCAGGACAAGGACTTGAGCGGCCTGCGTGTCCACCTCAACATCGACCCGGGCGAACGCCCGGTCGTGGCCGACATCGAGGGCCTGATCAGCTTCCCGAACCGCGCGCCCAAATTTGAGGGCGCGTTGACGCTGTCGTCACCACTGAAGGAGCAGGGCGACAAGGACAAGCCGGCCGCGGGGGCCAAGGAGCCTTCCAACAAGGAGCCCGCCGCGAAGCAGGCTCAGCAGACGAAGACCACGCCGTTCGATCAGGCCGGCGGGACCCCGTGGCGCATCGCCACCAAGATCGTCGGCGATCCTGCCTCGGCCAAGCTCGACCAGATCGAGGTCACCTTCGGCCAGGAGGATCGCTCGCTGAAATTCACCGGCGGCGGCGAGGCTCGTTTCGGGGCGGCGCCGACGCTCAAGGCGTCACTGTCCGCGCGGCAGCTCGATGCCGACAAGCTGCTCGCCGGCGGCGAGGAGGTGAAGGACCGGCGGGCGATCGCGCCGGCGCGGGTGCTGCCGGCGCTGCGCAATTGGATCGCGCAGCTGCCCACCCTGCCGCTCCCGGCCAATGTGCAGTTCACGACCGAGCAGATCATGCTCTCCGGCCGTCCGGTGCAGAACTTCACCGCCGACCTTCACAACGAGACCACGGCCTGGAGCCTGGAGAAGGTCGATTTGCGCGCGCCGGGCTCCACCCGGCTGACCTTCCGCACCATCGGCATCTCGACCTCGGTGACCTCAGGCTTCACCGGCGCGCTCGACCTGGAATCGGCCGAGCCGGACGCGCTGGTGGCCTGGCTGCAGGGACGTAGCGACACCAGCTACCGAACGCAGCGTCCGCTGCGCGTCCGCGGCGATCTCAACGTCGCGCCGGAACGGGTCGCGATCGACAGCCTCAAGGCCGATATCGACGGTGGCTCGGTCGACGGCCGCGTCGCTCTGATCAATCGTCCCGGCGGCGCCGGCTCGCGCTTCGAGGCGGCGCTGAAGGGCGACCGGCTGGATCTCGATGCGGCCATGGCGGTGACGCGCTCGCTCGTCGGCGTGACCGGCGAATGGCCGGCCGAGGCCAGCGTGGCGCTGGATGTCGGCCGCGCCAAGCTCAGCGGCCAGGAGCTGCGTCCGCTGGCGGCGCGCTTCTCCTACGATCCGAAGACCATCGCCATCGATCAGATCAAGTTCGGCCAGAGCGGCGGTGTGACGACCGAGGGCTCGGGCCGCTTCGATCGCACTGACGCGACCGGGCGTCTGATCGTGACGTCGATGGCGGCGTCGCTGAAGGAGATCACCGCGCTGGCGCAGCCCTTTGCGCCGCAGATCACGGCGCGCTTCGATGCGCTCGCCACGCCTGCGGGGGCCGCGCGGCTGAAGCTGACCTTGGATCTGGCAAAGGATCCGGCGAATGCCGATCGCAGCCAGGCCAAGGCCGTGCTCGATCTCGACGCGCCGCAGTTGAAGGGCTCCGCGACACTGACGGCCAAGCCGCAGGCGGCAGCGCTGCGCAGTTTCGAGGTCGATGCGATCGACCGGACGGAATTGGGCCTCGAGGGCAGGTTGTCGTCGGAGCAGGGAGCTGCGGTGCTGGCGCTGCTCGGGCTCGACCGCATCGCGGCCGTCGGCAGCGGCCCGGCTGATTTCCAGGCCAGCGTGACCGGCAGCTGGCGCGCGCCGCTGCGGATGAATGCCAAGCTGTCGGGGAGCGGCCTCGACGGCGACGCGCAGGGCATCGTCGAGCCCTGGGGCGACAACACCAAGGCCAACGTCAATCTGCGTCTGCGCAGCGCCAATCTGGCGCCGCTGCTCGGCCTGAAGCCGCAGGACAATGCGGCCCAGAACATCAGGCTGTTCGGCCGCCTCGGCTTCTCCGGCAACCGGCTGACGCTCGACGACATCGACAGCACCGTCAGCGGCGCGCGGCTGCGCGGCCGGCTCGCGGCGACGTTCGACGACGACAAGCAGATCGAGGGCGAGCTCGGCCTCGACACGCTCGACGTGCCGCAGGTGTTTTCGGTGCTGGTCGGCGCGGCTGGGCGCGAGCCCGCGGAGCCGCTCGGGGCCGGTCTCGTCAAGGGCTGGCGCGGACGGGTATCGTTCCAGGCGCTCAGCGGCGCCGTGCTGAGCGGCGCCGATCTGCGCCCCCTGGGCGGCGCGATCAGGAGCGACGGCCAGTCACTGACGATCGAGAACCTCAAGGGCAAGCTCGGCGGCGGCGAGGTCATCGCCACCGTCGAGGCGCGCCCCAATGCCAATGGCCTCGTGCTCAACGGGCGCGTCGAGCTTTCCGGCGTCGACGGCAACGCATTGCGCTATCGCAATCTGAAGATGCCCGCCGGCAAGGTCTCGGCGCAGATGACGCTGGCCGCCGAGGGCCGCAGCGTGCAGGGTCTGGTCAATGCGCTCTCCGGCAACGGCACCGTGACGCTGGACAATGCCGCCATTCCGAATCTTGACCCCAAGGCGTTCGATGTCGCGCTGCGCGCGGCGGACGCGGGACAGCTCGGCGATGACGGCAAGCTGCGGCAGGTGGTCGAACCGGCGCTGGCCTCCGGCAATCTGTCGGTGCCGTCGGCGCAGATCCCCTTCATCATCCGCGACGGCCGGGTGCGCGTCGGCGCGACGACATTGGAGGCGCAAGGCGCGCGCGCCATCGTGTCCGGCGGCTTCGACATTCCGGCCGATCAGGCCGACATTCGCGCCAGCCTGAGCTCCAATACCGTCGGCAATGCCAACAGCCGGCCCGAGCTGCAGCTGTTCGTGGTCGGCACGCCCGATGCGCTGACGCGCGCGCTGGACGTCACCTCGCTGTCGTCCTGGCTCGCGGTGCGCGCGATCGATCGCGAGACGCGACGGCTGGATGCCATCGCGCGCGGCGAGGTGCCGCCGGCCTATCCGTCGTCGACGGCCTCGCTCCCCGGCGCGGGTGATGCCAATGCGGCCGTGCCGGCGACACCGGATGTGCCGCTGCCCGGGCGCGATCCGCGTCGCGACCCGCGCGCCAAGCTTGGCGGTCCGCGCGCCGCCGTGCCGCCCCTGACGGCGCCGCAATCCGCGCCCGCGGCGGCACCGCCGGCCTCCGCTCCGCAGGGGACGAGCGTGCCCCCCGTGGCGGCGAGCCAGTCTCAGCTCGCGCCGCTGCCGCCGCCCGTCGAGGTCAAGCCGGCCCCGGGCGTGCTGCCGCCGCGCCCGCGGCCGGTGCCGCGTCCGCCGATGTCGCTGACGCCGCCGGGCAGCCCGTGATCTCCGGCCTGCGGGAGCCGCGCCGATGATGACGCTGCGCCAGGTCGAAGTCATCCGCGCGGTGATGGTGACCGGCACCATCAACGGCGCCGCGCGGCTGCTGAAGGTTTCCGCGCCAGGCGTCAGCCGGCTGGTGAAATACACCGAGCGCTCGCTCGGCATCCGTTTCTTTCAGCGCCAGAACGGACGCTACTTCCCGACCCCCGAGGCGCAGAACATCTTCGAGCAGATCAACAGCGTCTACGAGAAGGTCGACGACCTCAGCTACATCATCTCCAATATCGGCCGCGGCGCGCTGTCCGAGCTCCGCGTCGGCTCCGTCCCAAGCATTTCCCAGGTGATGGTGCCGCGCGCGATCGAAGGCGTCCGCCGCCGCTACCCAGACTTGGGCATCGACATCAACATCCTCAAGATCGAGGAGGCGATCGACTACCTGATGCTGGGCAAGGGCGAGTGCGTGGCGATGAGCTACCGGCTCGATCATTCGGGCCTCGAATTCATGCCGCTGGCCTCGGGCGAGCTGTTCTGCATCGTGCCTCCGGGCCATGAGCTTGCCGGCCGCAAGCAGGTGTCGGCGGCGGAGATGACGCGCTATCCGCTGATCGGCATCGATCCGAACGATCCTTACGGCCGCATCATGGCCGAGATCTTCGCGCGCAACAAACTGAGTTACAACATCTCGATCAAGGCACGCTTCGGCACGACGGTGTGCGCGCTGGTGAAAGCCGGACTCGGCATCGCCGTGATCGACCAGTTCACCGTCGCTCATGGCGGCTATCCCGGCATCGAGCTGATCAGGATCGCCGAGCCGACGCGCTTCGATACCTACATCGCGGTCAAGCGCGGCACGCCGCTGTCGCTTTACGCGGAGCATTTCATCGACTGCCTGCGCACGGAGATGCGCGCGCTCGAGCCGGGCCGCCGGCCGGCGGGGAAGCCTGCGAAAGCCGCCGCCGGCAAAAGATAACATGATGTTAGGTTCGGCGGATATTTGGGTAATTGTGTTAGGCGCGGGACGCGCTATCGTCCGCTCCGTCATTCATCGCTCCCGCGGCGATCGCGCGAGCAGCAGCAGAGACTGAAGCGAACGTGCCCGATCTTTCCGCGCTCAAAGCCCGCAAATTCCTGACCGGCTTGATCGGTGCCCCGATCGCGCATTCGGCCTCTCCCGCCATGCACGAGCATGCCGCGGCGGTGCTCGGGGTGCGCTGTCATTACCAGCTGATCGAGGTCGCCGGCGCCGACCGCGCAGGCCTCGAGATGCTGCTGCAGGGCGTGCGTCGGATGGGCTTCGCCGGTGTCAACGTGACCTATCCCTACAAGGAGGCCGTCGTCGAACTGCTCGACGAACTCGCGCCGAAAGCGGCGGCGATGGGCGCCGTCAATACCGTCGTGGTGCGCGATGGCCGGCTGATCGGCCACAACACCGATACCACTGGCTTCGAACGCGCCGTGGCGCCGCTCGTCAGCCAGACCAGCCGCGGCGTGGTGGCGCTGATCGGCGCAGGCGGGGTTGGCAAGGCGATCGCCTTCGCACTTGCGAACCTCGGCGTTGCCGGCCTGCGCATCTACGATACTGATCGCGTCCGCGTCGAGAAGCTCGCGAGCCTGCTGCCGGCTGGCACGATCGCGACAGTCGTCGGCAGCGTCGAAGAGGCGCTGCAGGGTGCCGTTGGCGTCGTCAACGGCACTCCGATCGGGATGCTGCCGAACCGCGGTACGCCGGTGCCGGATCACTTGCTGCGCCCCGATCTATGGGTTGCAGATGCCGTCTATTCACCGTTGTGGACGCCGCTCCTGAAGGCCGCGAAGGCAAGAGGAGCTCAGGTCCTGCTTGGGCGCGAACTCGCGATCTATCAGGCTGCCGACGCCTTCGAGCTGTTCACCGGGCTGGCGCCGTCAACCGAAGCAATGGGCGCGGCCTTCGACAATCACATGGCGGAGAGATATCAGGCGGTTGACGCCGCCTGAGCTGGCCGCCAATACGCGGCGGAACAATTCGTTCAAGCAAGAAACGCAAACAAGCGTTGCGAAGCAGAGGAGGAAACAACGTGAAATCGATCATCCTGGCTGGCCTGTGCTCGGCCGTGCTGCTGTCCGGAGCCGCCTACGCGCAGTCCGGCGCTCCCATCAAGATCGCCAACGTCGCCGAGCTTTCCGGCGGTGGCGCCACCGTGGGCAACAACTGGAAGAACGGCATCGACCTCGCCGTCGAGGAGATCAACGCCAAGGGCGGCATCCTCGGCCGCAAGATCGAGGTCAGCCATGCGGACTCGCAATCGAACCCCGGTGTGGCGCGTGCGCAGGTGCAGAAGGCGCTCGACAACGAACCCTACGTGCTGCTCGGGCCCGGCTATTCCGGCTCGGTCAAGGTGACGGCTCCGCTGGCGGCGGAAGCCGGGATTGCGCAGATCATGGGCGGCGAGGCGGCCGAGCTGACGCAGGCCGGCAACAAGTTCCTGTTCCGGACGTCGTTCGGCCAGCAGTCCTCAATGCCGAAGGTCGCGAAGTACATCAACGACGAGCTGAAGGCGAAGTCGGTCGCGGTCGTCTGGGTCAACAACGATTTCGGCCGTGGCGGACGCGACGTCATCACCAAGGAGTTCAACCGTCTCGGCATCAAGGTCGCAGCTGATCTCTCGACCGAAGCCGGCCAGGCCGACTTCGCGGCCGACGTCAGCAAGATCAAGGCCGCGGCGCCGGACGCGGTCTTCATCTACGTCAACGAGGAAGAGAGCGCGCGCATCCTCAAGGAGATCAAGCGCCAGGGCGTGACCGCGCCGCTGATCGGCGAGACCACGCTGGTCGGCCAGAAGGTCATCGAGCTCGCCGGCGACGCCGCCAACGGCGCCCGCGGCCATGTCGGCCTCACCACCGACGCGCCGGTCGAGGCCGTCAAGGCGTTCCGCGACCGCTTCGTCAAGAAGTACAACTACGTGCCCGACCACAACGGCCTCAAGGGCTATCTTGCGATCTACATGGTCAAGGCGACGACCGAGAAGATGGGCAAGGTCGACTCCAAGGGCTTTGCCGATGCTCTGCATGGCTTCACCATCAAGACCTCGGCCGAGCCGAACATCCTGATGGACGTCACCTTCGACCAGAACGGCGACATCGATCGCCAGGGCTTCCTGGTCGAGGTCGTCGAAGGCAAGCAGGTCGTGAAGCAGGTGCTGCCGAAGCTCAACTAGGGACAGCGGTGGATCGGCGGTGCGGGTGGGGATGCCTGCGCCGCCGTCAACCAAAGGGCTCACGGGGAAACCATGTCCAATCTGCTCGACCTGATCGTGGCGGGACTCGCCACCGGCGCCATCTACGCGCTCGTTGCCCTCGGCTTCACCTTGCTGTGGCAGACCTCGCAGACCATCAACTTCGCCCAAGGCGAGTTCGTGATGCTGCCGGCCTTCCTGATGCTCGCGGTGATGCATGTCGGCGCACCGTTCTGGCTGGCGGTGCTCGTCGGCATCCTGCTCTCCGCGCTGCTGCTCGGGTTGGGCTTCAAGTTGCTGCTGGTCGATCCGATGCTGCGCCATGGCGTGCTGCCGCTGGCGATCGCCACCATGGCGCTGGCGATCGGGATCAAGGAGGCGGTGAAGCAGTTCTTCAGCGCCGAGGCCTCGCCATTTCCGTCGATCGTGCCGGTCGGTGATGTCACGATCCTCGGCCGCGCGATCTCGCTGCAGAGCCTCGGCGTGCTCGCGGTCGCGATCCTGGCCGTCGTTGGTCTCACAACGCTCTTGAACCGCACCTCGCTTGGCCACCAGATGCAGGCCGCGGCCCAGAACCCGACCGTGGCGCGCATCATCGGCGTGCCGGTCGAGCGCATGATCCTGCTGACTTTCCTGATCAACGCCGTGCTGGTGGCGCTGGCGTCCCTGTTGATCACGCCGATCTATCTGGCGAAGTTTTCCAGCGGCGAGGTGCTGGGGCAGGCGGCCTTCATCGCCGCAATCGTCGGCGGCTTCAACCAGGTGCGCGGCGCCATCGCCGGAGGCCTCCTGATCGGCGTCGTCGACAACCTCGCCGCCGCCTATGTCTCGACGCAGTATCGCGCGGCCGTTCCGATGATGCTGTTGATCCTGGTGATCCTGTTCCGGCCGCAGGGCCTGCTCGGCCGGGCCGAGGAGCGCACGGTATGAGCAAGCACAGCAGACTGCTCCTCGCCGCTCTGGCCGTCGTGGTCATCGCCGGCCTCATCATCATCCCGATGAACTTCAACCGATACGGTCTCTACATCCTGAGCCAGTGGGCGGTGATGACGATCGCCGCGATGGGACTCAACCTGACGCTCGGCTATGCCGGCCAGGTGTCGCTGGCGCAGGGTGCCTTCGTCGGCATCGGCGCCTATGGCGCGGCGATCCTGACCACCCATGGCTGGCCGCTGATCGCGGCGCTCGGGTTAGTCGTCGTCATCTGCTTCATCGTCGGCTGGCTGCTCGGCTATCCCGCGCTGCGCGTGCAACATCATTATCTCGCCTTCGTGACGCTCGCCTTCTCAACCTTGATGTTCCTGGTGTTCCGCAACGAGAGCTGGCTGACCAACGGCATCTACGGCATCAGTAACATTCCGCGTCCCGAGGTCCTCGGGTTCCCGACCCGCAAGCCGCTGCCGTTCTACTATCTGTGCCTCGGCTCGCTCGGTCTGGTGACGCTCGCGATGTGGTGGCTGATCCGCTCGCCCTGGGGCCGTGCCTTCATGGCGCTCCGTGAGAACCCGATCCGGGCGCAGTCGCTCGGCATCGACACCCGGCGCTATACGCTGATGGCGTTCGCCATCGGCTCCGTGCTCGGCGGCATCGCCGGCGTACTCTATGCGCCGCTGACGCAATATGTCGATCCCGTGCCGTTCAACCTGCAGCTCTCGCTGGATCTCCTGATGATGGTGATCGTCGGCGGCTCCGGCTTCATGCTCGGACCGTTCCTCGGCGCCATGATCGCCGTGCTGCTGCCGGAGTGGCTGCGCGTCGCCGAGGGCTACTACCTGATGCTCTACGCGATCGCGGTGATCGCGCTGCTCATCTATTCGCCGACCGGCATTCTCGGCATTCTCGACCGTTATCTCAGCTCTCGCCGGACGCAGGCGGCATCTGCGCTGCGCGCGGCGGCGCAATCCAAGCTGGAGGCGGCGCAATGACTGCAGTCCTCGACGTTCGTGACGTCAAGAAGAGCTTCGGCGGCATCACCGCCGTCGACGGCGTCAGCTTCGACGTGCAGGAGGGCGAGATCCTCGGCCTGATCGGCCCCAACGGCTGCGGCAAGTCGACCCTGTTCAACTGCATTCTCGGCCAGCTCGTGCCGAGCGCGGGCGAAGTGCGGGTCGACGGCAAGCTCGTCACCGGGCAGCGGCCAGCGGAGCTCAACCGCCTGGGCGTCAGCCGTACCTTCCAGCTGCTCCAGGTGTTCCCGAAACTGTCGGTCCGCGACAATCTCGTTCTTGCGGGACAGGAGCATCGCGGCAGCATGCTGTCGCGCCTGTTCGGACCGTCGGACGCCGGCCTCACACCGACGGCCGATCAGATGATCGGCTTCTTCAAGCTGGAGCACCTCGCCAACGAGCCGGCCGGCGGCCTGTCCTATGGCCAGCAGAAGCTGCTCGATGCCGCCATGGCCTTCATGGGCGGCCCGCGCCTCGTGCTGCTCGACGAGCCCGCGGGCGGCGTCAATCCGACCATGCTCGGCGATCTCAAGGAGCGGCTGATCGCGATCAACCGCGAGCGCCGCGCCACCTTCGTCGTGATCGAGCACAACATGGAGTTCGTCATGTCGCTGTGCTCGCGCGTCATGGTGATGGCGGAGGGCAAGGTGCTGGCGATCGGCAAGCCCGACGAGATCAGGGCCAATCCGGCCGTGATCGAAGCCTATCTCGGCCACTGAGGGGAGGCGCGCGTGAGCGACACCATTCTCGACGTCCAGAATCTCGTCGGAGGCTACGGCAAGATGACGATCCTCAACGGCACGACCTTCTCGGTGCCGAAGGGATCGATCACTACGGTGATCGGCCCGAACGGCGCCGGCAAGTCGACCGTGTTCAAGGCGATCTTCGGCCTTTTGAAGCTGCGCGAAGGCAAGGTCATCTTCAAGGGCCGCGACGTCACCGGCTTGAGCCAGCGCGCGCTGCTCGGTGCCGGCATCTGCTACATCCCGCAGGGACGCAACATTTTCGGCGAGCTGTCGGTGCGTCACAATATCGAGCTCGGCGGCGTGGCCGCGCCGGCGAATATCGATCTCCCGGCCCGGGTCGAAGCGGCGCTCGACGTCTTTCCGGTGCTGCGCAAGAAGGCCGACCGGCAGGCCTCGACATTGTCCGGCGGCGAGCAGAAGCAGTTGGAGATCGCGCGCGGGCTGCTGCTGGAGCCGCAGCTCGTGCTGATTGACGAACCATCGATCGGGCTGTCGCCGCTGATGGTGCAGCAGACCTTCGACATGCTCAAGCAGCTGCGCGACCGCGGCGTCTCCGTGTTGCTCATCGAGCAGAACGCGCGCTCGGCGCTGGAGATCTCGGACTACGGCATCGTGCTCGAACTCGGCCGCACCCGCATCGTCGACAAGGCTGATCGCGTGCTCGCCGATCCACGCATCGGACAATTGTTCCTGGGCGGCGCGATGGAGGAGACAGCGGCATGAACAAGCGCTCGATCGCAACGGTCTCCATCTCAGGCGCGCTCGACGAGAAGCTCAAGGCCATCGCTGCCGCGGGCTTCGATGAGGTCGAGATCTTCGAGAACGATCTCGTCGCCTTCGGGATGCGGCCGCGCGAGATCGGGCAGATGTGCCGCGATCTCGGGCTCACGATCTGCGCCTACCAGCCGTTCCGCGATTTCGAGGGCATGCCGGAGCCGCAGCGCGCGCGCAATTTCATCCGCGCCGAGCGCAAGTTCGACCTGATGCAGGAACTCGGCACCGACCTGCTGCTGATCTGCAGCAGCGTCTCGCCGGCCTCGCTCGGCGGCATCGACCGCGCCGCCGCCGATTTCCACGAGCTCGGCGAGCACGCGGCGAAGCGCGGCCTGCGGGTCGGCTACGAGGCGCTGGCCTGGGGCCGTCATGTCCATGACTACCGCGATGCCTGGGAGATCGTGCGCCGGGCCGATCACAAGGCGATCGGCGTCATCCTCGACAGTTTTCACGCGCTGGCGCCGGCGCTGCCGACCAACGCGATCCGTGCCATTCCCGGCGACAAGATCTTCCTGGTGCAACTCGCTGACGCGCCGAAGCTCGAGCTCGACGTGCTGTCCTGGAGCCGCCACTTCCGCAGCTTTCCGGGGCAGGGCGATCTGCCGGTCGGCGAGTTCATGGAAGCCGTCGCCGCGACCGGCTATTCTGGGCCGCTGTCGCTCGAAATCTTCAACGATCAGTTCCGCGCCGGCTCGGCGCCGCGCACCGCGCTCGACGGCATGCGCTCGTTGCTCCTGCTGCAGGACGATCTCGTTGGGAAGATGCCAGCCGCGGCGGAGCCGCGGTTCGAGCCCCGCGTCAAGAGCCACGGCATCGGCTTCGTCGAGTTTGCCGTCAGCGAGGACAAGGCGGGTTCGCTTGCGAATTTGTTTGGCCAGCTGGGCTTTCGCAAGACCGGGCAGCATCGCAGCAAGGCGGTGCAGCGCTGGTCGCAAGGCGCCATCGAGCTCGTGATCAATTTCGAGCCCGCGAGCTTTGCGCATTCGCATTACGTCACGCATGGGCCCGGCGTCTGCGCACTTGCGCTGGATGTCGACAGCGCCGATCGCGCCATGGCGCGGGCGCAGTCGTTGAAGACGCGGACCTTCACGCAACCGGTCGGGCCGGGGGAACTCGAAATCCCGGCGATCCATGGCGTCGGCGGCAGCCTCTTGTATTTCCTCGACACGCATGGCCGTCACTGGGACGTCGACTTCGAAGCCGTCGCCAGTGACAAGGCGACCGACCGTCTCTTGGCGGTCGATCACATTGCTCAGTCGATGCCGCACGAGGAAATGCTGTCCTGGCTGCTGTTCTACGCCGGGCTGATCGACTTCTCGCGCCTGCCGCAGATGGAAATCGCCGATCCCAGAGGCCTCGTGCAGAGCCAGGCGATCGTCAACGGCGATCGCAGCCTGCGCTTCATCCTCAACGGCTCCACCGCGACCCGCACGCTGTCGTCGCGCTTCATCTCTGAGTTCTTCGGCTCCGGGGTGCAGCACATTGCGTTTGCCTGCGACGACATCTTCGCGTCCGTGGCTGAGATGCGCGCCCGCGGCGCGGGCTTCCTCGACATCCCGGATAATTACTACGACGATCTCGAAGCCAAATACGACCTTCCGCCCGAGACCATCGCGGCGTTGCGCGCCAACGAAATCCTCTACGACCGCGACGGCGACGCCGAGTTCTTCCAGGTCTACACCCACATCTTCGAAGAGCGCTTCTTCTTCGAGATCGTGCAACGGCGCAACTACCAGGGCTTCGGCGCGCCCAATGCCGCGATCCGCCTCGCGGCGCAGGCGCGCGAGGTACGGCCCGATACGATGCCGCGGCTGTAGCTCACGGCTCCGGGCTGATGCCCGGCAGCCGTGCGATCTCCTCGGCGAGATAGTCGATCAGCAGCCGCACGCGCGCGATCCCGGCGCGCTCCGGCACGATCAGCATGTTGAGGGGAGTCGACGGCAGACGGTGGTCGGGCAGAATGACCGTCAGCCTGCCGGCCGCGATGAGGTCGTCGACCAGCCAGGCATGGCTGCCGCCGATGCCGCGACCGGCCAGCACGGCCTCGCGAACGCCCAGCCCGTGATTGGTGCGGAAGCAGCCCCTGAACGGCACCTCGTGGCGAGCGCCGTCGGGTCCGATGACCACGAGCACCTCGCTCCCTGCGACATTGGTCATGCGGATGCCGTCGTGGCCAATCAGCTCCTGCGGCGTGCGTGGTGTGCCGCGTCGCGCCAAATAATCGGGCGAGGCGACCAGAAGCCGGTGCGAGTAGCCGAGCGATCGCAGCTTCAAGGAGCTGTCTGTGAGCGGCGCCAGGCGCAGCGCGATGTCGATGCCTTCGCGCACGAGGTCGATGCGCTCGTCGGTCAGGTTGAGATCGATCGCGATGTCCGGATAGCGATCCTGGAAGGCGAAGGCGAGCCGGGTGATGTGAAGGATGCCGAACGCCGCCGTGCATGAGATGCGGATGGTGCCGGCGGCCGCGCCCTGGGTGCCGCGGGCCTCGTCGCGGGCCTGTTCGATCTGGCGCAGGATCTGGACGCAGCGCGCGTAGTAGCGGCGCCCCTCGTCGGTCAGGGTCACACGCCGCGTGGTGCGGCTGAGCAGCGGCACGCCGACGGCGTCCTCCAGCTCCTGGAGGTGACGCGAGACGGTGGATTGGCCAATCCCTAGCTCGCGGGCCACGCCCGACAGGCTCCCGCGCTCCGCCACGCGGACGAAGCTGCGCATGTTGACCAGGCTGACGTCCGATTTATCCATTAAATGGCATAATCTTATCGATCCACACCGTATAGTGGATGAGTGGCTGCGGGTCTATGTCTTGGCCGGTTCCAGCAAAGGATCGACACCATGAACGTCCTGCTCGTTTTCGCCCACCCTGAACCGCGCTCCCTGAACGGCGCCCTGCGCGACGTCGCCGTCGCAGAGCTCAAGGCCCAGGGCCATGAGGTCCGGGTTTCGGATCTTTACGCGATGGGTTGGAAATCCGCCGCCGACCGCGCTGACTTCCCGCATTTGCCGCCCGATGCCCGCCTGAACGTTGCCACTGCGTCAGGCGAAGCCTTCAAGACCCATACGCTCACCGACGACGTCAGAGTCGAGCAGGACAAGCTGCTCTGGGCCGACGCCGTCCTCCTGCAGTTTCCGCTGTGGTGGTTCACGATGCCCGCGATCCTCAAAGGCTGGGTCGACCGGGTCTATTCCTACGGCTTCACCTATGGCGTCGGCGAGCACAGCGACAAGCGCTGGGGCAACCGCTATGGCGAGGGCGTCTTTGCCGGCAAGCGCGCGATGCTGGTCGTCACCACGGGCGGCTGGGAGGAGCACTATTCGGCGCGCGGCATCAACGGGCCGATCGACGACCTGCTGTTTCCGATCAACCACGGCATCCTGTTCTATCCCGGCTTCGACGTGCTGCCGGCCTTCGTGGCGCACAAGGTGAACCGGCTCGACGAAACGGGCTTTGCTGATGTCGCCGAGCGGCTGCGCGGCCGGCTACAGACGCTCTTCACCGATCAGCCGATCCCGTACCGGCGGCAGAACCACGGCGACTATCTGATCCCGTCGATGCAGCTGCGGCCAGAACTCGGCACGTCCGACGCGCGCGGCTTCGCGCTGCATGTCGATGATCGGCACTAACGTCCGATGGCGCGGGCTCAGCCCGCGCCCATCGCCACGGCGATGTGATAGGTCGCGAACGCCGCCGCATAGGCGAGGGCGAACATGTAGAAGAACGTCACGGCCATCCAGCGCCAGCTGCCGGTCTCGCGCCGGATCACCGCAAGCGTCGAGGCGCATTGCGGAGCGAAGATGTACCAGGCGAGCAGCGCCAGCGCCGTGGCGAGGCTCCATTTGGTCGCGAGCACCTGGCCGATCTGCTCGGCCGCTTCCTTGCCGCCTTCGATCGCATAGACGGTGCCGAGCGCGGCGACGGCGACCTCGCGGGCGGCCATGCCGGGCACCAGCGCCACCGCGATCTGCCAGTTGAAGCCGACCGGCGTGAGCAGGGGAGCGAGCGCCTGGCCGATCATTGCCGCGAGGCTGTAATTGATCGAAGGTTCGGTCGCGCCCTCCGGCGGCTGCGGGAACGAGGCCAGAAACCAGATCAGCACCATCATCGCGAAGATCGTGGTGCCGGCGCGCTGCAGGAACATCTTGGCGCGGGTGTAGATGCCGATCGCGATGCCGCGCAGCCGCGGCAGCTTGTAGTCCGGCAGCTCCAGCATGAACGGCGCCGGCTGGTAGTCGCGCATCATGAAGAACTTGACCAGGAACGACACCAGGAGCGCGCTGATGATGCCCGCCGCATACAGCCCGAACATCACGAGCCCCTGCAGATTGAACAGACCCCAGACCTTGGTCGGCGGGATGAAGGCCGAGATGATCAGCGTATAGACCGGAATCCGCGCCGAGCAGGTCATCAGCGGCGCGATCAGGATGGTGGTGAGACGGTCGCGGCGGTTGTCGATCACGCGCGTCGCCATGATGCCGGGGATGGCGCAGGCGAAGCTCGACAGCAGCGGGATGAAGGCGCGGCCGTGCAGGCCGGCGCCACCCATGATGCGATCCATCAGGAACGCGGCGCGCGCCATGTAGCCGAAATCTTCCAAGAGCAGGATGAACAGGAAGATGATGATGATCTGCGGCAGGAAGACGATGACGCTGCCGACACCGGAGATCACGCCGTTCTGCAGGAAGCTCTGCAGCAGGCCTTCCGGCAACTGGTCATGGACGAGCCCGCCGAGCGCGTCGAACGCCGCAGACAGAAGCTGCATCAACGGCTGCGCCCAGGCGAACACGGCCTGGAACATGATGAAGAGGATCGCGAACAGGATGAACAGGCCGCCGACCGGATGCAGCGCGACCGCGTCGATGCGGCCGGTCCAGGTGTCCGGGCGCTCCGGCAGGCTGACGGTGGAGGCGATGATGCGGTCGGCCTCGCGCTGGGTGGCGCGCAGCTCCGGCACGGTCAGGGGCCGCCAGGTGTTCGCGCGCTCCGTGCTGGCGGCCGCCGCCTGGGACAGCAGCTTGTCGGTGAGCTGCAGAAGGTCGTCGGTGCCGCCCTTGCGGACCGCAATCGAGGTCACGACCGGGACGCCCAGCGCCTGCGACAGAGCGGCCACGTCGACCGTGACGCCGCGCCGCTTGGCGATGTCGAACATGTTGAGCACGAGCGCCAGGGGGCGGCCCGTGCTCTTGAGCTCGAGCAGCAGGCGGATCGTCAACCGCAGGTTGGTGGAATCGGCGACGCACAAGACCAGGTCGGGCAGAACCTCGCCCGTGGCGCGTCCAAGCACGAAATCCCGGGTGATTTCCTCGTCAGGGCTGCGACCGCGCAGCGAATAGGTGCCGGGCAGGTCGACCAATGAGACCTGACGGCCCTGCGGCGTCACGAAGGCGCCCTCTTTGCGCTCGACCGTGACTCCGGGATAGTTCGCGACCTTCTGACGGCTTCCCGTCAGCGCGTTGAATAGGGAGGTCTTGCCACTGTTGGGTGTCCCCACCAGGGCCAGATGCAGCAGAGGGCTTTCCATGACGACGCTTTCCGCGGCCTATGCCACGATGACGGCCATGGCCTCGCGCCGGCGGACCGCGACGGTGATGTTGTCGACACGGACGGCAATTGGGTCGCGCCCGACGATCCCCTCATGAAGGATCTCGACTCGAGCGCCCTCGACGAAGCCGAGCTCGATCAGCCGGCTTTCCAACTCGGTGTCCGGCAGCGACGACTTGGCGCCACCGGCAGCAAGATGCTGGATGGTTCCGGTATAGCCACGCCGGGCCAGACCGAGCGGCAGAGGCGGCCGTGTATCGCAGATTTCGCTCATAGCCTGTATTTTCAATCGCGTGCCAAGAGGTCAAGCGCGGCATGCACAATGCCGCCGCTTCTTAGAGCGATTTTAAACAGACTGAGCCGACCGGCCTCTGATCTGCCTCAAGGAGCGGCTGCGGAGGCCGTGTGCCGGCTGTCCACGCTGCCCTTCGGCTCGATGCCCGACGAAGCCGCGGCGCGGCTCTTGAAGTGGTCGAGCACGAACAGGCGGATCGCCGACGACAGGTTGCCCTGCTGGCGATTGTTGTCGATCTCTCCGACCAGCTCGGACAGGGTCATGTTACGGAGACCCGAAATCTCCTTCATGCCGTTCCAGAAGGCCTCTTCCAGGCTGACGCTGGTCTTGTGACCTGCGACCACGATAGAACGTTTTACGACGGGCGACTTCATCACGCGTCCTCGCCATTGATACGATGTTGATCGAGTAATTCGTTCGCGCGCTTGTCGCGTTGGGCGTCAGTTGCGCGTTCGGACTTCGTCCTGCCGAAGCGAGCGCGGTTGCCTTCGGCGACCTTCGCTGCCTGATCGCGCTCGACGCGCTTTCTGAATCGCTTCAGGTTGATGACGTCCCCCATGCTTGCTCCAATCATTTATGGCATCGAATATCGCGAGGAGAGCATGCGCCCTGCGCAGATGAGCCTGCGCGTTCTCCAGACAATCACGTTATCGCCCCCTGATAGTTCGATAGCCATTCGCATCGTTGCGAGCTGGTTGTGTACTCACCAAACGCAGCAGAACTTGTAGTCGAGACTATCCTTTAGGGGTTAACAGCGAGAATTGCATCACCCCCCGTAGTACTACGGGACTACCGTCAAGATCGTCCGGGGCGCGTCATCTGCTCTGGCTGCACGAGGCGGTCAAATTCATCTGCGGAAACGAAGCCGAGTCGCGTCGCTTCTTCTTTCAAAGTCGTGCCGCGCTGATGCGCCGTCTTCGCCACTTTGGCGGCGTTGTCGTAGCCGATCTTCGGCGCCAGCGCCGTGACCAGCATCAAAGAGCGCTCCATAAGCTCGCGAATCCGCATTTCGTCGGCTTGAATGCCGATCACGCAATGTTCGCGGAATGAACGTGCGGCGTCACCTAGTAATTGTATGGACTGCATCATGCAATGTGAGAGCAATGGTTTGTAGACGTTCAATTCGAAATGGCCCTGGCTTCCGGCCATGGTGATGGCCGTATGATTCCCGAACACCTGACAGCACACCATGGTCAGCGCTTCGCACTGAGTCGGGTTCACCTTTCCGGGCATGATCGAGGAGCCGGGCTCGTTTTCGGGGAGAATCAGTTCGCCTAGCCCCGAGCGCGGGCCGGACCCGAGAAAGCGGATGTCGTTCGCGATCTTGAACAGGCCGGCGGCGGCCGCGTTGAGCGCTCCATGCGCGAACACATAGGCGTCGTTGGATGCCAGCGCCTCGAACTTGTTGGCCGCGGAGGTGAACGGCAGGCCGGTGATGGCAGCGACATGCCTCGCGAACAGGGCGGCGAATTTCGGATCGGCATTGAGACCGGTGCCGACAGCCGTGCCGCCCTGGGCCAGCGGCAAGAGGTCGCGCGCCGCAATCTCGATCCTGGCGATGGCGCTCTCGACCTGGGCGGCGTAGCCGGAGAATTCCTGACCGAGAGTCAGCGGCGTGGCATCCTGCGTATGGGTGCGGCCGATCTTGACGATGCCTGCGAACGCCTCCTGCTTGGCGCGCAGGCTCGCCAGCAGCTCCGACAGGGCTGGCACGAGATGTCCCGCGATCGCACGGGCGGCCGCGATGTGCATGGCGGTGGGAAAGCAGTCGTTGGACGACTGGCTCATGTTGACGTGATCATTCGGATGCACGGGCTTCTTGGTCCCGCGCTCGCCGCCCATGAGCTCGCTGGCGCGATTGGCGATCACTTCGTTGAGGTTCATGTTGCTCTGGGTGCCGGAGCCGGTCTGCCAGACAACGAGCGGAAAATGATCGTCGAGCTTGCCGTCGATGATCTCCTGCGCCGCCTGGACGATGGCCTCGGCCATGCGCGGCTCGAGCAGGCCGAGCTCCTGGTTGGTCTTGGCTGCCGCCATCTTGACCAGCGCCAGCGCGCGCACGACGCCCATCGGCATGCGGTCGTGACCGATCCGGAAGTTCTGGCGGCTGCGCTCGGTCTGCGCGCCCCAATAGCGGTCGGCGGCGACCTCGATCGGACCGAAGCTGTCGGTCTCGGTGCGCGTCGGTGAATTAGCTGAATGTGCCATGAAGCATGCCCATGATTGGTCACGAACCGGCGCTGGCCGGTTCAAGCATGCTCAATCTAGTGATCCGCCGGCCGTTCCGCGCGCGGCGAATCCGCCTATTTCTTGCGGAAGCGGTCCAGCCGGACGACCTCGGCGCCTTCGCCTGGCGCAGCCGGCGGCTGCGGCGTGTCGTCGGTGGGCTCGGCTGCGGGTCCGGGCAGCGGCGCAACGACCGCCGACGGGGCAGGTGCCGCGGGCAGCTTCGGCGCGGCCGGCGTCTCCGCGATGGCTTCCGACGGCTCGAACTGCAGTCCGAACTGCACCGACGGATCGAAGAAGCTCTTGATGGCGTGGAACGGCACGACCAGCCGCTCCGGAATGCCGCCGAACGACAGGCCGACCTCGAACCGATCCTCGGTGACGACGAGATCCCAGAACTGGTGTTGCAGGATGATCGTCATCTCCTCAGGGTATTGCGCCAGCAGCCGTGGCGAGATCTTCACGCCCTCGGCCTTGGAGACGAAGGTGATGAAGAAATGATGCTCGCCGGGAAGCCCGTGGGCTGCGGCATCGCTCAACACCCGGCGCAGCACCCCGCGCAGCGCGTCGCGTGCCAGCACATCGTATCGAATATGATCCGTCGCCATGATCGGTCCTGTATCGTGATCGGCCGCGCCCGAATGGTCCGATCGCCGCGCCTCTCCGGCAGCGGCATCCGCGACTCGTACCCGGCCAATCGTACCCCGCATTGGTGCCGAGGTCAGCAGCCCATGCGAATCCGCAGCCAGATATGGGAACGCCTAGAAGCTGGCGGAAGTCCGGTCAACGCAGGAATGGACGGCACGGTTGCCAAAAACCTGGGGACGGCGTCGCCGGGGCAGGGAGGCCGAAGAAAAATGAAAGTGGAGGCTTCTGTTGCCAGGTGCCTCCGAACCCCGCCTAACGGAGCTTAACCCGTTAGGACTTTAAGGTGGTCTTTCAAACTGCGTTACGCAGCCTGAGCAACCGGAGCAAAGTTGTCGTTGGCAACTATTGCAGTAGCCCGATAACGGCGGAACAATACCGGGAAAAAGCTCGCCCTTTACGCCCTCGTCGATCCTATTTCGCCCCCGCCGAAACCCGTCGAACGGACGGGCTTTGGTGGAGGCGCCGGGTACCGCCCCCGGGTCCGAATGGTTTATTTCGACGGCGATTTATTTCCATAGCCGGCAAGCCGGCACACCCAATATAGGCTGCCTGCTGCCCGCTGCACAGGGTCGAAAAGGCGCAGCCCGCGACAAAAATGTGGGTCGTTGCGGGGAACCTTTCGATCGCGCTTGGCAGCCCCAAATTTGTGCCTCTAGATGGCCGGATGCCCTCCGATCCCGCGGTCTCCGTCTCGCCTGCCGACACACTCAAAGAGCCGCCCAGTCTCCGTACCCTGTTCTTCGCATTCGCAAAAATGTCGCTGTCGGGATTCGGCGGCGTGCTGGTGTTTGCGCGGCGAGCGATCGTCGACGAGCACCGCTGGATGACGGCTGAGGAATTCAACGAGACCTTCGCGCTCTGCCATTTCATGCCGGGGCCGAACATCGTCAATCTCGCCATGGTGTTCGGCGCGCGGCTGCGCGGCATCGCCGGCGGGATCACCGCCTTCGCCGGCCTGCTGCTGCCGCCGATGCTGCTGATCACCTGTCTGGCGGCGGTGTATGATCATTTCGAGCACGCGGACGTCCTGCGACGGGGACTCGCCGGCGTGTCCTGCGCGGCGGTCGGTCTGCTGGCGTCGGTGGTGTTTCGCATGCTGTTGCCGCTCCTGAAGAAGCGCGACCTGCTGGGGCTTGCGGTGATGGCCGCCGTTTTCGTCGCCATCGGAGTGACGCGGTTACCGCTCCAGGAGGTGCTGCTGGTCGCGGTGCCGCTCAGCATCCTCGTCACCTTTGCCAAGGCGCGATGGGTGCGATGAGCGGCGACGACAATCCGCTGGCCCAGCTGTTCTGGACCTTCGCGCTGATCTCGCTGTTTGCCGTCGGCGGCGCAGTGGCCGCGATTCCGGAGTTGCACCGCGTTGCCGTCGACGTCCGTCACTGGATGACGGACAAGCAGTTCGCCGATGTATTCGCGCTGTCGCAATTGTCGCCGGGGCCGAACGTCCTGATCGTCGCGTTGATCGGCTATTCTGTCGCAGGCGTGGCGGGTGCCGCAGTCGCGACGATCGCGATGTGCGGCCCGACCGCCGTGCTGTCCTATCTCGTCAGCCGCTGGCTCGGGAACGCGCGTGACGCGCGCTGGCCTGCGATGCTCCAGGCCGCGCTCGTACCGCTGTCGATCGGCCTGATGGCGGCGAGCACGTGGATCCTGGCGCAGGCCTCCGACGACAATTGGCGGGCCGTGGCGCTGACGATCGCCGCCGCCGTGGTGGCATCGTCGACACGACTCAATCCGCTCTGGCTGTTGGCTGCGGGCGGCTGCCTTGGTTTTGCTGGCCTTCTCTAGGGAAAGTCGCTAGGCAACATGAAGATGTCCGGCGGGGACTGATCCGGACCGCTGCGCGAGAACAATGACGGCCGCCAAGGCCGATCGGGGAGGACGAGGGACATGGCCGATACGACGGGCCAGCTGTCGGGCGGGGCGGCGACGGTGCCATCCGCGCGCAGCACGACTGGCGCATTGATCATTCTGGTCCTCGCCTTCGCTCCGCAAATCATCGAAATGCTGATCGGGTTCGCCGGCTTCTTTCTGCCGGTCTCCGGCCGCGGTCCGATCCAGGCGCTGACGGCCCACGCCTCGGCGCTGGGCGCTGCTCTTCCCAGCCTGGCGCAGCAATATGCCGCAGGCGGAAAGACCTCGCTCGGCTCCGACAATCTGCTGGCCCTCATCTACACCTATCCGCTGCTCGCGGTGGCGCTGTTCACCCTCCTGGTCCGTCCGCGCGCGCCGCAGGACTATTTCGGCGGCGTCGTGCTGATGGCGATCGCGCTGTTCGCGCTGTGGGCCTCGAGCGACCTTCAGGGCATGCGCGGCTTCTCGTTCGGGGCCGGCACCGCGCCGCGCATGTTCGGACTGCTGCTGCTCGCACTGGGGGCGGCGGTGGCCGCGATCGGCGCCTTGACGCCGGGCCCGCAGCTCGCGGCCTATCACTGGCGCGGACCGCTGTTCGTGTCGCTCGCGATCCTGACCTTCGCTGTCTCCATTCGTCCGCTCGGCCTGTTGATTGCGGGTCTCGCGAGCTTCCTGATCGCGGCGATCGGGAGTCCCGAGACGCGCTGGCGTGAGACGCTGATCGTGGGCGTCTGCCTGACCGGTGGATGCGCGGTGCTGTTCCCCTACATCCTGGGGCTGCCGATGCCGCTTTGGCCGCGTTTCCTGCTGCAGTGAGGGCGTGATGGACCTGTTTGCAAATCTCGCTCACGGTTTTGCTGTCGCGCTGTCGCCGATCAATCTCCTGATGTGCCTGATCGGCGCACTGGTGGGGACGCTCGTCGGCGTCCTGCCGGGCATCGGCACCATCGCCACCGTGGCGATGCTGCTGCCGATCACCTTTGGTCTTCCGCCGGTGGGCGCGCTAATCATGCTGGCCGGCATCTATTACGGCGCGCAATATGGCGGCTCGACCACGTCGATCCTGGTCAATATTCCCGGTGAGGCCACGTCAGTGGTCACCGCGCTCGACGGCTTTCAGATGGCGAAGCAGGGCCGCGCCGGTCCGGCCCTGGCCATCGCTGCGATCGGTTCGTTCTTCGCCGGCTGCGTCGCCACTGTGCTGATCGCGATCCTCGGCGCGCCGCTCACCAAGCTCGCGCTCGCATTCGGCCCGGCCGAGTACTTTTCACTGATGGTGCTCGGCCTGATCTTCGCGGTCGTGCTGGCGAAGGGCTCGGTGCTCAAGGCGATCGCGATGATCGTGCTCGGCCTGCTGCTGTCGATGGTCGGCTCCGACATCGAGACTGGCGTCTCACGGATGGCCTTCAACATTCCCGAGCTCGCCGACGGACTCGGCTTCGCCACCGTCGCGATGGGCGTCTTCGGCTTCGCCGAGATCATCCGCAACCTCGATGCCGGCGCGGAGATGGACCGCGACCTCGTGCAGAAGAAGATCACGGGCCTGATGCCGACGCGCAAGGATCTCAGCGATTCCACGCCGGCGATCCTGCGCGGCACGGTGCTCGGCTCGATCCTCGGCATCCTGCCGGGCGGCGGCGCCGTGATCGCGTCGTTCGCGGCCTATACGCTCGAGAAGAAGCTGGCGAAGGATCCGTCCCGGTTCGGCCGCGGTGCGATCGAAGGTGTCGCGGCACCGGAGAGCGCCAACAACGCGGCGGCGCAGACCTCCTTCATTCCGCTGCTGACCCTCGGCATCCCGCCAAATGCGGTGATGGCGCTGATGGTGGGCGCGATGACCATTCACGGCATCGTGCCGGGTCCGCAAGTGATGCAGAAGCAGCCTGATCTGGTCTGGGGCATGATCGCCTCGATGTGGATCGGCAATCTGATGCTGATCATCATCAATCTGCCCATGGTCGGCATCTGGGTGCGGCTGCTGCGCGTGCCGTACCGGCTGATGTTCCCCTCGATCGTGATCTTCTGCGCGATCGGCATCTACTCGGTGAACAATTCGCCAGTCGATGTCGTGCTCGCCGGCGCCTTCGGCCTCGTCGGCTATTGGCTGATCAAGCACGATTTCGAGCCGGCGCCGCTGCTGCTCGGCATGGTGCTTGGGCCGCTGATGGAGGAGAATCTGCGCCGAGCGCTCTTGATCTCGCGCGGCGACTGGTCGGTGTTCCTGACCCGGCCGCTGTCCGCCGTGCTGCTCGCGATCGCCGCGGGTCTCTTGGTGCTGGCGGTCTTGCCGACGCTGCGCCGCAAGCGCGACGAGGTGTTCGTCGAAAGCGAAGGCTGACCTGCGGCGGCACGCCGCAGGCGGAAGTCGAATCGACCTCGGACAAGACGCTGTGATGTAGCTATCACGAGCGAAAGGCCCGCAGCTGAGCGGGCCCCGAGGGAGGAATTCGATGAGCTGGTGCAGTCGTGCACTTTCGATCGGTTGGCTGGCGGCCATCGCCGGCGTCGTTGCCGGGCTCGGGGTGTCCACGACACCCGCCAAGGCGCAGAACTATCCGGCGCGCAGCATCACGATGATCGTACCGTTCGCGGCCGGCGGCCCGACCGACGTGATCGCGCGCATCGTCACCGCGCACATGGCGCAGACGCTGGGCCAGAGCATCATCATCGAGAACGTCGTCGGCGCCGGCGGCACCACTGCCACGACGCGCGCGGCGCGCGCCGCGAATGACGGCTACACGCTGATCACCGGCCATATGGGCACTCATGCCGCCGCGGTGCCGCTCTATCCCAAGCTCGCCTATCATCCGGAGAAGGATTTCGAGCCGGTGGCTCTGCTCGCGGGCACGCCGATCCTGATCCTGGCGCGCAAGGATTTCGCGCCAAAGGACACCAAGGAGTTCGTCGACTACATCAAGGCCAACAGCGAGAAGGTCAACGCCGCTCATGCCGGCGTCGGCTCGGTGTCGCATGTCTCGTGCGAACTCCTGAACTCGATCCTCGACGTCAAGCCGGTCGGCGTGCCCTTCAACGGCACGGGTCCCGCGATGAACGCGCTGGTCGCCGGTCAGGTCGACTACATGTGCGACCAGATCGTCAATGCCGTGCCGCAGATCAACGCCGGCACCATCAAGGCCTATGCGATCGCGACGCCGGAGCGCAATCCGGCGCTGCCGAACGTCCCGACCACCACGGAGGCGGGGTTACCGAAGTTCCAGGCCCAGGCCTGGAACGCGATCTTCGCGCCCAAGGGCACGCCGCCTGCGATCGTCGCCAAGCTCAACGCGGCCGCCGCCAAGGCCCTCGAGGACGAGGGCGTGCGCAAGCGCCTGCTCGAGCTCGGCAGCGTCATTCCGGCACCGGCGGACCGGACCCCGGAGGCGCTGGGGGCGCTGGTGAAGGGCGAAGTCGTCAAATGGAGCGCTGTGCTGAAGCCGGCGACCTAGCCTTCAGGCCGATGGCCAGGGCAGAGGGCGGGACCGCAGGGTTCCGCCCCTTGTCATTCGGGGCGCGGCGGCCGACATTTTTCAGGGTATAATCGGCAACCGGGCCGAGTCGAGGCTAGGGTCCGGCGATCCCCGCCGTTAAATTCGCCGCCTTCCGCGAAAGGCCGCCAGCGCGCACCATGCACCAGTATCACGACCTGCTCGAACGCATCCTGTCCGACGGCGCCGAGAAGCACGACCGCACCGGCACCGGCACCTATTCCGTGTTCGGCCACCAAATGCGCTTCAACCTCGCCGCCGGCTTTCCATTGGTCACGACCAAGCGGCTGCCGCTGAAGGCGATCGTGCATGAGCTGTTGTGGTTCCTGAAGGGCGACACCAACATCAAATATCTGCACGACCACGGCGTCACCATCTGGGACGAGTGGGCCGACGCCAATGGCGATCTCGGTCCGGTCTATGGCTACCAATGGCGATCCTGGCCGACGCCGGACGGCGGGCATATCGACCAGATCAGCCATGTCATCGACATGATCAAGCGCAATCCGGATTCGCGCCGGCTGATCGTCACGGCGTGGAATCCGGCCGACGTCGAGAAGATGGCGCTGCCGCCGTGCCACTGCCTGTTCCAGTTCTACGTCGTCAACGGCAAGCTGTCGTGCCAGCTCTACCAGCGCTCGGCCGACGTCTTCCTCGGTGTGCCCTTCAACATCGCCTCCTATGCGTTGCTGACGATGATGGTGGCGCAGGTGACAGGATTGAAGCCGGGCGAGTTCGTGCACTCCTTCGGCGACGTGCATCTTTATTCCAACCACGTCGAGCAGGCGCGCCTGCAACTGACCCGGGCGCCCCGGCCGCTGCCGACCATGACACTCAATCCCGACGTGAAGGACATCTTCGCCTTCCGCTACGAGGATTTCGCGCTCGCCGGCTACGACCCGCATCCGCACATCAAGGCCGAGGTCGCGGTCTGACGCATGCCGCTGACAATCCGTCCTGCCCGGCCTGACGACATCGGCACCGTGCTCGCGCTGATCCGCGAACTCGCTGACTACGAGAAGCTCGCGCATGAGGTCGTGGCGACTGAGGCCGATATCGCCGGCGCGCTGTTCTGCGACCACCCGAAGCTGTTCTGCGATCTCGCGGAATGGAACGGCAGCGTCGCGGGCTTCGCGGTGTGGTTCGTCAATTTCTCGACCTTTGCCGGCAGGCCCGGCATCTATCTCGAAGACCTGTTCGTACGTCCGGTGTTCCGCCGCAACGGCATCGGCCAGGCGCTGCTCGGCCATCTCGCCAAGACCTGCGTGGAGCGCGATTACGCGCGGCTGCAATGGTCCGTGCTCGACTGGAACGCGCCGTCGATCACCTTCTACAAGTCGCTCGGCGCCGAGCTGATGGACGACTGGACCCTGTGCAAGGTGACGGGGGCGTCGCTGGCGCAGCTTGCGGAGAAGGCGCCGTGATCGAGATCGTGTTCGTCGTCGCCATGGCCGAGAACCGCGTGATCGGCGCTGATGGCGCGATCCCGTGGCGGCAGAAGAGCGACATGCGGCGCTTCAAGGCGATGACCATGGGCCGGCCGATCGTGATGGGGCGCAAGACCTTCTTGTCGTTCCCACGCCGGCCGCTGCCGGGCCGCACCAACATCGTCATCACCCGCGACACAGCGTTTCGCGCACCCGGCGCGATCGTGACCCACGGCATCAACGAAGCGCTCACCATCGCGCGGGGTGATGCGCTGCGGCGTTCAGCCGCGGAGATTGCGATCGTCGGCGGCGCCGAGATCTATGCGGCGACGATGCCGGTCGCCGACCGGCTGGAGATCACGGAGGTGCACGCGACCCCTCCGGGCGATACGCTGTTTCCGGTCATCGATCCCGCCCAATGGACCGAGGTGGCGCGGGAGCGTCATCCTTCGGGGCCCGACGATCAGGCCGAATTCTCCTATGTGACCTATCGCCGGATCCGCTGATCGTGCGAGGCTGCGGGGCGCTGCGGCTGCCGCATCAAGACCATCCGTTAATGATGACGTCGCGTTATCAGGTCGTATGGCGGTTTCGGGGGCGCGGCAAACGGGCGCTTCCGGCCCTGTTTACATTGACAAAACCCGGTTCGGGCTTAGCTGGAGCGCTACGTTGTAAGGGGCGGGCCCGTCCCTTATAACCCGGCCGCCGACGGGGGCCGGCGTTTGGGCAGTATCAGCCTCTCGGAGGAGATCGATCGATGGCGTGGAAGAATCAGGGCGGAGGCCCGTGGGGTCAGGGTCCCAAGGGGCCCTGGGGCTCGGGACCGCAACCGGTCGGTCCAAGGCCGCCCGACCTGGAAGATCTTCTGCGGCGCGGCCAGGATCGGCTGCAGCAGTTCGTGCCGGGCGGCGGCTTCGGCACCGCGGGCATCCTCCTGATCGTGCTCGGCGCGATCGTCATCTGGTTGGCCTCCGGCATCTACCGCGTACAGTCCGAGGAGCTCGGCGTCGTGCTGCGCTTCGGCAAGTATGTCCGCGATGAGCAGCCCGGCCTGCGTTATCACCTGCCTTACCCGATCGAGACCGTGCTGCTGCCCAAGGCGCTGCGCGTCAACTCGATCTCCATCGGCATCACCGCCGGTGATGACGGCCGGCGTGGCGGCCGCGGTGGTCGCGACGTGCCCGAGGAGAGCCTGATGCTGACCGGCGACGAGAACATCGTCGACGTCGACGTCACCGTGCTCTGGCGCATCAAGCCGAAGGGCGCCGCCGACTTCCTGTTCAACATCCAGAACCCGGAAGGCACCGTGAAGGCGGTGGCCGAGAGCGCGATGCGCGAGGTGATCGGCCGCTCCAACATCCAGCCGATCCTGACCGGCGCCCGTACCGTGATCGAGCAGAACGTGCAGGAGCTGATGCAGAAGACGCTCGATAATTACGGCTCGGGCATCCAGATCACCCAGGTGCAGATGCAGAAGGTCGATCCGCCGGCCCAGGTCATCGAGGCCTTCCGCGACGTCCAGGCGGCCCGCGCCGACCTCGAGCGTCTGCAGAACGAGGCCCAGACCTACGCCAACAAGGTCGTTCCCGATGCGCGCGGCCGCGCCGCGCAGATCCTGCAGGTCGCCGAAGGCTACAAGGAGCAGGCGATCGCCGAGGCCAAGGGCCAGAGCGCGCGCTTCCTGAAGGTCTATGACGAGTACAAGAAGGCTCCCGAAGTGACCCGTGAACGGATCTATCTCGAGACCATGGAGCGCGTGCTCGGCGGCTCGGAGAAGCTCGTGCTCGACAGCGGCGCCTCCGGCGGACCCGTGCCGCTGCTGCCGCTCGGCGATCTCGCGCCGCGCCGTCAGGCGCCGGCCGCTCAGCAGGGAGGCGTCCGATGAGGTCCCCCGTTGCAGGCATCGTCGCGCTGATCGCGGTGCTCGTTATCGTCGTCGTCGGCTACAGCTCGCTGTTCACCGTGGCCCAGACCGAGCAGGCGCTGGTGGTGCGGTTCGGCAAGCCGGTCGACGTCGTCACCCAGCCCGGCCTGAACTTCAAAGCGCCGTTCATCGACAACGTGATCTCGATCGACAAGCGCATCCTCGACCTCGAGAACCCCTCGCAGGAGGTGATCGCGTTCGACCAGAAGCGTCTCGTGGTTGACGCCTTCGCGCGCTACAAGATCAAGAACGCGTTGCAGTTCTACCAGAGTGTCGGCTCGATCCAGACCGCTAACGTCCAGCTCGGCACCTTGCTCAACGCGGCGCTGCGCCGCGTGCTCGGCGAGGTCACCTTCACGCAGGTCGTGCGCGACGAACGCGAGGGCCTGATGCGCAAGATCCGCGATCAGCTCGACAAGGAGGCCGACGCCTACGGCATCCAGGTGGTCGACGTCCGCATCCGGCGCGCGGACCTGCCTGAGGCCAACAGCCAGGCCGTCTACAAGCGCATGATGACCGAGCGGCAGCGCGAGGCCGAGGAGTTCCGCGCGCTCGGCGGCCAGAAGGCCCAGGAGATCCGGTCCAAGGCCGATCGCGAGGCGACTGTCATCGTCGCCGAGGCGAACTCGCAGGCCGAGC
The DNA here is from genome assembly GCF_051168435.1 of Bradyrhizobium sp. HKCCYLR20261. Classification (NCBI taxonomy): domain Bacteria; kingdom Pseudomonadati; phylum Pseudomonadota; class Alphaproteobacteria; order Hyphomicrobiales; family Nitrobacteraceae; genus Bradyrhizobium; species Bradyrhizobium sp. HKCCYLR20261. The sequence continues at coordinate 166,217 of NZ_JBNPUZ010000013.1, forward strand.
AGACCCGGGGCGCCGGCGACGCCGAGCGCAACCGGCTGTTTGCCGAGGCCTACGGCAAGGACCGCGACTTCTTCGCCTTCTACCGCTCGATGACGGCGTATGAGAACGGCCTGAAGTCTGGCGACACCCGCTTCCTGCTGCGGCCCGATTCGGAGTTCTTCCGCTACTTCTCCAACCCCACGGGGAAGTCGGGTGCGGAGACGCCATCGACCGCTGCCAGCAGCTCGACCGCGGCTGCTGCGGTGCCGGCTCCCAAGCCGTGATGGTCTTGGCTGCGGCCGATCCGGGCGAATAAGAGTTGACACGGACGGGGCGAAGCCGTTGCTTCGCCCCGCTTGATATCAAGAAGGTCGAATGGGAGGTCCGGGTCCGATGAGGTCCATTGCTTTTTCCGATTTCCTCATCGGATTGGGTATCCTGTTCGTGCTCGAAGGCCTGATGTTCGCGGCCAGTCCGGACTGGATGCGGCGGGCGATGAAGACGGCGATGGCCACGCCCGACAATGTGCTGCGCGCCGTCGGCATCGGCTCGGCGGTCGCGGGCCTCGTCCTGATCTGGGTGATCCGGCGGCCGATCTGAGCGGCCGAAGGGCGGCCGGTCCGCTCCCGTCCCCGGCAGACAGGAACGCCGGCCGGGCCCGGTCATTGCCGTTCGCCGCCCGGCCAACGCCATTGTGAGGCGATGGCTGCGCCATTTTGCCGTATTAGGTCGCCCTCAATGATGAATTCGGTGGTCCGATCCGGCGTGCTTGCGTCGTCGCCCGGTTCCGGCGCACTGTACCGTTGAATTCGCCGCTTTTTCTGGAGATCCGCCCGATGACCGCAACGCTTGCTTTCAGCCGTCGCCTGCGTCCCGTCCTGGCTGCGGCCGTCCTCGCCGCCGGCTGGGCGCTGGCGCCGATGCCGGCGTCGGCGCGCGGTCCGGAGGGGATCGCCGACGTCGCCGAGAAGGTGATCGACGCCGTCGTCAACATCTCGACCTCGCAGACCGTTGAGGCCAAGGGCGGTGGCTCCTCCGAGGGCCGCAACGCCAATCCGCAGGTGCCGCCGGGCTCGCCGTTCGAGGAGTTCTTCGACGACTTCTTCAAGAACCGCCGCGGCGGTCCGGGCGGGCGGGGTGGCGCCGACAACTCGCCGCGCCGCACCAACTCGCTCGGCTCCGGCTTCATCGTCGACGACTCGGGCGTGGTCGTCACCAACAACCACGTCATCGCCGATGCCGACGAGATCAACGTGATCCTCAACGACGGCACCAAGATCAAGGCCGAGCTGGTCGGCGTCGACAAGAAGACCGACCTTGCGGTGCTCAAGTTCAAGCCGCCGCGGCAGCTCACGGTCGTCAAGTTCGGCGACTCCGACAAGCTGCGGCTCGGCGACTGGGTGGTCGCGATCGGCAACCCGTTCAGCCTGGGCGGCACCGTCACCGCCGGCATCGTCTCGGCCAAGAACCGCGACATCTCGTCGGGGCCCTATGACAGCTACATCCAGACCGACGCCGCCATCAACCGCGGCAATTCCGGCGGTCCGCTGTTCAACCTCGATGGCGAAGTCATCGGCGTCAACACGCTGATCATCTCGCCGTCGGGCGGCTCGATCGGCATCGGCTTCGCCGTGCCGTCCAAGACGGTTGCCGGCGTCGTCGATCAGCTCCGCCAGTTCGGCGAGCTGCGCCGCGGCTGGCTCGGCGTGCGCATACAGGGCGTCACCGATGAGATCGCCGAGAGCCTCAACATCAAGCCCGCCCGCGGCGCGCTGGTCGCCGGCGTCGACGACAAGGGCCCGGCCAAGCCGGCCGGCATCGAGCCCGGCGACGTTGTCGTCAAGTTCGACGGCCGCGACATCAAGGAGCCGAAGGACCTGTCGCGTATCGTCGCCGATACGGCTGTCGGCAAGGAGGTCGACGTCGTCGTGATCCGCAAGGGCCAGGAGCAGACGTTGAAGGTCAAGCTCGGCCGGCTCGAGGACAATGAGAAGGTGCAGCAGGCCGCGATCAAGAAGGACGAGCCGGCCGAGAAGCCGGTGACCCAGAAGGCGCTCGGGCTCGATCTCGCCGCGTTGTCGAAGGACCTGCGGACGCGCTACAAGATCAAGGACAGCGTCAAAGGCGTCGTCGTCACCGGCGTCGACCAGTCCTCCGATGCCGCCGAGAAGCGGCTGTCGGCCGGCGACGTCATCGTCGAGGTCGCGCAGGAGGCGGTCACCTCCGGCGCCGACATCAAGAAGCGCGTCGATCAGTTGAAGAAGGACGGCAAGAAGTCGGTCCTGCTGCTGGTGTCGAACGCCGACGGCGAGCTGCGGTTCGTGGCGCTGAGCTTGCAGTAAGGGCGCAGTCGTTCGTTCCGGACACGGCTGCGTAGGGTGGGCAAAGGCGCGCCCACGCTGCGCGCGTGATGCGCCGAGCCAGCTCGCGCCGTGCCCACCATTGCCGTCCGCGATCGCGGAGAGACGGTGGGCACGCGTCCGCCCCTTCGGGCGTCCGCTTTGCCCACCCTGCGGCGCTCAAACTCCGCTGTCGTCCCGGCCTTGAGCCGGGACCCATACCCCCAGGGAGCGGTTTGGGGCAGGCGGGTTATTGGCATTTTGCCCATCACATCCGCTGCGGCGTATGGGTCCCGGCTCAAGGCCGGCACGACGATTGAGGAAACATCCGATTCACATCTCAAACAGCGCAGGCGAAGTTATCAGTTGGACGACATGCGATCGCATTCTCGCGGCTGATATCGCCCGAGGTCTGCCATCGCTCGTCCCTCGCGAACATGCAGAGGGCGCAGGGAATGCCGGGTGACAGCCTCACCCATGGCCCGCCTGCGGAAAAAAATGCAGGCGGCAGGTACCACAGGCAAAGCCGGAACACGCCGGCATTCCCTGCGCGATGGTCTTCACGCTTATACGCAGTCTCCCTGGTGCGCCGGGCTTGTTGGCCACCATGCCGCGACAAGGCTTGCGCCTTGCACGGGTGATACCAGCATCGGGGTATCAGGACGCTGCGACTTCACGTCCGCAGCCAAGCCGTTCGTCGGCGCGTCCGAAGACACGCTGCGGCTCGGTCGCGGCCATCGCATCCCCGCCTCGCGTGTCGTGACGATCGCGCGCAACGCCCCTCTGCGATGAGGCGGGATGCGCGGAGATAAGCATGATTTCCGAAAAATAGCAAGCTGATTATTTTTAGCAGAATGACGTTGCCGCCAGGCGTCTGATGGGCCCTGGTGCAGGCGGCTGTGCACAGCCGGAGAGGCCGCGCCACTCCGCGAGGCGGAGCGCGCGGCCTGTCTCATGGACGTGTCGCGGAGCTGCGATCAGTTGCGCGCGTTGCCGATGGTGGCCGGCGCGAGGGCCGCGCTGCGGCGGTGGGGCGTGAGAACCGCGAGCTGCAGCGGCGTGGCGGGCATGCCCGCGCGGGTGAGATCGGCAACCGGGGCCTGCTCTTCGGCGCCGGAGGCGCCAACGACGGCGAGCTGATGCGGCGTAGCTGGGATCGAGGCGACTTCGAAGGTCGGACGCTCGTCCGCGAAAGCGGCGCCGGCGGCGAGCGAAACCGCGAGAACAGCCGCGGTGGCGAAGGTCTTGGTCAAGGTCATCGAGGGGTCCTTTGGATACGAGGATCGATTGCGTCACGCGCAACCGTGGTTCGTTTCCTTGGACGCTCCCTCAAGACGTTTTCGCTTTTAGGTTATACGCGGGGTGTTTGACAATTCATTGATTGTTGATGGAAGCGAAAAGGCAGCTTGGTACCAGTATTCATGCGATCGTCGAATGAGGTGATCTGCGATCTGAAACGACGCGGCATGGTGTTGCGTGGGCGCGCGCTGAAATGAAATAAAACTCTACGGTTGCAGCAAGTGATGTCGCAAGCGCTCGGCAGACCGCATGCGACTCGTCTAATGGGCCTGCGACTTTAGGCGTTGGATGTGGCTCCACCATTGCGAGCGCGGCGGTGACTGCCCAGCTCGCTCGACGACCAACAGTGTCGTCCCGGCCTTGAGCCGGGACCCATACTCCGCGGCCGTCGCAATGAGCGCTATGTCAACTACGCGCTTGCCTCGAACTATACCCTGTGGCTCTGGGTCCCGGCTCAAGGCCGGGACGACGGCGGAGTTTGCCGCTGCCGCATACGCAATCTCGCATCAGGTCAGTGCGCAACCACCACCTCCCCGTCCTTGCGAGCGCAGCGAAGCAATCCAGGGCTGCGCGAGGACTCTGGATTGCTTCGCTACGCTCGCAATGACGGTTTGGGCAAGCAGCTCGCGTCACTCTCCGCCGTCATCGTCCGCGAAGGCGGACGATCCAGTACGCTGGGACGGTCGTGATCGACCCGAGGCGCCGCGGCGTACTGGATGCCCGCCCGCGCGGGCATGACACCGAGTTTTTGCCGCACATGCTTTGCCGTAGCCAGCATGAGCGCAGCGACATGCGGGTCTCACGAAAGATGCAGGAGACCCTGGGTCGCTGCGCTCGCAATGACGGTGGAAGGGGCGCGGCGTCCTCGCTTGCGCTTATTGGTATCAATCCACGAACTGATCGCGCGTGTAGCCTTGGGCGTAGAGCAGGGCGGTGAGGTCGCCGTGGTCGATGCGGGCGGAGGCGGCGGCGGAGACGGCGGGCTTGGCGTGATAGGCGACGCCGAGGCCGGCCGCCTCGATCATGCCGAGGTCGTTGGCGCCGTCGCCGACCGCGAGCGTGTCGATCTCGTCGACGTCGAACGACTCGCGCAGCTCGACCAAGGTGGCGAGCTTGGCGTCGCGGCCGATGATCGGCTCGCGCACCTCGCCGGTCAGCTTGCCGGCGTCGATGACGAGCTCGTTGGCGCGGTTCTCCTGGAAGCCGATCTTGGCCGCGACCGCATTGGTGAACAGCGTGAAGCCGCCGGAGATCAGGCAGGTATAGGCGCCATGCGCGCGCATCGTCATCACGAGCTGGCGGGCGCCCGGCGTCAGCTTGATGCGCTTGGCGAGCACCTCGTCGACGACGCTGACCGGTAGGTCCTTCAGCAGCGCGACGCGCTCGCGCAGCGCCGGCTCGAAGGCGATCTCGCCGCGCATAGCGCGCTCGGTGATGGCGGCGACCTTCGGCTTCAGCCCGGCAAAATCGGCCAGCTCGTCGATGCATTCCTGGCCGATCATGGTGCTGTCCATGTCCGCCAGAAAAAGCTTCTTGCGCCGGAAGGCTTCCGCCTGCACGACGATGTCGATCGGCATGTCGCCGCGCAGGTCGCGCAGCCGCGCCTCGAGCTTGTGGACCTCGCCGTCATGCGAGAACGGGATGTCGATCGCGACCTCGTCGAAAAGCCAGCGCGGCGTGCCCGGCGATGGCAGCACGGCCAGGAAGGCCTCCACGATCGTGGTATCAAGTGCGGGATCGGCGGGATTGCAGATGAAGGTGGCGACGAGAGACATCAGGTGACTTTGCCAGGGATCAACAAAGCCGTGCTTATCGCAGGGCCGACCGCCAGCGGCAAGTCGGCGCTGGCGATGGAACTTGCGCAAAAAGCGGGCGGGGTCGTCATCAATACCGATTCCATGCAGATCTACCGCGATCTGAGGGTGCTGACGGCGCGGCCGACAGTCGAGGAAGAGGCCGCAGTGCCGCACCGGCTGTACGGCCACGTCGATGCCGCCGTGAACTACTCGGCCGGCCATTTTGTCCGTGATGCCGCCGAGGTGCTTGATGAGGTGCTGGGGGCAGGGCGGCTGCCGATCTTCATTGGCGGCACCGGGCTGTACTTCAAGGCGCTGACGCGGGGGCTGTCGGCGGTGCCGCCGGTGCCGGAGGAGGTGCGTGACGCGGTGCGCGAAAGGCTCGAGCGCGATGGTGTCGAGGCACTGCATGCCGAACTGGCGCGCCGCGATCCGGCGGCGGGGGCGCGGCTGAACGTCCGCGACCGTACTCGGGTGGCCCGGGCGCTGGAGGTGATCGAGGCGACCGGTCGGCCATTGGCCGACTGGCACGCGGAGACGACGCCACCGCTGCTGCCGGAGGGGAGCTACCAGGGCGTGTTCATCGCGCCGGAGCGGGAGGCGCTGTATGCGCGGATCGATGCGCGGTTCGAGGCGATGCTGGAGGCCGGCGCGCTGGCGGAGGTCGAACGGCTCGCCGCGCGCGGCCTCGATCCGCTGCTACCGGCGATGAAGGCTCACGGCGTGCCGGCGCTGATCCGTTCTCTCCGGGGCGAGATCACGCGCGAGGAGGCGGCCACCATCGGCAAGGCGGACACGCGGCATTACGCCAAGCGGCAGTTCACCTGGTTTCGGCATCAGCTGCCGGAGTTCGAATGGATGAGCCCGGAGGCGGCAAAGGAATGGGGGCGGCTCGATAGTAACCCATCCCAATCGCCGTTCCGGGACGCGCAGAGCGCGAACCAGGAGCCTAGAGGAGAGGTGTGAGTCGAGCTTCCCGGCCCTAGCGCCCAGCGTGACGCGCGATCTCGGGTTCGACGCTCATGTCTCTGGTTGTCGCTTCCTCTGTGCGACGGATCGTTGGCGTCTTCCGGACGTGACAGTCCAGATGAACCTCGCAATCTGTTCGACAGCAGAAATGAAGCGGGATACGGCAACGATGAGTGCAGCGAGCGCCGCCAAGTAGAGGGGATCGTTCATCTCATGGACACAGGTTAGCGATGCTGCTCTTCAGAGCAGCTAAAGTCGCGTGTGGACCCCCGTCAGGTCATGAGGCGACGTGCAGTATGACTGAGTTGGCTCCGATCGCAACCTGTCTATCGAATTATCCGGTGGCTTTTCACCTGCCTCTTCGGCGGCTGCGGCGCAGGCGCCTGCTTCATCGTGATCCGTACATGCAGAATCAAGTCTTGCCCTCTGCGGCGCCGATTAAGTCCCGATCGCTGTTTGCAGGCGCGATGCTTCTGCTCGGCCTTTGGAAGCGAAACGAAATAGTTCGCTGCGTCCCGCAAGGTTCCTGCGGTTCTTCCATCGGGGAGAGGGAACGGATCGTCAAAACGACTGGACCACGGCATCTGTGCATTAGCCAGGTAACCAGACGTCAACTAAATTCAGCTCGATGGTAATTTAATACACCGTGATCAACTCCTCATTAACTACCCCGCCCTAGCGTCCACACCGTGAATACAAACGAAAAAGGCCCCGGAGGTCCGGGGCCTTCCTTCGTCTCTAGTGAAACTTATCTGCGGAAGATCAACAGGATAAGCTTGAGTACGTCGATCACTATCTCGACGAAGTGCCAGAAATCATCGTGAGGAGTGGGCATTGGATGATGCCTCCTTAGGATGAGAAGGGAATGGGGAGGGGTGCTGGTAACGCCTCTCCCCGTTTCACAGGGCCATTGAACGACCCGGCTTAACTTCGAGCCTGCACTCGAATCCCTTAATATCTTCTTCTTGTGCGGATCCAATTAGGACTTCGTTCGCTATAGCCAGTGCTATTCGTGTATCTATCTCATTGATTAGATGAGCTTCTTTGACCTCTCCACAAGCTCCGAGAGAGCCTTCTCAACATCATCAACGGCTTGACGATCGAGGAATTGGTCATCCCTAATCACTTCGGCAACGAATCCCTCCGGCATCAATGGAGGCTATCCCACATTGCAACGGCGACTCAGTTCGACCGGCGCTTCCACAGCCACACGCAAGAGCGGCCCGTTGATCTTCTCGATGTGGAACCGGCCATGCGCGACGGTCCAAATTACCGCTCGCCGAACCGCAAATTCCGCGCTACCTTGACAAAATCGCGCCAACGAGCCTCGCTTTGCCTTGACATCAAGGTAACCATGGTTATGTTCGCGCAACCTTTGGGAAGCCAGCTCGCCGTCATGCGCAATTTTATTGCCATTCTCCTTATCGTAGTCGTACCCAGGCGCATCGCCGGGGATGGCTAGCGGCCATCCAAAATCCGAGCGGTGCGCAGGGCCTTCCAGGGCCCTTTTTTATTGCCCGGAAGCCACCACCGATCCTGAACCAAGCGACCCAAGACAAGCCGAACCAAGACAGCCGCCCAAGCCAGACCGAACCGACCGACCAAACGACCACCCGCTGAGACCAGCGATCCGGAGCCTGCCATGACCGACAAGAGCCACGATCCGAACCAGATGACCGGCGCTGCGATGATCGTGCGCGCGCTCATCGACCACGGCGTGCAGCACATCTTCGGCTATCCCGGCGGCGCGGTGCTTCCGATCTATGACGAGATCTTCCAGCAGAGCGAGGTCGAGCACATCCTGGTTCGCCACGAGCAGGGCGCCGGCCACGCCGCCGAGGGCTATGCGCGTTCGACCGGCAAGCCGGGCGTCGTGCTGGTGACCTCGGGTCCCGGGGCCACCAACATGGTGACGCCGCTGGCGGATGCGATGATGGATTCGATCCCGCTGGTCTGCATCACCGGTCAGGTGCCGACGCATCTGATCGGCAACGACGCCTTCCAGGAGTGCGACACCGTCGGCATCACCCGGCCCTGCACCAAGCACAATTGGCTGGTCCGCAACGTCAACGATCTCGCCAAGGTGCTGCACGAGGCGTTCTATGTCGCGACCTCCGGCCGCCCCGGCCCGGTCGTCGTCGACGTGCCGAAGGACGTGCAGTTCGCGACCGGCACCTATCATCCGCCGCGCAAGTCCGACGTCCACGTCTCCTACGCGCCGCGCGTCAAGGGCGATGCGATGCAGATCCGCAAGGCCGTCGCGCTGTTGGCCTCGGCCAAGCGGCCGGTGATCTATTCCGGCGGCGGCGTCATCAATTCGGGCGCGGAGGCATCGCGGCTGCTGCGCGAGCTGGTGGAGGTCACCGGCTTTCCGATCACCTCGACCCTGATGGGGCTGGGCGCCTATCCGGCGTCGGGCCCGAACTGGCTCGGCATGCTCGGCATGCACGGCACCTACGAGGCCAACATGACGATGCATGATTGCGACGTCATGCTGTGCGTCGGCGCGCGCTTCGACGACCGCATCACCGGCCGCACCGACGCGTTCTCGCCGAACTCGAAAAAGATCCACATCGACATCGATCCGTCCTCGATCAACAAGAACATCCGCGTCGACGTGCCGATCATCGGCGATTGCGGCGACGTGCTCGCCGACATCCTGCAGGTGTTCAAGGCGGAGGCGAAGAAGCCCGATATCAAGTCGTGGTGGCAGGAGATCGCCGTCTGGCGCGCGCGCAACTCGCTCGCCTACAAGCCGAACCGCGACGTCATCATGCCGCAATATGCGATCCAGCGGCTGTTCGAGCTGACACGCGGCCGCGACACCTACATCACGACCGAGGTCGGCCAGCACCAGATGTGGGCGGCGCAGTTCTACGGTTTCGAGGAGCCGCACCGCTGGATGACCTCGGGCGGCCTCGGCACCATGGGCTATGGCCTGCCGGCGGCGATCGGCGTCCAGGTCGCGCATCCCGACAGCTTGGTCATCGACATCGGCGGCGATGCCTCGGTGCAGATGACGATGCAGGAGATGTCGACGGCCGTGCAGTACGAGCTGCCGGTCAAGATCTTCATCCTGAACAACCAGTACATGGGCATGGTGCGGCAGTGGCAGCAGCTCCTGCACGGCAACCGCCTGTCGCATTCCTACTCGGAGGCGCTGCCGGACTTCGTCAAGCTGGCGGAGGCCTATGGCGGCGTCGGATTGCAGGTGAGCAAGCCGGGCGATCTCGACGGCGCGATCAAGGAGATGATCTCGGTCAGGAAGCCGGTGCTGTTCGACTGTCGCGTCGCGGCGCTGGAAAACTGCTTCCCGATGATTCCGTCGGGCAAGGCGCACAACGAGATGATCCTGCCGGCCGAGGCGAGCGATCCGGCCGCCGCGTTCGCGGGCGGCAAGGCGCTGGTGTGAGGACGAGCGATCGTGAGCACACCGGCCTCTCCACACTCCGCTGTCATCGCCCGGCTTGACCGGGCGATCCAGTACGCCGCGGCCGTCGTGAGTGCCACGACCGCCGCGGCGTACTGGATGCCCGCCTTCGCGGGCATGACGCGGTGGTGCGGCAGCGGCGCTGTTCACCTCTCCCCGCGTGCGGGGGCGCGACGAGCTTCGCTCGCGCTGAGAGGTCGGATTGCATCGCCAGATGCAATTCGGGTGAGGGGGGCTCTCCGCACGGTCGGTGGGTGTGGTTGCCCCTCACCCCAACCCTCTCCCCGTAAGAACGGGGAGAGGGGGCGCAGCGGCGCTCGCGGTTGCGAGCTCGACAAACATGAGCAGTCCCATGTTCACATTAGCTGAGCTCGAAGCCGCCCACGCCATCGTCGGCACTGCCGTGCCGGCGACGCCGGCGCATGCGTGGCCGCTGCTGGCGCAGCGGCTGGGGACTGAGGTCGTCGTCAAGCACGAGAACCATACGCCGGCCGGCGCTTTCAAGGTGCGCGGCGGCCTCGTTTACGTCGACAATCTCAAGCACACGCAGCCGGATGTCCGCGGGCTGATCACCGCGACCCGCGGCAATCACGGCCAGAGCGTTGCGTTCGCCGGCCGGCGCAATGGGCTGCCGGTGACGATCTACGTGCCCAGAGGCAATTCGGTCGAGAAGAACCGCGCGATGGCGGCGTTCGGCGCCGAGCTGATCGAGCACGGCAGCGACTTCCAGGAATCGCGCGAGGAGGCCGGCCGCCACGCTGCGCGCGACGGCCTGCACATGGTGCCGTCGTTCCATCCGGATCTGGTGCGCGGCGTCGCGACCTACGCGCTGGAGCTGCTGCGCGCTGCTCCTGATCTCGACGTGCTCTATGTGTCGGTAGGACAGGGCTCGGGCATCTGCGGCTGCATCCTGGCGCGCGATCTGCTCGGACTGAAGACCGAGATCGTCGGCGTGCAGTCGACGGGGGCGCCGTCCTATGCGCTGTCGTTCGCGGCACGGACCGTCGTCACGACCAACAGCGCCGACACCCATGCCGACGGGCTCGCGACTCGCAGCCCGGATGCGGATGCGCTCGCGATCATCCTGAAGGGCGCCTCGCGCATCGTGCAGGTCAGCGATGCCGAGATCGCCGAGGCCGTGCGCATCTTCTGGACCGACACGCACAATCTCGCCGAAGGCGCCGGCGCGGCCTCGCTCGCGGCCGCCTTGCAAGAGAAGCCCAAGCTGGCCGGCAAACGCGTCGGCCTGGTGCTGACCGGCGGCAACATCGATCTCGACCTGTTCAGGCGCTGGGTGATGCCGGCGGCCGCTGAAACTGAGAAGGCGGGTGCCGCATGAGGCGCACCCTGCGCACCACAAACAACGCCGTCATGCCCGGGCTTGACCCGGGCATCCACGAGCCGCGAGCGCGCCGCTCGACGTGGATGGCCGGGACAAGCCCGGCCATGACGACTGAAATCCGATGGGGACACCAATGAACCAGCCAGCCTCCGCCTATTTCATCGAAGACCGTCACGACCCGAACGAGACCCACACGCTCTCCGTCCTGGTGCAGAACGAGCCCGGCGTGCTCGCGCGCGTCATCGGGCTGTTCTCCGGGCGTGGCTACAACATCGAGAGCCTCACCGTCTCCGAGACCGAGAGCCAGAAGCACCTCTCGCGCATCACCATCGTCACCACGGGCACGCCGATGGTGATCCAGCAGATCAAGCACCAGCTCGATCGCATGGTCCCGGTCTACCGCGTCGTCGACATGACCTTGACCAAGCGCGCGATCGAGCGCGAGCTGGCGATGGTCAAGGTGCGCGGCATCGGCGAGCCCAGGGTCGAGGCGCTGCGGCTGGCGGATGCGTTCCGCGCCCGGGTGATCGACGCCACCACCGAGAGCTTTGTGTTCGAGATCACAGGAAACACCGACAAGATCACTCAGTTTATCGATCTGATGCGCCCGCTCGGCCTGGTCGAAGTGGCCAGGACCGGCATCGCGGCGATCGGGCGGGGACCGGAGGGGATGTGAGCCATGCTGGCGCGCGACTGGTACTACAACGAACGCAACCGGATCGGGCTCGATCATGCCGTGGCCTCGATCTACGGCTCCGGCGATGATGCCGACGAGCGCGCGCGCGCCGCGTTGAAGATGCTCGGCGTCAGGCCGGGCTGGCGAGTGGCCGACATCGGCTGCGGCAACGGCGTGCTGGCGACGGAAGCCGCGCTGATGGGCGCGGTGGTCGACGCCATCGACATCTCGCCGGCGATGCTGGCGCTGACCCGGATCTACACCAGGGACCGCCGCACGGCGGTGCGGATGCATTCGGCTGGCCTTCTGTCGTTCGCCTACGAGCCCGCGAGCTATGACCTGATCGCCAGCGAGTTCACGCTGCATCATCTGCCGGATTTCTGGAAGGCGGTGGCGCTGGCGCGGATCTTCGCGGCGCTGAAGCCCGGCGCGCAGTTCTTCCTGCGCGACATCGTCTATGTCTCGATGCCCGACGGCGCCGAGCGCTCGGTCGAGCAATGGGCCGATTTCAACATCAAGAACCACGACCTCGCCCGCGACAGCGTCATCACCCACATGCGCGACGAGAACTCGACCTTCGCCTGGGTGATGGAGCGTATGCTGAGCGAGGTCGGCTTCATGACGGTGTCCGCCGACTACCACGCCCCGATGCACGCGACCTATGTGCTGCAGAAGCCGGCGGGGCAGGGCTGAGCTGATGATCGATTGTCGAGGCGGAGCGCACGCTGTTGCGCAGCACGCGGTGCGCTCCCTCTCCCCGTCCTTACGGGGAGAGGGCTGGGGTGAGGGGCAGCGGCACGGGGAGTGTTCGCGGAGAGACCTGCACTCCTTCGCCCGGATTGCATCTTGTGAACTGAAGCTGTCGCGGTCCGCAGTCCTGGGAGTTTGTTACTCCGTCATGCCCGGGCTCGTCCCGGGCATCCACGTCTGTCCAGGCGTGCTGAACGACGTGGATGGCCGGGACAAGCCCGGCCATGACGACGTGGAGGCAGATGAGTAATGTCCCAGCAGCTCCTGATCGCCTTCGTCACCTTCGCCTTCGTGATGGCGTTCACGCCCGGGCCGAACAACATCATGCTGCTGTCGTCCGGCGTGACCTACGGCTTCCGGCGGACCGTGCCGCACATGATGGGCGTCAGTTTCGGCTTCGCCTTCATGGTCGGAGCCGTCGGCTTCGGCCTCGCCACCGTGTTCATCACCTATCCGGTGCTGCAGCAGGTGCTGAAATATCTCGGCGCCGCCTATCTGATCTATCTCGCGATCGCCATCGCCTTCTCCGGATCGACCAAACCTGAAGAGACCGCCTCGCGCGGGCCGATGTCGTTCTGGGGCGCGGCGCTGTTTCAGTGGGTCAATGCCAAGGGCTGGGTGATGGTGATCAGCACCATTACCGCCTATGCCGCGATCGCGCGCTTTCCCGCCAATGTTGCACTGCAGGTGGCGATCAGCTTCGTGATGGCGGTCGCCTCGACCATCACCTGGACCCTGTTCGGCACCGCGCTGCGGCCGCTGCTCAGCTCCGAGCGCGCGGTGCGCGGCTTCAACATCGTGATGGCGGTGCTGCTGCTCGCCTCGCTCTATCCCGTGTTCGCGGACGCATGAGGGATCGGGGCGCCATGCGAGATCGGGGTTTCCAACAAGGCCCAAAATGCTCTAGACACGGGCCGGATTTTGTCCGGGCGCAGCCGCCCGTGCCTCACCCAAGCGTCTGACTTTTCAGCCAATTCCGGCATCTCACAGAGGAAACGACAATGCGTGTCTACTACGATCGCGACGCCGATCTGAACCTGATCAAGGGCAAGAAGGTCGTCATCGTCGGCTACGGCAGCCAGGGCCATGCCCATGCGCTGAACCTGAAGGATTCCGGCGTCAAGGACGTCGCGATCGCGCTGCGCAAGGGCTCGGCCTCGGCCAAGAAGGCCGAAGGCGCCGGCTTCAAGGTGATGGAAGTCGCCGAGGCTGCCAAGTGGGCCGACCTCGTGATGATGCTGACCCCGGACGAGCTGCAGGGCGACATCTACCGCGAGCACCTGCACGACAACATGAAGCAGGGCGCCGCCCTCGTCTTCGCGCACGGCCTCAACGTCCACTTCAACCTGCTCGACCCGCGCGCCGATCTCGACGTGCTGATGATCGCGCCAAAGGGCCCCGGCCACACCGTCCGCTCCGAGTACCAGCGCGGCGGCGGCGTGCCCTGCCTGATCGCGATCGCCAAGGATTCCTCGGGCAACGCCCATGACCTCGGCCTGTCCTACGCCTCGGCGATCGGCGGCGGCCGCGCCGGCATCATCGAGACCACCTTCAAGGAAGAGTGCGAGACCGACCTGTTCGGCGAGCAGGCGGTGCTGTGCGGCGGCCTGGTCGAGCTGATCAAGGCCGGCTACGAGACGCTGACCGAGGCCGGCTACGCCCCGGAGATGGCCTATTTCGAGTGCCTCCACGAGGTGAAGCTGATCGTCGACCTGATCTATGAAGGCGGCATCGCCAACATGAACTACTCGATCTCCAACACCGCGGAGTATGGCGAGTACGTCACCGGCCCGCGCATCATCACCCCCGAGACCAAGGCCGAGATGAAGCGCGTGCTCGACGACATCCAGTCCGGCCGCTTCGCGCGCGACTGGATGCTGGAGAACAAGGTCAACCAGTCCTCGTTCAAGGCCACCCGCGCCCGCCTCGCCCAGCACCCGATCGAGGAAGTCGGCGCCCGCCTGCGCGACATGATGCCCTGGATCAAGAAGGGCGCGCTGGTCGACAAGACCAAGAACTGAGCCGTGTGATGGACGGCCGGGACTGCGGATCTCGCGGTCTCGGCCTGCAGCTCGATCGAAAGCCTCCGTCCTCGCAGGGCGGAGGCTTTTTGTTTTGGGCCTTGACTGCAGAGGCGTTCAGCCCGGCTGCCTGCGACGCCAAGACTGTCATCCCGGCGAACGCCGGGATCCATAGCCACCGGCCTTGGTGGTTGAGAAAGACTGGCTACTCTCAGTGTGCCCGCCAACGCGCCTCACGCAGTGGGTCCCGGCGTTCGCCGGGACAAGGGCGGAGGATGTGGCGCGAGGCGTGAGGTGCGGCGGAGGGTAACGCCCTCAGTCAGTCAAGGAGCAGGCTCTGCCCGCTCACTTGTCGACCTTGTTGTGCACCATCCAGAACCGCAGCGTGCGCTGGGCCGTGTCGAGCGACAGCCGGCCGTAGTCGCGCTCGGCGAGCTTGAGTGTCTCGCTGTCGATGGCGTGCTTGATCGGGCGGTGGGTCAGGATCTTCGCCACCACCGTCCAGGCCAGCCCGGCGGCGCGGCAGGGGATCAGCACGATGTCGGTGCGCGGCCCCTCCAGCACCTTGGCCATCATCTCGGTGGGAACGTTGTTGAGCAGCCCCAGCGCCGCGGCGACCTCGCTGAAGCGGCGGGTCTCGGCGAAAAAGGCGATCGCGGTGTCGTTGAGCTCGTTCAAGCCCTTCATGCGCTTCACGGCCTCTTCGGCCATCGTGAAGTCGCGCCCGACCAGGCCGCCGTCGCTGCGCGCGGCGTCGGTGATGGTCTTGAGGATCTTCTTGATCTCCTTCTGCAGCGCCGGCGACGCCGACGCCATCAGCTTGGCGCGGACGGATTCGGTGGCGCGGCGCAGGAGGTCGCGGAGGTGCTTGCTGGGCAGGTCGACGCGCAGGCCGATGATCTCGCTCAGCTCGTCGTCGTCCTCGGCATGCGCCATCATGCCGGAATAGCCGGTCTCGGAGAAGCGCGCCGTCTGGTTGTTGGCGAGCGTGCGGATGACGCGGCGCTCGCCGCGGTCGACGATGATGTCGGTGACGGCCTCGGTCAGATGCGGACGGCTGGAGATCGCCATCAGGTGATCCTGGCCCTTGGTCGCGGCGACCTCGACCAGCGTATGCTCCGAGAGCCGGGTCGAGTGCATCAGCACGCTCTCGGCCACCGAGATCTCGTCGTCGCGGGCCAGCTGCTGGATCAGTTCGACCGGGGCGTAATCCACCGGGGCAAGATGCTTGCTGAGCTCGGCGCGCGCACGGGTCTCGACGCGTGACACCAGCATGCACAGCACGTTGTCGAACACCTTGATCTGATCCTCGCTGAGGCGCTCGCCGTCATGCAGGAACAGATTGGTGACCTGGCGCAGCGTGTGCACCCGTTTTTCCGAGGATCCGCCACGGACGGCCTCCTCGAGTTCGGCGATGATCGAATGTTCTGAAGGTGGAAGCTGTTCTGGCTGTTGCACGTTACGCTCGTCTGTCCGGAAGGCCGGCGCAGCAGCAATGCAGGACCGCTCTCTGCCCCACTGCAGTCTGTCGGCAGGGTCAGTTTTCGGTATGGACGATAACAATGTGTTAGGCTGAAGGGGCGTAGTACTCCGGAGAAACACGGAGACGGAAAATTAACACGACGCGTCTAAAGGGGAATCGCGGGCTCAGGCACGAGATTGGCCCAAAAGGCAGCTGCGGAGGAGGCCGATGGGCATGGGGCGGCCTTCGGCGTCAGTGGAAATGACCAAAAGGTTAATGATCTCATAAGGTCAGAGGCCATTCTTCAACCGATTTGAAGGCCTCTCGCGACTTCACGTCAGCTGACATCGAAGCAAGTTTTGAAGTTTAAATCACATTCTTGAGAGGACCGGCCCCGCTCCCGTCGGGCGACGCCCGAGGCGGCGCGATCGCTCCCGCCGGCGATGCGAGTTCAAGCGTCAAAAACAACCCCAGCATCCTGCCGCCTCTCGTGCGATAGTCGCGCCATAAAGCGCTGAGGCCGCCATGAAATCCGTCGTCGTCACCGGGGCATCCACCGGCATTGGTTTCGCCTGTTCGAAGCTGCTGCTCACACGCGGCTTCCGGGTATTCGGCAGCGTTCGCAAGCAGGCCGATGCGGACCGGCTGCGCGCTGAGCTCGGCGCCGGCTTCGCGCCGATGCTGTTCGACGTCACCGACGAGGCGGCCGTGAAGGCTGCTGCCGGCGAGGTACGCGCGGCGCTCAACGGCGAGGCGCTGGCGGGGCTCGTCAACAATGCCGGCATCGCGGTCGCCGGTCCCCTGACGGAGCTGCCGATCGACCAATTCCGCCATCAGCTCGAGGTCAACGTCATCGGCCCGGTCATCGCGACCCAGGCGTTCGCCCCGCTGCTCGGGACCGATCCGGCCATGACGGGGCCGCGCGGGCGCATCGTGATGATCAGCTCGGTCGCCGGCCGCAACGGCAATCCGCTGCTGGCGCCGTATTCGACCTCGAAGCATGCGCTCGAGGGACTCTCGGAGAGCCTGCGCCGCGAATTGATGCTTTTCGGCATCGACGTCGTCATCATCGCACCGGGCGCGGTGAAGACGCCGATCTGGGGCAAGGCGGAGGAGGTCGACCTGTCGCCCTATCAGGCCTCGCCGTATTTCCCGGCGCTGCAGAAAATCCGCGGCTACATGCTGCATCTCGGCAAGACCGGACTGCCGGCCGAGACCATTGCCGAACGCGTGTTCGCGGCGTTGACCGCGCCGTCACCGAAGGTGCGCGACGAGATCGCGCCCGATGCCCTGCAACAATGGATTGCCCGCGCGCTGCCCAAGCGGATGGTCGACCGCATCATCGCCAAACGGCTCGGCCTGATGCCGGCGAGCCGAGGCTGATCGCGGAATGACGACGACCGGCAAGACCCAGGCGGAGCTCACCCGCCTGGTCGAGGAGGCGATCCGCGCGGAGCCGGGATGCGAGACCGCGCGCGTCCCAGCCGTGCAGGCGCTCGACGTTCACAGCGGCCGCAACTGGGAAATTCCGCACGTCGTGCTCGGCGACAGCCTGATCAGCGACATCGACCGCGCAGTCATGAGCGTGCAACGCCGGCTGGGGCGTGAATTTCACCTGATCGAGGAGGGGGCGCCGCCCGCCGCCTCCGAGCGGACCGCGACGAGCCGTTGAAGCCGGCCGGCGTCGTCTTGCGAAAATGAACGTTCGACAACGGACGAACTGATAGCGCTGCGCCGCTCGGTCGCTGCAGCGCCAGATCGCGCCCGCGACATTCCGTGTGAATCCGGTTGTTGTCATTTGTGACGATTTGATTACGGTCGCATGACAGGCTAGCGCGTTCCTCGATCTGTCGGCATGTGCCGGCGCGGGGCACTCCTGTCCGAGTATCGCCGCCGCATGTCGCTCACGCCAAACCACGAACCGATCACGACCCTCACGGCCGGGAGTGCGACGCGGTCTGCCGCCGTGCGGATGTCCGCGGTCGCCGCGCCCCATGTCGCAGCGCTGGCGCTGATGCTGCACACCGAGACCGATTTCGGCTCCCGGCTCGGCTTCGTCCTGGCCTGGGGCATTCTCAACGGCTTCTGGCTGGTGCTGTTGCGTCGGCCGGCGGTGTCGGGCGCGCTGGCGCTGAGCATGGTCGTCGTGCTGGTGCTGCTGTCGCAGTTGAAGCATTCCGTTGTGCAGATGACTGCGAACTTCGTCGACGTCATGCTGATTGATCATGACAGCGCCGCCTTCCTGTTCACGATCTTCCCGAATCTGCGGTTGTCGGTGCTGGTGGCGGGGGCGGTCCTGCTGCCGTTGATGGGACTGCTATGGTGGGTCGATCCGTTCCGCATTGCGCGGCTGCCGGCGCTGGCCGGCAAGCTCGCCTGCCTCGCCGCCCTGACCTTGTATTCGCTGAACTGGCGCGACGAAGCCTGGCGCGGCTACTACGATGACGGCTATCTGTCCAAATTCGCCCGCTCCGGCGTCACCGCGGTCTCTGACTTCATAGCCCATGGCTTCATGGAGTCCGATGCCACGGCCGACCGCAAGCTGGCCGCGATGCTTCCCGACGCCTGCCATCCGACGGGACGCCGGCCGAACATCGTTCTGATCCATGACGAGTCGAGCTTCGACATCCGCTCGGCGCCCGTTATCAAGGTGCCCGCCGGCTATGGCAGCCACTTCCAGTCGTTCGACGGCAAGGCGCGCCGCTTCATGGCCGAGAGCAATGGCGGTCCGAGCTGGTTCACCGAGTACAACGTGCTGGCCGGCCTGTCGTCGCGCTCGTTCGGCCGCTTCGCCTATTTCGTGACGCGGATCGCCTCAGGCCGTGTCGAACGCGGCCTGCCGCTGGCGCTGCGCCAATGCGGCTACGACACCGTCTCGCTGTATCCCGCGCATGGCGCCTTCATGAACGCGCGCAGCTTCCAGACCACGGTCGGCGTCGACCGTTTCCTCGACGCGCGCGATCTCGGCGCCAAGGGCATCGAGCCCGACGGCTTCTTCTATGATGCCGCGCTCGACCTGATGCAGCAGCGGCAGCGCAACAAGCCGCTGTTCATGTTCGTCTATCTCGCGGCCAATCATTTCCCCTGGGAGACGACGTTCCGGCCTGATCTGACGCCATCCTGGCGCGCGCCGGGCAATCTGCCGTCGATCGATGAATATCTGCGCCGGCAGGCGATGAGCGCATCCGACTATCAGCGCTTCCTGGCGAGCCTGAAGAAGCGGTTCGGCGACCAGCCGTTCCTGATCGTGCGCTACGGTGATCACCAGCCGGAATTCTCGCCGCACATCCTCGACCCCAAGCTCGACGAAGCCGGCATCGGCGCCAAGCTGGAGAGCTATGATCCGCGCTATTATCAGACCTACTACGCGATCGACGCCGTCAATTTCGAGCCGCGGCAGAGCGCGGTCATGATGGACTCGATCGACGCCGCCTATCTGCCGCTGGTCACGCTCGAGGCCGCCGGCATTCCGCTCGATCCGTCCTTTGCCGAGCAGAAGGACATCATGCTCCGCTGCAAGGGCGTGTTCTACGCCTGCGGTGACGGCGCCGAGGCCCGCCGCTTCAACCGCATGCTGATCGACGCCGAGCTGATCAGGGGGCTGTAGCCGCCGCTACAACGCGCAAAGCGCGTTGCGGGGCGTCGTCCATCGGGCGCTCTCAATCGAACTTGTAGGAGATGCCGAACATCGCTGCATGGGTCTGCAATCGGACCGAGTTGCTGATGGTCTCGGTTGCGAAGCAGGGGATCACGGCGGTGCCGTAGCCCGGGAGATCGAACGTGGCCGTGCTGGCGCAGCTGCGGGCGCTGGTGAAGTTGGCGGTGCCAAAATCGGTGTAGCGATATTCGCCGCGCAGGACCCAGTTGCGGCCAAGCTTGGTCTCGCCGCCGGCGCCGATGGTGAAGCCGGGGCGAATGCTGGATTGGCTGATCACGGCAGGGCTCTTCAGGCCCGGCGCACAGCTGCCGATCTCGGCGCTGGCAAATCCGGGCGCCGTGAGCAGGGCCTTGACCGCAGTGTCGCAGCGCGAGGTCTGCTCGATCTCCGTCCAGGCGGCGCCGCCCGTCAGATAGAGCATGACCGAGGGATTGACCACGAAGCCGAGGCGGGCACGGATGCTGGCGTCCCATTTGGTGCGGACGCTGAAGCTGTCGTTCATGCCGCCGCTCGAGCCGTTCAGGGCCGTACCGGGGAAGGAATAGCCGTAGGTCGTCGCCTGCGCGCTGGCATAGGCCGCATCGCCTTCGACGCCGACGACCCATCGCGGCGCGATCTGCCAGTTGTAGCCGATGTAAGGACCTATCCGCGCCGCGGTCGTGTCATAGGCGCTGTCGAGGAAGCACTGGCAGTTGGCCGCGAGATCCGAGGTGAAGAAGCTGGTCGCGAGCACGTCCTTGTTGACCCGCGACGACACATTGTTCGCCCGAACGCCGGCTGTGGCGCCGACATAGAAGCCTGCCCAGGAGGCTGTCTCCGGCATGGCCGCATAGGCCGCCAGGCTGCTGGCCAGCGGTCCGCCGCCGAACTTGTAGGCAATGCCGAAGGTCCCGGTGTGGGTGCGCAGAGCGGTGTCGTAGGTCACGGTCTGCGTGCCGTTCACCGAGCTGCGCACGTTGGTGTCCGAGGTGCGGCCGTAGTCGGAATAGCGATATTCGGCGCGGGCGATCCAGTTCGGCGTCAGAAGGGCCTCCAGGCCGCCGCCGACGGTGTAGCCGAGCAGGGTCTTGCTGTTGGTAATGTTGGCTGGACCGAAGGCACGGGCGCCGCCCGCCGCGCAGTCGCCGTCGAAGGCCGTCAGCGTGCTGCAGTTCGAGGTGGTCTCGACGTGGATCCAGGACGGGCCGGCCGTGCCGTACACCAGCAGGCTCGGGTCGATCACATAGCCGGCGCGGGCGCGGATGCTGGCGTCCCAGGTGGTCTTGAAGATGAACGAATTGGTCGTCGAGCCCGGACGAAACAGCGACGGCGCCGGATAATAGCTGCCCGAGGTGCGGCTCTGGTCCGCAAAGCCGAACTCGCCTTCGATGCCTGCGACAAACTGACCGAACTGCCAGTTGTAGCCGGCATAGGGGCTGACGCGGAACGCGGTGGCGTTGAAGCTCTGGCCCGTGGCGCAGGGCAGGCCGGCAAAGCAATTCGCCGCCACGAACATGTTCTGGATGACCGGCGCGTTGCTGGTGTCGGTGGCCGATCTGACGCTCAGGTCGGCATCATTGGCGCGAAAGCCGAAGCCGGTGCCGACATAGAAGCCGGCCCAGGCGGGAGCGGCGATCGGAGCAGGAGCTTTCAGAGGGAGATCCGCGGCTTGAGCGACCGTGCCCAGCATTGCGCTCGTGATCAGGACTGAGTTCAAGGCAAGAAAAGAGGTCGGCAACGATCGGCGCATGTCAAAATCGCCCCAGGAAACACAATGCAATTTGTGGTAACATAGCAGTGCACGCTGCTCTCGGCTGTAGCTGCGCCGCAACAGTCGGGTTCCCCGTGGGAACTACCAAGTCGAGGTGATCGGGTCACAGTTGATCGTGATCAGGTCCCGCGAATGGAGGATGACAAGCTTCCGGGCGATGCCTCGTTCGAAAGCCTCAGGATGAAGGGAGATCGACATGACGACGTCTGTGAAGGACATGCTGGCCGCGGCCAATGCCGCGGTGCCGAAGATCACGCCGGCCGAGGCGCAGGCGATGATCGCCAAGGGCAACACGCTGGTGCTCGACGTGCGCGATGCGCCCGAGGTCGAGAAGAGCGGCAAGATCGAGGGCGCTCATCACGTCTCGCGCGGCATGCTCGAATTCCGCGCCGATCCGGACTCGCCCTATCACGACAAGGCCTTTGCCAAGGACAAGAGCATCATCCTGTACTGCGCCTCCGGCGGACGGTCGGCGCTGTCGGGAAAGACCCTCCAGGATCTCGGCTACGACAAGGTCTTCAATGTCGGCGCGTTCAAGGACTGGGCGGAGAGCGGCGGCGCGGTCGACAAGCCGATCGAGCCGGGGATGTAGCTTGCGTGCATGGGGCAGGCGAAAGCCTGCTCCAAGTCCCGCCGTCATCGCGAGCGTCAGCCAAGCGATCCAGGGGCGACACGGACGATGTGCATTTTAGCCCCTGGATTGCTTCCGCCTTCGCTCTGCGAGCTTCGGCGGACACGTCGCTACGCTCGCAATGACCGCTCTGAAACAGTGGGGCTCTACTTCGAAATCCTGCTCCACAGCCAGCGCGCGACCGCCTGCGGCGAGGACTCGGCATCACTGCCCGACGCCCGCAGATTGGCCTGCTGCATCGTGACGATATCGATGCGGCCGAGCAGGGGGCGCAGCGCATCCTGCAGCGCGTGGTCGTCGGCGCGCTTTGGCGAGAGCAGCAGGATCGCATCATAGGGCGGGATCGCCTGTTTGGGATCTGCGAGCACGATGAGATCATATTTCGCGATCAGCCCGTCGCTGGTGTAGCCGGCGATGACGTCGACCTCGCCGGCGGCGACCGCCGCATACATGAAGTCGGGCTGCATCTGGCGCTGCGCGCGGAAGGCGAGGCCATAGGCATCGCGCAAGGCGGCCCATTCCGGACGCGAGAAGAATTCGTAGTCGCCCGCGATCGACATCTCGCGCGTGTGGCGGGCGAGATCATCGATCGAGCGGATGCCGAGCGCCTCGGCCTTCTTGCGCGGCATCACCAGCGCATAGGCGTTCTCGAAGCCGAGTTCGCCGAGCAGGGTGACCTTGTCCTTCGCGAGATCCTGCCTGAGCACATCGAGCAGCGCGGCGCGCGGCAACTGCTCCGTATGATGAAACTGGTTGGCCCATAGCGTGCCGGAATACTCGACATAGAGATCGATGTCGCCGCTCTTCAGCGCGCCATAGATGACGCTGGAGCCAAGCCCGGCGCGCGTGGCCGCCGAGAGACCCGCCGCTTGCAGCCGCTCGCTCATCAGCGCCGACAGCACATATTGCTCGGTGAAGGTCTTGGCGCCGATGACGTAGCGCGCCGAGCTGCCGGCCAGCGACGGCAGCAGGCTGAGGCCGACCATCAGCGCGATCGTCGCGGTGCCGAGCCCGACGCGGGCGCGGCTGCGGGTGCGCAGGCCATGCTCGATCAGCGACAGCAATTGATCGACCACGAGCGCGAGCATCGCGGCGGCGACGCAGCCGAACACGACCAGAACCCAGTTCTGCGTCTGCAGCCCGGCAAAGATGTAGTTGCCGAGCGAGGTCTGGCCGATCGGCGTCGACAGGGTCGCGGTGCCGATCACCCACACGGCGGCGGTGCGGATGCCGGCCATGATCACCGGCAGCGCCAGCGGCAGCTCGACCATGGTCAGCGCCTGGCGCTCGGTCATGCCGACGCCCTTGGCGGCCTCGATCAGGCCGGCGTCGACGCCATCAAGCCCGGTGATGGTGTTGCGCAGCACCGGCAGCATCGAATACAGCGCCAGCGCCAGCACCGCGGGGAGGAATCCGAACGCGGAGAATGAGACGCCGAACCAGCGCAGGCTCAGCGCCGCCAGTGCCAGCAGCAATGGATAGAACAATGCCAGCAGCGCCAGTCCTGGCACGGTCTGGACCACGCTGGCGAGGCCGAGCAGCAGATTGCGCAGGGCAGGGCGGTTGCGCGCGACGAGCGCCAGCGGAAAGCTGATCACGAGGCCGAGCGCCAGCGCGGCGATGCTGACGCGCAGATGGCTGCCGAGATAGTCGGCGAGATGCGACAGGGCCTCGGCGAAGCGCGGATCGGATAACAGGCTCATGCGGCGCCGCTCTCGGGCAGCAGGGCCGCGAGCCGCGCGGCCTGGCGCCGCGGCGTCGTCATCAGCTCCGTCACATAGGCCTCGCGGCTGGCGGCAAGCTCGGCGGACGTGCCGACCTCGACGAGGCGGCCCGTCCGCATCACCGCGATGCGGTCGGCGAGCAGCAGCGCCTCGGTGATGTCGTGGGTGATCATCAGCGTCGTCAGCCCGAGCTTGTCGTGCAGCGCGCGATAATCCTGGCCCAGCGCATCGCGCGTCAGCGGGTCGAGCGCGCCGAACGGCTCGTCCATCAGCACGATCCGAGGCTTTGCGGCCAGCGCGCGGGCGACGCCGACGCGCTGGCGCTGGCCGCCGGAGAGCTCGTGCGGCAGGCGGTCGCGATGCGCTGTGCGGTCGAGCTGGACGAGCCCGAGCAGCTCGTCGACGCGCGCGGCGATCTCGTTCGCCGGCGTGCCCAGCAGCCTGGGGGTGATGCCGATATTAGCGGCAACCGTCATGTGCGGAAACAGCGCGCCGTTCTGGAACACGTTGCCGATGCGGCGGCGCAGGCTGACCGGTTCGAGGCGGCCGATGTCCTCGCCGGCAATCCGGATCGTGCCGCCGTCGGCCTCGATCAGGCGGTTGGTGAGGCGCAGCAGCGTGGTCTTGCCGGAGCCGGAGCCGCCGACGATCGCGAGGAACTCGCCCTCGGCGATCTCCAGCGAGACGTCGTCGACCGCCGTCACGGCGCCCGCCGCGCCGGAGAAGGACTTGCGAACGTTGCTGTAGGTGATCAGGGGCGTGCGTTGCATGCGGCCTTTTTCGGGCGCGGGAGGCCTCGGCTCCCACTGACCTAGCACGTCCCGCGCCTGCGTTGAACTTCGCGGCGCAAGCGGCTAAGCCGTCCGGACCATTTTCGGGGAGGAACTTGGACGTGACGCAGCCTTCGGCCGCCGCGGTCGCACTGGAGCGAACGACGGTGGCATTCCGTCTCGCTGGCGGACGCACCTATACCGCCGTCGAGACGGCCGACCTCGCGGTCGCGGACGGCGAGTTCGTCGCCATCGTCGGGCCGACCGGCTGCGGCAAGTCCACTCTTCTCAACGTCGCGGCCGGGCTGCTGAAGCCCGCGGCCGGCGATGTCAGGATCTTCGGCCAGCCGCTCGCCGGGCTCAACCGCGAGGCCGGCTATCTCTTCCAGGCCGACGCGCTGTTCCCCTGGAAGACGGCGCTGGAGAATGTCGCGATCGGGCTCGAGGTCGCCGGCACGTCCGCGCGCGAGGCGGCCGCGAAGGCGCAGCAATGGCTGACGTCGGTCGGCCTCGGCGCCTTCGGCAACCGCTATCCGCACATGCTCTCTGGCGGCCAGCGCAAGCGTGTCGGCCTTGCGCAGGTGCTGATCCGCAATCCCCGCATCATCCTGATGGACGAGCCGTTCGGTCCGCTGGATGCGCAGACCCGGCAGATCATGGGCAATCTTCTGCTCGACCTCTGGAACGCCGACCGCAAGGCGGTGCTGTTCGTCACCCACGATCTGGAGGAGGCGATCGCACTCGCCGACCGCGTCGTCATCATGTCCGCCGGTCCCGCCTCGCGCATCATCGGCGACTGGCGCGTGACCCTGCCGCGCCCGCGCGACATCTTCGAGGTGCGCATGAAGCACGAGTTCCACGAGCTGCACCGCGAGATCTGGCAGACGCTGAAGGCCGAGGTCGAGAAGACCTACAAGCAGGCGGAGGCGGTGTGATGGCGCGTTTAGGTCCGGCTGTCCGCCAGGGGCTCAGCTCAGACTCCCCTCCCCCTTGCGGGGAGGGGTTGGGGGTGGGGGTCCCAGGAAAGACTGGTGCTCGGGCGCCGGGTCTCGGTGGTGGATTTCGGTTTTGCGCCGGCGCGCCA
>NZ_JBNPUZ010000014.1:0-190662 GCF_051168435.1 Bradyrhizobium sp. HKCCYLR20261
GTCCGGTTCGATGAGCGGGGAAGGGAAACGGGGCGTTGCCGCATGGCCCAAGCCACCGCGCCCTTCCTCGACTCTACCGTTAAAACCATCGCGCAGGGAATGCCGGAGTTCGGCTGAACCTGTGGTGACTGCCGCCTGCTTATTCTTGTGCAGGCGGGCCATGGGTTGCGGCCAGCGCCCGGCATTCCCTGCGCCCTCTTCCGTTCAAGAGGGTTCGACTGACGGATCACTCGGACGTCATGCGTCGCGAGAACGCGGGATCATGTTTGGATGGCTCGTTCAGCACACTCGCCGTCATTCCGGGGCGCGCGCAGCGCGAGCCCGGAATCCATACTCTGTGACAATGTTGTTCGAGCGAGATGGAGCGGCCGGCGTGGCCGACACGACCGCTCGTGGTTATGGATTCCGGGCTCGCGCTTTCGCGCGCCCCGGAATGACGGCGTCGTATGTGGATCGCTCGTGCCACACATTCGGTGTCGTCCCGGCCTCCGAGCCGGGACACAGACTCACAGGCGGTCGCGTGTGGCAGGCGCGCAGATGCAGTGGACGATAACACGACAGTCGTTGGTTATGGGTCCCGGCTCGGAGGCCGGGACGACAGTTGTGTTTGTGGTAGCACCTCGGCTGGCCCGCGAGGCGGCGATCAAGCCGCGGCCGCCCTCAGCCGTTGCGATAGGTGTAGCTGTAGCCGTTGATCGCCGGAGCGCCGCCGAGATGGGCGTAGAGCACCTTGGAGCCTTCCGGGAAGTAGCCCTTCTTGACGAGGTCGATCATGCCCTGCATCGACTTGCCCTCGTACACCGGGTCGGTGATCATCGCCTCGGTGCGGGCGGCGAGGCGGATGGCCTCGTTGGTCTCGGCGCTCGGCACGCCATAGGCCGGATAGGCGTAGTCGTTGATGATGACGATCTCGTCCTCGCGCACCTTGCGGCCGAGCTCGACCAGCTCCGCGGTGTTGTCGACGATCTGCCGCACCTGGTTGCGGGTCTGCTCCGGCGTGCCGGAGGCGTCGATGCCGATGACGCGGTCGGCGCGGCCGTCGGCGGCGAAGCCGACGATCATGCCGGCCTGGGTCGAGCCGGTGACGACGCAGACGATGATGTAGTCGAACTTGATGCCCATCTCGGCTTCCTGCGCCCTCACCTCTTCGGCGAAGCCGACATAGCCGAGGCCGCCGAACTTGTGCACGGAGGCGCCGGCCGGAATGCCGTAGGGCTTGCCGCCGGCATCCTTCACCGACTGGATCGCGTTCTCCCAGCTCTTGCGGATGCCGATGTCAAAGCCGTCCTCGACGATGCGGCTATCGGCGCCCATCAGGCGGGTCATCAGGATGTTGCCGACGCGGTCATAGACGGCGTCCTCGTGCGGCACCCAGCTCTCCTGCACCACGACGCACTTCATACCGATCTTGGCGGCGGTCGCCGCGACCATGCGGGTGTGGTTGGACTGCACGCCGCCGATCGACACCAGCGTGTCGGCGTTCGACTCGATCGCGTCGGGCACGATGTATTCGAGTTTGCGCAGCTTGTTGCCGCCCATCGCAAGGCCCGAGTTGCAGTCGTCGCGCTTGGCGTAGATCTGCACCTTGCCGCCAAGGGCGGCCGTCAGGCGCGGCAGATGCTCGATCGGGGTGGTGCCGAAGGTGAGCGGATACTTCTTGAACTTGTCGAGCCGAAGCACGGGATCTCTCCGTGGATGGTGGATTGGGTCGGCCGGGAACATACGAAAAAGCGCGAGAAAGGTGCTCTCTTTATCGGCTTGGGTTTTCGTGCTTACGTTCGCTCAGAGCCGATATGTCGGCCAATTCTCTCACTTACTGGCTATCTAATGAAAGAATCTTCCGACCAAGATATCGACCGCGTCGACCGCCGAATCCTGCAGCTGCTGCAGAAGGACGGACGAATGAGCAACGCCGAGCTGGCCGGGGCCGTCCATGTCAGCCCGGCGACATGCCATCGCCGCACCCAGCGCCTGTTCGAGGACGGCTACATCAGAAGCGTGCGCGCGCAGATCGCGCCCGAAAAGGTCGAGCGCAGCGCGCTGGTGCTGGTCGGCGTGGTGCTCGACCGCTCGACGCCGGAGAGTTTCCGCACCTTCGAGGCGGCGATCCGCAAGCTGAAATTCGTGCTCGACTGCCATCTCGTCGCCGGCGATTTCGACTACTTCCTAAAGATCCGCGTCCGCGACATGAACGACTTCAACCGCATGCACGGCGACCAGTTGATCTCGCTGCCGGGCGTGCGCCAGACGCGCACCTTCTTCGTGATGAAGGAGGTCGTCGACAATGCGCCGCTGGATTTCTGAGCGGGGCTGGCATTGAACCGGGCTTGCCGCATCGGCGACTTAATTGCGCGTGAGCTCGCTCACCTCAGCAACCGACATCGCGGAGATCCTGATGAAGAGGCTGTTGGCCGTTGCTGCCGTGGTTCTGGCCAGCAGTGCCGCCCAGGCGCAGTACGTGATCGAATATGGCGGCAAGACCATCCGCATCGATCCCGACCGCGGTACCGTGCAGATCCCCGGCGTCTACGACAACACCGAGCAGAAGAAGGCCAAGCGCGGCAAGCGCGAGCAGGATTCGACGGCCAAGCCGCAGCCGGGTTCGGACAAGCCGGCTTCCGCACCTGCCGAGGCGGCGGTCACGCCGGCTGCGCCTACGCAGGCCGCTCCGGCACCAGCGGCCCCTGCCCCTGTTCCGCCTGCCCCGGCGCCGACGGCCGCAGCCCCAGCGGCGGCGCCTGCCGCGCCTGCGCCAGTCCAGGCCGCCGCGCCGCCTGCTCCGGTGCCTCCGGCACAGGCGCCCTCAGCCCCGGCAACGGTCACGCCGCCGGCAGCTGTGACAGCGCCTGCTGCGCCAACCGCTCCCGCAGCCGTGCAGCCACCGGCCAAGCCGGCGCAGGCCCCCGCGGCGGTCACCACCGCCGCGGTCCCGCCTGCTGCCGCTGCACCGGCGGCCGTGCGCGATCCGAATTCTCCGGTCGGCATCTGGCTGACCGAGGAGAAGGAAGGCAAGATCCGCATCGAGCCGTGCGGGACCAATCTCTGCGGCTACGCCGTCAACGCCAAGACCAATCAGAATGGCGAGCAGATCCTGATCAACATGCGGCCGAGCGACAAGGCGCAGGACAAGAAGTGGAGCGGCCGCATCTACGATCCGAACAGCGGCAGCACCTACGATTCCACGATCAACCTGAAAGGCCCGGACAGTCTGCGCGTGCAGGGCTGCGCCTTCGGCGGCATGTTCTGCGGCGGCCAGACCTGGACACGGGTGAACTGAGAACGGCGCCGTCAAAACGACAGCGCGCGGCCTTTCGACCGCGCGCTCGACATCTTGTTAGTCCCGCATCAGCCGACCGGCGTGGCGTATTCCTCGTCGGTGACGTGCTCCATCCAGTTCGAGTAGACGCCGTCGAGCGCCTCCTGCATGGCGATATGCGTCATCTCGTTGTCGGGCGAGGCGCCGTGCCAGTGCTTCTCGCCCGGCGGGATGAAGATCACGTCGCCCGGCCGGATCTCGCGCACCGGCCCGCCCTTGGCCTGGATGCGGCCGATGCCGGAGATCACGTAGAGCGTCTGCCCGAGCGGATGGGTGTGCCAGGCGGTGCGCGCGCCCGGCGCGAACGAGACGCGGGAGGCGTTGAGCCGCGCGGGCGCCGGCGCCATGATCAGCGGGTCCTGCAGCACGTTGCCGGTGAAGTACTCGGCCGGCGCCTTGCGCGTCGCGCGCGAGCCTGCGGGGTGGAAATCCATGATGTGCCTTTCTGCGGCGGTTCGAGCTTACTTCTTCGACGCGGCGTAGCGCGCCTTGGTCTCGGCGTTCATCGGGTACAGGCCCGGCAGCACCGCGCCCTTGTTCACCTCGTCGACGATCCAGGCTTCCATGCGCTCCTGCTCGGGGCCTTCGGCCAGCACGTGGTCGAGCATCGCCTGCGGGATCAGCACCGCGCCGTCCTGGTCGGCGACGATGACGTCGTTTGGAAACACCGCGACCCCGCCGCAGCCGATCGCCTCGCCCCAGCCGACGAAGGTCAGGCCGGCGACCGACGGCGGCGCGGCATAGCCGTCGCACCACACCGGAAGGCCGGTGCCCATCACGCCTTCGAGGTCACGCACGACGCCGTCGGTGATCAGCGCGGTGACCCCGCGCTTCACCATGCGCGCGCAGAGGATGTCGCCGAAGATGCCGGCGTCCTTGACGCCCATCGCATCGACCACGGCGATGCAGCCCTCGGGCATGGCCTCGATCGCGGTGCGGGTCGAGATCGGCGAAGACCACGACTCCGGCGTCGCCAGATCCTCGCGCGCCGGCACGAAGCGCAGGGTGAAGGCGGGACCGACCAGCCGCTTCTGTCCCGGGCGCAGCGGCTTGGCGCCGCGCAGCCAGACATTGCGCAACCCCTTCTTCAGCAGGACCGTGGTGATGGTCGCGGTGGTGACTTGAGAGAGGGTGGCGATGGCTTCGGGGGTGAGGGACATCGTGAGACTGGTGCTCCAACAGGGCTGGCGGAAAAAGCTGGCGCATCTTGCGAGCGACGGTCGCGCCGTCAAGGGCATGCTCGGTGCGTCCAGCGCATGCGGGCCCTGCAGCGGCCCGATAAAGTCTCCTTATCACATGACATCCGATTAATTTATTGAATTTTCGATAGTTTTCGTCATGGACCCAATTCCACTCGCAAATGAAACGAGCTAGATCAGGGATCACGAACGCGGATCATTGCGGACTCATGGCCGATCCTTTTCCACCCCCTCGCCTGCTCCCCAGCGGCGACAGCGCCGTCACCGTCGAGTTCAGCCGGACCATCGACGAGACCGCCAACCGCCGCGTGCTAGCGCTCGATCATGCGCTGGCGGCGGCCGGAGTCACAGGTATCACCGAGACGGTGCCGACCTATCGCTCGCTGCTGGTGCATTACGATCCGGGCATCCTCGACCACGACACGCTGTGCGCACGCCTGCTGGCGCTGTCGGCCGGCTCACTCGCGCCGGAGACCGAGATCCGGCGCTGGCGGGTGCCGGTCTGCTATGGCGGCGAGAACGGCATCGACCTTGAGGATGTCGCCAAGACGCTGAACATCACGCCGGACGAAGTCGTGGCCCGCCACGTTGCGGGCACCTATCGCGTGGCGATGATCGGCTTCACGCCCGGCTGGTCTTATCTGTCGGGGCTCGATCCAAGCTTGCAGATGTCTCGCCGGCAGAACCCGCGGGTCGCAACACCCGCTGGGATCGTCGCCATCGGCGGCATCCAGACCGGCATCCAGTGCCTGGCCGGTCCGTGTGGCTGGCACCTGCTCGGCCGCACCGCGATGCGGACGTTCCAGTTGCATCGTGAGCCGACCTTCCTGCTCGAGCCGGGCGACGAAGTCAGCTTCACTGCCGTGGATGAGAAGACCTTTGCCGAACAGGAGCGCGCGGCCGAGGCCGGCGAGCTCATCGCGGAGCGGATCGCGGCATGAGCACGCTCGTCGTCTCACAGATC
This sequence comes from Bradyrhizobium sp. HKCCYLR20261, assembly GCF_051168435.1. Taxonomy (NCBI): domain Bacteria; kingdom Pseudomonadati; phylum Pseudomonadota; class Alphaproteobacteria; order Hyphomicrobiales; family Nitrobacteraceae; genus Bradyrhizobium; species Bradyrhizobium sp. HKCCYLR20261. The sequence goes on from NZ_JBNPUZ010000014.1 coordinate 5,480, forward strand.
GGTCCGGCAAGCTCGGTGCAGGATGGCGGCCGCTTCGGCGCGCAGCGCTACGGGCTGACGCCCTCGGGCGCGATGGACAAGCTGTCGCTGGCCGCCGCGAACAGCCTCGTGGGCAACGACCTGATGGCGGCTGCGATCGAGATCGGTCCGTTCGGGGCGACCTTCGTCGCCAAGAGCGGTGCTGTCCGTGTCGCGCTGTCCGGCGCGCCGCGTCCGGCCGAGGTCGCCAAGCGTCCGGTCGAGATGAACACGTCTGTCACGCTGAATGAGGGTGAGAAGCTGACGCTCGGCTTCGCTCGCGGCGGTTCGTTCAGCTATCTCGCGATAGCGGGCGGCATTGCCGGCGAGCCGATGTTCAACAGCCTCTCGGTCAATGCACGTGCGGGATTGGGCAGCCCCTACCCGCGCCCGCTGCAGTCGGGCGATGAGTTCGAGGTCACACCGGCGAGCCAGGCGCCGGAGATGCAGATCGAGCTGCCGAAGACGAGCGGCGCGATCCGCGTGGTGATGGGTCCGCAGGACGACGAGTTCAGCGACGAGATGAAGGCGCTGTTCCTCGACAGCGACTGGAAAGTGTCCGCGACCAGTGATCGCATGGGCTATCGGCTCGAAGGTCCCGTGATCCGCCATCTGCACGGCCACAACATCGTCTCCGACGGCACCGTCGAGGGCAGCATCCAGGTTCCCGGCAACGGCTCGCCGATCGTTCTGATGTCGGACCGCGGCACCAGCGGCGGTTACCCGAAGATCGCGACCGTGATCACCGCCGACTACGGGCGTCTTGCGCAGACGCCGGCCGGCACGCCGTTCCGCTTCAAGGCCGTCAGCATGGCCGAGGCGCAGGCGGAGCTGCGCCGCTACAAGGATCTGCTGCGCAGCCTGCCTGGTCGCGTCACAGAGCTCGTGAGCAGCGAGTTCAACGTGGATGCCCTGCTCACGGCGAATGTGGCCGGGCATGCCGTCAGCGCGACCGATGTCGGCACCTGGCCCGGAGCTGCACCCGACTAAATGGAATCGCCATCTCATCAACGAGCGGACCCATCACATGACCAGCACCGTCGATCTGAACTGCGACCTCGGAGAAAGCTTCGGCCCGTGGGAGATGGGCAATGACGCCGCGATGATCGAGCTCGCGACATCGGTCAACGTCGCCTGCGGCTTTCACGCCGGCGATGCCGACATCATGCGCAGGACGGTCGAGATGGCGAAGGCCAAGGGCGTCAGCGTCGGCGCGCATCCGGGTTATCGCGATCTGCATGGTTTTGGCCGGCGCCCGGTGCCGGGCCTGAAATCATCGGAGATCGAGAACCTGGTCGCCTATCAGATCGGCGCGCTGCAGGCGATCGCCACCGCGGCCGGCCACAAGGTCACCCATGTGAAGGCGCATGGCGCGCTGTCCAACGTCGCCTGCGAGGATGACATGACGGCCAACGCGGTCGCCAAGGCGATCAAGGCGGTCGATCCGAGCTTGATCTTCGTCGTGCTCGCCAACTCGAAGCTGGTGACGGCGGGAGAGAAAGCGAACCTGTCGATGGCGCATGAGGTGTTCGCCGACCGCACCTACGACGATAACGGCCTGCTGGTCTCTCGCAGCAAGCCCGGCGCGGTGTTGCACGATCCCAGAGAGATTGCCGATCGTGTCGTGCGCATGGTGCAGGACGGTGCCGTCGTCTCGGTGACCGGCAAGGTGATGAAGATGCGCACCGACACCGTCTGCATTCACGGTGACACCTCTGGCGCCGTCGAGATCGCCCGCGAGGTTCGCAAGGCGCTCGACGCGGCCGGCATCAAGGTGGCGCCGTTCAAGACGGCGCCGTGAACGAAGGAGTCTGATCAGAAGGGATGGGTGAAGGGCGTTCCGAAGGTGATCGCCGCGATGAGCGCCAGCGCGCCGTAGAGCGCCACAAGAGCTGCGGTCGTGCCCCGCTCGCGCATCGCGCGGACCTGGGGCGTCTGGCGCAGGGTCGTCGTGATCGTCTGCATGGCCGGTCTCCTGAAGTTCCGACCACGAGAGAAAAGCGTTCTCGGGATCGGGCGCAAGGCAACCGGGCAAATAACGACAAGCCCCCTGTTTTGGGTCCGCAGGGAACCAAAACATTCTCGGCCAGAGTTCCGGCCGAGAATTTTATCCGCAGGGTTCCAGCGGGTTCCGGCCCGTTAATAAACGTCGAGCTGGAACCGCCCCTTCTTCTTGAGGTCCGCCACGAAGCTGACAGCCTCGTCAGTCGAGCGGGCGCCAAACTGGGCGACGATGTCGACCAGGGCACGCTCGACGTCCTTGGCCATGCGCTTGGCATCGCCGCAGATGTAGAGATGCGCTCCGCTGGCGAGCCAGGTCCACACCTCGCGGCCGACCTCGCGCATGCGGTCCTGGACGTAGAACTTCTTGTCGCCGTCGCGCGACCACGCCAGCGACAGCCTCGTCAGAAGACCGGAGGTCTTCATCGCATTGAGTTCGTCGGCGTAGAAGAAATCGCAGTCGCTGCGCTGGTGGCCGAAGAACAGCCAGTTCTTGCCCGGTGCGCCGGTCGCCCTGCGGTCGTGCAGGAAGGCGCGGAACGGCGCGATGCCGGTGCCCGGGCCGACCATGATGATCGGCGTCTTCGGATCGGCCGGCAGCGCGAAGCCATGCGCCTTCTGCACATAGACGCGGAGCTTGTCGCCGGGATTGATCCGCTCCGCCAGGAACGTCGAGGCGAGACCGAGCCGCTTGCGTTTGCCGATGACATAGCGGACGCAGTCGACGGTCAGCGACAGTTTTCCGGGCGTCGCGTTGTACGATGAGGAGATCGAGTACAGCCGCGGCTGCAACGGCTCCAGCGCTTCGACGAAGGCTTCGGGATGCGGCCGGACGCCGGAGAACTTCTGCAGCACCGCCATGACGTCGAGCGTCGCCGCATCGCCATCGGGATCCTCGCCTTGCGCCAGCCGGCGCGCCTTCTCGCGCGTCGCGCCGCCGGTGATGAAGGAGATCAGCTCGAACAGCGAATCCGGAGCTGGCGACAGCGAGACGTCCTCGAGCAGGCACTGCCGCAGCGGCTTGCCGTTCACCTCGGTCATATGCGAGGCGCCGAGCAGCGCGATGATCTGGTCGACGAGGCCGAGATCGTTTTTGGCGAAGATGCCGAAGGAATCGCCGACGACATAGTCGAGTCCGGCCTCGGCGAGATCGAACTCGATGTGCCAGGTCTCCTTCTCCGAGCCCGGCTTGTTGAGCAGACGCCGCGACAGGAACGTCGCCTCGACCGGATTGTCGCGCGATCGGCCCGGCTCGCTGACGACGACGGAGACGTTGGCGGGCGTTGCAGTCACGGGCTTTGCTGTTGCCGGCGCCTTGTCGATCTCCTCATACAGCGCCTTCAGCATCCGCGCGGTTTCCTTGCCGCCGGGGACGCACAGATTGAGGCGCGCCTCGCTGCGATCCGCGATCGCATCCGAATAGTCGCTGCAATTGTAGCCGCACTGGCCGCAATCTTGCTGCGCCATCGCCGCCATCATCCGCCGCCGCAACGGGCGGCCCTCGGCCAGCTTCATGCGATCGGCGATCGGCATGGTCTGGTCGTGCCACGGCGCCTCGCCGTCGTCACCATCGCCCGGTGCGAGCACGGCGCCGTTCTGCGCCGGCGAGAGCGGCGTCGAGCCGTCCAGGCCGAGCGCGCCGGCGAGGAAGCCGTTGAGCCAGGAGCGCTGCGCTTCGGAGAACGGCGCGCTTGCCGGAATGATTTCGATCTTCGGCATGGGCGTGATCTGGTTCATGCTGACACCTCGGACGAGTTCTGCGCCTCAGCGAGCTGGCGCAAGGCTTCGCCATCATGGCGGCGGGCGAACGAGAGGAATGTCTCGTCAGGAGAAGCGCGATGGACGAGATAGGCCTTGAGCAGCTTCTCGATCGTTGCAGGCGCGTCCACGGCCTTGAGATCGCGATACACCTCGCGGCCGATATCGGCCTGCGGGCCGAAGCCGCCGCCCGCGAACAGATGATAGCCCTCGACGGTGTCGTCGCCATCGCCGACCGGCACCTTGGCCGCGATCATGCCGATGTCGCTAATGTAGTGCTGGGCGCAGGAGTGATGACAGCCGGTGAGATGGATGTTCAGCGGAGTGTCCATCTCCACCCTGCTCTCGCACCAGTCGCCGATCTCCGCCGCATGCTTCTTGGTGTTGGCCGCCGCGAATTTGCAGCCGGCGTTGCCGGTGCAGGCGATCAGTCCGGCGCGAATATGCGAGGCTGTCGTCGCGAGTCCGATCTGCGCGATCGCGGCGCAGGCCAGAGCCACGTTCTCGTCGCGGACGCCGGGGATCAGCAGGTTCTGCCACACCGTCAGCCTGATCTCGCCGTCGCCGAGATCGGCCGCGACCCTGGCAAGTCCGCGCATCTGATCGGTGGTCAGCTTGCCGAGCGGCAGCACGACGCCAATCCAGTTCAGTCCGGGCTGCTTCTGCGGGTGGACACCGATGTGCGCCATGCGGTCGGCCTCGGGACGCGGCGCGAGCGCCTCGTCCGGGACGCGCGCGAGCTTGCGGCCGAGCCTCGCCTCGACAGCCTCCATGAACTTGTCGTGGCCCATGCTGTCGAGCACGTATTTGAGCCGCGCCTTCAGGCGATTGGTGCGATCGCCGGTCTCGATGAACAACCGCACGATGGCATCGGCGACTTCGGTCGCGCGTTCCGGCTCGACGATGATTCCGGTCGACTTGGCGAAATCCTTGTGGCCGGTGATGCCGCCGAGGCCGAGCCTGAACCACACGCCCGGCGTCACGCCGAAACCGTCCTTCACCTCGACCGCGGAGAACGCGATGTCGTTGGTGTCCTCGAGGGCCGCGATGCGGCCGGCGCCGTCGAAGGCGACGTTGAACTTGCGCGGCAGCCCATACAGCGAGCGATCATTGAGGATATGGAAGTGCCACTCGCGCGCGTAAGGCCGTGTGTCCAGGAGCTCCTGCGGGTCGATGCCTGCGGTCGGCGTGCCCGTGACGTTGCGGATATTGTCGGCGCCGGAGCCGCGTGCGGTGAGGCCGAGATCCGAGAGTCCTTCGAGCAGCATCACCGCGTGCTTGGGGGGAATCTCGCGCAACTGCAGATTGGCGCGCGTCGTGACGTGGCTGTAGGGGCCGCAGAGCTGATCGGCGAGATCGGCGAGCCCCGCGAGCTGCCAATGCTTCATGATGCCGTTCGGGATGCGCAGCCGGCACATGTAAGAATCCTGCGCCGGCGCGACGTGGAACAGGCCGAAATAGCGCCAGCGGAAATTGTCGGCCGCGGACGGCGCGGCACTGCTGCGGGCCTGCTGCTTCAGGCGCTCATAGGCATCGAACGGATGCAGCTCGCGCTTGACCTTCTCCTGGTCGGCGAGCTTGCGGCCCGACGCGAGGACCTTGTCCTGTGCCTTGATGTGGATGGCGTCGGGACCTGCCGGCTCGGTTGCGGCTGCCGTCGTGGTCGCCGGGTTACGGCCGGCGAGGGTCACCTTGAGGCCGGCGGCCAAGCCCTCGAGATAGCGCTTCTGCTCGTCGTTGAAGTCGACAGACAACGGCTCGATTTTCATGATGGCGGACGAAGCTCCAGCAGCCAAGCGATTGGCGTTCGGGGATGGGATGAGGATCGCGTCGCCCGAACCGCCAGCGTTGGCATCTTTCAGGAGAGCGATCCGACCAGCTTCGTTGCTGCGGAAATCCGACACGGATTGCAGCCAGCGGCATCTGCGGCGGCTGACTGCACTGCAATATTCAAGTTGCGTGCCAGCCGCGAAGCCTGGGAAATACCAGTGAAATCAGATGGCTGCTCGAATCGCCGACCCCGCGATCGGCGCCTCAAGCCCTCAAATGCGAGCACTTCGCCCAAATTTTGATCGGCGAAGCCATCTGCCTGATTTCTGTTCCGACGAGGGATCAGGCCGTCCAGCGGCCGATCTTGAAGGCCTTCAGATGGCCTGGGACATCGTCGGCCGCGAAGGGAGGCCCCGCGAAGGCGCCGATCGCCGCATCCTGCGCCTGCCCCTGCGTGCCGAGTGCGGCGTCGTAGATGTCAGGCCGGAACACACCCATGGCGGTGCTCAAAGCGTCGCTGCTGAGCGGCGTCTGCCCCCAGCGGACCATCTGGGCGTACAGCCAGGCGGCCTGGATCTTCTCCGGCCGCGCTGCGCCCTCGCGCCCGACCAGCAGATAGCGCGGGCTTTCGCGGAAGGTGCCGTCCGGCGAAATCTTCAGCCGGCCGTCGAGCGTGCGCTTGATCACCTCGGCATCGACACCGATCCGCTCGGGCTGGGCCAGGATCCGCGCCGCATCCTCATGGTTCTGTTCGATGAAATCAGCGGCGCGGGCGCAGGCCCGGACCAGGGCGGCCAATGCATCCGGGTTCTTGTCCGCCCAGCTCTGCCTGACGGCCAGCACCTTCTCGGCCGCGCGTACCAGCACGTCCGAGACGAAGTGCAGGATGTGGCCGATGCCGAGATCGACCGCGATTGAATTCCAGGGCGCACCGACGCAGAAGGCGTCGACGTGACCATTGGCGATGCTCTCGACCATATAGGGCGGCGGCAGCACCACCAGCCGGACGTCCTCGTCGGGATCGACGCCGCCGGCGGCCATCCAGAACCGGAGCTGGTAGTTGTGGGTCGAGAACGGAAAGGTCATGCCGAAGGTCAGCGGCTCGGCGCCGGCCTTGCGGCGCGCAGCGACCACACGCGCCAGCGCCAGCGCGGTCGCCATCGGATCGAACCGATCGCCGTCGAGATGCGCCATCAGCTCGGCATGCAGCGCCGGCGTCACGGTGATCGCGTTGCCGTTCACGCCGAGATTGAAGGGGGCGACGATCGGCACCTTCACATGGCCAATGCCGAGGCTGGAGGCGATCGCGACCGGTGCCAGCAGATGCGCGGCATCGAACAGGCCGATATTGAGCTTGTCGCGGACGTTGGACCAGGAGACCTCGCGCACCAGCGTGACGTCGAGCCCCTCGGCGGCCGTGAAGCCCTTGTCGACGGCGACGATCAGCGCGGCGGCATCGACCAGCGGAATGAAGCCAATGCGAAGCGAGCCGGTCATTTCAGCATCTCCGAGGCGGTGAGGATCGACTGCGCGATCTCGCCGATCTTCTTCTTCTCGCGCATCGCCGTGGAGCGCAACAGAACGTAGGCTTCCTCTTCGGTGAAGCCCTTCATCTTCATCAGGATGCCCTTGGCGCGGTCGATCACCTTGCGATCCTCGAGCGCCGACTTGGTGCGCTCCAGCTCGTCCTGCAGCTTCGAGAAGGCATTGAAGCGGGAGATGCAGAGGTCGAGGATCGGCTTGATCCGCTCCTTCTTCAGGCCGTCGACGATGTAGGCCGACACGCCCGCCTCCACCGAGGCCTGGATCGAGGCCGCATCGCTCTGGTCGACGAACATCGCGATCGGCCGCCGGACCGCCCTGCTCACCTGGAACATCTGCTCAAGCACGTCGCGGCTCGGGTTTTCCAGGTCGATGACGATGACGTCGGGGTCAAGGGCGTAGATTCGCGCCAGCAGGCCCTGCATCTCGCTGACATGCACCACGCCGGTAAAACCCGCCTCGCGCAGGCCCTCCTCCAGGATGGCGGCGCGGATCGGGCTCTCGTCAACGATCACGATTTTCGGGGATTGCTCGGCGCTCATCGTTCACCAGGGTGTCCGGCCACCATCCATAGCATGGACGCGACCGGCTCAAAGCCTTGTCTTTCTGAGTAATTCGGACTAGCTGACGCGTATCCCATCAGGCAGTTCCAAGATGCAGCAGGGTTCCGCACCCAAGATCAGCTTTGTTTCGCTCGGGTGCCCCAAGGCGCTGGTTGATTCCGAGCGCATCATCACCCGGCTGCGCGCCGAGGGCTACGAGCTCGCCCGCAAGCACGACGGCGCCGACCTCGTCATCGTCAACACCTGCGGCTTCCTCGACAGCGCCAAGCAGGAATCGCTGTCGGCGATCGGCTCGGCGATGGCCGAGAACGGCAAGGTGATCGTCACCGGCTGCATGGGCGCCGAACCGGAACAGATCGAGCAGGCCTATCCGGGCGTGCTGTCGATCAGCGGTCCGCAGCAATACGAAAGCGTCCTGGACGCTGTTCATCGCGCTTCGCCGCCGGTGCACAATCCGCATCTGGATCTCGTTCCCCCCCAGGGCATCAAGCTGACGCCCCGGCACTACGCCTATCTGAAGATTTCCGAGGGCTGCAATAACAGGTGCAGCTTTTGCATCATCCCGAAGCTGCGTGGCGATCTGGTGTCGCGGCCGGCGGCCGATGTGCTGCGCGAGGCCGAACGTCTGGTTGCGGCGGGCGTCAAGGAGCTGCTGGTCATCTCCCAGGATACGTCCGCCTATGGGCTGGACATCAAATACGCCGAAAGCCCCTGGAAGGACCGCAGCGTCCGCGCACGCTTCCTCGATCTCGCCCGCGAGCTCGGCGAACTCGGCGCCTGGGTGCGGTTGCACTATGTCTACCCCTACCCGCATGTCGACGAGGTGATCGGTCTCATGGCCGAGGGCAAGGTGCTGCCTTACCTCGACATCCCGTTCCAGCACGCCAGCCCGAACGTGCTGAAGGCGATGCGGCGGCCGGCGGCACAGGACAAGACGCTCGACCGCATCAAGGGCTGGCGGGCGGTGTGCCCGGATCTGGCGCTGCGTTCGACCTTCATCGTCGGCTTTCCCGGCGAGACCGACGAGGATTTCGCCTACCTGCTGGACTGGCTGGATGAGGCGGAAATCGACCGGCTCGGCTGCTTCAAATATGAGCCGGTGGCCGGCGCGACCTCCAATGCCCTGCCCGGCCAGGTGCCGGACGAGATCAAGCAGGAACGCTGGAAAGCGCTGATGGCGCGCCAGCAGAAAATCTCGGCGCGCCGCCTCAAGCGCAAGGTCGGTACGCGGCAGCAGGTGATCATCGACGAGGTCGGCCCGACCGTCGCCAAGGGACGCTCCAAGGCGGATGCCCCGGAGATCGACGGCGCCGTCTACGTCTCCAGCCGGCGGCCGCTGCGGGTCGGTGAGATCGTCACCGCAAAGATCGAGCGCGCCGACGAATACGACCTGCACGGCTCGGTGGCCGGGTTCTAGCGACCTCGCTCAGGGAAGGCGGCCGACCGCGATCGTCGGGTCGTCTCTGACGCTCTGCAACGCAGCAAATCCCGCCTGTCTGCCGAGTTCGTCGAGACCGCCACAGCGCGCCATCCAATCCGGATAGGCGTAGCAGAGGATGATGTCCGCGTGGTCGCGTAGCCAAAGGCGAAGGACAGCGGCCCTCTCTGTACGAGCCTCGAGCAGCCGGCCGGGCATGATCAAGGCAATGCTGCGCTCGGCGACTGTCTCGAAGCGCGCCAAGTCAGACAACGAGTCAGAGAACAAGTCGGGCAGCACGTCAGAGAACATGTCGCAGGTCAGCCAGTGCGCAACGGCCGGACCGAACAATGCCTGTGCATGTACGAGCTTTTGGGGATCTCGTTCGATACCAAACGGCTGCAGAGCAGGCATTCCCTCACAGATTGCGGCCAGCAGGGCGCCGTTCCCGCATCCGAGATCGATGACGTTGTAGCGTTGCCCATTCGTGACCAGCCTTACAGCGGCTGCGATGCGCGCGTGAGCCTCTCTCATTCCGAGCACCGACGTGAACCCGTTGTCGGCTGCAAGCCAAGCTGGCGCAGGCCGCTCGCCGGACATCAGCGCTCGCCATGTCGACCATTCCAACGAAGCCTCCGGCGAATCGTAAGAGGACAAAGAGCAAACCGAGACGATCGCGGCCAGACGCCGGTCAGTGGACGTCCGCCGGAATAGTCCTGGCCTCGAGCAAATGCCGGCCTCGTCCGATCAACTCCTCGATCCAGGCATAAAGACCGGCGACGAACGCCTCGCCTTGAGGATCGACACGAATGTGTCGTCTGATTTCCTCGATGCCTTCCTCGATGCGCGCGAGATTGCGTGCCAGCAGCCGAAACAACAGCTGGCGCCTCACCCCCTCGGGCTCGGTCTCGATCAGCACGATGTCGAGCGCAGTGATGTAGGCGAACGAGTATTCCGCATGCAGCACCGCCGTCATCGGTCGCAAACGATCCTTGATGACGGGGCTGACGTACAATTCGTCCGGCGGATTGAGGATCAGGCGATCGGCCGATTCGAGATTGACGCCGAGGGCGCGAAGCTTGTTGTGTCCCATCTCATGGACGAACGCCTGGGCCAGGCCGATCGGATCGAAGACGGTGGCGAACAGCGTGCCCAGCCGGTCGTCGGTCGAACCGCTGTAGGATCCATAACCCTCACGATATTCGCTCTCGGCGACATCCGGGCGAGCCAGCGGATGGAACGTGTCGATCAGCATGCGCATCTGCTCGAAGGCGACGGGCCAGCGCCTCACATAATCGACGGCCGCATGGATGTTGGCATGCTCCAGCGGGCCATTGCTGAAGACCGGCGCGCCGGGCGCGGTTGCCTGGACGTAGCGAACCGCAACGGCGCCATCGAAGATATGCGGCGCGTTACCGGCGACCCTATGCACGAACGGCTCCGGCCGCTGCGCGTTGGTGGTCGTGCTGGCAAGATGACAGGCCAGCAAGGCATCGTACAGATCATCCTGCGGCGCCGCCGCTCTCGACCAATCGATCATCATCGTCCCCCGCATCTTCGTGGCGGCTCCTCGTTCAGAATTGAATCTGATTGAACGACGCGCCGGAGCCGCTTCCGGCAATCGGGCGAAGCCAGCCGCCCGGAAAATCCCTCCGGCATTCGTCGTCGATGACGAGGGAATCGGTACTCGTGACCAAAGTCAGCGCACAGTCCGCATCTTCCAGGATACACCCGCTGGCGACCAGATCGGCGTAGCGCTGCTCCACCTCTGCCGCCGGCGTCTGCGAGTCGACCAGCCGTCTCAAGGTGGTGTCGATGCGCACCGGTTCTCGAAACGCATCCAGCACGGCCATCTCGATCGGATCGATGATGCGCCAGGTTTCTGTCGCGATCCGGCGCGTGTCCTTGAGGACCGAAAATGGGCCGAGCCCGACGATCGCCAGCATCGGCATGGCGGTGCCGTCGACATGAGCGGCGCGCCAGCGCTTGATCGCGGCCCCGAGCGGCGCAAGATCCTCATCCGACGCCGTGTTGGCCGCCGTACCGTCGAAGAAGTAGGCCAGCCGCTTCAGCACATCGTCCGGCTGGCCATAGACCGACCGGTAAGCCAGCGCGGGAGCGACATTCTCGAAGCCGAGCTCGGCCGCACGGTCGAAATAGGGACTGAAGCGGTCGAGCCGGATCCGGCAATGCCCGGTCGGCGGTTGCAGATGTTCCAGCAGTGCGAACCATCCTGCAATCTTGGCGTAGGCTGCTGGCCGTTCCCCGGGGAATCCACACAGCACGTTCCAGATCGGTCGTAGTCCGATTTCCGCACAGCTCCGCAGAACACGCACGTTCTGCAACCCGGTCACGCCCTTGTCCATCAGGCGCAGGACATCGTTGTCGAGATGCTCGATGCCGGGCTGAACCCACGTCACGCCGCCGCGCGCAAGCGTACGCAACTGCTCGGGACGCATGTTCGACTTGATCTCGTAGAGAATCCGGTAGGACGACGGCGCGGTCTTGGCAAGCTGACCGAACACGGCGTCGACATGCTTCAGGTTGAGAATGTTGTCCGTCGCCTCGAAACGCTTGATGCCCCAGCGTACCGAGAGGGTCGCCAGCTCCGCCAGCACGCGCTCGGCCGACTTGGTCCGAAACGCCATTGTCGCGCCGTTGAGGCCGCAGAAGGTGCAATGGTGCTTCATGCCCCACCAGCAGCCGCGCGAGCTCTCGAACGGCAGAGCCGGAAGCAGCTCCCTGAAGAACGACGCCGTCCTCAGCTCTCCGAAATAGTCACTGAAATCGGGAACGGGAAGTTCATCAAGATCCTCCAGCGGGGGCTCGACCAACCTCCCCGTCGTGCCGACGCGGCCCAGAACGTCGGTGCTTTCGCTGTAGGGCAGCGTGCCTGCGAGGAAACGCTCGACGAACGCTGGAAAGGTCCGGTCCGACTCGCCACGAAACACGTAGTCGATTTGCGAGAAGCGATCGAGGAGCGCCTCCCCCATCGGGCCCTCGCAGTTGGCGCCGCCGAAGCATATGATCCTGTCCGGCGCGAGCTGCTTGATACGATAAGCGATTCCGAGCGATGCGCAGTTCTGCTGGAATGTCGACGAGAAGCCGATGATGCGGGCGCCGTCTGCAATCAGACGGCGAGCCGACTGGTCGACGAACGTTTCCGCAGCATCACGCGCCGCGACGACGGCAGCCCAATGCGGACCGCAAGCGACCTCCATGCGCTGTCGGTGCCGCGCTTCGGCGATCGGATCGGGCTGGTTGTCAAAGGTTCCTGCGAAGACCCATTCACCGATCAGCAGGCTGGTCTGAACCTGCTCTGCAATGAACTGAAACGTCTCGGCACCGATCAACTCGGCAAACGCGAAGCCGAGATAATACTGCCGTGCGCCCACTCCACGGGTCTCGAGCGCCGCCTGGAGCGTGCTGATCCCGAGCGCGGGCCTCGTCAGGGCTAGAAACGGCGCTGCAACCAGCGCAACCGAGATGGTCATGGCAATGGCTCTCAAAACTTGAATCTCAGACTCCGACAGACACGTCGGACGACGCCGGAGGAACCGAATGAAACGCGCCCACGGCCTCGAAGACGTGCTCGAGAAGCGCCAATGCGGGCAACTTCCGCGGCAGATGACGATCGAGCAGCCGTAGGAGCTCGGGGCTTGAAAAAAGCTGGTCGCACGCGCTGCAAATGCCGTCGAAGTCGTTCGCCTTGAAGGGGCGATCGGTCTCTGCGGTGATCTCGCAGAGCAGAGCAACAGGACCTTCGAAGGCGATCCACTTCCATACCGGGTCCCGATAGGCGCGGGATATTGCCGCGGACATCGACGTCTCGTTCAGATCACCTACGCTCATTGCGTCATGAAACGGCAGCACGCCGCAGCATGGCAGCACGCTGCCGCTCGGCGCCACGGAGAAATGCCGGAGGACTGAAGGACAGGGTCCGCGATAGGCCCCGGAGGAATGCCGCCTCGCGTCGAGGTCGGACGCGCTGACATCGTTGACGGCACGTCCGGTGGAATTGATGGCCGTCTCATAGACCGACAGCCGCGGATCCTCATGGGGCTCGACGCCGAGAAGATCGAAAATCCGCTGTCGGTCGATCGTACTGTCCGGGGCTGTCACCACGGCAATCAGCACGTCCAATCCGAGGGAACGGGCGGCTCGGTAGGCGTGGACGATATTCCGACCGTCGAGGAATTCGGCATGCATGTCGTCGAACGATATGATGATCCGCTCGAGTCCCGCGTCGACCAGGGGACTCAGAATGCGATCCGCTTTCGCTTGCGACGTCGCCCAGTACGCGCTCGTGGTCGCTGAAGCGGAAAGGCCGAGCGACTTGGCGCGTGTTGCCGCCGCACGGATCAGCTCGGGCTGAAGGAATGGATCGCCGCCGACCAGATTGATCCGCGTCATCTGGTGGGCGACGGCGTCATCGATCGCAGCGAGCATGATGTCCTGCGGCAGAACCTCGAGATGGCTCATGTCCGACGAGAAGCAGCAATGGCTGCATTTCAGCGGACATCTGTAGCTCACGTTCAATACAAGCTCAGTCGGTCTCGTCGCCCGGTCACGCACATGCATGTCCAGCTGCTCCCGGAAGCCATGAGTGATTCCGGCACGACGCCGGCGCGGATTGGACCTGCGGCTCGTTCCGGCCGGACAATGGGCATTGTCCGGCCGGACGATTGTCCTGCAGTCGCGCAGCAGTCAGACGTCGATGTGAATGACCGAGGCAGGAGCGGCGGTCGCCTTCTGGCCGGACAGACGGTCCTTGATGAGATCGGCCGTGTTGGAGTCGATTTCGATGCCGACCTGGGCGAGATAGCCTTGCGGATCCTTCTGGAGTTCGTCCGCGGCGTTGGCCTGGCTCTTCAGCTGGGCTGCCGCCGCTTTCACCTTGGCAAGGTCCGCGGTGATTTGAATCTTCTTGTCCATGTATGACATCTGAGTCTCCTGATAATCGCTCTTGGGAATGAAAGTGGTCAATCAACGCAACCCGAACCATATACACCATTGCGGCACAAAACACATCACAACTCGCGGAGATTGTATTTCCGCGCGCAATGAGGAAGCAAGGCTGTCTATTCGGTCGGGATCATTCCGCCGCGAAAACTCTTCGATCCCGTCCAGCGTTCGCGCGACGGCGCCCGATATGGAAAGCGCAAGCTGCTCGCGCCTTCATCGGGCCAGGTCACGCCGTGATAGCGTATTTCACGTCGAGCGTTGCTGTCGGATGTCGATGTCGTAACCCTGCACACCGGAGTGTGCAGTTCGGCGATGCCGTGCATCATCGACCATTCGACCGGCCAGGTCAGAGCATCGAGCAGCCACTCCGTCGCCTGTGCGCAGTGAGCGCGACCGAGTGCAAGCATGTCCGTTGCCAACGCGGAGCTTGCCTGGCAGTCGAACCTGCAGGGCCAATGCGGAACAATGCCGAGACCGACGGCTCGCCAGAGGATGTTGGTCTCTGGCCGCGACGGCAGCTCGATCCGCCGATGGCGTGATGGCGCTTTGGTTCGCGTCAGCATCGCACTCGCCCAGACCGGATCCAGCTTTCGTCGTTCGCGGCGACGCGTCGCTTCGGCACAGCAATGGGGGCACCCTGACCAGTCCAGCAATGTGCGCTCGGGGTCGCGCTGCCAGTCCGCTTCGAACTCATCCCTGTCGCTGCCGCGAACAACGGCGACGGTGACTTCGATAGGCAGTCCCGGCCGCCGCTGCGAGGACGATACGTTCGGAGCTGTCTCGACCGCCAGCCGGACGGGCACCACCACGAGCCCCATGCGTTCGACCGCGAGCGCCATATCGTCGATCGCTTCGGGGCTCAGCGTGCCCATCGCGGCCCTGTTCAAGCCGGCGGCCACCGCATGCCAGCGCAACACCCTCCATTCGGTCCTGATCAGTTCGAAACGCGGCTCCCACGCTCGTCTCGCGGCCTCCGAAACCCAGCCGATTCGAACGAACGGGCGCCGTCGTGGAGGGCGGATTGGAGCGCGCTCGGACATGCACCAGCTTCCTTGTTGTCGACCTCGTTGCGTTCAACGCCTACATGCGCCCGTCGAGATCGTTCACGATGTCCGTCAGCAGCGGGACTCGCCGGTCGTCGATCATTGATTGGATCAGCTTGTGCTCGATCTCGGCTCGGCGGGGATCCCGGGACAATGGCGTCTCTCCGGCGGCAAGCAGCTCCTCCTCGATCTGCACGAACAGCGCGGTCCATAGCGCGCATTGCGCGCTGCGATTGCGCCAGTCGCCGTCGATCGAAGTGCCCGGACACTGGCCCTTGCACATCGCGAAGAAGCGGCAGTCGCGGCAGCCGCCGGCCGCCTGCGGCGTGAACCACAAGGCGATGCTGCGTTCGTGACCCGGATCGTCGGATTTGATGAAGTCGATGCCGCGCTTGTTGGTACGGCCGCAATTGCTGCGTTCCCCGAAGCCCTCGATGCCGTGCACCGCGCCGGTCGTATACGGATCGCAGCCGTGCCAGACACAGCCGGTGTGGTCGTCCATCCCGCGCAGCAGTGCCCGCATCTCATCGAAGATGTCGAAATGCATCGAGGTGAGCTGCTCGCGCTCGAAATGATAGAAGTGCTGAAAGGCCGCGATCGTCTCGGCATCGGTCATGGCCCAATGTGACTGCACGGCGTCGGAATCGACCTCGAGCGCATGCAACCGGACTTTTTCCACGCCCCTTGCCTGCATCTGCAACAGCCAGTCGTCCATCAAGGGCCAGTGCTGCGGCAGACCGTTGCCCCGATGTATCGTGATGATCAGGCTGGGATGCAGGCCCCGCTCGCACAGACCGGCAATCGCGCGGTCGACATTCCTGGTTTGCTCCCGTGTCCTGTCGATGGACCCCGCCCAGCGCGCGTCATTCAGTGCCTCCGGACCATCGATCGAAATGCCGACATGAACCGCATAGGTGGCGAACAGGTCCATATGGCGCTCGGAGATGAGCGTGCCGTTGGTCTGGACCCGGTTTCGGCCGAAGCGCGCCAATCCGAACGCCCAAAGCCTTTCGAGATCCGGCAGGGGCAGGAGCAGCGGCTCTCCACCGAACAGTGTGAACGGCTCGGCGTCCTCGGCGAGCGCGGCGAGCATTGCATCCATGTCGTAGCGCTGACGAAGGCTTCCGCTGTCGCGGATCGGATTCTGGTAGCAATACTGACACATGATGTTGCAGGTCACGCCCAGCGGACGAAGCTCGACACCCATGCGGATCTCCTCGGCGGGAGTCATTTCTGACAGGCGGAGCTCCCGCAGGTGATCCAGACTACAATACAACCTGTGATTTAGAAAGCTGTTGGCGCATCGATGGACTGAAGCGGCATGAACGGCTTGATGCACTGCAGCAAATACAGCAGCGCCTCCGCGGCCCAGAGCTCCAGCCCCAAGCCTCGAGCCTCGAGCCCTGCTCAGTGCGAAGAGCCTGTGGCTCGGAGCGACCAGAGATTCAGCAGGCGAAGCGCCTCATCCTGCTTCAGTTCGAGGTATTTGGTCTGGAGCTTGATCAGTTCCTCAGGCTTGGTCGCGCCCGACACGAAGCGACTGTCGAGGATCGCGGCCACCGTGCTCCAGCTCAGGCCCGCGACCTTGCAGGGCACGAGAATGCCGTCGCTGCGCAGGCTCTGCATCAACGGCCTCACCAGCTCGATATTGCATTTCGCGAGCTCCGCGATGGCCGCGGTGGTCTCCGCGTAGCGGCGCTGGCGGGCGAAATCGAGCAGCATGGCCTCATTGAGCTTACCGGTCTGCTTCAGTTGCGCAACCGAGGCCTTGGCGCCGCCGAAGTCGCGCCCCCGTGACATGCCGCGCTCGGCGTCCGCCGTTGCGGCTGCAATCGCGCTGCGGATTTCCTCGTAGAGGTGCGGCGGCGCCGAGGCCAACAGCCTCGCCTTCACCGCCTCGGTCGCGCCTTGCAGCAGCGTGCGGCGCAACGGCGACGGCAGATCGGCGCGAATGCCGGTCGCAATGGCCAATTCGGGATCGCCGAGCGCCTGAGACAGGATGATCGAGAAGCCCGCCGCGGAAATCCGGGCGCCTGGATTTTTCATCAGCTTGCGGCTGACGCTCGGGAAACGACGGACCAGCAGCGCGTCGGTCACCACCTCTTGCAGCCACCAGCGACCGGCGACCGCGATCAGGTGCTGCTCACCCCTCGTATTGGCGATGTCGATGAGATCCTCGGTGCTGAGCCGCGGCGATTCCGACAGCACCGGTCCGGCCACGGCGATGTCATCGTGATTGGCCAGACGCCGGATGACCGCCACCGGCGTCTGCGGGACAGGCGCCAGCTGGGCGCTCAGTTCCGCGAGCGCGATCCGGGCGCCGACATCGGCCAGCGCGCGCAACTCGATCGTATTGACGAGACGCTCGAAGACATCGGCGAACAGGGCATATTGCTCGACATCCAGGCTGCTGGCCGACGCAATGAACAGGGATGCGACCCGCTCGGCGACGCCGGAGCAGCGTTCGGCCGAGCCGGCGGCAATCGCCGCCTGAACCTCGTCGGCGATGGTGAGATGGGGATTCGACATCGCTCGTCCTGAGCGCTTGCAATTTCAAGCTCGCCGGCACGGTAAATGTTGCCGCTAAACTTTTGGTAAAATTTGAACGAAAGAGTTCTGTGCCGGGACGACGGACGGGAGCGCGTCGACGGCGGCCTCCCCGAGAGACGAGGCCACAAGCCGCCCTCCGTGACGCCGCATCACAGATCGCCCATCAGGCGGTAGACCCAGAAAGGACGTTCGGTTCGGATCCGCCTGCGGAGATCCGCCGGGCTGAATCCGGTCGCCTGCTTCGTTTGCCGTACGAGGTGGGATTGATCCGAGTAACCGGCGTCGTAGGCCAGACGCGCCCAATCCTCGTGCTCAATGCCGATGCGCGTCATCATCTGGCGAAAGATTTCCTCGCTGCGCGCGAGGGTGGCCAGCTCACGTTGCGTCTGGCCCGACCAGGTCTTGAACCGCCGCTCGGCCTGTCGGATGCTGCGTCCCGCTCCGGTCGTCGCGGCACGCATCGCGAGATGGCGCGTCCAATCCGTGATGCGTCTCGAGGCCAGCGTGGCCTGCGGGCGTCCGGCCTGCCACATCGGATCGAGGGCATTCTGGATCTGCTCGAACGCGGCCGCCGCGCTGCCGAGCTTCAACGCATCGATGAACAGGCCCTCCAGGGGCGGCGCCAAGGCCGCGGCCAAGTCCACGCTCTTGTCGAAATAGGCCGCCGGCTGTGGCCCGCCCATCGCCTGGAGTGCATCGGGATAGAGGCCGATCCAAAGAACGTGGACGGGCCCCAGATCGAGGCTCACGCGCGGCTGCCCCTGCGGTCCGCTGAACACGGCGGGCGGCAACGGCGTCGGCGCGGCACGACCGTGCTCCATCTCCAGACCATCGAAGAGCAGGCTGCGGCCTTCGAAGAACAGATTGATTCCGCAATAGGGATTCGCCGGAAAGTAGTTGGCGCGCTCGTCCGCGCGAAGTGTCAGGTGGCGCGTGTCGTACACCGTCGCGCAGAAGATGCAGCCCGCCAGCGACGGACGCGGCAGCAGCAGCACGCAGCCCTCGTTGAGTGACGTATCCTGCTTCATGCGGTTGTCCCGAGGGACGATGCAATGATCAAGGCCAGCCCTGCCTCTGGACGGCGGTGAAGATGCGAAACAGCCGAACCATGTCGCTTCGGTTCTATACGCCTCGGGCCCCTTGCGCGACAACGGCGCCAGTGCCGCATCCCGAGAGGTGAAAATGATGACGACCAGCGAGCTCCGACTTTTCCGCGCCATGTTTGTCGCGGCCGCGATCTGGAATTTGTGTGGCGGCGTGCTCGGCTATTTCAACACGGGCGAAACGTTCCTCCGCCTGTTTGGCCGCAGCGCGGATGATCCCGTCCTGTTGTCGGTGTTTCAGGGCTCCGCCGGGACGACCTTCACCTACTTCTTCGGCTATCTCATCGTGGCGTTCGATCCGCTGCGGCACACGGGCATCGCCATCGTCGGTGGCATCGGCAAGGTCGGCTTCGCCATCCAGATGCTGAAATTCTATCTCGCCGGGCTCGCCAACGCGCATGCCCTGATCGTGGTCGTCGGGGACATGATCTTCTGCGCCCTGTTCATCGTCTACTTCCTCCGGCTGCTGAAGACCGGCAACCGGCTGATCTAGGCGTCCAGACCGCCCGCTCCCAATGACATGGGGTGGCCCTATCCTCCTCTGTCGGAGCCCTCAAGCCGCAGCCGCGCGCGGCACATGCTTGCCGCAGGCGGCGTCCCCTCCTCTTGACACTCGTCCCGCTTTGCCTGTATGGCCCGCCGCATGATCTTCAACCGGACCAACCGCCGCGCCGCCGTTTGCCGTCGTCACCGCCGTGACGATGCCGGGGCGCGCCGTGTCCGAAGACGTTGCTGATCAGTCAAACTCATCAGCATCAGGTTTTCGAGAAGGCCGCTCCCGCAAGGAGCGGCCTTCTCGCTTTTGGCCCGTCGTTTTCCCCCTGACATAGGAGACTGCACATGCTGACCGCCCCGCATCCGTATGACGCTCTGATGGAGATCACGGCGCGTCCGCGCACCGTCTTCGTGCAGGGCAAGGGCTCCTGGCTGTGGGACGACAGCGGCAAGCGCTATCTCGACTTCATTCAGGGCTGGGCGGTGAACGCGCTCGGCCATGCGCCGCCCAAGCTTGCCAAGGCGCTCGCGGACCAGGCCGCGCGGCTGATCACGCCGAGCCCGGCCTATTACAACGATACGAGCCTGCAATTGGCAAAGGCGCTCACCGAGCGCTCCTGCTTCGACCAGGTGTTCTTCACCAACTCCGGTGCGGAGGCCAACGAGGGCGCCATCAAGCTGGCGCGCAGATACGGTACGCGACACAAGAACGGCGCCTATGAGATCATCACCTTCGAGGGCGGCTTCCATGGCCGCACGCTGGCGACGATGTCGGCGTCCGGCAAGAAGGCGTTCGAGCCGTTGTTCGAGCCGAAGGTGCCGGGTTTTCCCAAGGCGCGGCTCAACGACATCGCGTCGGTGGAGGCGCTGATCTCCGACAAGACCGTCGCGATCATGCTGGAGCCGATCCAGGGCGAAGCGGGCGTGTGGCCGGCAACCCCGAAGTTTCTGCAGCAGTTGCAGACGCTGACGACCCGGCACCGCCTGCTGCTGATCGTCGACGAGATCCAGACCGGCATGGGCCGGACCGGAAAGCTGTTTGGCTATGAGCATGCCGACGTCCTTCCGGACGTCATGACGTTGGGCAAGGGCATCGGCGGCGGCGTCCCGCTGGCCGCCCTGCTCGCGACCAACGAAGCGTCGTGCTTCGAGCATGGCGACCAGGGCGGCACCTTCAACGGCAATCCCCTGATGTGTGCCGCGGGTCTCGCCGTCCTGGACGTGATCGAGAAACCGGAGTTTCTCAAGTCTGTCGCCGACAACGGCCTCTATCTCGAAAGCGAACTGCAGCGCATCTCGGCGCGGCATGGCCTCGGCGACGTCCGCGGCCGCGGCCTGTTGCTGGCGCTCGATGTCGTCAGGCCGATCGCGCCCTCGCTGGTCGCGCATGCCTTCGAGCTTGGTCTGCTGCTGAACGCACCGCGTCCGGACACGCTGCGCTTCATGCCGGCGCTGAACGTCACCCGCGACGAGATCGCGGGGATGATCGAGGTGCTGGATGGCATCCTGACCAAGGCCGGCGCCGCGCGCTGCGTGGCCTGAAGGCTCGAACGCAAAGGCCGGCCTGGGGATCAGTCGCTCGGCCGGCCTTCCACGATGTGGGCCCGGAACGTTTCGAGCAGGTCACAACGCCGAGCGGCTTCCGTGCTGGTCGGGACCAGCAGCACACTGCGTGGTCCGGCTACGGCGAGGTCGGCGAGCTTGGCCCGGACCTCGTCATGGCTGCCGATCAGCGAACGCGCGAGGAAGCCTTCGATATTCGTCGGCGGCACCAGGGCGCCGGGGCCCGCGGACAATTGCCGCCGGCGATCGAAGAACTGCTGCAGGAACGGCGCGGCTTCGGCAATCGCCTCGTCGCGCGTCGCCGCGCTGCAATAGAAGCGCGAGACCACCAGCCGCGGATCGGCGGCGGCATTGCGCTCCCGGTAGCTGCGCAGCATCTGCCTGACGTCATCGAGTGTCGAGGTGAGGCCGGCCATCAGGCCGTGGCCATGCGCCGCGGCATCATCGAGCGCAGCCTCGCTGGCCGACGCGATCCAGGTCGGAACGGGATCTTGCAGCGGCCGCGGCGTGAGCCGCAGACGATCGACGTGGAAGTAGCGGCCGCGATGGGACACGTCCTCCTCGGCCAGAAGCTGCTGGATCAGGTGCAGCGCCTCGAGCATGCGCGGCCGGGTCTCGTCCGGTGATATGCCGAAATTCCGGTTCTGCTCGGGAAACGGTCCGCCGCGCGCGACGCCGAAGTCGAGACGGCCACCGCTCAGGATGTCGATCGTTGCGATATCCTCGGCGACCTCGACCGGCGGCCTAAACGGCAGCAGGACGGCAGCGGTGCCCAGGCGAATGCGGGTCGTGCGGGCGGCGAGATAGCCGAGCAGCGCGAACAGCGAAGGGCTCGAGCTGCCGGCATCGAAATGATGCTCGGAAATCCAGGCCTCGTCGAAGCCCAGAGCCTCGGCCTTGAGCACCAGATCGGTCTCGGCCTGAATGGCCGCGGCATGACTGAGACCGTGATTGTCGTAGGGGCAGAAGATGCCGATGCGAAGATGGGACGTCATGATGCCAAGCTGTACCGGCATCGCGCACGAATTTCCAGAACCCGTCCGCGGTTGACCTAAATCAAAGACAGCGCGCCCCCTGAAAACCGATCTTGGCGGGGCCAAACACCTGCGGTCCGATGCATGACGGTGTATCCGCGTGGATACAGCGTCGTACGGGATGTGATCAGCTCGTCAGGAACGAGGCTTGCCGGAACCAAGCTGATGATCATTCCACCGACAACGATGTCGGAACAGAAGGAGATGCAAGAATGGCGAGAGACAATCTGGCGCGGGTGCAGCCCGTCGAGGACATCCGCAGCCACATCGCCCCCGCTGCCGCGACCGAAGAAGTCCTGATCCACGTCCGCTTCTTCCCGAACTCCGACATCAACATGATCGGCGAGAAACCCGCCGGCCTCACCGCCAACCAATGGTACGAGCGGCTGCTCGACGTGGCCCGTCCGCACTATCAAACGTTTGCCGGCGGCCGCGGCTTCTTCCGCATTCCCCGCCCCTGCTTCGAGGCGATCCTCAAGGATGTCGCGGCCTGAGTCCGGCCAATGCTGTTCGGCTGAGGCAGTTGGCGTCCTCTTCTGCGTCAGTCCTGTCGACCGCGGTGCGCCGGGTGCGCCGCGGTCGCTGGCGTTCCATGGTCATGTCTGACGGAGCACGCGCATGAGCGAGGAGATCTTCAGGGACATCCAGCAGCTGTTCAGCGGCATTGTCGCCGCGACCTCCGCATCGCCCCATCTGGCGGATGCGCTCGCCGACCGCGCATTCGATCTGTTCGAAGCCAACATCGATGCCCAGACGGCGCATCTGCCGGCGCTCGCCTGTGCCAAGGGCTGCCCGTCGTGCTGTGCGCTGCGCGTGACGGCGACGGCACCCGAGATCTTCCTGCTGGCGCGCTATATCCGCCAGATCGATGCGCGGATGCCGGGGACGGCACTCGGCTCGCTGTCGCGCCGCGTCAAGCTCGCCAACCGCGCAACACGCGGATTGGACGAAGCCGAGCGCATGCGGCTGCGCCAGCCCTGCCCGTTCGTCGTGCGCGGCGGCTGCATCATCCATGCCGTACGCCCGCTGGCCTGCCGCGGCCACGCCTCGTTCGACCGGCGCGCCTGCGCCCAAGCCATGGCCGGGCGTGATGTCGACGTCCCGGTCTCTGGCCCGCATGTCGCGCTGCGCAGCCTGGTGCAGGATGCGCTGAGGGCCGCGCTCGACGGTGCTGGACTCGCCTCCGACCTTTATGAGCTGAACCAGGGGCTCGCCTTGGCGCTCGCGGATCCCGATCGGGAGACCGCGTGGCGAAACGGGCAGGACAGCCTAGCGCCGGCGCGGATCGGCCCGCCAGATGCCGCGCCTAGCAACGCGGTGCTGTGGAGCCGGGCCTCCGCTCAGGACGCTGCAGTCCGCGACGACGTCTAGGACGACATCGCGTTCAGCCCGTCACGGCTTCAGGATCGACGCGCCGGTGGTGGCGCGGCTCTCGAGGTCAGTGTGGGCTCGCGCGGCATCCTTCAGCGCATAGGCGTGATTGATCGGCACGTGCAGCTTGCCGCTGATCACAGCCGAGAACAGCGTGTCGGCGCCCTCCAGCAGCTCCGAGCGCTTGCCGATGTAATCGTTCAGCTTCGGCCGGGTCGCGAACAGCGAGCCATGGCTGTTCAGCTCGGCGATCGAGAACGGCGGCACCGGTCCGGAGGCGTTGCCGAAGCTGACGAACAGGCCGCGCGGCTTGAGGCAGGACAGCGAGCCCGGAAAGGTCGACTTGCCGACGCCGTCATAGACGACGTCGCAGCCTTCGCCGCGGCTGATCTGCTTCACCCGCGCGACGAAGTCCTCCTCGTTGTAGAGGATGACGTGATCGCAGCCATTGGCGAGCGCGAGATCCGCCTTGGCCTTGGAGCCGACGGTGCCGATGACATGGGCGCCAAGCGCGCGGGCCCATTGGCAGGCCAGCAGGCCGATTCCGCCGGCGGCGGCGTGAATCAGCACGCGGTGATGCGGTTCGACCTTGAAGGTCTTGTGCAGCAGGTACCACACCGTCAGTCCCTTGAGCATCAGCACCGCGCCCTGCTCATAGGTGATGTGGTCGGGCAGCTTGACCAGGCGCTGCCAGGCGATATTGCGCTCGGTGGCGTAGCCGCCGAGGTTCTCGTAATAGGCGACGCGGTCGCCGGGATGGAAGTGCGTCACGCCCGGTCCGACCGCGATCACCTCGCCGGCCGCCTCGTTGCCGGCGACGAACGGCAGGCCCGGCGCCTTGTACAGGCCGGTGCGATAGTAGACGTCGATGAAGTTCAGGCCGATCGCATGCTGGCGGATGCGGACCTCGCCGGGACCGGGCGCGGCCAGTTCGACCGGCTCATAGACGAGCGCCTCGGGGCCCCCCACCTTGTGCACGCGCACCGCCTTGGCCATCGGGCCACCCTCCCTTGCAGAACCTCGCATGGCCGGATCTGACAATCCGGTCCAGCAACCTCGGACAATTACCTGATTCTCATCGAACATCCGGCGGCGTCGAACGCGCCGGCTCGCGGCCGCCGGAAAAGCGAAGGCGATCAGGACGGGCTTGTCAACTCGGCCGTCGTCAGGCCTCGCGCTTCCTGCGGTTGCGCGAGGCCATCACGTTGAAGGCCTCCACCGCGAGCGCGAAGGCGATGGCGAAGTAGATGTAGCCGCGCGGGATGTGGAACTCGAAGCCGTCGGCGACCAGCGCGACGCCGATCAGCACCAGGAAGGCAAGCGCCAGCATCTTGGTGGTCGGGTGGTTGGCCACGAAGCGTGAGACGGGTCCAGAGGACACGTACATGATGATGACCGCGATGATGACCGCGGCGATCATGATTTCCAAGTCCTGGGCCATGCCGATCGCGGTGATGATCGAGTCCAGCGAGAACACGAGGTCAATGACGATGATCTGCACGATCACCCAGAAGAAGCTGCTGCGGCCGTCGCCTGCATGCGGCCCATCGCCCTCGCGGGCCTCCACCTCGGCGTGGATCTCATGCGTCGCCTTGGCGATCAGGAACAGACCGCCCGCGATCAGGATGATGTCGCGCCAGGAAAAGCCGAGGCCGCCGATCGTGAACACCGGCTGCGTCAGCCCGATCAGCCAGACCAGCACGCTGAGCAGCATGATGCGGAAGATCAGCGCCAGCGCGAGCCCGATCTGGCGGGCGCGCGTCGACTGCGGCTCGGGGATGCGCGCGGTGATCACCGACAGGAAGATGACGTTGTCGATGCCGAGAACGATTTCGAGCGCGGTCAGCGTGAGCAACGCGGCCCAGGCTTCGGGACTGGTCAGAAGGTCGATCATGCTTTCAAGGATCTCAACAGACGGATCGCGGAGTCACTCGCGACGATATAGAGGCCGATCGCGCACAACAGCGTCGTGACGATCGGACCCGCGGCGAAATTCTTGCTCAACGCATCGATCACCAGCACGCCCCACAGCACCACCAGCGGCAGCGTCAGCCAGCGCAGCCGGCGCACGCGGACGGGATGGATGACGTGGAACGGCGCGAAGGTCAGCGCGATGAGGAGCGCGAGACCGAGCGTGGCGAGCAGCGGCGTCGGATGCAGCAGGAACAAATAGAACGCGGCGATGTTCCACAGACCCGGAAAGCCGCGGAAATGATTGTCGGCGCTCTTCATGCGGCGGTCGGCGAAATACAGCGCGCCGCTGACGGCGACGCCGACCCCGATGACCGGGGCCGCCAGCGGCAACAGCATGCCGCTCGCCGTGATCGCATAGGCCGGCACGAAGACATAGGTGGTGAAGTCCACCACGAGATCGAGCACGTCGCCCGACCAGTCCGGCTGGACATTCACCACATCGAGCCAGCGGGCCAGCGGACCGTCGACGCCGTCGATGATCAGCGCCACGCCGAGCCACCAGAACATCGCGGTCCAATGCTCGCGCACAGCCTCCAACATCGCGAGCAGCGCCACGCCGGCGCCGAGCGCCGTGAAGACGTGCACCGAGAACGCGGCGGCCCGATGCAACGGCGTGGCGCTCGCAGCGCTGTGGGGCTTCAACTGATCCATGCTGCGTCAGTGCTACCAGGAATCGGAGCGAATTGCATATCGTCGCTTGCGGCGATGCGCCGCGCAGGCCGGCCGCATCACTCTTGAAAAAGCGCGGTGGGAACGTCAAATGTTCCATCATGAGCAGCACAGACGGAAGCTTCGATGTCATCGTGGTCGGCGGCGGCCCGGCCGGGCTTGCGGCGGCCATCGCCCTCGCGCAGGCCGGCGCGCGCACGGCGCTGGTGGCCCGCAAGGCGCCCTATGCCGACAATCGCACCACGGCCCTGCTCGGCGGTTCCGTCGATTTTCTGGACGATATTGGTGTCTGGAACGCGTGCCGGGACCGCGCCGCCGGCTTGAGGACGATGCGGCTGGTGGATGATACCGGCCGGTTGATCCGCGCGCCGGAAGTGCGCTTCGTCGCCGATGAGATCGGGCTCGAATTGTTCGGCTACAACATCGCCAATGCCGTCCTGGTCGAGGCGCTCGAGCAGCGCGCCGGCGAGATCGAAGGCCTCGTGCGGATCGCCGAAGATGCCGACAGCGTCCGCAGCGACGCCGAAGCCGTGACCGTCACGACGGCGTCGGGCCATGCGCTGACTGCGCAGCTCGTGGTCGGCGCCGATGGCCGCCATTCGCTGTGCCGCGAGGCGGCCGGCATCGGCGTGAGCCGCCGCACGCTGCAACAGTCGGCGCTGACCTTCAACATCACCCATGCGCGACCGCACCACAACGTCTCGACCGAATTCCATACGCCGCAGGGACCTTGCGTGTTCGTCCCCCTGCCCGGCGACCGCTGCAGCGTCGTCTGGGTCGCCGCGCCAAAGGAGGCCGAGCGGCTCCATGCCCTCGACGATGACGCGCTCTCGGCCGCAGCCGAGCAGCAGTCGCATTCGATCTTCGGCCGCGTGCATGTCGAGCCCGGCCGACACCTGTTTCCGCTCGCGATCGAGCGGCCACAGCGCTACGCGCAGAACCGCATTGCCCTGATCGGCGAGGCCGCCCATGTGGTGCCGCCGATCGGCGCGCAAGGCCTCAATCTCGGGCTGCGCGACGGCATCGATATTGCCGACGTCGTCGCGAAGGCCAAGGCGGCCGGCGAGGACCTCGGCGCGCCGCAGGTGATCTCACGCTACGGCTCGGCCCGCCGCGCCGACATCCTGAGCCGCACATTCGCCATCGACATGGCCAACCGCTCTTTGCTCAGCGATCTCCTGCCGATGCAGTCGCTGCGCGCGGTCGGCATGCACCTGATGGGGGGCATCGGCCCGCTGCGGCGGCTGGCGATGCGCGAAGGGCTCGCGCCCTCCTGGCGCAGCTCTCGCCGCGCCGGCTGAGCCCGATCAGGGAAACACCAGCCGGCCGCTCTGGATCAGCCACATCACGCTGGTCAAGGTGACCACCGAGGCGAAGGTGCCGATCAGCACCGCCGACGAGGCCGGCTCGATCCAGCTGTCGTTCTGGCGCGCGATCACGAACACATTGAGCGCCGGCGGCAGCGCGGCCATCAGCACCGCGGTCGCGGCCCATGGCTGCGCGAACGGCCCGAACAGCAGCATCAGGCCGAACGAGATCAGCGGGTGGATCACGAGCTTCACCACCGTGAGGACCGGCACTTCCCAGGGCAGCCGCTCGAACGGCCGCAGCGCCACGGTGACACCCAGCGCGAACAGCGCGGTCGGCGCCGCGGCATTCTGCAGGAACTGCAGCGTGCGATCGAGCACGGTCGGCAGATGGATTTGAAGCGCGGCCGCAACGATGCCCGCGGCGGTCGCCATGATCAGCGGGTTCTGCAGGATCTGCAGCAGCACGGTGCGCAGGGCATGCCCGACCGAGGCATGGTCCCGCTCGGTCAGTTCCACCAGCAGCGGCACGATCGTGAACAGGAAGATGCTGTCGCAGCAGAAGATCAGCGCGGTCGGCGCCGCCGCCTTGGCCCCGAGCACGGACAGCGCCAGCCCCGGGCCCATATAGCCGATATTGCCGTAGCCGCCGGCGAGGCCGGCCATGGTCGCCTCACGGAGCGACAGCCGGCCGATGACCTTCCCGAGCAGCAGCGCCAGCGCAAAGGTCAGCATCGTCGCGAGCGTGGTTGCAACCAGGAATGGCGGGTTGCTCAGCTCGGCAAACGGCGTCCGCGCGATGAGGTTGAACATCAGCGCCGGCAGCGACACGTAGAGCAGGAAGAAGTTCATCCAGGCGAGCCCGGATTCCGGCAGCCTCCGCCATTTACCGCAGGCGAAGCCTATGAAAACGACGCCGAAATACGGCAGGGCCAGATTGAGAATGTCGAACATGGCGCTCGGGGGGCGGCCCGCCAGGGCCTGGAATGCGGGGGCGTCAGCTCACGACGCGAATCGGCAATCTCTAGATTAAATCCGTGTATCGGGCACTAGCATCGCTCCCCGTCCTGGTCTATTCGACTAGAATGATCAAAGCGCGAACTGCCAAGTTTCAGATCGGCCAGATCGTCCGGCACCGAGTGTTCTCGTTCCGGGGCGTGATCTTCGACATCGACCCCGAGTTCAACAACACCGAGGAGTGGTGGCTGTCGATCCCCGAAGAGGTCCGGCCGCACAAGGACCAGCCATTCTACCATCTGCTCGCCGAGAACGCCGAATCCGAATACGTCGCCTACGTGTCCGAGCAGAACCTCGTCCCCGACGAGTCCGGCGAACCGATCCGGCATTCCCAGGTGGCCGAGATCTTCGTCAAGGACAAGGCGGGCGGCTATCGTCCGCGCAACCCCCTGCTGAACTGAGGACGGTCCGCGGTCGAGCTTGACCTGCCTGCCCTGCCCTCGACGCACATTCGCTGGCATCAACAAAAAAGGCGCTCCAACCGGAGCGCCTTTTGATTTGATGGAGTGTCGCGGCAGCGCTTACTGCTTCGCCTGCGGCTGAGCGCCTTGCGTCTGCTCGAGCTTCTTGCGCTGCTCCTCGGCGCGCTTCTGCAGCTCTTCCTGCAGCTTCTTCTGCGTCTCTTCGAACTGCTTCGGATCGGTCGGCGGGCCGTCATAGGCCTTGGCGAAGCTGCTGTTGCCTTCCTGCAGCGGCAGCGGCAACGTCAGCGCGGTGCCGTTCGAATTGATCGCCTGCACGTACAGGGTCTGGCCCTTCTTCAGGCTGTTCACGAAATCGGGCGTCGCTTCGTAGTCCGACATGCAGCCGTTCTGGAAGCAGATGACGTACTTGCCTTCCATGAACTGATTGTTGTCGATCACGATGCGGGTGCCGGGCTGCAGCTGCATGCCGAGCGGCAGGGTCACGCGCAGGATCTTCTTCGGCTCGCCTTCCGGCTCGATGATCACGGCAGCAACCACCGGCTGACCGGACTCGATGCGGCCGTCCTTGCCGATGAAGCAGACCTGCTTGGCGTTGGCGTCCTGGCCCTTCAGGCAGAACTTGGTCCAGGGCGCGTAGATCAGCTGCGGCATCTCCTGCTGCTGCTGGGCCTGCTGCTGGCCCGCCGCCGGAGGCGCGCCGGCAGGAGCCTGCGCGGCCGGAGCGGGAGCCTTGGGAGCGGCAGCCGGAGCTTTCGCCTTGGGCGCGGCGGGCGGCTGGGCCTGCGACTGCGCCTCGGAGGCGAACGAAACGGCCAGCGCGGTGACCGCCAGCAGGGCGACGAGCCGCCCACGCGGCCCAACCGACGAGGCCAAGTCACGGAAATTCATTGCGGAAAACCCTTTCTGAACGGCAGCGCCCGAGACCGCCAAAGGCGCCAACCAAGCCGTCGAAGCGGCTGTCTCCTCAGGAAATGAGGCGGTTAAGTGACAGGCGTTGCCGCCGTAACTCAATCGCCCGCCTTCTTAACGCGGTATGCGGAAGAATCAATGCCGCGAGACCGTGTCGCGGCTGCGGTCTAGCGCTGGCGAGGCTGTGGTAAAAGCCCCTCGTGAGCTGTTCCGAATCAAATGCTTGCGCCTTCGTCCTGATGCTGCAGCGCAGGTTGAGCGTGGCTGCGTGCACAAGCGCGCTGATCCTGGCGCTGTTGCCGCCGATCTACACTTCCAAGGCAAACGCGGCCGAAACTGCGGCGATCGCCATGCACGGCGACCCGGCCCTGCCGGCCGGCTTCGATCACATGCCCTATGCGAACCCGGATGCGCCGAAGGGCGGCCGCCTGGTGTGGGGGCTGCTCGGCACGTTCGATAGCCTGAACCCGTTCATCGTGCGCGGCATTGCAGTGCAGCAAATTCGGTCCCATGTGGTCGAGAGCCTGCTGACGCGCGGCAATGACGAGGCGTTCACGCTCTATGGCCTGCTGGCCAGGAGCGTCGAAACCGACGAGCGCAGGACGTTCGTCACCTTCCGCATCGACCCCCGCGCCCGCTTCTCTGATGGCCGGCCGGTGACGGCCGAGGATGTCGCGTTCTCCTTCGCGCTGCTGCGCGATCACGGCCGTCCCAACCACCGGCAGTTCTATTCCAAGGTGGCGCGGGCGGATGTGCTCGATCCGCTGACGATCCGGTTCGACTTCGGCGGCAGCGAAGATCGCGAACTGCCGCTGATCCTGGGGCTGATGCCGATCCTGCCGAAGCACGCCACCGACGTCGCGAGCTTCGAGGAGACGACGATGGCGCCGCCGATCGGGTCCGGCCCCTATCGCGTCACGGCAGTGCAGCCGGGATCGAGCGTCACCCTGACCCGCAATCCGGACTATTGGGGTCGCGATCTGCCGGTCAATCGCGGCTTGTGGAACTTCGACGAGGTCCGGCTCGATTATTACCGCGAATCGAACGGCCAATTCGAAGCCTTCAAGCGCGGGCTCTACGACTTCCGCATCGAGACCGAGCCGTTGCGCTGGCACGACGGCTACGATTTCCCGGCGGCGCGCAACGGCGAGGTCATCCGCGACAGCATCACCTCCGGCACGCCGCAGCCCTCGCAGTTCCTGGTGTTCAACACGCGCCGGCCGGTGTTCGCCGATATCAGGGTCCGCCGGGCCTTGACCTTGCTGTTCGACTTCGAGTGGATCAATCGCAACTACTTCTTCGGCCTGTACCGCCGCAGCGGCGGCTATTTCGCAGGCTCCGAGCTATCGGCCTATGGCCGCCCCGCCGAAGCCGCCGAGCGCGAGCTTCTCAAGCCCTTCGCCGCGCAAATCCCGGCCGACATCATGGACGGCAGCTATCGCCTGCCGGTCACCGACGGCTCGGGGCGCGACCGCGCGACGCTGAAGGCGGCGCTCGATCTGCTGGCTGAGGCCGGCTACGGCCTCGACGGCACGGTGTTGCGGCACCGGACGACGCGCGCGCCGCTCGCCTTCGAGATCCTGGTGACGACGCGCGACCAGGAACGCATCGCGCTCGCCTATGCCGGCAGCCTCAAGCGCGCCGGCATCGCGGCTTCGATCCGGGTCGTCGATCCCGTGCAATTCGACCAGCGCCGCCTGAGCTTCGAGTTCGACATGATCCAGAACCGCTGGGACCAGTCGCTGTCGCCCGGCAATGAGCAGGCGTTCTACTGGGGCAGCGAGGCCGCCGACCGGACCGGAACACGGAACTACATGGGCGCCAAGGACCCGGCGATCGACGCGATGATCGCAGCGCTGTTGCGGGCCCGCGACAGGCCCGAATTTATCTCGACGGTTCGCGCGTTGGACCGTACCCTGATGGCGGGGTTCTACGCTATTCCAGTGCTCAATGCCGCCGAGGAATGGATCGCTCGGTGGAATCGTATAGAACGGCCCAAGAGGACAGCCTTGACGGGAGCGCTCCCGGAGAGCTGGTGGCAGCGGCCGGAGCCGGCAACCAAATGACCAACCGGGGCAGTTGGTCGGCCGGGTCCGTGAAAGTACGGGGCAACAGGTGAATCAGGCCAATACGTCGCCGACGCTCGACGCGTTGTTTCAACGCATCCTGGCGCGCAAGCCGGATGCGGTGGCGTTGATCGATCCGATCAACAAGCAGCGCGTCACCGGCCGGCCTCCGATGCGCCTGAGCTATGCGGAAGCCGATCGCGTCATCTCGGCGCTCGCGGCGCATTTCATCGACGCCGGCCTGCCCGCGCATTCGGTGATCGCGGTTCAACTGCCCAACACCATCGAGTTCGTGCTCACGGTTCTGGCCGCGCATCGCGCCGGTCTGGTGGTGGCCGTGTTTCCGCTGTTGTGGCGGCAGTCGGAGCTGGTGGCGGCGCTGAACCGCACCAGTGCCCGGGCGATCGTGACGATGGCCAAGATCGACGGCGTCGTCCATGCCGACCTGGCGATGAACGCTGCGGCCGAAGCCTTCTCCATCCGCCATGTCTGCGGTTTCGGCAACGACCTGCCGGAGGGCATGTACTCGCTCGACCAGTCGATCGCCAAACCGTCGCGGTCGACGCGCGGACTGATGCCGGATGGCCGCAAGGCCGCGATCGTCTCCTTCGATGTCACCCCGGACGGCTTCCGCGCCGTGCCACGGACCCATCTCAGCCTCATCGCCGGCGGTCTCGCGGTTTCGCTCGAGAGCGATCTGCCGCAGGGCGTGAACATGATGTCGGCGTTCCTGCCGTCCTCCTTTGCCGGCCTCGCCGCCTCCGTCGTCACGTGGTTGCTGTCCGGCGGCAGCCTCGCGCTGCATCACCCGTTCGATGCGGAGGCGATGGAGCAGCAGCTCCAGCAGCTCGGCTGCGACACGCTGATTGTTCCCGCCCAGCTCGCCCTGCGGCTCGACGAGGGCGATCTCGCCGTCCGGCTGCCCAATCTGCGCTACGTGCTCGGCATGTGGCGCGCGCCGGAGCAGGTGGCGTCGAGCCCGTCGTGGAAAACGCGCGACATCGAAATGACCGATGTCTATCTGTTCGGCGAAGCCGGCCTGTTCGCAATTCGGCGCACGTCGGCCGATGGCAGCCCGGGGCCGGTGAAGCCAGGACGCCAGGGGGCTCCGCGCGAACAGGCGGGATCGTCGATCGCCGGCGAGATCCTGGTCACGCCCAAGGGCACGCTGGGCCTGCGCGGACCGATGGTCGTGGTTGCCGCCTATGCGCCGCCGCCGCCGCCGAGCGACTCGCTGATGCCGGCGCCGCCGCGCGATTTCGTCGACACCGAATATGCCGTCCGGCTCGATCGCGCCCATGACACGATCTCGATCACCGCGCCGCCGGCCGGCGTGATGGCTGTCGGCGGCTACCGCTTCCTCGCGCAGGACCTGCACGAATGGTCGCGCCGCCTTGGCCAGGGCGCGCTGCTGACCGCCCTGCCCGACCGGCTCAGCGGCCACCGCCTCGCGGGGCGTGCGATGGACAATGCGCGCGCCCGCGAAGCCCTGGCCGAGCTCGGACTCAACCCGCTGATGGTCGAGGCCTTCCGCGACCGAGCTAGCTCGGGCGGCTGAAACTGCCGTCCGGGCAAATGCGGAACCGGCGTCTCTGGAACAGGATTGACGCCGCGTTAACGGGAGAGACCTAGGATCGCGACGTACCGTCCGCGTATCCTGAGTTCTCCTTGATGTCCCAACAAGGCCCGCTTCTCATCGTCTCCAAGTCCACGCGGCCTTCGCTGACGGCCGCTCTCGCCGCAGCGCAAATTCTCCCCACCGCCGAAGCCCGCTGGGGCGATGCGTCCGGCGCGATCGCCCGGATGCAACCCGCGGCCGTGCTTGCTGTCATCGACGGTGCCGACGAGGCCGACATCGCAGCGCTATCGCGCCATGTCAGTGCGCGCGGACCCTATATTCCGATGATCGCGATCGATCCGGGCGATACCGTGCTGCCCGACAACGCGATTCCTCTGCACGGCAGCGACAATCATGAGCGGCTGCTGGCGCGGCTGCGCGCGGCGCTGCGCATCCGCACGCTGCACACGATGGTGCTACGCCGGCTCGACGAGAAGAAGTCGCCGGACGCTGTGCTGCCCGACACCGATCCGCTCAATGACGCGACCGTGCTGCTGCTCGGCCGCGGCGCCTCGATGCCCGGATTGTCCGTCGCGCTCGGCGAGCGCATGGCGGTCGTCGGCGCGCTCAGCATCGAGGCCGCCGCCAAGCATCTGTCGAGCCGCGACATCGATGGCATCGTGCTCGGCGAAGGGTTTTCGCCGCGCGTGGTCGATGCCTTCCTTGCGGTGCTCGCCGAGGACACCCGCTTCCGCAATCTCGGCGTCGTCGTCACCGCCAACCAGCCGGCGCCGTTCCAGGAGCTCGCCAATCTCGAGATCATCGCCGGCGATCCACAGCGCATCGCAGCGCATGCTTTGCCGCTGATCCGCCAGCATGCCTTCGAGAGCCGCCTCAATCGCACCCTGCGCGCGATCGAAGCCGGCGGCATGCTCGATCCGCAAACGGGCCTTCTCACCCGCAACGCCTTCGCCCGCGATTTCGCCACCGCCGTCAGCCAGACCCAGAAGAGCGGCGGCAGCCTGGCCGTCGCCCGCTTCGCCTTCGATCCGGTCAACCCGCGCGCGCAATATGACGGCGCCCGCATCATCAGCCGCCTGATGCGCCGGATGGATTTCGGCACCCACGAGGACAACGGCTCCGTCGTCGTCGTGTTCGCCGAGACCGACCTGCGCTCCGCCCATGCCATCGCCCGCCGCCTCTCCAGCGTGATGCGCCACACTTCGCACGGCAAGCGTGACACGCGCTCGGAGCCATCGATCACCGTCGCAGCGCTGCAGCCGAACGACACCGCGCGGACGCTGCTGGCCCGCGTCTACGGCGAGGCCCAACGCGCGGCGTCGTAAGTTTGAGGCGCCGCTCCTAGCCCCACGTCATTGCGAGCGCAGCGAAGCAATCCAGGGGCGTCAACGGGACTCTGGATTGCTTCGCTACGCTCGCAATGACGCTTGGAGTTATCAGCTCGCGTCTACCCAATGATGCTGGACCGTAGGGTGGGCAAAGGCGCATGCACGGTCTCGCCACAGACGAGCTATCAGATAGCGCCGTGCCCACCATCTCACGACGCGCCATGCCGCACGACAGTGGGCACGATGCCGCACGGCGGCCGCTTTGCCCATCCTACGGACCGTTTTCCCTGATCACGATCTCAGCCCAATACGTGCATGTTGAGATCGCGCATTTGCCCAACTCGTCTGCTGCAATCGACGATCGCTCGAGGCATCCAACGAAGCGGAGCATGCGTCATGCGGAACCGGCAATCCTGCGAGGAGACTGATTGGGTCAGCGTCGTGGCGATCGTGTCCGTGTTTCTGATCGCCAGCCTTGCATTGCATTTCGGCTGGCAGCTTCGGTGATGGCGGCCCGGCGGCGTGTTACGCCGCCTTCTTCTTCTCCGCGAGCTCCGCCAGCTCCTTGAGAATATCCGTCGTGCCCGCCAGCCGCTCCTCCGGCGTCTCCCAGACCTGCAGGAACACCACCTTCATGTCGGGGCGTACCTTGGCGGCCTGGCCGTGGCGCTTGATGAAGGCGACAAGACGATCCGGATACGCAAAGCTGTTGTCGCGGAAGGCGATGACGGCGCCCTTCGGGCCGGCGTCGACCTTCTCGACATTGGCTCTCCGGCAGTAGTTCTTGATCGCGGCGACCTTGAACAGATAGCGCGTCTCGTCCGGCAGCTTGCCGAAGCGGTCGCGCAGCTCGGCGGCGAAATTCTCGATCTCCTCGTCGGTCTCGAGATCGGCGAGGCGGCGGTAGAGCGACAGCCGCACCGAGAGATCGGAGACGTAGTCCTCGGGGATCAGCACGGGCATGCCGATCGTGATCTGCGGCGACCAGCGGTCGACGGTCGGCTCGGTGATGCCGGCCTTGAGGTTCTCGATCGCCTCCTCCAGCATCGACTGATAGAGCTCGAAGCCGACCTCCTTGATGTGGCCGGACTGCTCGTCGCCCAAAAGGTTACCGGCGCCGCGGATGTCGAGATCGTGGCTGGCGAGCTGGAAGCCGGCGCCGAGCGTCTCCAGCGACTGCAGCACGCCGAGCCGCTTCTCGGCCTGCGCGCTGACCTTGTGGGTCGACGGCAAGGTGAACAGCGCATAGGCGCGCAGCTTGGAGCGGCCGACGCGGCCGCGTAGCTGATAGAGCTGGGCGAGGCCGAACATGTCGGCGCGGTGCACGATCAGCGTGTTGGCACGGGGAATGTCGAGGCCGGATTCGACGATCGTGGTCGACAGCAGGATATCGAACTTGCCGTCGTAGAATGCCGAGATGATGTCCTCGATCACGGTCGGCGCCATCTGGCCGTGCGCGACCGCGACCTTCATCTCCGGCACGGTCTTGTCGAGGAATTCCTTGACCTCGGCGAGATCGTCGATGCGCGGCACGACGTAGAACGCCTGGCCGCCGCGATAACGCTCGCGCAGCAGCGCCTCGCGGATCATCACGGGATCATGCGGGGCGACGAAGGTGCGCACGGCGAGACGATCGACCGGCGGCGAGGCGATGATCGACAGCTCGCGCACGCCGGTCAGCGCCAATTGCAAGGTGCGCGGGATCGGAGTCGCCGACAGGGTCAGCACGTGGACCTCGGCGCGCAGTTGCTTCAACCGCTCCTTGTGGCTGACGCCAAAATGCTGCTCCTCGTCGACGATGACGAGGCCGAGGTCGCGGAACTTGACGGTCTTGCCGAGCAGCGCATGGGTGCCGACGACGATGTCGACCGAGCCGTCGGTGAGGCCCTTCTTGACCTGGTTGAGCTCCTTGGTTGAGACGAGCCGCGAGGCCTGGGCGACGTTGACCGGAAAGCCCTTGAAGCGCTCGGTGAACGTCTTCGCGTGCTGGCGCGCGAGCAGCGTGGTCGGCACGACCACGGCGACCTGCTTGCCGTCGAGCGCGACGGCGAAGGCCGCGCGCAGCGCCACCTCGGTCTTGCCGAAGCCGACGTCGCCGCAGACGAGGCGATCCATCGGCCGTCCCGCTTCGAGATCGCCGAGCGTCGCCTGGATCGCGGCGAGCTGGTCCTCGGTCTCGTCATAGGGGAAGCGCGCGCAGAACTCGTCATAGAGGCCGGCCTGCACCGGCATCTTCGGCGCCTCGTGCAGCATGCGTTCGGCGGCGATCTTGATCAGCTCGCCGGCCATCTCGCGGATGCGGTTCTTGAGCTTGGCCTTGCGCGTCTGCCAGCCCGAGCCGCCGAGCTTGTCGAGCTCGACATTGGTCTGGTCGGAACCATAGCGCGACAGCAGCTCGATGTTCTCGACCGGCAGATACAGCTTGGTCTCGCCGGCATAGCGCAGCTCAAGACAATCATGCGGCGCGCCTGCGACTTCGAGCGTCTGCAGGCCGACGAAGCGGCCGATGCCGTGGTCGACGTGCACGACGATGTCGCCGATGGCGAGGCTCGTGACCTCCGAGATGAAATTGTCGAGCTTGCGGCTGGCGCGGCGCGGCCGCACCAGGCGGTCGCCGAGGATGTCCTGCTCAGAGATGACCGCGATCTGGTCGGTCTCGAACCCGGTCTCGAGGCCGAGCACCGCCAGCATGGTCTCGTTGCGCGGCGTCGCCTGAACCATGCGCCAGGTGTTGACGCTGGTGACATGGATCAGCTTGTGGTCCTTCAACATCGAGGCCATGCGGTCGCGCGAGCCTTCGCTCCACAGCGCGATCACGACCTTCTTGCGCAGAGATTGCAGCGCCTGCACATGCGCCACCACGGCCTCGAACACGTTGACCGCGGCGTCGTTACGCTCCGGCGCGAAGTTGCGGCCGGCCCGCGCGCCGATGTCGACGACGCCCGAGCCCTCAGGCACGGCGAACGGCGTCACCTTCGCAAGCGGCACGGCGGCGAGCCGCTCGGCCCACTCCGACGACGTCAGATAAAGCCGGTCGACCGTCAGCGGCTTGTAGATCGCGCCGCCGCCGGGATGCTCCATCGCCTCGCGGCGCGCGTCGTAATAGTCGATGATCTGCTTGAAGCGCTCCCGTGCCGCGTCCTCGCCCTGCGGCTCGATCACGATGGGCGTGTTCGGCAGATAGTCGAACAGGGTCTCCATCTTGTCGTGGAACAGCGGCAGCCAGTGCTCCATGCCGGGATAGCGGCGGCCTTCGCTGACGGCCTCATAGAGCGCATCATCGCGGTCGGGCGCGCCGAACTCGGCGACATAGCCCATGCGGAAGCGGCGGATGGTGTCGGTGACGAGCTGGAATTCGGAGACCGGCACGAGATCGAGCGAGCGCATGTCGAGCAGCGTGCGCTGGGTCTCGGCATCGAAGGTGCGGATCGATTCCAGGCTGTCGCCGAAATAGTCGAAGCGCACCGGCTGGTCGAGGCCGGCCGGAAACAGATCGAGGATGCCGCCGCGGACCGCATATTCGCCGCTCTCGCGGACAGTCGAGGCCCGGACGTAGCCGTTGTGCTCCAGCCACGCGACCACCGAATCCATCGGCACGACATGGCCTGGCGCGACCGACAGCGCCTGCCCTGCCATGGTGTCGCGCGACGGCACGCGCTGGACGATGGCGTTGACCGTGGTCAGCACGATCAGCGGCTTGTCGCTGCCGGCCAGGCGCGACAGCCGCGCCAGGGTCGTGACGCGCTGGGCCAGGATGCCGCCATGCGGCGATACGCGGTCATAAGGCTGGCAGTCCCACGCCGGGAACTGCATGACGGGCAGATCAGGCGCGAAGAAGTCGAGCGCCCGCGCCAGCTGCTGCATCCGGTTGCCGTCGCGGCAGACCACGGCGAGGCTGACCGCCGGCGGCTTCGGCCTGGCGGCGATCGCACGCGCGAGGTCAGAGACGACGAGCCCCTCGGCGCCCTCGGCGACATTGGCGAGCGTGAGCGCGCGCCCCGCGGCGAGATGCTCGGCGGGCGACTTGACCGGACTCTTCATCAATCGACGTCCACCGCGCGGAAGCTCTTGATGCGTTCGAACAGCGCCGGCGTCTGCTCGGGCGGCAGCGGCCGGGCGCCGGTGATCGCGGCGTAGAAGTCGGGGTCGGAGACCTCCAGGAGCTGTTCGAGCTGGTCGAGCTCGCTTTCGGTCAGTGTCCCGATCTCGGCGTCGGCGAAGCGGCCGAGAATCAGGTCCATCTCACGGGTGCCGCGATGCCAGCAGCGGAACAAGAGCCGCTTGCGGCGGTCGTCTAGGCCTTGGCTCGAACGGGTCGTTCCGGTCATCGCGATCTTCCTGCAGGACAACGCCAAAAGCCCGGACGGTGCCGGGCGCGGTTCATATAGCGGCGACGGGCGCCCCTGTCAGCCCTCCCGGGGTGCAGAACCGGCATGCCTGGCCGCCTGAAACCGGGGAAAAAAGACGTGGATGTTGTGGCGATCACGGCTATTCCGGCCTGCAAAGCGAATTAAGTGTTCGGTCCATGCGCCCTGCCATCCTCAACCCGCTGTTTGCGCCGGTCACGACCCTGTCGGGAGTCGGGCCGAAGCAGGACAAGCTGCTGCGCTATCTGCTGAGCTGCAGCGAGACGCCGCGGCTGGTCGACCTGCTGCTGCATCTGCCGGCCAGCGTGATCGACCGCCGCAACCGGCCCAAGGTCCGCGACGTCGAGGTCGGCACGGTCGTGACCCTGGAGGTGACGGTCGATCGCCATCGTCCGTCGCGGAACGCCCGCGCGCCCTATCTGGTTTACGCCAGCGACGAGACCGGCGATGTCGTGCTGACCTTTTTTCGGCCCAAGGGCGACTACATCGAGAAGATCCTGCCCGTCGGCGCCAAGCGCTACGTCTCCGGCACGGTGCAGATGTATGACGGCGTGCCGCAGATCGTGCATCCCCACCCCATTCTGGATGAAGCTGCGTTTGCCAAACTGTCAGGAATCGACCCGGTCTATCCGCTGACCGAAGGCCTCGCGCTCGGCTCGCTGCGGCGGGCGATCGCGGCGGCTCTGACCAAGCTGCCGGAGCTGCCGGAATGGATCAGCCCGGAGGTGCTGAGCCGCTGCAACTTCCCGCCGTTGCGGGAGGCGCTGACGCGGGTGCATGTGCCGCAGGAGCTGACGGATATCCTTCCCGAAAATCCGTTCTGGTCACGGCTTGCCTTTGACGAATTGCTCGCCGGGCAATTGGCGCTGGCGCTGGTGCGCGCGCAACTGCGCCGCCCGGCCGGCAACCGTCATGCCGGCGACGGCCGGCTGCGCCGCCGGATCATCGACGCCCTGCCCTATGCGCTGACGAACTCGCAGGCCCAGGCGATCGAGGCGATCGCGGCCGATCTCGAAAAGCCGGTGCGCATGCTCCGCCTGCTGCAGGGCGATGTCGGCTCCGGCAAGACCGTGGTCGCGCTGCTCGCCGCGGCCGCGGTGGCCGAGGCCGGCAAGCAGGCGGCGCTGATGGCGCCGACCGAGATCCTGGCGCGGCAGCACGCCAAGACCATCGCGCCGCTCGCCGAGCGCGCCGGCATGAACGTCGCCATTCTCACCGGCCGCGAGAAGGGCAAGGAGCGCCGCGACATCCTCGCCCGGCTCGAGGCCGGCGAGATCGACCTGCTGGTCGGCACCCACGCGCTGATCCAGGATGACGTCGTCTTCAGATCGCTCGCGCTTGCCATCGTCGACGAGCAGCATCGTTTCGGCGTGCGCGAGCGGCTGGCGCTGACCTCCAAGGGCGAGGCGGTCGACGTGCTCGTGCTGTCGGCAACCCCGATCCCGCGCACGCTGGTCCTGACCTATTTCGGCGACATGGACATCTCCGAGCTGCGCGAAAAACCGGCCGGCCGGCAGCCGATCGACACCCGCGCCGTGGCCGACTCTCGCCGTACCGAGGTGATTGACGCCGTCGGCCGCGCGCTCGATGCCGGCAAGCTGGTGTACTGGATCTGTCCGCTGGTTGAGGAATCCGAGGCCGAGGGCATCGATCATCTGACCAACGCGACCGACCGCTACGAGAGCCTGCGCGAGCGCTTCGGCGAGCGTGTCGGGCTCGTGCACGGCAAGATGAAGGGCAGCGAGAAGGACGACGTCATGGGCCGCTTCGCAGGCCATGAGCTGCGGCTGCTGGTGGCCACAACGGTCGTCGAGGTCGGCGTCGACGTGCCCGCCGCGACCATCATGGTGATCGAGAACGCCGAGCGCTTCGGCCTCGCCCAGTTGCACCAGCTGCGCGGCCGCATCGGCCGCGGCTCGGAAGCATCGACCTGCATCCTGCTCTACCACGAGCCGCTCGGCCAGATGTCGAAGGCGCGGCTTGCGGTCATCCGGGAGACCACCGACGGCTTCCGCATCGCCGAGGAAGATCTCAAGCTGCGCGGCGAAGGCGACGTGCTCGGCATCCGCCAGAGCGGCCTGCCCGGCTATCGCATCGCGCGGCCCGAGGTGCATACGCAATTGATCACCCAGGCGCGCGACGAGGCGCTGCGGATCCTCAAAGAGGATCCCAAGCTGAAGGGCCCGCGCAGCGAGGCGCTGCGCTGTCTGCTCTATCTCTACGAACGCGACGAGGCGATCCCGCTGCTGACGGCGGGGTGATTGGCCGAAAGGGCCTCAACGAACTCCGCTGTCGTCCCGGCCTCCGAGCCGGGACCCATACCCCCAGGCAGCAGTTTGAGGCAGGCGGGCCATTGGCTTTTTCGCGCCTCACAGCCGCCGCGGAGTATGGGTACCGGGTCGGCGCCGCGACGCGCTTTGCGCATCGCAGCTTGCCCGGTACGACGAAGTGAGATGAAGGCTCACTTCCCCTTGCAGCTCTCCGCAAACGCCACGAGCCGCGCCGCCTCCGTCCCCTCGCCCTGCACGTCCGCCGCGATGTGCTCGAACAGCCGGGCAAAGCCCTCGTAGATCAGCGCGGCCGGATGATCATCGCCGAGAAAGCCTGCGATCTCGCGCATCTCGGCGACCCAGCGATAGGCCTTGGGCAACATGTCCGGCAGCGCGCTGCCGAGCCGCGCCTGGACGTGCGGCAGGCTGAGCGCGAGCTCGTCACGCAACGCATCGGCAGCGCCGGCGCGCGTGGCGGCCAGCACCATGGCGGCCCCCAATCCCGTCAGGCCCTTGTTGATGCCCGCATAGGACATCTTCAGCGCCGACGCCGCACCGATCGGCCCCTCGATCATGCGCAAGTCCAGCCCGAGCTCGCCGAGCACAGCGATATCGGCCGAGGCGTCGCCGCTGACATAGACCGCCGGTCCCTTCGTGCCCGGCTTCGGCGGCAGTCCGATGATGGCGGCATCCACTAGGCGGGCGCCCGAGGACAGTACGATGTCCTCGATCCTTCGAATGGTATCGACGTTGACGGCGTTGCAGTCGACGATGACGGGCTTCTTTGCACTCCGATTGATGGCGGTGGCGAGCTGCTCGGCGAGCGCCACGGCTTCACCCGGCGGCACGATCGACAGGATGATGTCGGCCGCAGCGATCTCGGCCTCGCTGGCGCCGATCATTCCGGAAGCCGCCGCCCGCGCCTGCGTCGCGGCGCTACGGCCCTCCAGCGAGGTCAGGATCTTGCAGCCATGCTCGGCGAGGCGAGCGGCGATGGCGCTGCCCATGGCGCCGGGCGCGATCACGGCAATGCTGGGGGGCATGAGAACAACTCCGATTCCGACGATGCTCCCGAAACACTATCCGGCTTCGATGACGAAACGGAACACGCGAAAACGGAGGGGCAGCCCTTCCGGACTGCCCCTCACCCTGGCCGTAGCGGCAGTCGCGCCCCCCAGCGCCTGCTGCTCCGACCGAGCTCAGAACGAGATCTTCAAGCCGCCGCTGCCGAAGAAATCGTCGCCGCCGGTGCGGCCGATGGTCCGCGACACGTTCGCGGTCAGCGCGACGTTGCTCCAGAACGGCGC
Source organism: Bradyrhizobium sp. HKCCYLR20261 (assembly GCF_051168435.1). Taxonomy (NCBI): domain Bacteria; kingdom Pseudomonadati; phylum Pseudomonadota; class Alphaproteobacteria; order Hyphomicrobiales; family Nitrobacteraceae; genus Bradyrhizobium; species Bradyrhizobium sp. HKCCYLR20261. The sequence goes on from NZ_JBNPUZ010000014.1 coordinate 47,891, forward strand.
CACGACCCCGGCACTCACGCGCCCATAGACGTTGTGCGACGTGCTGTTCGGGACGTTCCAGTTGTTGACGATCACGGGCGCCGAGGTCGCGCTGTACTGGATCAGGCGGCCATTGCCGATGAGGTCGTCGTCGAGCGTCAGGTTGAGATACGGATTGATCGTCGCGCCCTGCAGTTGGAACGGCGTCCGCAACTGCACGCCGACGCTGCCGACCAGGGTCTCCGCCGTCTGCGAACCGACGCTCAGCGTCAGCGCGGGATCGCCGGCCTCGGTAAAGCCGTCGACCTTGGCCCGCGCATAGGTCAGCCCGCCGATCGGACCGAGCTTGGCCGCACCGGCGTCAAACAGATAACCAGCCTTGCCGGCGACGACGAAGGTCGTGCCGCCGGGATTCGAGGTGATGGTGTCGACGACACCCGGCCGCGTGTTGCGATAATCCTGATGGCCGATCGTGGCGAGGCCCTGGGCAAACAGGTTGCTGCTGGCCCAGGCGCCGTAGAAGCCGAACTGATAGGAGTTCGCATCCGTCGTGCCGGCATTGCCGAACAGCCGCGCCTTCGGGTTGGAATAGTCGAACGCGGTGCCGAGCATCGCGTTCGCCGACAGGCGATACTCGACTCCGATGGTGCCGCCGACGCTGTCGAGATTGAAGCCGTTTGCGGCGACGTTGCCCTGCCTGTCGCTGATCCCGCCATTTCCCTGCATGTAGAACGACCACGGATTGACCGCCGCGAGCGGCGGCGCTTTCACAGAGGGCGCCTTGGTGACAGCCGCATAGGAATTCATCGTCGACGGCGAAAAGCCCGCGGTCTCGCGGAACTGATCGAGCTTGCCGAACAGGGTCGAGGCAAAGCCCATCGCGGTGATCGACGCCACGTCCCCTTGCGGGGCGAAGGTCAGCGGCGCGTTGAGGCGGTTGACGATGTACTGGCCCAGCACCTCGAAGCCGTGCGAGGTCAGGTGCACGCCGTCGACATAGAACAGATACTGGTTCTGCAGCGCAGGATTGCCGATGCAGGCGACTGTACAGGCGCCGACATTGCTGAAGCCGTAGCGAGACGGATTGGTCTGGATCAGCGAGCCGATCAGGCTGGTATCGACATATTCGACGCGCACGCCGGAGCGCGCGACGCCCGCGAGCGAGGCCTGCATCAGTGCATTGTAGGTCGTGCTGTAGAGCTTGCCGGTCGGGGCATTGGCGTTGCCGACGGCTTCCGGCAGCGTGCTGACATCGCCGGCCGTGAACACGACGCTGCGCGCGCCGGCGCCGACCAGCGCGTTGATGCCGGTCATCGCCTGCTGCGCGGTCACGGCAGCCGCGACCGGCGCGCCGGCAAACGAGCCGCCCGCGCGATAATAGGCCCGCGCATCATTGCCGCCGATCGAGATCTCGACGAGGTCGGTCGACGAGATCTTGCCGGAGAAGCCGGTCAACCCGCTCCACTCCTGGACAAAGCCGGGAATGCCGGGACCGGCGACATTGGTGGTGCCGCTGGTCGCGCCGCCGATCGCGTAGTTGAGCTGGGGAATGCCGAGCAGCGCCGAGGTCGTATCGACGAAATTGGTGCCGCCGCTGAAGCGGCCCGTCGGATACAGCGGCAGCTTGCCGAGACCGCCGGTGAAGGTCCAGAGATTGCCCGTGTCGGCGTAGCTGTCACCGAAAGCTTGAATGCGCGTGTAGGTTGTTTGGGCTGATGCCGGTTCCGTCTGTTGCAGCCACGCCCCCGACAGCACGATCGCCCCCAACAACGACGCCTGACTCATACGCCTCATCACGCGACTCCCTACGCCTTACTTTTGTTTGTCTGATGTTTCCATGGCGGCGGATTAGGACACCACCGACCCTAGGTTGTAGGGCCGCGGACGGCGAAAGGCTGTGCCTTCGCGGCATCATCATGCGGCGCAAAACGCCGCTCTCCGCACGACTGCTCGCTGGCCGCACGTCAGAAAACACTGCTGACAAGATCTGGCAGGAGGCCGCGCTAAGTCCGTCGCCGAAGCGCCGACCTCGGCGCTGACAGCGGAGACACACCCATGCCCGACTTCAACTTCCTGATCCTCTATGTCGACAACCCGCCGAACAGCGCGGCGTTCTATTCGGGCCTGCTCGACCGGCCCGTGCTGGAGCAGTCGCCGACCTTTGCGATGCTGCCGCTGCGCGAGGGCGTGATGCTGGGCTTGTGGTCACGGCACACGGTCGAGCCGGCGGCCGCTGGCGGACCGGGCTGTGGCGAGGTCGCGTTCGCTGTCGGTGATGTCGCCGAGGTCGAAGGCCTGCACCGGGACTGGAAGGCTCGCGGCCTGCCGATCATTCAAGAGCCGACGCGGATGGATTTCGGCACGACCTTCGTCGCGCTCGATCCGGACGGGCATCGCCTGCGCGTGTTCGTTCCGCAGGATGCGGGCTGAAGCATACGACGGTCCAGACGAACGCTTCCTTGAAACAGGTTGTTTAGAGTTCGCGCCATCACCACCGCTGTCATGCTCCGCGAAAGCGGGGCATCCAGTACTCCGTGGCGGAAGAGATTCGCTGAGGTGTCACGGCGTACTGGATCGTCCGCTTTCGCGGACGATGACAGCCTGGGGTGACATGATCGCTGTGCCGGGGCTTCGGAAACGCTCGTTTAGTCGACCTTGGCCGGTTCCGGCTCCAGCTTCGGCGATGGCTGTTGGGCCGCTGCGTTGGCAATGCGGGCGGCGTTGGCCGTGCTCGCGAGCGCGGCGACCTTCTTCTGCTGATCAGATCCCGGCTGCACCACGCCGCAGGACATGATCAAGGTCGCCGCATCCTCGGCGCTCATGTCGACTTCGATGATCTTGCTCTTCGGCAGATAGAAGAAGAAGCCCGTCGTCGGGTTCGGCGCGCAGGGCAGGAACACGGAGATCTGCTCCTCGTCGCCAGGTAGCCGGTTCGCGACCTCCTCGCTCGGCGGCTGCGAGATCAGCACGATCGACCACATGCCGGGCGACGGGAACTCGACGAGACCGACGCGGCGCAGGCTTGAGCCCTTGCCCGAGAACAGCGTCTCGAACACCTGCTTGAGGCCGCGATAGACGGCGCGCACCGCAGGAATCCGTCCCAGCAGCCGCTCGCCGAGATCGACCAGCGTGCGGCCGATCAGGTTCGCGGTGAGGAAGCCCAGCAGCGTCAGGCCGATCACGGCGACGATCAGCCCGGACCCGGGCACGCCGAACGGCAGGTAGGTCTCCGGCCGGTAGGCGAGCGGAACGAACGGGCGCACCAGCCCGTCCACCCAGGTCACGAACCACCAGGTGATGTAGAGGGTGATGGCGACGGGCCCGGCGACGACGAGGCCGGTCAGGAAATAGTTTCGGAACCGAAACATCAACCCGTGGTGGCTTTCCGGGGGGACTTCGGTCAGGGAATCAGGCTTTGGCGGCAGGTCGTCGCGGGAACTCATGCGGACTTCCGGGTCGGATCAGATCTCAGGTGGGTGTCTTAGCAGATTTTTGAAGGACCAAGGCCCTCTTTCCGACACACCGCACGCTTTGGCGCCGGCGTGTGACCCGCCCACCCCTGCCCCAAGGCCGCCAGTGGCCCGCGTGCTTGCAGCATGTTCTCGACAGCCCCCTCAAATCCCTCCAGCATCCGCACTCAGGCGCTGCGCAGCGGCAGGGCGAGACCGACGGCGACGAAGATACCGCCGCAGACCTGATTGAACCGCCGGCCGACCCGCGCGAGCCACGGCCTGACGCGGGCGGCCGCGCTGGCGATGGCGACCTCGGTGATGAACTCGGTGATCGTATAGGTCACGGCCACGATCGCGAATTGCAGGCCGAGGCTGCGGGCGGGATCGATGAATTGCGGCAGCAGCGCGCTGAAGAACAGCAGGCATTTCGGGTTCGTCGCGGCGGTGAGGAAGCCCGCGCGAAACAGCGAAGGCCCGGTGGCGGTCACCTTCTCGCGGCCGAGGTCGACTGCCACCGGCGGCGAGCGCCACAGTCTGATGCCGAGCCAGGCGAGATAGAGCCCGCCGACCCATTTGAGGATGACCAGCCAGGTGATCGAGGATTGCACGAGCGCGCCGATGCCGAACATGCACAGCGCCATGATGAGGACGAAACCGATCAGTCCGCCTGTGATCGTGAACAGCGTCCGGCGCCCGCCATGCAGCGCGCCATGCGTCAGCGCGAGCAGGCCGTTCGGTCCGGGTGTCAGCGAAATGCCGATGCTCGTGAGCAGGAACAAGAGCCAGGTGTCGAGAGCCATCGTGTTTCCCGTGATGGACTGGGCCGACCACTGCGGCGGCATCGTCAGCCGCTGATGTCGGATTACGGATCAGATGACAAGTGCTGCCGCGTTTGCCACCACTTCCGGATCATTCAGCGATCGCACGCTCGGGCCCAGGTGAAGGGTGAGCGCGAATAAAAAACGGTGTCGTCCCGGACAAGCCCGACAACGCGACAGCGTTGGCGGGCGCCGATCCGGGACCCATACCCCCAGGATGTGGTTTGAGGCAGGCTGGTGCATGGCAGCGCTGCCAGCCATGAAGCGCGTTGGTTATGGATCCCGGCGTTCGCCGGGATGACACTGAATTTGCGGGCGCTGCGTCGCAACTAACGCCTCCGGCTTCAAGGCGATGCGAGAGCATCGTCCTGAAACCAGCCGCAAGCGGTGCCCTACTCCACCGTCACCGACTTCGCCAGATTGCGCGGCTGGTCGACGTCCGTGCCCATCACCACGGCCGTATGATAGGCCAGGAGCTGCACGGGAATGGCGTAGACGATCGGCGTGAAGGTCGCGGCCATGTCGGGCATGGTGATCGTCACCAGCGACTCCACCGTCGCCTCCTCGGCGCCCTTGGCGTCGGTCATCAGGATGATGTTGCCGCCGCGGGCGGCGACCTCCTGCATGTTCGACACGGTCTTCTCGAACACCTTGTCGTACGGCGCGATGACGACGACCGGCATGGTCTCGTCGATCAGCGCGATCGGGCCGTGCTTGAGCTCGCCGGCGGCATAGCCCTCGGCATGGATGTAGGAGATCTCCTTGAGCTTCAGCGCACCTTCGAGCGCGAGAGGATACGACGTGCCGCGGCCGAGATAGAGCACGTCCTTCGACTTGGCGATCTCGCGCGCCAGCTTCTCGATCTGGTGCTCGGTCGTCAGCGCCGCCGCGATCAGGCGCGGCACCTCGACGAGGCCATGCACCAGCTTGGTCTCGTCGGCCTCCGACAACTCGCCACGGCCGCGGCCGGCGGCAATCGCAAGCGCCGCGAGCACCATCAACTGGCAGGTGAAAGCCTTGGTCGAGGCGACGCCGATCTCGGGACCTGCGAGCGTCGGCATCACGATCTCGCTCTCGCGCGCGATCGTCGAGGTCGGCACGTTGACGACCGACAGCGTATGCACCCCCTGCGACTTCGCGTAGCGCAGCGCTGCCAGCGTATCGGCGGTCTCGCCCGACTGCGAGATGAAGATCGCGAGATCGCCCTTGCGCAGCGGCGCCTCGCGATAGCGGAACTCAGAGGCGACATCGAGCTCGACCGGCACGCGCGCGAAGCGCTCGAACCAGTATTTGGCAACGAAGCCGGCATAGCTCGCGGTGCCGCAGGCCGTGATCGAGATGCGCTGAATGTCCTTGAAGTCGAACGGCAGCCGCGCCGGCAGCATCACGCGCTCGGTGCCCATGTCGACGTAGCGCGCGAGCGTGTGGCCGACGACCTCCGGCTGCTCGTGAATCTCCTTAGCCATGAAGTGGCGGTAGTTGGCCTTGTCGACCAGGAACGACGACGCGCCCGACTTCAGCACGTCGCGCTTCACCACCGCGCCCGAGGCATCATGAATGATGCCGGACTCGCGGGTGATCTCGACCCAGTCGCCATCGTCGAGATAGCTGATAGTGTCGGTGAACGGCGCCAGCGCGATCGCGTCCGAGCCAAGAAACATCTCGCCGTCGCCATAGCCGAGCGCCAGCGGCGAGCCCTTGCGGGCGCCGATCAGCAGATTGCCATGGCCCTTGAACAGGAAGGCCAGCGCGAACGCGCCCTTCAACTGCGGCAGTGACGCAGCCACCGCCTGCTGCGGCGATTGCCCCTTCGAGAGATAGGAGTTCACGAGGTGGACGACCGTCTCGGTGTCGGTCTCGGACTCGAACGCGGCGCCCTGCTTTTCCAACTCGGCGCGCAGTTCGCGGAAGTTCTCGATGATGCCATTGTGCACGACTGCGACACTGGCGGTCGCGTGCGGATGCGCGTTGCTCTCGGTCGGCTTGCCGTGCGTCGCCCAGCGCGTATGACCGATGCCGGCATGGCCTTTCAGCGGCTCCCGCTCCAGCCGCTTCTCGAGATTCTTGAGCTTGCCCTCGGCGCGCCGCCGCTCCAGATGATCGCCTTCGAGCGTCGCGACACCGGCTGAATCATAACCGCGATATTCGAGGCGCTTGAGGGAATCGACGAGATGCTCGGCGACCGGCCCGCGTCCCAGGATCCCGATGATTCCGCACATCCGCGTTAGTCCCCAAATCGTCGAGAGAGATTCAAATGCGTGGCATTGTCTTAACGAAAACCGCGCGCTTTCAGGATTCAATAATTATTGCGGATTGCGACAGGGTTAAGTGGAAGCCTTAACCGCGCCGGCCAATGCGCAACTCCGGTTCGATGCGGAGGCGTAGCTGAACGCCGGCTTAACGCCCGATCAACGCTTCCACGGCGACACTGTCGTGTCGGAGAGGACGCCATGACCTACAACCGCCGCCCAACTGATCCCAAGGGGACCACCTCGCTCAGCCTGTCGCACCCGTCCGGAAGCCATCTGGCTCACTGGCCGCCGCCGACCATGGGGCATGAGCTCAAGCCGATGCCGATCAGGCATCACACCAATGAGCCGATCAAGCACGCCACCCGCCGTGGCTGGCGGCTGACGCGCGAGATGTTCGCCGAGTTCCTCGACGAAAAGGACTGACGGGCCAATCTCATTTCTTGGAGCGCGACTTCGCGCTCCGGAAACGCGCGGCCGCGCCTTCCTTCGTGGTCTGCGGGCTGCGCTCCAGCGCCAGCGCATCATCCGGCACGTCGCGCGTGATCACCGACCCCGAACCGATATAGGCGCGCGCGCCGATGCTGATCGGCGCCACCAGCGAGGTGTTGGTGCCGATGAAGGCGCCCTCGCCGATCCGGGTCTTGTGCTTGTTGAAGCCGTCATAATTGCAGGTGATGGTGCCCGCGCCGATGTTGGAGTTGGCGCCGACATGCGCGTCGCCGATATAGGACAGGTGGTTCACCTTTACGCCGGGCTCGAGCACCGCGGCCTTGGCCTCGACGAAATTGCCGATCTTCGCGCCGTCGCCGAGCGAGGTGCCCGGCCGCAGCCGCGCGAACGGGCCGAGCAGCGTGTTGCGGCCGAGCGTCGACTGCACGATGTGGGAAAAGGAATGCACGACGGCGCCGTCGCCGATCGACACGCCCGGCCCGATCACGACGAACGGTTCGATCGTCACGTCCCGGCCGAACGTCGTGTCGGCGGACAGATAAACGGTCTCGGGCGCGATCAAGGTCACGCCGGCGTCCATCGCCGCGCGGCGCAGCCGGGTCTGCATCACGGCCTCGGCCTGCGCGAGCTGCGCCTTGGTGTTGATGCCGCGCACCTCATCCTCCGAGGTCTCGATCACGACAGCGTCGAGGCCCTGCTCGCGCGCAATCGCGACGGCGTCGACGAGATAATATTCGCCCTTGCTGTTGGCGTTGCCGATCTTGTCGAGAATGGCCAGCGCCCGACGGCCGTCCATCGCCATCACGCCGGCATTGCATAGCGTGATCGCGCGCTCGGCCTCGCTTGCGTCAGCCTGCTCGCGAATCGCGACCAGCTTCGTCCCATCCATCAGCAGCCGTCCATAGCCGGTCGGATCGGCCGCGCGGAAGCCGAGGACGGCGAGCGCCGCGCCGTGCGCGAGCGGCGCCCGCAGCCGGGCGAACGTCTCGGCCGTGATCAGCGGCGTGTCGCCGAACGCGACCAGCAGATCGTCGGCGCCCCGTGCGATCGCGTCCCGGGCAGCCAGCACCGCATGCGCCGTGCCGAGTCGCTCACGCTGGACGAAGATGTCGGCATCGGGGCGCAGCCGCCGTGCTTCCTTTTCGACCGCAGCGTGATCAGGCCCCACGACGACGGCGACGCGGGCGCCCTCTCCTGACGGTGTGGCCGCCAGGACATGGGCGAGCAATGATTCGCCGGCGACGGGATGCAGCACCTTTGGAACGCTCGTGCGCATCCGCGTGCCCTCTCCCGCCGCGAGCACGATGGTCAGACTGGAACGAGCGGTCATCAAACACCCCGGGAGATAGCTGAGCGGCACATGGGTCGAAGTCCTGGGCCGGTGTCTTCGGCCGCTGTCATAAAGCGTTTTCCGCCAGCGGCAAACCGCACCGGCTGAAACCTATGCGGGTTTTCCTGTTAATGTCCGCTTCGTGATTCGATTAAGGCAGGTTCATGGCTAAGGACTCCCACAAATCAGTCGTCGCGCATGGAGCTGAGAAGACGGGCGGATCGCTGTCCGGACTGTTTGCGGATGAAAACGACTTCGACCGCCGCGCGATGTGGCGGCTCGGCTGGTGGGGTGCGGGCGCGGTCGGTGCCGTCGGCTTGGCCGTGTTCGCCAGCCAGGCCGCACAGGGATGGCGGCACGACCGTATTTCCGCGGCCGAGCTGTCGCGCCAGGCGCAACTGCTGCAGTCCTTGGCCCGCGAGACGCAGGGCGAGGCCCGCCAGCTCGGCGCGGCCATCGAGACGCTGAACAGCGACCGCGACCGGCTTTACGCACGCGTCACCGTGCTCGAGCAGGGACTGGACTCCGTCACTGGAGCACTCGCCAAGCAGAGCGCCCAGGCGAGCGCTCCGCCGCCTGCCGCCAGCAAGCCTGCGCCTGCCCCCCAGATCGCGACCGTGGAGACGCAACCTACGACAGCTCCGGCGCCCGGTTCCAATGCACCGGCTCCATTGCCGGCCTTTGCCAATGCCTCGCCGTTCATGCCCATCCCAGGCGGAGCCGCCGGACTGAGCCAGCCGGCCACGCCGTCGGCGATGGCGAGCGCCGACCGGACCAGCCGGGAACCGGCAAAGCCGGCATCCGCCGCCGCGCCCCCACCCGCTTCGCCCGTGCCTTCGGCAGCGACGGTCGCGCCTGCGCCCGGCAAGCCGGCCGAACCGGACAAGCTCGCGAAGGCGGAGCCGGCGGACACTGCCAGCGCGAAAAGCAGCGATGCGGCCGAGACCGCCGTGACCGCCGTCGAAAAGACCGAGTTCGCGGTCGATCTCGGCGGCGCCAACTCGCTTGCGGGCCTGCGCGCGCTGTGGCGCGATCTCGTCAAGACCAATGCCGATCTCGCCGCGCTCCGGCCCATCGTCATCCTGAAGGAAGGCCGCAGCGGTCCGGGCATGCAGCTGCGGCTCGGTGCTGGTCCCCTGGGCGATGCGGCGGGCGCCGCCAGGATCTGCGCCGCTCTTGCCGAGAGCCAGCGCCCTTGCGAGACCACCGTCTATGACGGCCAGCGCCTGGCCATCCGGGACGAGCCCGAAGCGGCCGAGCCGGCCAAGCCGGCGACCCCCGCGGCCGCCTCCCAGAAGTCATACCAGCAGCGCCGGCGCCCGCCCTCGCCGCAGGCCCAGCAGCGCCATGGCAAGCGCGAGGAGCCGCCGGCGCCTGCCGCGGCCCCGCCGCCGCCGCCGGCTGAAGCCCCGAAGCCCGAGCAGCCCTCGACGCTGTCGTCGTTCTTCCGCCGCTCCTGAAAGCTCAAATCATCGAGGTTCCGAAGACGGTTGCAGCGGATTGTGAAAGCAGTCCGCGAACCGGCTTTGCGGCTTGTCGATAGCTTCGTTCCGCAGCATAGTCCCGCGCATGAAAAAGACCCCGTTCCGCCTCTCGCCCTATCAGGTGCAATGGCTCCTGATCGTCGGCTTCGTCACCGTCGGCTATGCCCTCTATTTGCGCTATCTCGCGATCGAGCTGTCGAGCGTTGCGCTTGCCTGCGACGCAGGGATGCAGACGCTCGCCTGCAAGAGCCGGGCGGTCGCGACCACGCTGTTCAAGAATTCGGTGTTCGGCGCCACCGCTCTCGTGATCGCGGTGCTGCACGTGATGCGGCCGTCGATCGTGCTGCTGACCGGCGGGCTCATCGCCGCCGGCCTTGGCATCGTGCTCTACAACATCGTGCTGTCGGGCCTGGCGATCGGCCTGCTCATCCTCGGCTTTGCACGGCCCGCGCCCGCCACAGCGTAAACGCCAAGGTCAGGTACATCGCGCAGGTCCACAGCGCCTGCCAATTGTCGCGGCCCTCGTTGTAGATCACATAGACCGAGGAGATCGCCAGCAGGCCGGCGAAGCTCGCTTCCGCGATCGGCCGCGGGCCGTCCGCCGGCCGGTTGCCGAGCAGCATCGCGAACGGCACCACGGCCATGGTGAGGCTGGCGAACGGGAAGTCGCGGTAGCGCGGATCGAAGACGAAGCCGAGCGCGGTCTCGGCCGCGATCAGCACGGTCACCACCAGCACCAGCCCCAACGCATAGGTCAGCTTGAGCTGCTTGCGGCCGTCATTCGGCCCGAGCAGGTCGAGGAAGGTCGGCAGCGGCCGGCCGGCCATGATGGCGTTGGCCGCCAGGATCGGCGCCAGCACGCCGGCCGCGAGCAGCGCGCCCCATTGCAGCCAGCCGCCGATCCCGAGGCTCTCATAAAACATCTTGTCGGCCGCCATGCCGAGCAGCACGCCGCCGGTGGTCGCGGAAATTCCGACCCCGATCCAGGCCGAGATGTGCGGCGGCCATGGCCGGCGGCGCACCGTCAGCCAGCCGGCGAGGAAGACGATGAAGGACAGGATCATGCCGGCGCCCATCTGCATCTTCCAGAGCGGATAGTTGCTGACGGGCTCGCCCGGCGGATATTTCAGCGCGCGCGTATCGTCGCTGATCAGGCCCCAATAGCCGCCCACGGTGCCCTCGAGCTTGCGCTTCCACGGCTGGTCATAGGCCTCGATCAGGTTGACGCGGAAATTCTCGCGCTTGGCCAGCGACAGGATCTCCGACACCACCCGCGCCTGGTTGGCGCGCGACGGCAGCGCGCCCTCGCGCATGCGGCCCTCGCTCGGCCAGCCGGTCTCGCCAATCAGGATCTCCTTGCCGGGAAACGCCACGCCGACTTGCTGGCGGATGGTGTCGACATGGGAGGCGGCGAATTTGGCGCGCACCGGGATGTCCTCCCAATACGGGAGAATGTGCACGGTGACGAAGTCGACGATGTCATAGAGCTCGCGGTTGCGCAGCCAGAACTCCCAGACGTCGGCATAGGTCACGGGAACCTGGACCTGCGCCTTGACGCTGCGGATGGTCGCGGCGAGGTCGGCGGTCGTCATCTCGCCGCGCAACAGCACCTCGTTGCCGACGACCACGCCGGTGATGACCTTCGGATAGCGCTTGATCAGGTCGACGGCGATGCCGATCTGCTGCTGGTTCTTCAGCTTGTTCGAACCGAGCCAGATGCCCTGGATGACCTTGATGCCGACGCGGGAGGCGATCGCCGGCACCTGGTCGAGGCCGTTCTCGATCGAATAGGTGCGCACGCATTCCGATATCTTGGCGAGTTGCACCAGATCCTGCTCGATCTGCTCGGCATCGATATGCGTGGTCGGATCGAGCGGGCTCTGCTGGCCGCGGAACGGCGCGTAGGAGACGCACTGCACCTTCGAATCGAGCTCGATCGGCGCGCGGGCGAGCGTGATGGGCTTGGCCAGCCACCACCAGGCCGCGGCGATGACACCCAAGGATACGAGCAGAAGCGCCAGCGGCGTAGGGAGGGATTTCAGTTCCGTGTCTCCAGGCAGGTGGTGTCGATTACCCGGTCGGCGGCGATCTGCCAAGTAGGCGATCGAACAGGCGATCGGCTAGGCGATCCGCGGAGGCTGACGTGGCGCCCTCCCCGTCTCCAATCAGGCCTTTACGATGCGGCGAGAAAGTTGGCGCGTTGCTGGACAAAATCCGAGATTCCGGTCATTGGGAATCCCCGGTTGATCTGCCCGTCGCGCTCGAAGTTCTGAGGTGCCGTTCATGCGCCCGTTAGGAACGTCATTTTAGGAACGGCATGCGACGGACGGAATCAACCTCCCGCCGCAATCGGGGCCGATTTGATCGGCATCAATACTGCGTCCCCCAGGGGACGGCATGAAGGCAACAATCGGGGAATTTATGGGTCGACGCGTGCTCCAGTCCAAGTTTTCGGTTTCGCGCCTGGTTGCGGCCGTGGGCCTCGCGGTCCTGGTCGGCGTCCCCGGCGCCTTCGCCCAGAGCGGCAACGATCACCCCCAGGACCAAAAGCCGCAGGCATCTAGCCCGGCCGATCTCAAGGAAAACCAGCGCAAGGCCGATGAATTCAACGAGGCCGCGCAGGCGCTGAGCGGCGGACCGGCCGGCAATCCGGAATGCGTCTGGCTCGGCCGGCGCGTGGTGCAGCTGATGTACCGCGACGACCTCGATACCGCCTTCCGCCACCTCGACCTCTATGACCGCTTCGGCTGCCCCGGCGGCCACATCCAGGCGTCGTTCCGCTGCCTGACGCGCTTCGTCGGCCAGATCGACGACAAGGTACCGAACTCGCTGAACAACCACGTCCACACCTGCTGGGTGAACCCGGAGGCTAAGCCGCAGGTTGCAGCGGCGCCCGCGCCCGCCGCGACCCCGGCGCCCGCCGGCTCGCCGCAGGCGGCCCAGCCGGCGGCACCGCAGGCCGCGCCCTCGCCGCAGCCGGCCAAGCAGTAAGCCTGCCTCAGGCGCCCCTGCCCGGCCTCGCGCCGGCAGGGCCGTTGCGGACGAATCGCGGCCCCGCCGCAGTTGTCTATTCGCGCTGCAGCGTTATCGTGTCGCAGGCGGTTCGGCGTCGATCTGTCAGGCGGTTCAGCGCTCGTTCAGTGATGAACCCGCCTTAATGTGACCACCGGCAAGGCCAATGACGGACCTGCCGGTGTCTGATCGAAGCCGCGCTTCGCCTGACGTGCCTGGGCAGCACGCAGGACGGGCGCACTGCCGGTGTTCGCCGCGCGTTTCCCGCGCCGGAACAGCCGCTCCTCTCTCTCCCGCCCGCCACGGTGTCCCGCCAGATGCGCTTGATCGCAGCCGTCATCCTGTTCGTCACCGCAGCCCATGCCGCGCTGTGGGGCGTCCTGCAAACCAAGCAGAGCGCGCCGGATTTCACCGGCATGCTGCCGAGCGTCTCCTACGATCCGCACGAAGGCACCGCGCATCCCGACGTCGACACCGTCGCCTCGCCGGAGCGCATCCGAGCCGACATGAAGAAGCTCGCGACGATGACGCGCGCGATCCGGCTCTATTCGTCGACCGGCGGCCTCGAGCAGGTGCCGCCGCTGGCGGCCGAGGCCGGACTGAAGGTCACGCTCGGCGTCTGGCTCGACAAGGACACGATCCGCAACGAGAACGAGGTCGCGACCGCGATCAAGCTCGCCCGCCGCAACAGCAACGTCATCGGCATCGTCGTCGGCAATGAGACGCTGTACCGCGGCGAGCTCAAGCCGGACGAGCTGATCGACTACATCAAGCGGGTCAAGAAGTCGGTCACCGTCCCGGTCACGACCGGCGAGATCTGGAACCTGTGGCGCGACTATCCGCAGCTCGCCTCCAACGTCGACTACATCGCCGCGCACGTGCTGCCCTATTGGGAGTTCTTCAACAGCACCCAGGCCGTCGACCAGGCGGTCGACCGCTACCAGGTGCTGCGCGACAAGTTCCCCGGCAAGCGCGTCGTGATCGCCGAATTCGGCTGGCCCAGCCAGGGCTACAATCGCGGCATCTCCGATCCCGGTCCGTTCCAGCAGGCCTGGGTGCTGCGCAACTTCGTCGCCCGCGCCGAAGCCATCGGCATGGACTACAACATCGTCGAGAGCATCGACGTGCCCTGGAAATATTTCGAGGGCGGCGTCGGTCCCTATTGGGGCCTGCTCACCGCCTCGCGCGAGGCGAAGTTCTCCTGGACCGGCCCGATCGTGAACCCGGATTACTGGAAGCTCGCGGCCATCGCGCTGCTCGTCGGCGTGCTGCTGTCGCTGCCGATCGTGCGGCTGCGCCAGCCGACAATGATGCAGGCGATGGTGCTGGCGATCACGGCGCATGGCGTCGGTGCCTGGGTCTCCAACGTCTTCGCCTATTGGAACACGCATTATTTTGTCTGGGGCTCGACCTTCGCGCTGACTCTCGGCCTGATCCTGCTGGTGCCGTTGATCCTGATCGCGATGGCCCGCATCGAGGAGATCGCTGCGATCGCCTTCGGCCGCGCGCCGCGCCGGCTGCTCACCCGCGACAAGGTCGCGCGCGAGCGCGCCGCGATGCCGGAGGGCTACTGCCCGAAGGTCTCGATCCACGTCCCGGCCTATTTCGAGCCGGTGGACATGATGAAGCAGACGCTGGATGCGCTGGCCCGCCTCGACTACCCGAACTACGAGGTCGTCTGCATCATCAACAACACGCCTGACCCTGCGTTCTGGCAGCCGATCCAGGACCACTGCCGCATGCTCGGCGAGCGCTTCAAGTTCATCAATGCCGAGAAGGTCAAGGGCTTCAAGGCCGGCGCGCTGCGCATCGCGATGGAGCGCACCGCGGCCGACGCCGAGATCATCGGCATCATCGACGCCGACTATGTCGTGACGCCGGACTGGCTGTCCGACCTCGTGCCGGCCTTCGCCGATCCCGCCGTTGGCCTGGTGCAGGCGCCGCAGGAGCATCGCGACGAGGATCTGTCGCTGATGCACTACATCATGAACGGCGAATATGCCGGCTTCTTCGACATCGGCATGGTCCAGCGCAACGAGGAGAACGCGATCATCGTGCACGGCACGATGTGCCTGATCCGCCGCGCGGCGATGGACATGGCCGGCGGCTGGTCGAGCGACACGATCTGCGAGGACACCGACCTCGGGCTGGCCATCCAGGAGCTCGGCTGGAAGACCCATTACACCGCCACCCGCTACGGGTCGGGCCTGCTGCCCGACACCTACGAGGCCTTCAAGAAGCAGCGCCATCGCTGGGCCTATGGCGGCTTCCAGATCGTCAAGAAGCACTGGCGCCGCTTCCTGCCCGGCAAGAGCCGGCTGACGGCGGACCAGAAGCGCGAGTTCTCGCTCGGCTGGCTCAACTGGCTCGGCGCCGAGAGCCTCGGCGTGGTCGTGGCGATCCTCAACCTGATCTGGGTGCCGATCGTGGCCTTCGCCGGCATCGCCATCCCCGACAGGATCCTGACCATCCCGATCATCGCCGCCTTCGTGGTCTCGCTCGCGCACTTCCTGATCCTCTACCGCCTGCGCGTCGCGGTCCGGCCCTGGCAGATGTTCGGCGCGATGATCGCCGCGATGTCGGTGCAATGGACGGTCAGCCGCGCCGTGGCGCAGGGCCTGATCACCGAGCACCTCGCCTTCGCCCGGACGTCCAAGGGCGGCCTGTCGCGGATGTCGATCGAATTCCAGGCGTTCTGGGAGGCCGTGATCGGCGCCCTGCTCCTGATCGGCGCCGCCATCCTGATCACCACCAATTATTTGGCGATCACCGAGCTCTACATCTTCGCCGCCGTCCTGATCCTGGAAAGCCTGCCGTTCCTCTCGGCGGTCGCCATCGCCGTGCTGGAGATGTCGCGCATCAATTCCTTCGAGTTCTGGCGCTACACCAGGGTCCGCACCGCCGAGCTGATCGGCCTGCGCCCGGTCTGGGTGCCGGAGCTGGCGGGCCCGGGCATGCTGCAGCCGATGCAGCCGGCGCCGCTGAGCGCGGCGGCGACCAAGGTGCCGGAGAAGGTCTGACGCGCACCTCGTCCGCTGCGGGGGGGATCAGGCGCCCGTGCCGAGCCGCGGCGCGGCCTCGGCCAGTTCGCCGCGACCGCTGTCCGTCGCTCTCCGCCGGCCAGCCCAGGCGCGGATCGCCTGCCCCATGCCCGCATCGGGCTTGCGCAGCGGCTTGTCGACGAGGTGATAGGCCAGCACGGCCGCCGTGAGCGAGATCGCGACGTGGGCCACGCCGGCGTTCAGGTCCGGATACGCCTTGAACAGCGAGCTGCTGACCACGAACAGCACGGGGTAATGCAGGATGTACAGCGGGAAGCTGAGCTCGCCGAGATAGTCGAACATTGCTGCGACCCGGCCGCCGACATGGCCGATGCGATAGAATACGAGCATCAAGGTGCCGATCCAGGCGATCGCATTCACGGCCGCAGAGCTGACATTGGTGACGTCGAAGAACCGGGCCTGGGTCGCGATCGAGGCGAGCCCGGCAAGGCCGAGCCAGAGCAGATAACGCCGGTGGCCGGGATGCGCATAGGCGATCCAGCCCGCCAGCCACGCCCACAGCATCACGATGCCGGTCAGCCAATAGGAGCTGCCGCCGGCGACATATTCGTTGCGGAACAGCGGCCAGGCCACGAACAGCACGCTGGATGCGATCATCAGCGCCGGCACGTGCGGCCGCCCCTCCAGCTTCCGGAACAGCGGCGCCAGCAAATAGTACACCGCCTCGATCGACAGCGACCATGCGGGATAGAGAAACCCGATCATGATCGGCAGGAACGCCTCCAGTAGCAACAGGCAGCCGATGAACTGCCAGACGCTCGGCGGCACCGGCGGCGTGCCGTAGCCGCCGGACAGGCCGAGCACCGACCAGCCGAACCAGCCGATGCCGACCGCCAGCGCGTTCAGCGGCAGGATCCGCAACAGCCGCCGGCGCAGATAGCCCTCGGGCCGCATCGCGATCGAATGGTGGATGCTGAAGCCGGAGATGACGAAGAAGCACATCACCGCCATCAGCCCGCTCCGGGTCAGGACCGGAATGGCGCGCTCGGCGGGCCCGAAATTGTAGGTGTGGTCGAACAGCACCCACATCGCCAGCAGAAATCGCAAGCCCCCCAGCACAGGCCAAAATTCGCGATGGGGCTGGATCATGTCGTTTCCTCGAGCGATGGCCGGGCGGCGGACGCCAGGACGGGCCCATGCACAGTCACATTCGGAAACAAACGCTAACGGGAGAACGGCCGCCAATCGAAGCGTTTCGCGGCCGCCAGCCCCTGTTTGGGTCCGCCTGTCACCCTGCGGCCACACCGCCGCCGCCCGGCACCCCGCCTGCACAGCCCCGATCGATCCCGCCGCCGGTCTGTGGGTCGCCACGCGCGCCTATTGACCCGACCGCACCCACCCCCTACACAGCGCCCACGACAGGACGCGGCCCACGGCCGGGGTTTGACCACTCCGCTCCCGGGACCCGCAGTGAACCACGGCGACGCCTCCAGCGTTCTGATGGTCACCTGCCGATGATCCGGACAGTGACGGTTCGAGCCGTCACACCGCTTCCTTGGAAGCGAGCGCGTAGCTCAGCCGGTAGAGCACGTGACTTTTAATCATGGGGTCCCGGGTTCGAGTCCCGGCGCGCTCACCACCCTTTCTTATCCCCACCACGATCCCCCCGCCCGACGCGGAGGAAAACGGAGACGACCAACCATCAACATCTTCTTCACGGCCGACCGCCATTTTGGTCACGCCCGTATCATCGAGCTGGCCAAGCGCCCGTTCTCCTCCGTCGCCGAGATGGACGAGATCATGATCGAGCGCCACAATCAGGTGGTGAGGCCGGGCGACATCGTCCACGATCTCGGCGACTTCGCCTTCGCCGACCACGAGCCTTACCTCCGCCGCCTCAACGGCCAGATGCACCTGACGCTCGGCAATCACGACAATTCGAAACGCGTCAAGGCCGCCCGGCATCTCTGGGCCAGCATCGAGAGCCTGCGCAACATCACCCTGCCCGACGGCACTCACCTGACCCTCTGTCACTACGGCCTGCGGGTGTGGTCAAAATCCCACCATGGCGCCCTCCACCTCTACGGCCACAGCCACGGCCGCCTCCCCGGCGACAGCCAGTGCTGCGACGTCGGCGTCGACTGCTGGGACTTCACGCCGGTGTCGATTGAGGAGATCAAGGCGCGGCTGGCGACCTTGGCGAGGCGGCGGGAGTCCGACCAACAAGCTTGATAGAAACCGACAGCGTCTCGTGCGTTCCGGCCCACCAGTTTTGTGCACTGTCACCGTTACACGAAGATTTACTTCCGTTCGACTTCATGGTCGGTGTAGTAGATCGGTGAAGGCGCAAGGCCGACATCCCGTTCAGTGATGTCGCAAAAGCGGACATCTGATTGCTCCGCAAATTGAAGCGTGGGCCAAGTCGGGATCGATCCAGCTAGCCGATGTATGGAAGGTTTCGCTCGCGAGAGAAGCCAAGAAGCGTGCTTCGGCCAACACCGCCAAAATCCAAGAAGCACGATTGCACATTGGAAGCGCCTGTTCGCCGATCTGACAGAATGAACCGACGCCCTTTCGTTCTTCGGCGTCGATGCGAGCATCCAGATTCGACGTCAATTATTGTAAGTCAACAGCGTACTTATGGAGATTGCTGGCCGCCAGATATTTCTCAGGCCAGCAAAACCTCCTAGCGAGCGCCTTATAAGATCCGGTCTCGGGATCTCGCTAACGCTCCGCAGTCGCTATCTGGTGGGCGACGATCGCTAAGCGCTGCCCCGCACCATCGGGGCTGTCGCCAAAAATATTCACCAGTAGGTCTACGACGTAACTCCGATCATAGACCGGCTCGGCATGACCGTCGGCAGTGAAATCCGGCTTCAAAGTTGTCAAGTGATCAGGCCAGTCTCCACTCGGAAACTTTTTCTTATTTTCTCTCCACCAATGCAGGATCGGCTTATCCGGATCATGACGACCCAAGCCATATCCCAGGCCGTTCAAAGTAGCCTGCAGATTTCGAAAAGTCACGGGATGCAAGGTCTTGGGCATGGCAAACCACATAATAAAGCCGATCCACGCTTATGCATGAATCGGCTAAAAAGCAACTTATGCTTGAATGACGACGGTCTTCAAGAGGCTGTTAGAGTTATGCTGCGCAATTTTCCATTTCGCGCTTTGCGAAAACAAAATTGGAGGCAAACTCATCTTCCTTCTTAAGCAGCGTCTCGAACTCTTTGAAGGACCGCTCAATTCGGTATGAAGCAGGGCAATTGTAAACCCGAGAAATATGCTCGCCCAGGGCGATCACGGCCTGCTCATACGCGGTCTTGAGCACCGAACTCCCAATGTGGAAGCCGCGAAAGTCGGGCGCAGTAAAGACGTGCGTCTTCCCGACCTCACGATAAACGAGGGTGACTTCGGCAGGAGGCATCGCGTGTGTCATGGGATTGACTTTCAAATCGTGCGGTAAAAATCCGGTTAACCCAACCGGGAGGCGGAAACAAAGTTCATTGGGAAAATAGCGATTCGGTGGCAATTTTTCAAGAAAAACTCTTGACAAGGCAATTTGCGAATCAAACCTGAGTGAGTCGAACCGGACTATTCACAAACCAATATCTTGGGGGGTATGTCAATGATACCCCCCGCCAATAGTGCTCAACCCGGACGTTAGTACCAAGTTTCTTAACCCTTCTGTTGCCTTCGGGTCACGGCGCCCTGAAATCGTAGCCAATTAACGCCCGCTATCCACAGCTCTCGCCCTGAGGTTGCACGCCTAATTAAGGAGCGTGTCTGAGGTCCGTGAGGTATCAACGTGACGCTTCAATTGCGGGACACCTGGAGATGATCTGACTCCTTGTCTCCATAGCTTGTCGTTGGAGACGCGATCGAGATGCGTGCACTATCTCCGCCACTGCCGTCACCGCCAGTTGCGGAAGGTCGGTCCCTCACCTCCCGGCAGCATCCGCCTCCAGCACCACCTTCGCCACGGGATAACGCCAGTCGTTCTTGGTATTGTCCGCGGCGGCGTCGATGCCGGCGACGATGACCGCGCCGAGGATGCCGCCGTTGGCGCCGCTGGCCAGGCGCGCCTGGCGTGTCGCGTCATAGGGCGCGACCGTGATCATGCGCTTCTGATAGCCGGGCTTCTGGCAGGTGACGGCCAGCGTGCTCGACTGTCCCCGATAGAGCGGCACGCGCACCTTGGCGGGGCTGGTCATGGTGGCGGTGAAACCGGAGGCTTCCAATGAGCAGGAGGCCCCGGCCATCTCGACCTCGCCGCTCTGTTCGGGATTGTGGAACGTCCGCACTTCCACAAGCTGGTCACCCGCGAAGTCGGGCGCGCTCGGGTCGGTCCGGCGCTTCTGTTCGTAGACGTCGATCCCTCGGCTGCCCGTCGTCGACCTGATGTCGGTCACGTTGTTGACCGCCAACGGTGCAGCACAGCCGCCAAGACACGCCGCTCCCGCGATGGCCAGCCCGCTGGCCATCCGACGCAAACCGTTCATTTGAGCCCCCACAGTACCCCACCTGTCTTTGCAGCGGTAGCAGGGGCCGACGGGGGGAACAATAGCCGCAACCTCGGGGGGAATGGAGCGACTATCAAAAACCGATGACGTTGCGGGCAGGACACAGTCGCAACCGTCCCGCCTCAGCGTCGAAGCTGTTCTGGCGGCGCTTCGGACCCGTGTGATAGTTGAGCGGGCCGAACTGCTGAAAGGATCATTGATGAAGGCGGACACTCGTCTTGCACTCGCGTGCATGGCGCTGATCGCCGTCCTGATGGTCCTGCTCCTGTCAGCCAAATATGAGGATTGCCGATCGCGCGGACGACCCGAGGCCGAGTGCTTGCGGCCAAGCCAGCTGCAGCCTACGACGTGGCGGCCCTGAGCGAGCCCGGCAAAGGTCTCCGCGGCAGCACCGGAACGCATGCGCCGAGAAATTTATTTCGCCAGCGCGCTCAACGCGATCACCCCTGTCCAGTCGCTAGCTCAAAAATATTCGTCTTCCTTTTTTCCGAATTTCATGATTGACTGTCCGCATCCCGTGCTCCTCGAGAGGGGCGGATCGCGATCGTCACGGACGTAGGGTGCGGGGAGCGGTGGCCGCGAGCTGGTTGCAGCGCGCGTTGCGTGCGGACGAACAGCCGGTCGCGGACATGAAATCGCGTGGTCCTGGCGCCCCGATGCTGGCGCCAAGTCCTGGGGGATGATGACCCCTCGGGGCGACGGTGGCTATCAAGCCGGACACCGGGGAGATCGCGTATAAATGTTAAGACCACCGCGCGGGGAATGCCGGATGTCGGCTGAACCTGTGGTGACTGCCGCCTGCTTTCTTGTCTGCAGGCGGGCCATGGGTTGCGGCCTGCAGCCCGGCATTCCCCGCGCCCTCTGTATTTCCGGGGGCGAGACGACCGGACAAATTCGGGCGCGAACGCGCCGCGATGACGGTCGAACACGTCCCCTGCCCTGATGTCCCTCGCGCGGCCCGACGTCAGCGCTTGCGCCATGCCCGGGCGGTTCTCGGCCACGTGAAGCGCGGCCGGCTATCGTCCGACGGTGCGGCGTGGAATGTTGGGATTTGTTTTTGAAAGACGCCGGCCGCCGTCGCGGCCGCGAACCCGGGAGCCGCCGATGTCCACTGCCTTCCTGCTGACGTCCCTGATCGTCGTCGCCTCGCCCGGAACCGGCGTGCTCTATACGCTGGCGGTGGCGCTGACGCGGGGATCGCGGCTGAGCATCGCGGCCGCGTTCGGCTGCACGCTCGGCATCATCCCGGCGATGCTGGCTGCGATCATAGGCCTCGCTGCGGTGCTGCACACCAGCGCGCTGGCCTTTGCCGCGCTGAAATATTGCGGCGTCGCCTATCTCCTGTACATGGCCTGGCAGACACTCGGCGAGCGCGGCGCGCTGTCCGTGGAGGCCAAGGATGATGACAAGCAGGATGCGGATGCACGCTCGGCCGTGCGTGTGGTGCTGACCGGCTTCCTGATCAACATCCTTAATCCAAAACTGTCGATCTTCTTCCTCGCCTTCCTGCCGCAGTTCATCGCCGCCGACGAGGCGCATCCGCTCGCCGCCATGCTGGAGCTGTCGGCCACGTTCATGGCGATGACCTTTGCGGTGTTCGTGGTCTACGGCCTGTTCGCGGCCGCGGTGCGCGATCGCGTCGTCTCCCGGCCCCGGGTGATGACATGGCTGCGCCGGGCGTTTGCTGGTGGCTTTGCGTTGCTCGGGGCGCGCCTGGCGCTGAGCGAGCGGTGAGGAGGTCCAGCCGAGGAGGAAGAGATGGCGACCCGGACCACGGCCTTCTCTCCTCACCCTGAGGAGCCCGCCGCAGGCGAGCGTCTCGAAGGGCGAGGCCCGACTGTGGCCTCATGGTTCGAGACGCGCCGCAAGGGCGGCGCTCCTCACCATGAGGGTTGAGATCGGAAGCCGGAGCACCTTGGTGATGAGCAGTGTGTTCGTCGATAGGGATTCGAAGAGCGCCCTGGAAATTCCGCGCAACAGCAAGACCCGCCTGGAGCGGTGCCGCTCCAGACGGGTCTCATCAGTTCAGCGGTTCACCCGGCAGAGCTCAGCCGAACTGGTTCATCGTGTTGTGCGCGCCGCCTGCCTTCAGGGCCTTCTCGCCGGCGAAATATTCCTTATGGTCGTCGCCGATGTCGGAGCCGGCCATGTTCTGGTGCTTGACGCAGGCGATGCCCTGGCGGATCTCGGCGCGCTGGACGTTCTTGACGTAGCCCAGCATGCCCTGCTCGCCGAAGTACTCGCGAGCGAGGTTGTCGGTCGACAGCGCGGCCGTGTGGTAGGTCGGCAAGGTGATCAGGTGGTGGAAGATGCCGGCGCGCTTGGCCGAATCCGCCTGGAAGGTGCGGATGCGCTCGTCGGCTTCCTTCGCCAGCGGGGTGTCGTCGTACTCCGCCTTCATCAGCTCGGCGCGGTTGTACTTGCTGACGTCCTGGCCCGCCTCCTTCATCGCGTCATAGACCTGCCAACGGAAGTTGAGGGTCCAGTTGAACGACGGCGAGTTGTTGTAGGCGAGCTTGGCGTTCGGGATCACCTTGCGGATACGGTCGACCATCTTGGCGATCTGCTCGATATGCGGCTTCTCGGTCTCGATCCACAACAGGTCGGCGCCGTTCTGCAGCGAGGTGATGCAGTCGAGCACGCAGCGGTCCTCGCCGGTGCCGGGGCGGAACTGATAGAGGTTCGAGGGCAGCCGCTTCGGACGCATCATCTTGCCGTTCTGGTTGATGATGACGTCGCCGCTGCGCGCGGTCTCCGGCGTCACTTCCTCGCAGTCGAGGAAGCTGTTGTACTGGTCGCCGAGATCGCCCGGCTGGCTGGAGAACGCGATCTGCTGGGTCAGGCCGGCGCCGAGCGAGTCGGTTCGGGTGACGACGATGCCGTCCTCGACGCCGAGCTCCAGGAAGGCATGGCGGCAGGCGCGGATCTTGGCCAGGAAGACGTCATGCGGCACGGTGACCTTGCCGTCCTGGTGGCCGCACTGCTTCTCGTCCGAGACTTGGTTCTCGATCTGCAGCGCGCAGGCGCCCGCCTCGATCATCTTCTTGGCGAGCAGATAGGTCGCCTCGGCATTGCCGAAGCCGGCGTCGATGTCGGCGATGACCGGCACGACGTGGGTCTGGAAGCCGTCGATCTTGGCGATGATCTCGGTCTCCTTCGCCTTGTCGCCGGCCTTGCGGGCCGCGTCCAGCGTGCGGAAGAGATCGTTGAGCTCGCGCGAGTCGGCCTGGCGCAGGAAGGTGTAGAGCTCCTCGATCAGCGCGGGGACCGAGGTCTTCTCGTGCATCGACTGGTCCGGCAGTGGACCGAACTCGGAGCGCAGCGCCGCGATCATCCAGCCGGAGAGATAGAGGTAGCGGCGGTCCGTCTTGCCGAAATGCTTCTTGATCGAGATCAGCTTCTGCTGCGCGATGAAGCCGTGCCAGCAGCCCAGCGACTGCGTGTACTTGGTGCTATCATTGTCGTAGGCGGCCATGTCTGCGCGCATCACGGACGCGGTGTAGCGGGCGACGTCGAGACCGGTCCTGAAGCGGTTCTGCAGGCGCATGCGCGCCACGGCCTCGGCGGTGACACCATTCCAGGTCGGGTTGGCCTCGAGCAGCGCACGCGCCGCCTCGACCTCGGCCTGGTAGGACGAGGAGCCTTGGAGAGCCTGGTCGTTCAGTCCACGCGGTTGGAAGTTCATGTCCGTGATCCCTTGGTTAAGGACAACCTGGGACCTGTTGTAAGCGCGCTGCGACAGCGGACCAGACATTGCGCGGAAAACTTGTCACACTTTACAAATCTCTCGTGTATAGCTGTAAGGAGCTTACAGACGGGAGATGACCGGCCATGAGTACCGCCACGGCACGCTCGATCTTCATGGGCCCGCGCCTGCGCAGGCTGCGCCGCGAGCTCGGCCTGACCCAGGCCGACATGGCCGCGGACCTCGAAATATCAGCGCCTTACGTCGCACTCCTGGAGCGGAATCAGAGGCCGGTGACGGCCGACATGCTGCTGCGGCTGGCCCGGACCTACAAGATCGATCTTGCCGATCTCGCCGGCGACGGCGGCGCCGACCATACCGCGCGGATGCAGTCGGTGCTGAAGGACCCGATGTTCTCGGACATCGACATCCCGGCGCTGGAGATCTCCGACCTCGCCGTCAGCTATCCCGGCATGGCCGAAGCCTTCCTGCGGCTCTACACCGCCTATCGCGAGGAGCAGCTGGCGCTGGCCGAGCGGGCGCCTGCGGTCTCCGGCGGCGGGCCGCTGCCAGAAGGCTTTGACGCCAACGATCCCGTCGCCGATGTCCGGCGCTTCCTCGCCGCCCGCCGCAATTATTTCGCGGGGCTCGACGACGCCGCCGAGCGGCTGGCGCAGGCGGTCTTTCAGGGCTCGGCCACCGGATCCCCGCAGGTCTCGGCGAGCCCCGCCGGCTTCATCGAGCGCTTTCGCGAGAAGCACAAGCTGCAAGTCCGCTACATGCCGCCGAACGTGATGCTCGGCTCGCTCCGGCGGCTCGACCTGCACCGTCGGCAGTTGCTGATCGAGGATTCGCTCGACAGCGCGAGCCTGAAGTTCGAACTGGCGCGGCAACTCGCTTATCTCGAGCTGGACAACGAGATCGGTGCAGCACTGGAGGACGGCAAGTTCGCCAGCAAGACCGCCGAGCTCTTGGCGCGGCGCGCGCTCGCCGCCTATGCGGCGGCGGCGATCATCATGCCCTACTCGATCTTCGCCAAAGCGGTCGATGCCAGGGCCTACGATTTCGAAGCCCTGGCGCGGCAGTTCGGCACCAGCTTCGAACAGACCGCGCATCGCGTCACGACCTTGCAGAAGCCGGGCGCCGAGAAGATTCCGTTCTTCCTGATCCGTATCGATCCCGCCGGCAACGTCTCGAAGCTGCTCGACGGCGCCGGCTTTCCGTTCGCGCGTCATGGCGGCGCCTGCCCGCTGTGGTCGGTGCACGGCATCTTCAAGACGCCGCGCCAGATCGTGACGCAATGGCTGGAGCTGCCCGATGGCCGCCGCTTCTTCTCGATCGCCCGCACCGTGACCGCCGGCGGCGGCTCCTATGGCGCGGTCCGCGTCGAGCGCGCCATCGCGGTGGGCTGCGCGGCCGAACATGCCGGGCAGTTGATCTACACGCGGGACGGCCATGGCCCCGACGCCGGCGCGCCGACGCCGATCGGCACCGCCTGCCGCGTCTGTCACCGGCCGAAATGCGCGGCGCGCTCGGCGCCGCCGATCGGCCGCGAGATTTTGCCGGATGATTTCAGGACGTCGTCGGTGCCGTTCGGCTTCTCGGCGGATTGAGATGACCCGGGCCTCAGCGATCCAGCGACGCCGGTGGGTTGCCGCTGACGCGCTGGGGCGTCGGCTGAAGCCTGTCGAGGAAGGCATCCAGTGCCGGCGCCAGCCGCTGCATCACGTAGAGCGAGCCCTCCGGCGTCAGATGCAGCGTGTCCCACACGATGGTCGTTTCGTCATCGACCTTCAGCGGGCACGGCCGGTCGCCGCACACGGAGTCGAGAACCGAGATGAAGCTGACATTGCGCTGGTGGGCGGCAAGCTGCTTCAGATGCGCATCGGCGGCGAAACTATCGGGCCTGACCTCCAGCGTTCCCTTCGTGGCAAGATGGGTCATCTCATAGCGCACCAGATTGGCGGCCAGCGGCAGGGCAAACTCGAGCGATTGCCCCAGCAGCAGCACCGGGACGCGCGCGGCTTCGGCGGCCGACAAGGTCGCGGACAGATATCCGTCGAATTTGCGGCTTCGCCCCGCGCCATCCCGCTCGGGCTGAACCGCGTAGAGTTCGAGATACGAGCGCCAGCTGCCGGACAGGATGACCGCGGCGATGCGGCCTTCGCGCAGCACGTCGCGCAATGTCGCGTTGACCTCGTCGCAATTCTTGGATTGGCGCTGGTGCAGATCGACGAATGGCGCGCAGGCTCCGGACGTCAGTTGCAGCAGGTTGACCTTCGACCCGAGATGCTTGCGCAGGGCCCAGGCATAGTGCGCGGCGGTGCTGTCGCCGAACAGCAGGACGTTCGGCCGATCGCCGACAGGCGTCAGGCACACGTCGCGGCGATAGCTCGCGAACGGATGATGCGGCTGCAGGAAGCAGGTGGATTCGCCATAGAACGGCGCCATGACGCCGACGTTGAAACGCAGCATGCGCTGCGCCGCCTGCGGAAAGCGCGCGGGAAAGCCGTTCTGCAGCACACCGACGACCCCGATCGCCAGCAGCAGCGTCGCGGCAGTCGCGATCAGGCCCGACGTCCTTGCTCCGTGCCACACCGGCTGGGTGCGCACCGGCTGCTCGACCAGGCTATAGGAGGCGTAGGCAAGGAGGAACGTGCCTGCGAGCAGCGCCGTGGTCGCGACCGGCCCCGCCCAGGTGATCGGCATTGCCGCCGTGCCCAGCACGAACACCGGCCAATGCCAGAGGTAGAGCGAATAGGAGATCTTGCCGAGGAAGAGCCCGGTGCGCCGGAATGGCAGCCAGATCGGCTGGCCCTCGTCGCGGCTGAAGGCCATCATGAAGAGCGCGGCCCCGAGACACGGCGGCAGCGCATGCAGCCCCGGGAATTTGGTGGCTTCCGTGAACGTCACGGCTGGCACCAGCATCAGCAGCACCCCGCTCAACGCCATCGTCCAACGCGCGCGGATGTCGGCCGGCGCAAAGCGATCGAGCAGATGGGCCAGCCCCCCGATCAGGAATTCCCAGCCGCGCAGCGCCGACAGGTAGAACGCTGCCGAGGCGGAATTCCTGATCAGGAGTTCGTTGGCGACGCACAGCGCCACGGTGCCGGCGAGCAGCAGGCCGAGCGAGACCCGCGAGGACGGATTGCGAAAGCGTCTGCTCCAGACGACGGTGAGCAGCGGGAACAGGAAGTAGAACTGCTCTTCGACCGACAGCGACCAGGTGTGGATCAGCACCTTGCCGACCGACGGC
This sequence comes from Bradyrhizobium sp. HKCCYLR20261, assembly GCF_051168435.1. NCBI lineage: Bacteria > Pseudomonadati > Pseudomonadota > Alphaproteobacteria > Hyphomicrobiales > Nitrobacteraceae > Bradyrhizobium > Bradyrhizobium sp. HKCCYLR20261. The sequence continues at coordinate 75,134 of NZ_JBNPUZ010000014.1, forward strand.
AGATCGAAATAGTTGGCCTGGAACCAGAAGAAGATGTTCGAGGAGAACAGCAAGGTCGAGACCGCGCTGCCGAAGAACATGCGGTAGTCGTCCGGCGGCGCCAGGAACCAGGCCCCGATCCCGGTGCCCAGCACCATCACGTAGAGCGCGGGCAGCAGGCGGCGGGCGCGGCGGTCGTAGAACGTCCAAAACGAGAAATCGCCGCGATGGATCCCCGCCCAGATCAGCCGGGTGATCAGGTAGCCGGAGATGACGAAGAAGATGTCGACGCCGACGAAACCGCCCTGGAAGCCGGGGATGCCGTAGTGGAATCCGATCACCAGGAGAACGGCGACGGCCCGGAGGTAATCGATGTCCGCTCGGAATCGCAGGTCCATGCCCCCGGCCGTTCCTTGTTCGCCGGCCGGGTCGCCAGCTCCGCAATTCCCGTAGATTTACGGGATGTGACACGCTCAGACGCAGACAGCAACCATCAGATACCGTTAGCAATGTATTGTAATGTGCAATGTGGCCCATGGGAGACAGGACAAGGGCCGGACCGCGGCCGTGATGCATCTGCGCGAGCGCTCTCCGTGTCGGCGGGCGAGCGCCCCGTCCTCGTCGGCTCGGCGACAGGGCCAAGGGAACAAATTCCCCGTCAGGGCAGCCCACCCTTGCGCAGGGGCCACAAACCGGACAAAGATTGCGCCAAAATGTCGCGGCGGAGGTGTTCCATGAGATACGTCGACGGCGCGGTGATGTTCTTCAGCCTCTGGCTGCTGGCATCCATGCTTCTTGACGCGCTGACGCCGCCCGAGCTGACCTTCTACATGATCGGCCCGGCGATCGCGCCTGCGGTGGTCATCGTCGGGTTTCTGTACTGGCTGCGCATCCCTCCGCTCGATTGCGCCCTGGTGATCGCCACGCTGTGGATGGTGTCGGAGATGGCGCTGGAAATGATTTCACCGAAGCCGCTGTCGCCGCTGATGGCGGTCGCCGCCATCCTGCCGCTGCTGGTCGCCGGGATCGTGAGGCACGTCTATCACTGGCGCCAGTCGCGCCCGTCGGGGATGCAGCCGGTCGCCCTCAACGGCCTGCAGAGCCCCTCCGGATCGATGGCGAGCCGCCATCGGCTCTGACGGCCGCGGGACCGAGACGATGTCGATCCGGCGGCGCATGGTCAGAACTTGACGTTGACCGCGAGCTGCGCCGTGCGCGGCGGGCCGAGCAGCCACTGTGTCGTGCCGCCCGACGTCGCATAGATCGCGTCGAACAGATTGAAGACGCGGAACGACACCGTGGTGTTCGCATCCGGCTTCCATTGCACGCCGGCATTGACGACGCCGTAGGCCGGCCGCGCCAGCGTGTTGGCATTGTCGGCGAAGGTCCTGCCCACGACCTGGACGCCGGCATTGGCCGACCAGTTCGGCGCAAACGCCCAGGTCGCCCAGATGTTGGAGACCGTCTGCGGCACATTGACCGGAACGTTGCCGGCATAGTTGACGGCGACGCCGCCGACCGACTGGACGAAGTCGTCATATCTGGCGCGCAACAGCGCGGTGCTGGCATCGACCCGCCAGCCATGGTCGAGCGCGAGGCCGACCGCGGCCTCCACGCCGCGCGACGATTGCTGGCCGACCTGGACCGTGACGGCGGGATTGGCGGGATCGCGCGCCAACAGATTGTTCTTCACGATCTCATAGGCGGCCAAGGTCCACTCCCCCCGCCCACCCCAGAACGACTGCTTGACGCCGACCTCGACCTGCTTGCCGCTCGACAGCGCGAAACTGCGGTTGGCCGCCGACATCGTGATCAGATTGCCGACCGGATCGACCGCCACGGCGTACTGGCCATAGAAGGCCAGATCCTTGATCGGCGTGTAGACGGCGCCGACGCGCCAGCTCGTGGCGTGATAGGATTTCTCGTAGCTGTTGCCCGGCGTGACGTAGTCGGTGCGCGCGATCGTCGGCTCGTCCTGACGGATGCCGCCGATCAGCGATAGCTGGTCGGTCACCGACAGGCGGTTCTCGGCAAACAGGCCATATTGGTTGGTCGTGCTGCCGAATCCCGGCACGGTGCGATTGGGGCTCGCGAACACGCCTGGATCGAAGTCGTAGAGCGCGACCGAGGACGTGCCGCCATAGGGCGAGTTGTTGGTGTGGGTAAAGCTGATGTTGTTGACATCGAACCCGGCCACGAATTCGTTGGCCATGCCGAACACATGGCCGCGGAACGTCGCATCGAAGCGATCGCCGACCTGCTGCTGGTCGTGGAAGATCTCGATGTAGCTGCTGCGGTCGATGCGTCCGGTGGCGGCGTTGTAGGCGTAGCTCTCCACGTCCTTCCAGTGCCGCTGGCTGTTCAGATAATATAGCGTGTTGCGAACGGAAATGCCGTCGGCGACCTGCCACTCCGTCTTCACCTGATTCCAGCTGTCCTGATAGCGAATGCCGCTGTCGCCCACATTGTAGTTCTTGAAGCGCAGCGTCTCCAGGATGCGCCCGTTGACCAGCGGCGTGCCGAAATAGCGCGACGGGCTGCGATCGCCATAGTCGGTCGAGATCGTCCAGGTGACGTCCTCGTTCTGCCTGACCTGAACCGCCGCATGCAGCGCGACGTTCGACGTCCGGTCACGGTCGACCCAGCCGTCCGACAGGTTGCCGGTCGCGGTGATGCGATAGGCCACGTCCCTGCTCACCGGTCCGCCGCTGTCGACGGCGATCCGGCGCGTCATGTTGCTGTCGAGCGAAACCTCCGCCTGGTTGCGCTGAACCCACAGCGGCAGCTTCGAGACGACGTTGACCGCGCCGCCGATCGCGCCTTCGCCGTACATCACCGAGGCTGGGCCGCGCAGCACCTCGATACGCTCGGCCGACCAACTGTCGAAGGGGAAGGTCAGCGTGCCCGAGCCGACATAGAGGCGCGTGCCGTCATAGAGCGTCATCACCGAGCCGTTGCCGGTGAAGCCGCGGGTGTTGAAGGACAGCCCGCCATTGCCCGGCGCCGGGCTCGCAGTGAAGCCGACGGCGTTCTGCGTCACCGCATCGATCACATTCTGCTGGCCGCGCTCGGCGATCGTCTCGGCCGAGATCACGTCGACGCTCGCCGGCGTCTGCAGACGCGTCAGGCCGAGGCGGCTTCCGGTGGATGTCGCCTCTGTCAGGTTCAATGTCGGAGCCGCGAAGCCGGGATTGGCGGGTGGCGCTGCCGCGACCTCCGTCGGCGGGCGCGCAGGACCTCGAGCGCGCCGGACCGCGGTGCGCTTCACCTCGGCCGAAAGGGATCGGCCGACGTGCGACGCCGTGGGCGGGTCGACCACGACAGGATCGAGCATGCGCTCCGGTTTGGCAGCCTGTGACCAGCCGGCGGACGGCCACGACAGGGAGAGGATGGCAACGGACGACAGAAGGAGAAAGCGTCGCTTCGACGCGACGGACAGAGCGGAGGTCATCAAAGGACTCGCGACAACGTGGCACGTCACCGCGAGCAAAAGAATTCCCCCGCCGGAAGGCGGCAGAACGGCTTCCATCAGGACACCCCGCCCGATGTGCTCACGTGTGACCACGACTGACGGCAGGTCTCCTGGCTCGCGGGTCAGCGCCTGATCGCCGCCTTCCCGGACCGAGATCCAGTGGCTGATGGCGAAGGCTCGCCGCTTACAGTTGCGGGGGCAGCCGCGGCCTCGGGTCTCCCCTCACCGCGTTCCCGTTTAATCCTCGAAAGGAACCGTCGGTACGACCGTAGGTGCTAGCAAACCCGACTGTCAATGCCACAGGTTCTGAGAATACCCTCTTGTCCTTGGCGATCCGGACGAGGTCCGGGGCCGGCACCGTGCTGAGGCGCGCCGGTGTGGAAAAGTCCAGCCGGCAGCCGATATTGCCGCGAAACATTTCCGTGATTCTACGGAAACGAAAATTTACGTGGAACTCAGAAACCGACTTTTAAACTCCAGATGCCCATCAAGAGCCGACACAGAACCGTGCGGGGACCATGCTGAACGAACTTCTCGTGATCGAAGATGCCGACGTTCACCTGTCGATCCTGCGCAAGATCGCTGTCCAGGCGGGCTTTGCGACGACCGGCGTGAATTCGGTGGACGGCGCCATCAACGTGCTGCGCCGGCGCAACTTCGAGTGCATTACCCTCGACCTGAACCTTGGCGAACGCTCGGGCACGGAAGTCCTGCAACTGCTGTCGGACATGAAATCGCGCACGCCGGTCCTGATCATCAGCGGCTCCGACGACAAGACCCGCGACGTCACCGTGCGCGCTGGCAAGATCCTTGGGCTCAACGTCTATCCGCCCTTCTCCAAGCCGGTCGACCTGGCCTTGTTGCGGCAGACCTTGCGCCAGATTGCGGCGGACACCGACCGGCAGCGGCTGGTCAAAGCCAACATCCGCTGACGTCGAGATCCGCGCGCCAAGTCCCGCGCCGCACATCCCCGCTCGCTCCACCGCATCTGCAAGAGCCGTGTGCTCCCCGCATTTTCGCTTGACGCAGATCAAGGCGCCATACCCTCGCCGCTTGTTGGCTGCACTGGGAAGCGGAACGAGGGAAAATGACGGCAGCAAATCCCAGCAGCGAAGCAGTCGTGGCCGAAGCGACGCCCTATGAACTGGTCGGGGGCGAAGCCGGCGTGCGGCGTCTGGCCGAACGCTTCTACACGATCATGGATGAAGAGCCTGGAGCGAGCCGGATCCGTGCCATGCACGACAAGGATCTCGCGCCCATCAAGCAGTTGCTGTTCGAGTTCTTGAGCGGCTGGCTCGGAGGCCCTGCGCTTTATTTCGAGCGGCCAGAGCATCGCTGCATCATGTCAGCCCACCGCCCCTATCCGATTGGTGACGCTGAACGTGACGAGTGGATGACGTGCATGCGCCGCGCGATGTTCGATTGCGACATCACGGGCGACATGTACGCGTTGTTGGATCAGGCATTCCTGCGGATGGCTAACGCCTTCAAGAGCCGCAAGCCGAACTGAGTCGGCTACGATTTGGATCAGCCCGGCTTGCTGGCAGCCTCGCGGGCCAAGCGTTCGGCCCGTAGCCGCTCGCGATTGGCATAAAAGGCCCGCTGAGCGGCCTCGTGTTCGCGCATGGCTTGCTCAGCATCCGCCCGGCGCGAGGCATCACGCGCCCGACGCTCTTCCGGCGTGAGCACGCGAGGTGTTCTGTCTGTGCTGTCGTAAGTCATGGACAGTCAACGCCCGAAGAGCGAAGCCGTTCCCCTCGTACCGGTGGCTCAGTCGGATTTTCGCGGAAACAGCCGATCCCGGATGTAGCGCGATGTCGGCGTGAGGCTCAGGCCATAAGGCTTCTGCCAGACGGCGCGGTCGATTTCCTTCTTGTCGCCAATCTCGAGCCGGCCCTTGGCGTGCTTGGCGATGAAGATCGCATCGCTCATCTTGCGCCCTGAGCGCTTGTTCTTGGCCGTGACTTCCTTCCAGAGCCGCAGCCGTCCGAGCTTGAGCTTCGGAAGCTCCTCCTTGATCTCCCGCTTGAGGCAATCCTTCGCCGTCTCCCGCGCCCGCTTGCGGCCACCCGGAAACATCCAGCGTCCATCAATGCGACGCCGGACCAGCAGAACCTTTCCGCCCTTGGCGGCAACGAGCTTGGACGCTTTCGCCATGGCCCGGAAACTTTCACCTCGCGACCGCTTTCAGGCAGATCCTACAGGATTCGTTGCGAGGCCCTCCACCGGACCTTTGCGGAAGGGGGCTGCAGCGTCCGTTCAAATCAGTAGCAAGAGCGCGGATCGACCGCCACGTACTCGCCTGACGGATAGCGATAGTAGCAATTGCCCTGGGACAGATAGTAGCCCGGCCGTGCCGCTGCCGTCGCGCCGGCAATCGCGCCGGTGGCGCCGCCGAGCACGGCACCGGCAGCCGCGCCGCCAGCCTTGCCGGTCAGCAGGCCGCCGAGCACGCCGCCGATGATCGCACCGCCGAGCGCACTCGCGCCGGGGTCCGGATCGGCGGGCGGCGGAGCGGCTTCATAGACGACCGCGGGCGGCGGGGCCTGGTAGGCCGCCGCCGGGGCGTAGACCACGTCATCGGCATAGTCCTCCGACACATAGGTGGGAGGCCCTTCCATCGGCTCGGGATAGTAATACCAGACGCCACCCACGTCCCACCACCAGCCGGGTCGGCCGTTGTGCACTTCGTGGCGCCAGCGGCCGCCTTCCCAGCCGACCCGCCCGCGATAAGGTTGTCCGCCATAGTCGCGCACCGCGACCGCGCCGCGGGCATAGCGCGCGTCGGGCGTTCGTCCGGCAGCCGCGTGACGAGGCCCAGGATTGTGCGCCGGGCCGTATCCTTGCCCGGCATAAGCCGGACCGCCCCCCGGACCAACGCCCGGCGGACGGCCCTGCTGCGCCACGGGCGCGGGCGGACGGACCTGGGGTGTGCCGGCAGTCCGCGGCTGAGGCCCGCCCGGCTGGCTGACCGGAGGCGCCACAGCGATCGGAGCTCCCTGCGCCGGCCCTCCTCCGCCCTGCCGCGGGCCTTGGACATGTGGCTGGCCTCCCGCCGGCCCGCCCTGAGCGGGTCCCTGACGAAGGACCGCGGGCGGACGCCCCTGCGGCGAGGGTCCGGCCCCCGGACCGCCCTGGTCCTGGGTTTGCGCCCACACCTGCGCGGGCAATGCGATCACCGCGAGGGCCGCCAATGCCGGCAGCCGAGGCGTGGTCTGGTTGAACAATGACATCTTCAATCACCCCTCGATCGCACGGGCATTGCGCTCCGGCTTCGGACGCCTCGGACACGCCGGACGCGCGGATCGGATCTCATCCTGCCGCGCCACACTCCTTACGAGAAACCGGAAGAATCGCGACATTTTTGCGACCAAGCGTCAGACAGCTCCCCAATAGCGGAAAAGCGCGCTGATTCGTCGCCAAATGATGAGCGGCTCACTCCGCCTGCGGGCACGGACAGCCGCCCCGCCGATCTCAGCTCAGCGCTCCGGAGCGATGACGGCGCAGTTGGTGCGTCCGGACATCAGGCAGTCCTGCATCCGGCTGGCCGAGGTCAGTTGGCGGGCCAGCCATAGGCCGAAACCGACCATGATCGCCGCGAACACGAGCGCCGCAATCGCCGCTCCGCGCCCGTGCCCCTGATCCGGCGTTCCCATCTTGCGCCTAGGCCGAGCGGAGGCCGGCCGCCTCCTCATGAGGCTGCTGATGGCGCGACGCGGGCGAGATCGGCTCGCTCCGCGTGCAGCTGGTCACGCCGAGAAACTGCCCACATTGCCATTCGGAGCCGAGCACGCCGGCCGAAACCGGCGTCGTCCTGGCGAGCACAGCGCTCATCACGCAAGCGCTGGTCACGAGGGCCGCCAGCGCCAGGGCGAGCGCTAGGCGCCTGCGCCCCCAAAACACAGAGGTCATGCCGGTAAACTCCATCGGATGTCGCACCTTGGCGGTACGGCAGGGCCCGCGAGGCGTGAAGCAATTCACATCCGGCTGACCTCGTCAGCGTCACGGGGGAGGCTTACATAGCGATCGGTGCGCGCCATGCAAGCGCTCAGCCCCGCGGTTGGGGGAGGATGGCGATAAAGCATTTGTCATCGACATATGCGATCCTATACACACACGCTCGCGTCAGCCTTCGCTCATGTTCACGTCACCGTGGAAGAACTGCTTGGCGGCGCAGGCAGCCCCTCACCGAACCACACCAGTAGCGAAGTGACGACGTCTCCATGAGAGGATTCAAGGAACCTGGATTTGCCGATCGGCAGAAGGCCGCGCAGCAGGCACGCCAGAGCATTTTACAGAAGTTCAAATCACAGCCGGGACCCGACGATCCCGAAGTCGTGAAGCGCCGGCAGGAGCGAGAGGCCGCAGCGGCACGTCGCGAGCAGTTGCGCCTTGAGCGCGAGGCCGCGAAGGCCGAGCAGAAGCGCCTGGAAGAAGAGGCCAAGGCGGCCGAGGCTGAACGCCTCGCGCGCGAGGCAGAAGAAGCTGCCGCCCGCGCAGCGGAGCTCGAAGCCGAGCAGAAGGCGAAGCGCGATGCGCGCTATGCCGCGCGCAAGGCTCGCGGCAAGAAAAAGTAAGACTGTACGACTAGTGCGACGCGCCAGGCTTGGCGCGTCATGCGCGCGGCGTGGTAAAGGCGCTGCCCGACAGGTTCGGCGATGGGAGGCGCGCGCCATCCCATCGCACGCGATCGGCGGCTTAGTTCTTCTTCATCATGCCGTCGTCCTTCTTCATGCTGTCCTTCGACATCGCATCGTCCTTCTTCATCGAGTCCTTGGACATCGAATCCTTCTTCATGCTGTCGTGGGACATCGCTCCCTTCTTCATCGCGTCATCCTTGCTCATCTTGTCCTCGGCAAAGGCAACCGGCGCGAGAGCCATGTTGAAGGCGAGAGCGGCGGCGGAAACGCCCAGGATGAAGCGGCTGCGATTGGTCATGATGATCTCTCCTTGAGGTCGGGGTCGACTTGAGATGCGGGTCGACGGCGGCGGATGCGCCGCTCCCTGACATCGACGTTGTGGTCGCAGCGCTTGTTACGCGGGGCGCGAAGAATTTTTGTTCGATCAATTTTGACTCGAACTTGCCGCGTTCGGAACCGACCGACACAATTTCGCCCGTCGAGCGAATGTTAGTAGATCTCGCGCACGGGGATTCACAGGTGGGCATTGCGCCGCAGCAATATGTCGCCTCCCATGCATTTGGCCTCGAACGAACGCGATTGTTCGGCTAGAGGAGAATCCGGCAGGGTCGGCGGCTTATGCACGCTGACGTATCGGGTCGGGAACCCAACCACCAGTTGTCCAGGGGAAATCTCATGCTCTCACGCCGTCACGTCCTTGCATCTGCGCTTGCTGCGCCCGCGATTCTGCGTTTCGGAACCGGTACGGCTCATGCAGCAACGACGCTGAAGATCTCCCACCAGTTTCCCGGCGGCACCATCGACAAGGGTGACTTCCGCGACCGGCTCTGCCGCGTGTTCTCGGAGGAAGTCGCGAAGCGGTCGGGCGGCGAGATCGCGACCGAGATCTATCCGAACTCCTCGTTGATCAAGACGGTCGCGCAGTTCTCCGCCATGCGGAAGGGCGCGCTCGACATCAGCCTGTATCCGATGCCCTACGCCGGCGGCGAGGTCCCCGAGACCAACATCGCGCTGATGCCGGGCCTGGTGACCACTTACGACCAGGGCATGCGCTGGAAGAACGAGCCGGTCGGCAAGGCGCTGAGCGACTTCCTCGCCGACAAGGGCATCATCCTGCTGACCTGGGTCTGGCAGGCCGGCGGCGTCGCCAGCCGCTCGCGTCCGCTGCTCACGCCCGAAGATGCGAAGGGCATGAAGGTGCGCGGCGGCTCGCGCGAGATGGACATGGTGCTGCAAAGCGCCGGTGCCTCGGTGCTCTCGGTTCCCTCCAACGAGATCTACACGGCGATGCAGACCGGCGCCTGCGATGCCGGTATTACCTCCTCGACCAGCCTGATCTCGTTCCGCCTGGAAGAGGTCTCCAAGGCGCTCACCTCAGGCGCCAAGGCCTCGTATTGGTTCATGCTCGAACCGCTGATGATGTCCAAGGCCTCGTTCGACAAGCTGCCGAAGAACCAGCAGGACATTCTGCTGACCGTCGGCGCCGAGATGGAAGCGTTCGGGCGCAAGGGCGCGCAGGAGGACGACATCGAGGTGGCGAAGGTCTACGAAAAGGCCGGCGCCAAGGTCGCCGAGCTCGACGCGGAGATCGTCACCAAGTGGCGTGACATCGCGCGCGATACCGCCTGGAAGGACTACGGCAACAAGTCCGCCAACTGCGCCAAGCTCCTCAAGCTCGCCTCCGACGTCGCGGCCTGAGTGATGCACGCGCCCGTCTCCGATACCGAGACCACGACAGTCATTGGCGCCAGCGGTCCGCTGGCGCCAATTCAACGTCTCGTCTCGCTGCTCAACCGCATCATCGTCGTGCTGGCCGCGTTCGCCCTCGTCGCGGCCTGCGTGATCCTCAGCTACAGCGTCGCCGGCCGGGCGCTGTTCAAGGCCGCCAACTACTGGCAGGACGAGGCAGCCGTCTTCCTGCTGGTCGGCGCCACCTTCATGACCGCGGCCTATGTGCAGGAGCATCGCGGCCATGTCAGCATCGAGGCCTTCGTCGGCCTGATGTCGCCGCTCGCCAACAAGATCCGGCTCTGGCTGGTCGATGTCGCGAGCTTCCTGTTTTGTGCCTTCTTCACTTGGAAGTCCTGGACCCTGACGCATGAAGCATGGGTGGATGGCCAGGTCTCCAATTCAATGTGGTCGCCGCCGCTGGCCATTCCCTACGCCTTGATGGCCGCCGGAATGTCGTTGCTCTGCGTACAGATGCTGCTGCAAATCGTGGCCCCGCTGACCGGAGCCCGTCGATGAGCGTGTTTGGAATCGGGGTCGCCTACGGCCTCTCCACTTTGTTTGCGATGTTCGCAGGCATGCCGATCGCGTTCGCGCTCGGCGCCGTGGCCGTCGTGTTCATGGCGATCTACATGCCGACGGCGTCGCTCGATACGGTGACGCAGAACGTCTATGAGGAAATGGCGTCGATCACGTTGCTGTCGATCCCGCTGTTCATCCTCAAGGGCGCCGCGATCGGCCGCTCCCGCGCCGGCCAGGATCTCTACTCGGCGCTGCATGCCTGGCTGCATCGCGTGCCCGGCGGCCTTGGCGTCGCCAACGTCTTCGCCTGCGCGCTGTTTGCAGCGATGGCCGGATCGTCGCCGGCGACCTGCTCGGCGATCGGCTCGGCCGGCATCCCCGAGATGCGCAAGCGCGGCTATTCCGGCGGCTTCGCGGCCGGCATCATCGCGGCCGGCGGCACGCTTGGAATCCTGCTGCCGCCCTCGATCACGATGATCCTGTTCGCGATCGCCGCGGAGAAATCGCTGGGGCGGCTGTTCCTGGCCGGCATCGGTCCGGGACTGCTGCTGGTCACGCTGTTCGGCCTCTATGCCGTCGTGCGCTTCCGCCAGGAATATGCGCGCGCGAAAGTCGTCTATGAGAAATCGGGCGCCTGGTCGGATATTCTGGTCAAGGACGAGTACACGATGGCGCAGCGCTTCTCGGTGCTGCCGCGCGTGATCCCGTTCGTGCTGCTGCTGACCGGCGTCATGGTCGCGCTCTATGGCGGGCTGGCCACGCCGTCGGAAACGGCGGGCCTCGGCGGCATCCTCGCGCTCGTGCTGATTGCGATCATCTACCGGGTGTGGACCCCGAGCGATCTCGCGCCGATCATGAAGGCGACCTTGCGGGAATCGACCATGCTGATGCTGATCATCGGCATGTCGCTGCTGTACTCCTACGTGATGAGCTATTTGCACATCTCGCAGTCGGTGGCGGAGTACATCGTCTCGCTGCACCTGCCGCGCTGGGAGCTCTTGTTCGCGATCCTGCTGATGGTCGTTGTGCTCGGCTTCTTCCTGCCGCCGGTCTCGATCATCCTGATGACCGCGCCGATCATCCTGCCGCCGCTGCGCGCGGCGAATTTCGATATCATCTGGTTCGGCGTCGTCATGACGATCGTGATGGAGATGGGCCTGATCCACCCGCCGGTGGGATTGAACATCTTCGTCATCAGGAACGTCGCGCCGGACATTCCGCTGCGCGAAGTGATCTGGGGCACCCTGCCCTTCGTGCTGCTGATGATGGCCGCGGTGATACTGCTCTGCTTCGTGCCGCAGATCTCGACGGCGCTGCCGGACCTCGTGATGGGGCCGGATCTCAGCCGCTGACGCGGCTGAGAATGGCAACTGAGGAGTAGCGATCTGGGCTTGCCCTATTCGCTACCCGCCCGCCTCGCTTTCGCATTCAGTGCGGCGGCCACGCGGCTGACCGGCGGACGGCCGAGCAGCCGGCTCATCTCGTTGGTCGCCGCCAGCAGCTTCGCCATGTCCACGCCGGTGCGAATGCCCATGCCTTCGAGCATGTAGACGACGTCCTCGGTCGCGACATTGCCGGTCGCGCCCGGCGCGAATGGGCAGCCGCCGAGGCCGCCTGCGGCGGCATCGATCACGCGCACGCCCTCCTCCATGCCGGCATAGAGATTGGCCAGTGCCTGGCCATAGGTGTCATGGAAGTGCATCGCCAGATGCGAGACCGGCACGTCGTCACAGACCGCGCGCAGCATCTGCTTGGCCTTGAGCGGCGTGCCGACGCCAATGGTGTCACCGAGCGAGACCTCGTAGCAGCCGAGGTCCCACAACGCCTTGGCGACGTCGGCCACCGCCTGCGGCTTGATCTCGCCCTCATAGGGACAGCCGAGCACGCAGGAGACATAGCCGCGCACCTTGATGCCGTCGGTCTTGGCGTGCGCGATGACAGGCTTGAACCGCTCAAGCGACTCACCGATCGAGCAATTGATGTTGGCGCGCGAGAAGCTCTCGGACGCGGCCGTGAACACCGAGATCACCTTCGCTCCCGCCGCATGCGCGGCCTCGTAGCCCTTCACGTTGGGCACGAGCACGTGGAATTCGCCGGGCAGCGCGGCGACGCTGCGCATGACCTCATCGGAGCCGACCATCTGCGGGATCGCCTTGGGTGATACGAAGGCGCCGACCTCGACCGTGGTCAGGCCGGCATCGACCAGCGCACGGACGAAGGCGATGCGGTCGGCGACGCTGACGGAGGTCTTCTCGTTCTGCAGGCCGTCGCGCGGGCCCATTTCGATGATGCGCACGCTCTCGCTCATGCTGACCTCTTCGAGTTGGAGGATCAGGCGGAAGGCTCCACTTCCGCCAGTTCGACGCCTTCCTGCACGATGTCGCCGACCTTGCACTTGATCGCCTTGAGCACGCCCGCGAACGGCGCGCGCAGGGTCTGCTCCATCTTCATCACCTCGAGCGTCAGGATCGCCGCGCCCTTCTCAAGCACGGCGCCCTCCTGTGCCAGCAATGCCACCACGGTGCCGGGCAAGGGCGCGACGATCTTGTCCTCGCCGCCCTGCTCCTCGTCGTCCCCGCCGAACGGATCGATCCAGTGCAGATCGAAGCGCCCGTTGCGGGTGCGCAGATACAACTCGTGCCCCTCGATCACGGCCACCACATGGGACTTGATGCCGTCGCGCACAAGGTCGAAGCCGCCATCTTCAGTCGGAACGGCCGAGAACGATGTCACCCGGTCGTCGATCGCCAAAGTCTGCACGCCCGGACCGTAGGCCAAAGTCACCGTCTGCGGATCATTGCCTGCCTGGCGGAACGAGAAGACGCGCTGGCGCAGGCCGACCGGCATCCAGCCGGAGGATCGCCACGGCGAGCCCTTCTCCTTCGTTGCGGCGGCCTGCTCATCGATCAGAATGGCCGCAACCGCCGCACAGAGTTCGACATCACCGGCATCAGCCCCTGACTCTGTCAGTTTCGACAGCTTGCGCTCGATGAAGCCGGTGTCGATCGCATTCGCCTGCACATCCGGATGCGTCAGCAGCGCCGACAGGAACGGGATGTTGCTGACGATGCCGCGGACATCAGTGTCCTCCAAGCCGCGGTTGAGTCGCTCGATCGCGACCTCGCGCGTCGGCGCCCAGGCGATCATCTTGGCGAGCATCGCGTCGTAGTAAGGCGACACGGCATCGCCCTCGCGATAGCCGGCATCGACGCGCAGGCCGCCGGTCTCTGCTGGCACCCGCCAGGTCTTGATGGCCCCGACCGAAGGCATGAAATTCTTGGCGGGATTTTCCGCGTAGACGCGCGCCTCGATGGCGTGGCCGTTGAGCTTGATCTGGTCCTGCGTCAGCGGCAGCGCTTCGCCGAAGGCGACGCGGAGCTGCCATTCGACCAGGTCGACGCCGGTGATCAGTTCGGTGACGGGATGCTCGACCTGAAGCCGCGTGTTCATCTCGATGAAGAACACGTCGCGGCCGTCGGAGACGAACTCGATGGTGCCTGCGCCGACATAGTTCACGGCGCCCGCCGCGCGCCGGGCCGCCGCACACACCGTCTCGCGCTGCGCAGGTGACAGCGTCGGCGACGGCGCCTCCTCAATGACTTTCTGATGGCGGCGCTGCAGGGTGCATTCGCGCTCGAACAGCGAGACCAGATTGCCGTGGCTGTCGCCGACGATCTGCACCTCGATATGCCGCGGATTCTGGACGTACTTCTCGATCAGCACGCGATCGTCGCTGAACGCCGCCTTGGCCTCGCGCTTGGCGCTGGTCACGGCGTCAGCGAGATCGCCTGCCGCATTCACCACGCGCATGCCGCGGCCGCCACCGCCTGCGGAGGCCTTGATCAGCACGGGATAGCCGATCCGCGCGGCCTCATGGGCGAGCGTACCCTCGTCCTGTGCCTCGCCGTGATAACCGGGCACCAGCGGCACGCCGGCCTGCTCCATCAGGAATTTCGAGCCGGACTTCGAGCCCATCGCGGTGATCATCGCCGCGGTCGGGCCGACGAACACGAGCCCCGCGTCGAGACAGGACTGCGCGAACTCGGCGCTCTCCGACAGGAAGCCATAGCCGGGATGGACCGCTTCGGCGCCGGTCGCCTTGGCAGCCTCGATCAGCCGCTCGATGTTGAGATAGGAATCGCGGGCGCGGGCCGGCCCGAGCAGCACGGCCTCGTCGGCGAGCGCGACATGCAGTGCGTTGCGATCGGCTTCGGAATAGACCGCGACGGTCTTCAATCCCATCGCGCGCGCGGTGCGGATGACGCGCACGGCGATCTCGCCGCGATTGGCGATCAGGAGCTTGCGGAAACGACGATACAATCCGGGACGAGCCATGATCACATCCTGAACAGGCCGAACTTGGTCGGCTCGACCGGGGCATTGGCGGCAGCTGACAATCCGAGCCCGAGCACGAGCCGGGTATCGGCGGGGTCGATCACGCCGTCGTCCCACAGCCGCGCGGTCGCGTAATACGGATTGCCCTGCGCCTCGTATTGCGCACGGATGGGCGCGCGGAATTTCTCTTCCTCTTCCACGGGCCAGCTCTCGCCCTTGGCTTCGATGCCGTCGCGGCGGACCTGGCTCAGCACCATGGCCGCCTGCTCGCCGCCCATTACCGAGATGCGCGCGTTCGGCCACATCCAGAGGAAGCGTGGGGAGTACGCCCGGCCGCACATGCCGTAATTGCCGGCGCCATAGGAGCCGCCGATCACGACCGTGAACTTCGGCACCGAGGCGGTCGCGACCGCCGTCACCAGCTTCGCGCCATCGCGGGCGATGCCGCCGGCCTCGTACTTCTTGCCGACCATGAAGCCGGTGATGTTCTGCAGGAACACCAGCGGGATGTTGCGCTGGCAGCACAGCTCGATGAAGTGCGCGCCCTTCAGCGAGCTCTCGCTGAACAGGATGCCGTTGTTGGCGATGATCCCGACGGGATAGCCGAAGATGTGGGCGAAGCCGCACACCAAGGTCTGGCCGTAGAGCTTCTTGAACTCGTCGAACTCCGAGCCGTCGACCACGCGGGCGATGATGTCGCGCACGTCGAACGGCTTGCGGCCGTCGGCGGGCACCACGCCGTAGATCTCGTCCGCGGCGTAGCGTGGCTCGCGGACATCACGCATGTTGAGCACGGTGCGGGCGCCCGGCGGCTTCAACGTGCCGACGATGCGGCGTGCGATGCCGATCGCATGCGCATCGTTCTGCGCATAGTGATCGGTGACGCCCGACTGCCGCGAATGCACATCGGCGCCGCCGAGCTCCTCGGCGCTGACGACCTCGCCGGTCGCAGCCTTCACCAGCGGCGGGCCGCCGAGGAAGATCGTGCCCTGATTGCGCACGATGATGCTCTCGTCCGACATCGCCGGCACATAGGCGCCGCCGGCCGTGCACGAGCCCATCACGATCGCGAGTTGCGGAATGCCTTGCGCCGACATCTGCGCCTGGTTGAAGAAGATGCGGCCAAAATGCCGCTCATCCGGAAAGATCTCGTCCTGCAGCGGCAGGAAGGCGCCGCCGGAATCGACCATGTAGACGCAGGGCAGATTGTTCTGCCGCGCGATGTCCTGCGCACGCAGATGCTTCTTCACCGTCATCGGATAGTAGGTGCCGCCCTTGATCGTCGCATCATTCGCGACGACGACGCATTCGCGGCCCGCGATGCGGCCGATGCCGGTCACGATGCTCGCGGAGTGAACGTCACCGCCATAAAGCCCGTGCGCCGCGAGCGGCGACAGCTCCAGGAACGCCGTGCCGGGATCGAGCAGCAGGTCGACGCGCTGGCGCGCCAGCATCTTGCCGCGCGCGAGGTGCCGCTTGCGCGAGGCCTCGCCGCCGCCATCGGCGACCTGCGCGAGCTTGCCGCGCAGATCCGCAACGAGCGCGCGCATGGCCTCGGCATTGCGCGCAAAATCCGCTGACGAGGGATCGATCGTGGAATGAAGCGTCATGATCGGCGTCTTCGTGTCTCAGCTTGGAGGGAAAGCCGCGCGGGAGCACGCGTCAGATTGCGTGTGACCAGGAGATTCGCCGCAACCAACGGTTTATCACCTCTACCGGCATGCTGTCCTCCCTGGCCCTCTCGCGGCCGTTTCAGGCCGTCCGTCGTTCTCGAATTAAACGATCATACGTTTTTATATCGAGTTCTCAAGCGGATTGTTGTAGGGTTCGGTCTGAGCAGCAGCTCTTTGAGACGACAGGTGTTTTCACACTGACCACGGTTGTCGCGCGGCTTCGATCCTTGGGGCGCAGCGCGGAGCGGGTCTCGCGAGGATGAGATGGCGCGCACGATCGGGTCACACGGTCCGACGACCATGGAGGCGATCCGCAAGGCCGGCCTGCGGCTGATCTTCGAGCACGGCTACGAGGCGATGAGCCTGCGCCAGCTCGCGGCCGAGGTCGGCATCCAGCCCGGCTCGCTCTACAATCACATCAGCACCAAGCAGGAGCTGCTGTCGCAGCTGATCCAGGACCACATCAACGACCTCCTAAGCGAGCTGGAGCTGGCGCTCAGGGACAAGCAGGGCGCCGTCGAACGCCTCAGGGCGTTCGTGGCCTTCCATGTCAGCTATCACATGACCCGCAAGCGCGAGGTCTTCATCGCCAATTCGGAGCTGCGCAGCCTCGAACCGCGCAACTATGAAGCGGTGGTGGCGTTGCGCGGCGCCTATGAGCGGCGGCTCGCCGACATCCTCAGTGATGGCGTTTCGGAAGGCGTGTTCGACGTCGTGGACATCCAGGTCGCCACCTTTGCCATCATCGCACTGCTGACCGGACTGTGCAGCTGGTATCGTCCGGGCGGCCGGCTGACCAGGGACGCGATCATCGCGGCTCACGAGAAGCTTGTGCTCTCGGGCGTGATGCCATCGAGCGCGGCATCCCAGCCGAGCCGCGACGACGGCAGAAGGGTCGAACAGGTATAAGGCGATGGCAGAGCGCCCTGACCTCGACGCGATCGACCGAAAGATCCTTGCCGAGCTCCAGCTCGACGGTCGCATCCGGATCAACGAGCTCGCGGACCGCGTCGGCATCTCGCATCCGAACTGCCTGCGTCGCGTCCGCGCCCTGCGCGGCAGCGGCGTCATCACGGCGATCCGCGCCACGATCGACGAACGGGCGCTGGGCTATGAAGTGGTGTCGTTCGTCACCATCCAGCTCGACAGCCAGAACCAGGCGGCGCTGGGGGCCTTCGAGGCGGCGATCGTGCCGCTGCCCTGGGTCCAGCAATGCTGGCGGCTGTCGGGAGAAGCGGACTTCCTACTGAAATGCGTCTCGACCGGCGTCGAGGGCATGAGCCGGCAGCTCCGGCAGTTTGCCACCCTGCCCGGCGTCCGCACCATCAGAAGCCTGCCATCGCTCGGTCAGTTCAAGGACGGACCGCTGCCGATTCCCGGCGCCGATGGCGCACCCGAATAGGGCGAGGACGCTGTCGCCGATCGCGCCGGATCAATGCGTCCAAGGCTCGCCGCGGCGGAACGAGAAGTTGTCGGCATAGGCGATCTGGCGCTTCACCGGCTCCTTCGGCTCGATCACCTGGTACGGGATGCCCTTGCGCTCGCAATAGGCGATCGCCTCGTCCTTGCTGTCGAAGCGCAGGGTGACCTGCTGCTTCATGTCGGACGAGGACGTCCAGCCCATCAGCGGCTCGACCGAACGGGGCTGCTCCGGCTCGTAATCCAGCTGCCAGTCCCGGGTCTTGGCCTTGCCCGATTGCATCGCGTTCTTGGCGGGCTTGAAAATACGTGCGGTCATGGCTGGCAGAGCCTCTCGAGCGGCGGTCGTCATGCGTTTGGCGGAGACGGCCGGGATGGGGTACAGGCAACATTCAGCACGGAACGGTGATTCCCATCCAGGACGTGACCGTTTATCGTGCTCCGTATAGTCATTCTGCCGTCCCGTGACAATCTCGCTCGGCTGTCACGGCGCCTCCCTGCTCCCCGGACGTTTTCCTTTCAAAACAGTGCGTTGAAGCGGCCATGAAAATCAATGCCACGCTGCCCGAGAGAGGGCGCGACCTTCGGCTCGACCTGTTTCGCGGAATCGCCAACTGGGCGATCTTCCTCGACCATATCCCCGACAATGTGGTGAATTGGATCACCACCCGCAATTACGGCTTCAGCGACGCCGCCGACCTGTTCGTCTTCATCTCCGGCTATACCGCCTCGTTCGTCTATGCCCGGATGATGATCGACCGCGGCTTCATCGTCGGTGCCACCCGGCTGTTCAAGCGGGTGTGGCAGCTCTACGTCGCCCATATCGTCCTGTTCGTCATCTATATCGTTGCCATCAGCTATCTCGCGACGCGGTTCGGGGTGTCCGAGATCATCGACGAGTTCAACGTCGCCGGTCTCGTCGACCATGCCAGCGACACGTTGGCGCAGGGCCTCATCCTGAAGTTCAAGCCGGTCAATCTCGACGTGCTGCCGCTCTACATCGTGCTGATGGGCTTCTTCCCACCGGTGCTGTGGCTGATGCTGCGCCAGCCCGACCTGACGATGATCGCCTCGATCGTGCTCTGGCTCGTGGCGCGCTACATGGGCTGGAATTTCGCCGCCTATCCGGCCGGCAGCTGGTACTTCAATCCGTATTGCTGGCAGGTCCTGTTCGTGTTCGGCTCCTGGTGCGCGCTCGGCGGCGCCCGCCGCTCGATGGGCATCATCATGGCCCCGGCCACTCTCTATTTCTGCCTCGGCTACCTGCTGCTCGCCCTGATCATGACCATGGCCGGCCGTTTCCCGGACTTCGGTGCGATGTTTCCGCACTGGCTGTATGCGGCGTTCAATCCGAACGACAAGACCAATCTGGCGCCCTACCGCTTCCTGCACTTCGTGGTGATCGTGATCATGGTCATCCGCTTCGTTCCGAAGGAGTGGAAGGGACTTGAGTGGAAGGCGTTCGATCCGCTCGTGGTCTGCGGCCAGCAATCGCTCGCCGTGTTCTGCGTCGGCGTCTTCCTGTCCTTCATCGGCCATTTCATGCTGATGCTGAGCTCGGGCTCGCTGCTGGCGCAAATCCTGGTCAGCGTCGCCGGCATCGCGATCATGACCACGGTGGCCTATTACATCTCCTGGTCGAAGCGGCAGGACAAGCCGCTGAAACCGGCGCCGCCAAAACCGGCCGCGGCCGACGGGCCTCCGCCCCGTTGACCTGCATCAAGGGTCCCCGTCTCGGGCCCGCTAAGGTCCGCAGCATACGAGATGCCGCCACCGCGGCGCGCGCTTGTCGCAAGCGCGCAGGCCGCCAGGCGGCGATCCCGCTGGCACGTTTGCTGACAAGGACCAGATCATGTCGACCCATTTCCACGCCGTCGTGTGGCTCGATCACAGCGAGGCCAAGCTGTTTCATATCGGCCTCACCGGCTCCGACGAGGTGACGCTGCATCCGCATCTGCAGACCAAGCATCTGCACCACAAGGCGAATGCGATCGGCAGCGGCCACGCCGCGCCGGACAAGCATTTTCTCGAGGAGATCGCTCACGCGCTCAACGACGCCGGCGAGATCCTGATCATCGGCCCGGCCAGCGCCAAGACCGAGCTTGCCAAATACCTGCACGAGAAGCATCCTGCCGTCGGCAAGCGCATCGTGGCCGTCGAGGCCGCCGACCATCCGACGGACCGGCAAATCGTCGCCTACGCCAAGCAGCACTTCAAGATGGCGCCGCCTCGGGTGGCGACGGGCACCGCGGGCTGACAGCGGCAGTCTGGCCGCAAGGTCCGGTCGATCATGGACATGCTCACACCGGACGATTTGAAGCCCACGACGCCTGATCGCACTCCTGCTGATCGCAATCCTGCGACGCCGGCCGCCGATCGCGGCCGGCGTCGTTTTTCCTGGTCGACCCTGCTCTTGCTGGTCGTCCTTCTCGGCGCCGGCGCAGGCATCACGGCGTGGTGGCTGCGTGGCCCCGCCGTCATGACCGCCAGGATCGCCCGCGGCACGGCAGCCGAGATCGTCTATGCGACCGGAGCGGTCGAGCCGGAGACGTGGTCGCGCACCACGCCGCTGGTCCGCGGCCGCATCGTCGAGCGCTGCCGCTGCGAGGGCAAGCCGGTCAAGGCCGGCGACCTGCTGGCGCGGCTCGACGACAAGGAAGCCCAGGCGACGCTGAACGATCTGCGGGCGCAGGAAGATTTTCAGCGCCACGAATTCGAGCGGCAGACGCAGTTGCTGGCCCGCGGCGCCGCCACCTCGCAGGCTTATCAGCGCTCCGAAAGCGACCTGGCCCGCGTCCGCGCCCAGATCGCGGCCCAGACCCAGCGGCTCGACTACTACAAGCTGGTCGCGCCGATGGACGGCGTCGTGCTCAAGGAAGACGGCGAGGTCGGCGACATGGTCGACCCCGGCACCATCCTCTACCGCGTCGGGCTGGAAAGGCCGCTCTGGGTGGTCGCCGACGTCAACGAGGAGGACATTCCCCGCGTCAAGGTCGGACAGAAGGCGCTGCTCCGGACGGACGCGTTCGGCAACCAGGCGCTGCCGGGCACGGTGAAGCAGATTACGCCGGCCGGTGACCCCATCGCGAAGACCTTTCGCGTGCGCATCGGCCTTCCGGACGACACGCCGCTGCGCGTCGGCATGAGCGTCGAGGCCAACATCGTCAGCCGCGAAAAGGCCGATGCGGTGCTGGCGCCGGCCAATGCCGTCGTCAACAACACCCTGCTCGTGATCGAGGGCGGGCGCGTGCATCGGCGCAAGGTCCGCCTCGGCATCCGAGGCTCCGCCGCGGTCGAGGTGCTCGACGGCGCGCAAGAAGGCGAACTCGTCGCCTCGCCTGCGACCGCCGATATCAGGGATGGCGAACGGGTTCGCGCGATCGAGCCCGAGACCTCCGGACCGTGACTCTCGTTCTGACCATTGCCTGGACTCACGTCCGCCATCGCGCCCGCCAGACGCTGGTCGCGATCGCCGGCGTCATGACCGGCGTGGCCTTCTCGGTCATGATGGCCGCGATGATGGAGGGCTCGCAGGACGACTTCATCCGGACTCTGGTCGACGCGCTGCCCCACATCTCCATCACCGACGAGCTGCGCCAGCCGAGCCGACAGCCTGCGGACCAGGTCTATGCTGCCGCGGAATTCCATGGGCTGACGCCCAATGTCCGCCGCCCCGGCATCAAGAACCCGATGGCGACCATGGCGTCGCTGCGGAACTGGGTGCCGGGCGCACTGACGCCCTCGGTTCAGTCCAAGGCGGTGCTGCGCTTCGCCGGACGCAACCTGACCGCCTCAATCATCGGCATCGACCCGCGCACGGAGGGCGATGTGTCGACGCTGCCGAGCCATATGCGGCAGGGCACCCTGAATTCGCTGTATCGCTCCTCGCACGCCATCCTGCTCGGCGACCGTCTCGCCGCCAAGATCGGCGCCCGCGTGAATTCCAACATCACGCTCGCCTCGGCCCAGGGCACGAGCATGAACGCCACGGTCGTCGGCACCTTCCATTCCGGCTTTCGCGTCACCGACGAGACCACGGGCTACGTGCTGCTGCGGACCGCGCAGATCCTGGAACGCCAGACCGGCGTCATCAACGAGATCCGCGTCCGCACCAACGATCCGATGCAGGCGCGTCTGATCAGCGAGCGGATCGGCGACCAGACCGGCTACAAGGCGATCTCCTGGCAGGAGGCCCAGGAGGACCTGCTGGCGGCGATCACGCTGCGCAACGTGCTGATGTACACCATCGTCGGCGCCATCCTGCTGGTCGCGAGCTTCGGCACCTACAACATCATCTCGACGATCACCCATGAGAAGACGCGCGACATCGCCATCCTCAAGTCGCTCGGCTTCCGCGATCGCACGGTGCGCGGCATCTTCATCATCGAGGCCTTGTTCATCGGCGTGACCGGCGCCGCGCTCGGCTGGGTTCTCGGCTATCTGCTGACGCGCGGACTTGCCTCGCTCGAGTTCAAGACGCCGTTCTCCGACTACAACCATCTGCCGGTGCTGTATTCGTTCAAGCACTATCTGCTCGCGGGCGCGGTCGCGCTGGTCTCGAGCGCCGTCGCGGGCTACTTCCCGGCGCGTGCGGCGGCGCGGCTGCATCCGGTCGACATCATCCGGGGCGCGACATGAGCGCGCCGCTGATCGAGGCGCGCGATGTCACGAAGGTGCTGCCCGGCGAGGTCCCGGTCACGCTGGTCGCCGACATCGATCTCGCGATCCACGCGCGCGAGTTCATCGCCATCACCGGCCCGTCGGGCTCGGGCAAATCCTCCCTGCTCTATCTGCTTGGGCTGCTCGACCTGCCGAGCCGCGGCGACGTGCTGATCGACGGCCGCTCGACGACGGCCATGAGCGAGGACGAGCGCGCCGAGGTCCGGCTGTCGCGTCTCGGCTTCGTCTTCCAGTTTCATTTCCTGCTGCCGGAGTTCTCGATCACCGAGAACGTCGCGCTGCCGATGCGCGCGCTCGGGCGGCTGTCGCCGCGCGCCATCACGACACGGGCCGAGGAGCTGCTGGCGTCGCTCGGTCTCGCCGATCATCTGCGCAAGACGCCGGACAAATTGTCGGGCGGTCAGCGCCAGCGCGTGGCGGTGGCGCGCGCGCTTGCCAACGATCCGCCGGTGATCCTCGCCGACGAACCGACCGGCAGTCTCGACACCGCCTCGACCGCGCAAGTGTTCGGCATTCTGCGCGACCTCGTGACGGTCAGAGGCAAGACCGTGGTCGCGGTCACGCACGACCTGCATCTGGCTGCGCAGATGCAACGGCGCGTCCACATCATCGACGGACGGCTGGCGCAGGACGAGTTGGCGCGGTGATCCGCAGCCGTGTCCGCAGCGGCGGCGCGCCCCTGCACGCGATTTGATTTAGCGCAAAGACCGGCGATCCGGATTCGGATGATGTGACGGCCAGCGGATGTTCCTTCCCCGGATTCAGCCGCACACTTCGGATGCTCCCGGGTCTTGCCGCTGCGGGAGCATCCGAATTTTTATGTGGCGGACCACGGGCATGGCCGAGCCCACGCGGTCGGCGCCGCGCCGAAGCCATCGCGCGTCATGTGTCCGGGTGCCGGTTGTTCGAGTGTCGCAAGTCTTGCGCGCGTCCGAGCGCGGATACGGCGGTCGCCGCCGTGGAAATGGTCGGGGCAGCTGGATTCGAACCAACGACCTGCAGTACCCAAAACTGCCGCGCTACCAGGCTGCGCTATACCCCGATCTCCTGGGAAGGCCACGTCACTACACGGTCGCGGCGTCCGCAGCAAGACCGCCGGAACGCTCCGACCTGAAGGCAGACCCTACGAAAACGGCCCCAGAGGGATCCCCCGAGGCCGCCGAATGGGTCTATTTCGCGCCGCTCAGTGCGACGACAGTGCCGGGGAGCCCGTTTCCGGATGGATCTCCGCAGCCATCATGCCCTTGGAGCCCGGCCCATAGCGGACCAGCACCCACTGCCCCGGACGCAGCTCGGTCATGCCGAAGCGGCGCAGCGTCTCCATGTGCACGAAGATGTCCGGCGTGCCCTCGCCGCAGGTGACGAAGCCAAAACCACGCAGGCGGTTGAACCACTTGACCTGGGCCCGCTCCAGCCCGCTGGTCGGCGTCACCGTGACATGCGTGCGCGGCGGCAGCATCTGCGCCGGATGGATCGCCGTCGACTCGTCCATCGAGACGATGCGGAAGGCCTGGTAGCCCTTGGCGCGCTGGACACATTCCACCACCAAGCGAGCGCCCTCATAGGCGGTCTGATAGCCGTCGCGCCTGAGCACCGTGACGTGCAGCAGCACGTCCGGCCAACCATTGTCGGGAACGATGAAGCCGTATCCCTTCGAGGCGTCGAACCATTTGATGACGCCGCTGATCTCGACGAGGTTCTCGCCGAGACCGGTCAGCGCGTCGATCGCCGAATCTCGAAGCCCCGAGTCTCGAAGCCCTGCGTCTCGAAGCCCTGCGTCTCGAAGCGCCGAGTCTCGCGCGACGCCGCCTTGATAGTCTGCCCCGAGCCGGCTTGGTGTCGATACACCAACAACCGGTACTCCAAGCTTCTTGGACTCAAATCCGTCCGACCCCATAACCCCGGACCTCACAGATGAATTGTGAGCCGCCACCCCTGCAACGGCGTCTTATGCGCGCGCTCATCACCTATACCCTCGACGAGTCACGCGAATCTCTCGAATCGAAGATAACATTCCCTCGTGCCGCGCATAGATAAAAATCGGTTACAGTGAGGCATATGAACAGACTTGCCGACAAAAATGCATCAATTTCCGTTCAATTACGGACAAAGGGCCCGAGTACTTCACCGATGTCTTGGCGAATGACGAGGTCGGCAACGTCGTCCTGATCGGTCGGTTCCCGGTTGATGATCACGAGGCGTGCACCCGCCTGTTTTGCCATCAATGGAAAGCCCGCCGCGGGCCAAACAACCAGCGACGACCCGATCGCGATGAACAGATCGCAGTGCTGCGCGAGTTCGCTGGCCCGCTGCATCTCGGCTTCGGGCATGGACTGACCGAACGACACCGTCGCTGTCTTCACCGGCTGAGCGCAGGCCGGACAATCCGGCGCCGCACCATCGGCATCGAAGCGCTCGCGAACCCAGCCGAGCTCGTAGCGCTGCCCACATCCGATGCAGCGCGCATAAGTGGTGTTGCCGTGCAGCTCGACGACATGGTCGGCGGCGAAGCCGGAGTCCTGATGCAAGTTGTCGATGTTCTGCGTGATCACGGCGGGAATTTTTCCCGCCCGGTAGAGCGACGCCAGCGCCAGGTGACCGCGGCCGGGTCGCGCAGCGGCGAAGGTGTCCTGCATGGCAAAGCGCCGGCGCCAAGCTTCGTCCCGCGCATCCTGGCTGGCGACGAACTCGCTGAAATCGATCGGCCGGTTGCGGGTCCATAGGCCGCCCGGAGAACGAAAGTCCGGAATACCGCATTCGGTCGAGATGCCCGCGCCGGTGAACGGCACGATCACCCGCGCCGCGGCGATCAGGTCCCCCAGGCGATTCACGCCATTGTGCAGATCAGATGCCATCATCGCGCCTGTCTCGAACCATCCGCCTCGCATCATCGTGGCCGTGTCATAGCACGGCAGGCGCCGCAGGGTCTTAGCATGCGTGCGATGCGCCTCCCCCACTTGAGTTTTGTTGCCCGCCAACACGCGATGCGAGTCGGCAGCCAGCGTTCTACCGGGAGAGGCAAAGCGGGCCGGACGGCGCCACTCTCCCCAACCCACCGCGCGAGCCGCGGGGCCTTCACCGCAATCACGCCTCAATCAGGCACCCACATCGTGGCAGCGATTCGCCAGGAAGTTTGTCACGCGTCTCAGGGCGAGGCTCGCCGGATGGCACCCGGAACAGAGAGAAGCCGTGAGACACAACGAGAAACAGGACGACCGGCGCTCCCAGGAGCGCGCCGACATCGCCGCGCGCGTTGCGCGGTTCAAGTCGACACAAGAGAAGTTCGCACGCGAGCGCGAAGCCTATGCGAGCCAGACCTGGAAGAAGGCGCAACGCGGCGAAGCTGCCGAGTAGCGCATCCTCCGTGCACGCACAGCAGAGCCCGGAGGCGATGCCTTCCGGGCTCTTGGTCTTACCGCTGGCGCTTGCGCTTACCAGTGATGGCGCCAGTGGTGGTGGCGACGATAATACGGCCCGCCATAATAGGCGTAGGGACCGGGGCCGTAGACGTAGCGCGGGCCATAGTCGTAATAGCCGTATCCCGGACCGTAGTAGTAAGGATGCGACGAGGCGATGGCGCCAGCCGTCAGCGCGCCGGCCGCGAGGCCGAATGCGAGGCCTGGCCCTATACCGCGCGCCTGCGCCGGCGCGGGTGCAGCCAGCGTGGTGGCAGCGACTGCGCCTGCGGCAGCCAGTACAGCCAATGTTCTTCTCATGTTGTCCTCCAATTCCATGCGTCCAAACAACGCAGACGAGGAGGAATTGGTTGCAGGCTGAGCCGGCACCGCGTTCGACGGAACCACGGCGGCCGCCATACGTTCAGTCTGTTGAGGTGACGCGTAATGGCTTCCTGGCTGGAACTCTTCTTCAACATTCTCGGCTATGGCGGCTTCGTTGCGATCGCCTCGCTGCACCATGGGTCCGACGACGCGCAAGGAGCGCCGGGTCTCGGTGCCGGCGAGCCTCCTCGGCTCGGCGGTTGCCGTTGAACGCACGAGATCTCACACAGTATCGTCCACAGCCCATCCGCAGCATATCCACAGTCCCGGATGCAGTCCGCGAGGCTGCGGAATCAACGGCTTGCTGCGCCATATTGCGGGATTTTTCCTCAAGCCCTGTGGATCGCTCGCGCGGTTCGTGATGCCCTCGAACGGATGCGCCTGCGGCCCTTCATTCTCCCCCGTAAAAACCCTTGAACCTTCGGCCGGTCCATCGAGACAGATGAGTACTGGGGATTTCAGGGCCCAGTCTTCGAGGGTGGCGCCACGCGACGAGCATATTCCGTCGTGCTGGCGCTGCTGTCGTTCAAACGGCAGCGTTCAGATGGCAACGTCACCCACCGCAGCCGCGACGGGCCGTCATCTCCCGCAACACGACAGATCCAAACAAGACAGCCCCAACAAAAAGGCCCCCTGTTCCAGGGGGCCTTTGATCGATCGACCGTGATGGTCTGATCAGGCGACGGCGTCCTTGGCCGCCTTGACCGGGCGGGCGCGCACGATCTTGCGAGCCGGCTTGGCCTTGAACATCATCTCTTCGCCGGTGAAGGGGTTGGTGCCCTTGCGCGCCTTCACGGCCGGCTTCTTGACGACGACGAACTTGGCGAAGCCCGGCACCAGGAACACGCCGTTCTTCTTCAGCTCCTTGTGGCCGACATCGGTCAGCGTCTCCATGACGTTCTTGACGTCACGCTTGGACAGCTCGGTGGTCGTCGCGATCTTCTCGATGAGCTGCGACTTGGACAGTTGGGTAGCCATCGTATCTCCTTGTGATTGGTACCGATGTGATTGGTACGGATGAATGACGTGACGACTGCGCGGCTATCAGCGCATTGCTGCGCAGACTGGTCGGGGCTTTCTGGCTGCATTGCACAGCCGGGACTTCAGTCGTCTGGTGGTGTGACACCCCGCGATTTTTCGGGATTCTCCTGCATTTCAAGGGGCCCCGAAGCACCTACAGTGGCGCCAAAATTCCAACGGAGCGCGGAGAAGTCAAGCTGCGATGCCGATCGAATGGAGCATGCGATTCATTTTCCCCTATATTTCTAGGCATTTTCGACATGGCTGCGTGATTTTGGCCGCACATCACAGCCGAAAAGCGCTGAAAATCCCGCGCAAGACCGCATCGCGTCCGTTCATGCAGGTCGCGAATCACTGCCAAAATAGCGATTCGCGCGCCCCCGGAAGGCCTGCGGCGCGCTGTCGAGAACGACAGGACACGCTCCCCGTGCGAACCACAATTCCGCGCGAGATCGCGCGGTCGCAGCAGGGGCCGGGATGCGCGCGAGAGCCGAATGCTGCTATGGATCGGCGTCGAATGGCGGCCGTCGAACATCCGCCTCGAGTTCAGGGAGACAAGAACGATGCGTTATCTCCACACCATGCTGCGCGTGCGTAATCTCGACGCCGCGCTCAAATTCTATTCCGACGCACTCGGCCTCAAGGAGGTGCGGCGGATCGACAACGAGAAGGGCCGCTTCACCCTGGTGTTTCTCTGCGCGCCGGAGGATGAACACCTGCTGAAGAGCCTGCCCGCGACGCGCGGCGCGCCGCTGGTCGAGCTCACCTACAATTGGGACGAGGAGAGCTATGGCGAGGACCGCTTCTTCGGCCACCTCGCCTACGAGGTCGACGACATCTACGCGACCTGCGACCGGCTGATGAAGCTCGGCATCACCATCAACCGTCCGCCGCGCGACGGCAACATGGCCTTCATCCGTTCGCCCGACCTGCACTCGATCGAGCTGCTGCAGAAGGGCGAACCGAAGCCGCCGGCCGAGCCCTGGCTGTCGATGCCGAACACCGGCCACTGGTAGGTCCTCCGACGAACTCATCGCCCGGAACATCGAGGCCCCCCTCGCGTTGTCGCTCCGATTGACGCAGACGATACGAGGAGGCCGAGATGGGTCGTGGAATTCTGCTGTGGCTGTTGGGCGTGCCGATCCCGGTGATCATTCTGCTGTGGCTGTTCTTCGGCCGCTGATCACCGCGAGCGACATCGCTCAACCGAAAAGCCCCGCCGTCGCGCGGGGCTTTTTGCGTAACATGCGTTAAGATCCGCGCAGGGATCGCGAGACAGGAGACGCAGGTGTCCGCCGACAAGCACGACAAGCAATTGACAATCTGGGGCCGCACCAATTCGGTGAACGTGCAGAAGGTGCTGTGGTGTCTCGCGGAGCTCGACCTTCCCTATCGGCGGATCGACGCCGGCATGCAGTTCGGCCGCAACACCGAAGCCGACTATCTCGCGATGAACCCGAACGGCCGCATTCCGACATTGGTGGACGGTGATTTCGTGCTGTGGGAGAGCAACGCGATCATGCGCTATCTCTGCCTCGCCTATGGCGGAGACACCCCGCTCTACCCGCGCGCGCCGCGGCATCGCGCCGGCATCGAGCGCTGGCTCGACTGGACGCTGTCGACGGTGCAGCCGACCGAGCGTCCGCTGTTCTGGGGCCTGGTGCGAACGCCTCCCGAGCAGCGCGACATGGCGGCGCTGCAAAAGGCCGCCGACGAGGCCGCGGTGATGTGGCGCATGCTCGATGCCCATCTGGCGACACGCACCTGCATCGAGGCCGAGAGCTTCACGCTGGCGGATATCGCGCTCGGCGCTTACGCGCGGCGCTGGTTCGGGGTCGAAGGCGTCGTCAAACCGGACTTGCCGAACCTGGCGCGCTGGTACGGGCTGATCGCGCAGCGGCCGGCCTTCATCCGCTACATCGCGCCGCCGCTGTCGTGAAATCTCAGCGGCCGACGGATGTGCCCGTCTCGACCCGCAAGGCTCCGCCGAGCTTGACGCAGGTCGTGGTCCCATCGACGCGGACGAAATTGGCGCCGTAGGACGCACAGGGATTGGCGCCGAAACGCGGCGCCGGCTTGCCGGCTGCCGCCGCGCTCTTGGCTGGAGGCGCCGTGTTGCTTGCAGGTGTTGTCGGAGCCAGCAGCGATGATCCTGGCGACCCCGCGCAGGCGGCCGTTGCGAGCGAGAGCCATGCGGCCGCGAGGATGAAAGATCTCGTCATGGCCGCTTGATAGCGCGACGCTCGCCGCGACGCGACAGCGTTGCGCTACTTGCCGATAAACTTCACGCCAACCGACGCACCGCGGCGCCAGACCACCTGGCACAGCCGTCCCGTCCGTGCATCGCGCGCAAAGGCCAGACGGATCGTCGCCGGCAGCGCGGCCGCGTCCTGCAGGGTCAGCTTGGCCCCGGCGCTGGAGATGTCCTGGACCAGACAATGGCGCACGGCGAACCCGCCATCCAGCGTGATCCACGCCGGCTGCTTCATCGATTTACGGGCTTCCCGCTTCTTGGTCGCGGCCATGGCAATCATCGTCTCCTGATTGCCCGTTGCAGTACGGGAAGGACCCTAATGGAGCGTTGACCGGATCGTGGAGCGGCGGTTGACGCGCGAAAACGCCCGGCGGCAGGAGCAGGTCCGAATGGGCATTCTGGGGAGAAAACTGGCGCGGATGGCGCTCCCTAGCGGAATCGAACCGCTCTCTCCACCGTGAAAGGGTGGCGTCCTAACCGATAGACGAAGGGAGCAAGACGTCCAATGACGCCGGGCCTGAGCCTGCGGTATCACCGTCGCTTGCACGTTCTTGGCAAAAATCCGTAACAAATCAGCGGCTTGAGACGATGATTTGCGGGATCGGCTGAACCACCAGGGTGATTCCGTGCCGCGCGCGGCGAACGTATAGAGGCGTTTTCTCGGACGGGCAAGCCGCCCGTGACGGTCTTCATCGATCCGATCCGCCGGGCTCAGCGGGGGGCAAAGAGCGGCGTTATCCCGTCCGTGTCGATGTAGACCACCCCGTCCTCGACCTTGACCGGGTATTCGGCCAAGGCGCTTTCCAGCGGATGCACCGGCATGCCGGTCAGCGCATCCCAGGTCCAGTTGTGGACCGGGCAGCTGAGCAGCTTGCCGTCGAAGCCCGCGTCCTCCAGCGGCGCCGCCGTGTGCGGACAGATGCCCTGATAGGCCTTGAGCTCACCATTGTCCGGCCAGGCGAGCATGATCAGCTGGGCATCGGCGATGACGAGACGCATGCCGCCCTCGTCGATCGTGTCGGCCTTGCAGACGCGCGTGAACATGGCCGCCCTCCTCCTCGTCGCGAAATCAGCCTCTGGACCACGTAGCAAAACTCGTTCCGTGCGAGGCGCGCCGCGAGACGTCTGAAAAGCCCTGGCACCCTTCTTGCTGCCCCATTGCGGAAGATCACGTGAGCGGGACGGTGCTGTCGCAAAGCCGACAGAGCGCTCGCGCGTTGGCAAGTGCGGCGGAGTGCTCAAATGACCGACATGACGGAGCTGAGGAAACGCAAGGAGCCGCTCAACCTCGCGATCGTGCATGTCGATCCCGACGCCTTCATCACGAACCTGATGGGCTGGCTCGAGATCACGGCCTTCATCAAGGCGCAGCGCGCGGGCGAGGCCACGGTGCCCGCGGACGGCAAGACCCCCGCTCTGTCGGCCGCGCAACTGCAGAACGGCGGCGTGCACGAGGTCGGCAATGATGCGCTGTTCGCCTTCGCGATGACGGCTTCGCTGAAGGGCGAGAAGGCGGCCGTCGACAAGGTCGAGACCGCCCTGCGCGATCAGATGGGCCAGGATTTTCCTGGCTCATTCGCCCTCTGGCACTTCCGCACCACCATCGATGCGCCGACCACGCTCGACGATTTCGTCGGACAGGCCGGCAAGAAGATGCTCGCGGGAGATCTGCCGCCGCCGCCGCTGCGCGCGAAGGAGTATTGGAGCGCAGGCCTGCGCTTCTTCGAGAAGGCGCGCAAATCCAACTTCGTCCACGAGATCATGTATCCGCTGGCGAAATGGACCCGGGCCCGCTGGACCGAAACGGCCGAGAAAGGCGTCGCCTTCCTGCATCACATCGAGGACAACGTCCCGGTCCTGCGCGAGGTGCTGGAAGAGCCGCGCAACGACCAGGCGTTCATCGCCAACGTCCTGCTGCGGCTCGCGCCCGCGGTCGATATGGAGCTCAACGAGGAGTACCAGGGCTTCCTGCGCTCGCTGGCGCGGCGCAACTGAGGCGACGCCAGGTGTGTCACGCTCCAAAGACACTGTCGGGCCGAACCGTCGAGCGCAAGCCAGCCTTCGCGCGCAAAAAAGCCGGCGGGCGTTACGCCGCCGGCTTCTTGTCGCGACTGCCGGCTCCGGCCGTCCGGTTCCGTCGCGCACTCCTGGGGGAGTATGCGAACAGGGTCGCGCGGTCTGGTTAACGACGAGTTAAGGGGGTTGCGACGAAGGCGTCAAAACTTCACGGCGCTCCCACGACGATAGACAAGGCCGGTCGGCGCAACCCTGCGCCGCAGCTGTTCTCGGCGGAGTGGCGGATGACTCGAGCGCGATCAGCTCAGCAGCAGGGCGCGCTTCTTTTCACGCCGGGCCGAGCGCTCCTGGCAACCGGACAGGCGCACCAATTCCTGCTGGTACATGTCGTAGCCGTGGCTGCCGAAGGCGTTCTGCTGCGACATCGGCATCTGCACCCGGCGGGCGGCGATGTCGCGGGCAGCGATGTCACGGGAAGCGATCTCAGGGCCGCCCTTGGTCAGCGACCTCACAGGATCGAGCCCCGTATTCGAAGCGGTCATGGTGAACTCCGCGAGTGAGTACCTACCCCCGAAGGGAAACTATAGCCCTCTGACCGCCGGACGCAATCGAGACGACGCGTCAGTGAGACAAAGCGCCCGTGAGACAAAGCGTCCTTCAGCCGGCGGCGGCGCGCGCCTGCTCGGCCTCCTGCTCCCAACGCAGGATGGTGCGCTCGAGGTTGTGGAATTTCTCGGCAACGTCGCCGTCGAACAGCGGATCCTTGCGGTCCGACATGCGGGCGTCGATATCGGCCCAGTCCTCGGCCTGCAGCGCGCGCAGGGCAGCCGGAAACAGCAGCGTCTCCTCCTTGCGCAGGTGCTCGCGCTGGCTGTCGATGAACTGCAGCACGGCGGCGTGGAAGCTCTCGCGCAGGATCTCCTGGTCCGACAGCACGGCGTTGACCGCGTCGGCGAAGCCGCGCAGCCGCTGCGCCTCGGTCTCGTGCTCGTCGTCGACGTCGCCATAGGTCGCCGCTGCGGCGGGGTCGCGCGTACGCAGCTTGCCGAAGATCATCTCCTCCTTGGGATGATGACAGCGCTGCGGATAGTCCTCGAAATAGGCGATGATGCTCTGGAGGATGTCATAGTCGGGCCGCCGATTGTGATCGAACAGCTCCAGTTCATGCTCGAGCACCGAAAGAAGCTTCTCGAGGTTCTGGTGCTCCTGCAGCAGCGCTTCGATGATCTTTGCCATGGCTGCCTCTTTGCGCCGGGCTGGGTTGTGCCGAGCCGGCATGCTCCCCTGATCGCAAAAGACTACGCCCGCGCGGGCGCGGGCGGCATTGCGGCAGATCAAACTGACAGGGTCACCTGACAGGCGGGGAGAACGATCGAGGGGACAGCCGGCGGCCTACTCCGCCGCCAGCGCCTGCGGGGCGCGCGCCAGGCCGAGCCGGTCCCAGACATCGACCAGCGCCTCGGCCAAGGCATCGATCAGGCCGTCATCATGATACGGCGACGGCGTGATGCGCAGCCGCTCCAGGCCGCGCGGCACGGTCGGGTAGTTGATCGGCTGGATGTAGATACCGTGCTCGGCCAGCAGCAGGTCGGAGGCGGTCTTGCACTTCTCGGGGTCGCCGACATGGACCGGCACGATGTGGGTGTCCGACGGCATCACCGGCAGGCCGGCGGCGTTCAACACCGCCTTGAGCCGGGCGGCGCGGTCCTGGTGGCGGTCGCGCTCCCAATGCGAGGTCTTTAGGTGGCGGATCGCCGCGGTCGCGGCGGCGCAGACCGGCGGCGGCAGCGCCGTGGTGAAGATGAAGCCCGGCGCATAGGAGCGGACGGCGTCGATCAGATTGGCATTGGCAGCGATGTAGCCGCCGAGGCAGCCGAACGCCTTGGCCAGCGTGCCCTCGAGAATGTCGATCCGGGCCATGGCGTCGTCGCGCTCGGCGATGCCGCCGCCGCGCGGGCCGTACATGCCGACAGCATGGACCTCGTCGACATAGGTCAGCGCGCCATAGCGCTCGGCGAGATCGCAGATCCGATGCAGCGGGGCGACATCACCGTCCATGGAATACAGGCTCTCGCAGACGATCAGCTTGGGCCGGTCCGGATCGGCGGCGCGCAAGAGCTCTTCCAGATGGGCGAGGTCATTGTGCCGCCAGATCTGCCGCTCGGCGCCCGACTTGCGCACGCCCTCGATCATCGAATTGTGGTTCAGCGCATCCGACAGCAACAGGCAGTTCGGCAGCAGTTTTGCGATCGTCGAGATGCCGGTCTCGTTGGAGACGTAGCCGGAGGTGAATACCAGCGCCGCCTCCTTGCCGTGGAGATCGGCGAGCTCGCGCTCGAGCTCGATCAAAGGATGGTTGGTGCCGGCGATGTTGCGGGTGCCGCCGGCGCCCGTGCCCATCCGCGCGGCGACGTCGACCATGGCGCCGATCACCTTGGGGTGCTGACCCATGCCGAGATAGTCGTTGGAGCACCAGATGACGACGTCCTTCGGGCCGTCAGGCGAATGCCAGATCGCCCGCGGGAAGCGGCCGGCGAGGCGTTCGAGATCGGCGAAGACGCGGTAGCGGCGTTCCTGATGCAGCTGGTCGAGGGCGCGGTCGAAATAGCTGTCGTAGTTCATCACCTGATCCGTCCTTCCCCTGCCCTGCTTCCCGCATGCGGCGTTCAGGGCGCGCCTCGAAGCTTGCGTTGGTCGGACGAAAGCGCAGTTCTCAGGCGCGTTCGTTGATCCAGATCAGGAATCCCGGCGATGGCGGTGGCGTTTCCGGCTGGCGCCCTACGGCCGGATGGGGACTTTGTCAGGCCTGCTGCGGGTTCACGGCGTCCGCAATCTCGATCGGCAGCGGCGCGCCGGTGTCGAGGAAGGCCGCCAGCGCCGCCTCGTAGGGCGCAGGATCGAGGCCGCGGGCGGCCAGCCATTGCGGCTCGTAGTAGGTCTGGCGATAGCGCTCGCCGGAGTCGCAGATCAGCGTGACCAGAGATCCGGTCTGTCCCTGCTGCCGCATCTCCGCGGCAAGCCGGCACAGCGCCAGGAAGTTGGTGCCCGTCGAGCCGCCGACCGGCCGCCGCAGGCGTCGCGTCAGCACGTTCATCGCCGCGATCGAGGCCGCGTCCGGCACCTTCATCATCCGGTCGACCACGCCCGGCACGAACGACGGCTCGCAGCGCGGACGTCCCACGCCCTCGATCAGCGACGGCCGGTCGCAGGTCTGGGCGCAGTCGCCCTTGCAGAAGGCATCGAAGAACGCGGAGTGCTCGACATCGGCCACGCACAGCCTTGTCGGAAAGCGGCGATAGCGCAGATAGCGGCCCATCGTGGCCGAGGTGCCGCCGGTCCCCGCCCCCATCACGATCCACTCCGGCAGCGGGCAGCGCTCGCCCTGGAGCTGGTTGAAGATCGACTCGGCGATGTTGTTGTTGCCGCGCCAGTCAGTGGCGCGCTCGGCGAAGGTGAACTGATCCATGTAATGGCCGCCGAGCCGCGCCGCGAGCGCCGCCGCCTCGGCGTAGAGGAAGCGGCCGTCATCGATCAAATGGCAGTTGCCGCCGTAATGGGTGATCGCCGCGATCTTCTCCGCCGAGGTGGTGCGCGGCATCACCGCGTAGAACGGCACGCCGATCATCTGCGCGAAATAGGCCTCGGAGACCGCCGTCGAGCCCGAGGAGGCCTCGACCACCGGCGTGCCCTCGCGGATATGGCCGTTGCAAAGGGCATAGAGAAACAGCGAGCGCGCGAGCCGGTGCTTGAGGCTGCCGGTCGGATGCGTGGACTCGTCCTTCAGGTAGATGTCGATGCCGGCGAGCGCGGGCACGATCAGCCGGATGAGGTGGGTGTCGGCGGTCCGGCACTGGTCGGCCTCGATGGCGGCGACGGCGTCGTCCACCCAGCCGCGGCGATAGCGGGGAGCACAGGAATTGTCGGAAAGCGACCAAGGCGGCGACATCGTCGCGGCAACCGATCATGATCGCTGCGCCGCATCAAGACCGCGTCGGTCCGGATCCGGGAGCAAGCTGGGGGCAACTGAGCCAAAGTCGACAGCGGCGCGCCATCTCGCTCGCGGCCGAGCAGGACCGTTCGGCGGAGCAGCGGCAGCGGCAGCGGCAGTGCCCGTCTCCCGGACGAAATTCTCGCAATTCGCGAAAAGCACCAATATCACACGCAAATCTGGGGAGAAAATTGGAATGACGGCGACATTGGTCAAAGAAATGCACACTTTCGCGACGATGGATGGCCGGGCATCATCGATCGACACCATCGACGTCGATTCCTGCTTGGCAGGCCGTCCGAGCCTGCTCCGAGGGGCACCATGAAACGCGTTTCGATTGTCCTTGTTGCGTGCTTCGTCAGCCAGGCCGCGTTCGCGGAGGGCCTGGAATGCCGGCGTGTCGCGGATCCGGTTCCGCGGCTGAGCTGCGTGGAAACGCCGACCACGGCGCAGGCGGCGCCGACATCCCGAACCGATGCGGGGATGCCTGTGGAACCGCGGCGCGACGCCCCGACGCGAGACAGTGAAAGCCCTGCATCCAGGGGCTCCCGGTCGCGTTAAGGCCCTCGCGTGCGAACCGACAGCGCGCGGGGCGCTACATAACACCATTGATGTCTTGATGATCGGCCGTTTCTGCCGACATGGTGGTCTTGCCCCGCCGCCACGGGCCGCTCATGGCGCTGATGTCCGGAGCGGGAGCTGAACAGCCGGTTCCGCAAGCGGCTCTGGATGAAGGGAGACCATGGCCTACCTGCCGTCGCAAATGAACCTGCTCGAAGCGCTCGCGACCGTGGTCGGCACGGCGGCGATTGCGCCGGCGCTGCTGATCCTGTGGCTCGTCGTTGCCGCAGGCGACAATTCCGGTCCGCCGCTGAAGATCTGGACGGCCTTCCTGCTCGGCGCCGCCAGCGTGCTGCTGCTCGGCATCATCAGGATTCCGTTTCAGCACGTCGGGCTATCGATCGAGAATCCCTGGATCGCGCAGGCGGTCCGCGCCTTGTTCAGCGTGGCCCTGCCGGAAGAGATCGCCAAGGTGGCGGTCATCGCGGCGCTGTGGTCCCGTCGGCGGCAGGTGGGCAATGCCATGGACACCGTGTTCTATGGCGCAGCCGTCGGTCTCGGCTTTGCCGCCTATGAGAACCTCGCTTATCTGGTCCAGCACGCCGAGATGTGGCGGTCCCTCGCGATCCTGCGCAGCGTGCTCACCGTGCCATTCCATGGCGCGCTCGGCATCATCGCCGGCGCCTATCTCGCGATCGCCCGCACCTCGACCGCGCTCGGCGCCAACCGCCACAATCGCGACTGGGCGCGGATGTCGAGCTGGGCGCTGGTGCTGGCCGCTCCGGTGATGCTGCATGCGGCGTTCGACTATCCGCTGCTGCTGCTGCAGCGCGCCTCCAGCCTCGATCCGACGTCCCGGCTGATGCTCGGCGCGGTCAGCGTGCTGATCGGCTTCTCCTCGATCGGGCTCGCGGTGCGGCTGGTGCGCCGGGTGGCCCACCATCACACGCCGCGGACCGAGGTCGCCAAGGCCAAGCTCAGCCAGTTGCGCCGGATGTGGGCGATGCTGCTGCTGGGCGGCGCCGCCGGCTTCGTCGGCCTCGGCTTCGTGCTGACCTCGGTGCGGCATTGGCTGCTCAACCCCGACCGCAACGTTGCCGGCGTCCTGGTTCCGCTGGGGCTGACGGCCATCCTGCTCGGGGTCGCCCTCCTGGTTGTCACGACCACGATCTATATCTTCGGCCGCAATCGGATGCGGACGACGGCGTAGACCGCGCTGTCCGCGTTCGAATTGGCAACGAAACGCGCCTCACGCGCTTGTTCCCACCGCCGTTCCATCCCATGTGGGGTGGGCAGGCGGCGTTACCTGCGCTGAGCTTGCCGGAGTGACGAGCATGACCCTTCCCCAGGATATGATTCCCCCCGACCTCGAGCGCATGAGGTCGCAGATGAGCGCGGCCGTGCGCGCGCATTGGAAGGCGTTCCTGATCGAAGGCATCCTGCTGGCCGTGCTCGGGCTCCTGGCCATGATCCTCACGCCGATCGCAAGCCTCGCGGTGACGATCTTCCTCGGCTGGATGTTTCTGATCTCGGGCATCGCCGGCCTTGCGATCACCTTCTGGGCGCGCGGCATGCCGGGCTTCTGGTGGTCGCTGCTGTCGGCCGCCCTCGCGATCGTCGCGGGCCTGATCCTGGTGGCCCAGCCAGTCCAGGGCACAGTGACACTGACGATCGTGATCGGCGTCTATTTCCTGGCCGAAGGCGTGGCGACCATCATGTATGCGCTGGAGCACCGGCGCGAA
Organism: Bradyrhizobium sp. HKCCYLR20261; assembly: GCF_051168435.1. Taxonomy (NCBI): domain Bacteria; kingdom Pseudomonadati; phylum Pseudomonadota; class Alphaproteobacteria; order Hyphomicrobiales; family Nitrobacteraceae; genus Bradyrhizobium; species Bradyrhizobium sp. HKCCYLR20261. The sequence goes on from NZ_JBNPUZ010000014.1 coordinate 112,942, forward strand.
TTGTCCGGGCGATGGTCGTGGCTCGCGATCTCCGGCGTCGTCGACATCGCCATCGCCGGGATCATCATTTCCGGCCTGCCGGGCACCGCGACCTGGGCGATCGGCCTCCTTGTCGGCATCAACCTGTTGTTCGGCGGCCTGTCGATGATCGGCATGGCGCTGGCCGCCCGCAACAGCTGAGTCCGGAGCTTCCATTTTTTGGGATGACAAGCGGCCGTGCGGCCGCTATAGGACGACCATGATCAACGCCGCCACCAGCTATTATTGGTACTTTACCTACGACAGCTCGCTGGCGGCGGGAGGATCGCGCTCAATCTGACACATTGCAGCAAGATATCCGAACAAGCCGCCAGACCTGGCGGCTTTTTTTATGCCGGCAGGTGCCCTTCGAAAGACTTCAGGAGCCCGCCGTGCTGAGCACCACAGACGATCTTCGTATCAAGGAAATCAAGGAATTGAGCCTGCCCGTGGAGGTGATGGGCGAGATTCCCCGCACCCTCACCGCCACCCGCGTCGTGATGGCCGCCCGCAACGCCATCCATGCCATTCTGACCGGCACGGACGACCGCCTGCTGGTCATCGTCGGCCCTTGCTCCATCCATGATCCCAAGGCCGCGCTGGACTACGCGAGCCGCCTCGCCGCCCTGCGCGAGCGCCTGAGCGACCGGCTGGAGGTCGTGATGCGGGTGTATTTCGAGAAGCCGCGCACGACTGTCGGCTGGAAGGGCCTGATCAACGATCCCGACCTCGACAACTCCTTCGACATCAACAAGGGCCTGCGGCTGGCTCGCAACGTGCTGTCGGCCGTCAACAATCTCGGCCTGCCCGCGGGATGCGAATTCCTCGACATGACGACGCCGCAATACATCGCCGACCTCGTCGCCTGGGCGGCGATCGGCGCGCGCACCACCGAAAGCCAGATCCATCGCGAGCTGGCCTCGGGCCTGTCGTGCCCGGTCGGCTTCAAGAACGGCACCGACGGCAACATCCGCATCGCCGCCGACGCGGTGAAGTCGGCCGCGCATCCGCATCATTTCATGGCGGTTACCAAGGGCGGCCGCTCCGGCATTGCGGCAACGACCGGCAACGAGGACTGCCACATCATCCTGCGCGGCGGCGCCGGCCCGAACTACGACGCAGCCCATGTCGAGCAGGCCTCCGCCGAGCTGGTCAAGGCCGGTCTGCCGGCGCGGCTGATGATCGACACCAGCCATGCCAATTCGAGCAAGAAGCCGGAGAACCAGCCGCTGGTCGCCGCCGACATCGCGGGCCAGCTCGCCAATGGCGAGCAGCGCATCATGGGCGTGATGATCGAGAGCCATCTCGTCGCCGGGCGCCAGGACGTGAAGCCCGGCGTGCCGCTGACCTACGGCCAGAGCATCACCGACGGCTGCATCGGCTGGGACACGACGGTGGAGGTTTTGGAGCAGCTCGCCGATGCCGTCACCGCGCGTCGCGAGAAGCGTCGCGACTCGCTGCGCGAGCGCTCGGCGTAAGTCTCAACGCGGCGGCGCGCCTCTGGCGCGTCGCCGATGGGCTCAGCAGCCGCGGCAGATGCTCTTGATCTTGCGGTCGAGCTCGCGGTCTTCCTTGCTCACATTGCCCATGGAATTCTCTTCGACCTGCTCGGTCTTCGGCAGGTCGCTCGGCCGCGGCTGGCGGCGCTTCCTCTGCATCTGCGTCGACGGATCGCTGCCCGCGCCGGTGCTCTGCGCCAGCGCCGCGCCATCGGCGACCAGGATCAGGAGCCCCATCGCGATCGCAAGTTTCTTCATGTTGCTCCTCCGTGTCAGCGGAATCGGCCGGACACTCATTCCTCAGCGGGCGGATAGAGATGCGCCTCGCCGCAATAGTCAATCACACGATAGCGTGTTTGCGCAGCTGCGGCATGATGCAGCTCAACAGAATCCTCGGCAGTGAGGTATTGCGGCCCCACCGGCGCCTTGCCGTGGCCACCGGGGATATCGAGCACGTAGTCCGGCTGGCACAGGCCGGAGACGCGGCCGCGCAGCGCGCGGATCAGCGCCTGGCCCTCGGCCAGCGTGGTGCGCAGATGCGCGGTGCCCGGCGCGAGATCGCCATGGTGCAGATAATACGGCTTGATACGGGTCTCGACGAACGCCCGCATCAGCGCCTCCAGCGTCGCCGCATTGTCATTGACGCCGCGCAGCAGCACGGACTGGCTGACCAGCGGAATTCCTGCGTCAACCAGCCGCGCGCAGGCCAGCCGAACGTCCGGGGCCAGCTCGCGCGGATGATTGGCGTGCAGCGCGACCCAGGTCGCCGCCCCCTGCACGGTCAGCGCATCGACCAAGGCCGAGGTGATGCGCGCGGGATCGGCGACCGGCAGCCGCGTGTGGATGCGGATGATCTTCACATGATCGATGGCCGCGAGATCGGTCATGATCTCCCTCAGCCGCCGCGGCGACAGCATCAGGGGATCGCCGCCGGTGAGGATCACCTCCCAGATTTCACCGTGCGCGCGGATGTAGTCGAGCGCGCCGCGATAGGCGGGCTCCGACAGCGCATTGTCCTTGCCCGGCCCGACCATCTCGCGGCGGAAGCAGAAGCGGCAATAGACCGCGCAGACATGAACGAGCTTGAGCAGCACGCGATCGGGATAGCGGTGGACGATGCCCGGCACCGGCGCATGCGCATCGTCGCCGATCGGATCATCGCGCTCGCCAGGCGCGACGCTCAGCTCGTCCGCGGAGGGCACGAATTGCCGCGCGATCGGATCATTGGGATCGTCGCTGTCGATGAGATCGGCGAGATGCGTCGTCACCGCCACCGCATAGCGCTCGGCGACGCGGTCGAGCGCCGGCTTGTCGGCGGCATCGACGAGCCCCTGCGCGACGAGGTCGTCGGCGCTGCGCAATGTCGTGGGCCGTTCGATCCTGTTCATCGCTGCTCACCTGCCGGCGGCGTCCACACCACCTGGTCGATCCTAGCCGCGCCCGCCGCCAGCATCACCAGCCGGTCGAAGCCGAGCGCGACGCCACTCGCCTGCGGCATGGCGGCGACGGCGGCGAGAAAATCCTCGTCGAGCGGATAGCGCTCGCCGTAACGCCGCTGCTTCTCGTTCATCTCTGCCTCGAACCGCCGGCGCTGCTCGGCGGCATCGGTGAGTTCGCCAAAGCCGTTGGCAAGCTCGACGCCACAGGCATAGACCTCGAACCGTTCGGCGACACGGGCATCCGCCGCCACCCGCGCCAGCGCCGCCTCCGGCGTCGGATATTCATACAGCACGGTCACCCGTCCATTGCCGAGCTGCGGCTCGACATGCTCGACCAGGAGCTTGCTGAACAGGTCCGACCAGGTGTCGTCGTCGCTGATGCGGATCTTGCCCTGCGCCGCCACGCAGAGCGCGTCGCGGTCGCCGACGCCGTCCCGGATTGTCGCCAGCAGGTCGATGCCGGCATGCCGTTCGAACGCATTCGCCACAGTCAGCAGCTCCGGCTCGGCGAATGGATCGGCGCTCCGGCCACGGAAGGCAAATTGCCTGATGCCGGTGGCCTGGGCAGCATGGGCGATCACGACCACCGTATCGGCCATGATGGCGTCGTACGGCGCCTCGGCCCGATACCACTCCAGCATGGTAAATTCCGGCAGATGCAGGTCGCCGCGCTCGCGGTCGCGGAAGACGCGGGCGAATTCGAAGATCCGTCGCTCCCCGGCAGCCAGCAGCTTCTTGCAGGCGAATTCAGGAGAGGTTCGGAGATACCGTCGATGTCGGGTTCCATCCGACGCCATCAACTCGGTCGCCGGGGCGTGCAGATGGGTCTCGTTGCCCGGGGAGACCTGCAGAATGCCGGTTTCGACCTCGGTAAACCCCTGCTCCTCGAACCAGGCCCGCAAGGCGCGCGTCACGGCAGCTCGCGCCTGCAGGAACGGTCTGACATCGGCGTGCCGCTGAGGCGACCACCAGGGTGACGGGGATGGCTCTGACGACATCAGGCGATCGCCAAAAGACTGGCCAAAAGGCTGGCAAGCTCGGACAAAATCAGTATGTTGCGCCCCGAAACCGCATCCGGCGCCCACGCGCAGCCCGGCTCCGCCCGTTGCCGGGCCCCAGACTCAGGAAAAACAGCTTTGAAAGTCATCGCCAGCTCTATTCGCAAGGGTAACGTCATTGAGCAAGACGGCAAGCTCTACGTCGTCGTGACCGCCGAGAACATCCATCCTGGCAAGGGTACCCCGGTCAGCCAGATCGAAATGCGCCGAATCAGCGACGGCGTGAAGATCTCCGAGCGCTTCAAGACCACCGACCAGGTCGAGAAGGCGACGATCGAAGAGCGCAACTTCACCTATTTGTACGAAGACGCCGACGGCTTCCACTTCATGAACCCGGAGACCTATGACCAGGTCCAGGTGCCGAAGGACGTGGTCGGCACCCAGGCGGCCTATCTCCAGGAGAACATGACCGTCAAGTTGTCGATGCACGACGTGGTGCCGGTGGCGATCACCCTGCCACAGCGTGTGACGCTCGAAGTCGTCGAGACCGAGCCGGTCACCAAGGGCCAGACCGCGTCGTCGTCCTACAAGCCGGCCGTGCTGTCCAACGGTGTCCGCACCGGCGTGCCCGCGCACATCACCGTCGGCACCCGGATTGTCGTCATGACCGAGGACGGCTCATATTGCGAGCGCGCCAAGGACTGACCTGGCGTTTGGGATGATCTGACGCCGGGGGGCGCGGGGATTGGGGGCAAGGGTCACCAACATCGTCGCCATCCTGGCGGCGGTCATCACGCTGGCTGCAGCGCCTGCCGGGCGCGCAGCCGACACGTTCGCCACCCCGGCCGTCACGCTGCATCGCGCCGACTGGCGCGCGGCGCTCGAACAGCTCCGCGCCGAGCTTGGCGAGGCGCCGGAGATCGCGGCGAATGTCGCCCTCGCGGCACGCAGGCATGATCTCACTGCGGATGATCCGCGCAGGCGTCCCGCTTTGGTCCAGCTCAACGGCCTGACCTCGACCATCTTCACGGGGATCGGACGCAGTCCGGTCCCCGTTTTGCTGCCGTTCGACACCTCCGCCTATCTCGGCGCCCGGGCCAGGGCCACGGTCGATCCGCACGCGCTGTCCTTCTACCAGTCCGATTTCCACACCGACCTGTTCGACGCCGGCCCCTCCGGCTACGACGCCGTGTTCTCGCTGCCGGTCGAGGTCACTGCCGGTCTGCCGTCGCGCATCTTCGCCAGGCCGATCGAGGTGCAGATCACCGGCTCCGCCCTGACCTACGACATCGCCGATCCGGCCGGCGGCAAAGGCGAGAGCGTGAAGGCGCTCCGGGCCCAATATCCCGATCTGCGCCGCTTCATCCGCGAGGGCTATGTCCGCTACGCCTTCACGCGCTTCGGCGTCCCCTATGTCGTCTCGATCCAATGCCTCGACAGCGCGCCGCGGCCGCGCCGGCTGGCCTGCCGCGAGGCCTATCCCGTGGCCGAGCGCTTCCTGCGGGCGCTGCGCGTGACAGGCGGGCAACCCTCGCGCCGGGCACCAGCCATCACGCCGCTCGCCGCCGGGCGTCCGCCGCTCGATGATGCCGACTTCACCTACCGTCCGCCCGGAGACATCGTCGCGCGATCAGGCGCGCGCGGCCAAGGCGGACGCGCCGATCTCACGGCCTATTCGCAGATCCTGTTCCCGCTCGACGCGCCGGCCTTCGTCCACTCGCAGTCGTTCGGCCGGCAGCGCACGAGCGACAAGTTCGATCAGCCGTGGAGCCGGTATCCCTGGCGCGACAGCTTCTGCGAAGCGCGCGACTTCAATGTCGGCCAATGCGCCAGCGGCTTCGGACACCAGGGCCAGGATCTCCGGCCGGGCACCTGCCCCACACGACGCGACGGTGTTGCGAATTGCGATCCGTGGCAGCAGCGCGTGCTGGCCGTGCGCGACAGCGTCGTGATCCGGTCGTTGAAGCAGCAGGCGGTGACGTTACAGGTGAACAGCGGCACCGAGCACATCCGCTTCCGCTACATGCACATGAACCCCGCGGCGCTGGACAAGGACGGCCTGCTGAACGGCCGCAGCCTTCGCGAGGGCGAGCCGATGGGGGTGGTGTCGAACTATCTCGACCGGCCCAACGGCACCACGCGCCATCTGCATTTCGACATCCAGCTGTTCACGCGCGACGGCTGGATCTGGGTCAATCCCTACGTCACCCTCATCGCGGCCTATGAACGGCTGATCGGCGGGCGCGGCCGGGAGGTTGGACCTCAGCCGGCGCCGTCAGCGCCAGCCATCGCCTCGCGTCTCGCGCCACCGGCCACCACCGGCAGCCTGCCGCCGTCGGGGCCGCAGGCCGATGCTGCCGCGGGACACAATCCACACTGAAGCCTCGGCTGCGACGGGACTACGCCGACCATTTTTCCTCTTCGCGGCGATCCTCGTCGGCATTGAGCCGCTCTGCGATCTCATGCGCCATCGAGTCGGTATCCGTCTGCGCGATCGGCTTGCCGTCGCGGCGGCAGACGCGGTCCTTTTCCGCTTCAAGCGGAAAATCCTTCGGCTTGAGCTGTTCGCCCTGCTCGGTCATCGGAACCTCCTCCGCAAGCATGTTGAATGAACAACCCGGAACGCCTGCTTCAGGTTCCTTCAACGCGCAGCCGGCCGCTCGGCGGGAGTCCAGCGGAACGCCACGCCAAACCGGTTCCAGAGGTTGATCACGCCGATCGCCGACGTGAGGAACACGAGCTCCGTCTCGGAGAAGACCGCGCGGGCCTCATCGTAGACCGCGTCGCTCACACCGCCGACCAGTTGCGTCAGCGCCTCGGTGAAGGCCAGCGCCGCGCGCTCGCGATCCGAGAATTGCGGCGCCTCGCGCCAGGCCACGACGAGATTGATCTTGTCGGCGGAGACGCCGAGCTTCTCGGCCACCAGGATGTGGTGCTGCACGCAGAACGCGCAGCCGTTGATCTGCGAGGCCCGGATCTTGACCAGCTCGAGCAGCTGCTTGTCGAGGCCGGCCTTGGCCGCCTGCTGGCTCACCGCGAGGATCGCCTGGTAGAGCTCCGGCGCCTGACGCGTGAAATCGGCATACTCGCTGCGCGCATGTGACATGGTTCGTCTCTCGTGTTATCAGATATCTGACAACTTATCAGAGCTCTGAGATCATGCGCAAGACAGCGACATCATTACCTTCGCGCGCGCGGCGGCAAGGACGGGCGCCCGCCGGCCAGCCCGTGCGTCCGCCGGCGCCCGGCGAGGGCAAGCGCGGCGAGGACGGACATCTCGCTTATCTCCTGCGCCAGGCGCAGGCGGCGGCCAGGCTGTCGCTCGAACGCGCGCTCGCCTCGACCGGCCTCACCCATCCGCAGTTCGTCGTGCTGACGATGCTCAAGGCCTATCCGGGACTCTCCGGCGCCGACTGTGCCCGCATCGCGCTGCTGACGCCGCAGACCGTGAACGTGATCATCGGCAATCTCGAGCGCGATGGCGCCATCGCGCGCGCGCCGCATCCGGTGCATGGCCGGGTGCTGCAGTGGACGCTGACCCGCCACGGCCTTGCTTTGCTGGCCAGGGCGCGGCGCCAGGCCACGGTGCTGGAGCGCCGGCTCGTCCGCGGACTGAGCCAGCGCGACCTCGCCGCCATCCGCCGCTGGCTGGCGCATGTCGCGGCCGATCTGCATCAGGCCTAGCCGAGTTCCCGCGGCGTCCCGGCCTTTGCGGCTGAGGGTCCCGACCGGCTAGAATGGCCGTCATGACCCAGCCCGATTCCACCACCCGCCGCGCCCTGCTCCGCTCCGGCCTCGGCGCCGCAGCGCTGCTCGTTCCCTCGCTGCCGGCCACGGCCGCCCCGGCCGAGTTCGAGGCCTGGCGCGACGGCTTCCGCAGCCGCGCGCTTTCCAAGGGCATCTCGCAGGCGACCTGGACGCGCGTGATGTCCCGGCTCGAGCCCGACATGACCGTGTTCAAGGAGATGCGCAATCAGCCGGAGTTCAAAGAGCAGCTCTGGCAGTACATCAACCGCCGCGTCTCCGACTGGCGCGTCATCAACGGCAAGGCGGCGCTATCGAAGAACGAGGCGCTGTTTTCGCGCATCGAAAAGGATTTCGGCGTCGAGCGCGGCACGCTGCTCGCGCTGTGGGGCGTGGAGTCAGCCTACGGCGATCCCCTCGTGCAGCAGAACCACATGCGCCCGGTGTTTCCGGCGCTCGCCGCGCTTGCCTGGAACGAGCCGCGCCGCAAGGCCTATTGGGAGACCGAGCTCACCAATGCGCTCAAAATCGTCGACCGCGGCTGGAGCACGCCGGAGGAAATGCGCGGCTCCTGGGCCGGCGCGATGGGCCACACCCAATGGATGCCCGAGGTCTGGCTCAATGTCGGCTTCGACTATGACAACGACGGCAAGATCAATCCGTTCGGCCGGCCCGACGACGCGCTCGGCTCGACCGCGCGCTACCTCGTCAACCGCGGCAAGTATCATCGCGGCGAGCATTGGGGCTACGAGGTGCGCGCGCCCGGCAACATGTCGGGCAGCAGGACCTACGCGGCCTGGCAGGCGGCCGGCGTCACCCGCGCCGACGGTCAGCCCTTCCCGCAGCCGAATGCGTCGGCGCAGCTCTGGATCCCGGTCGAGGGCGGCCCCGCTTTCCTGCTGGGTCCTAACTTCTATTCGGTGAAGTCCTACAATCCGGCGATGAGCTACGCGCTCGCGATCTGCCATCTCGGCGACCGCATCCTGGGCAACCCGCCGTTCCTGCAACCCTTCCCCGGCTCCGAGCGCGCGCTGACCTTGGCCGAAGTCCAGGAGATGCAGAAGCGCCTGACCGCCGCCGGCTTCGACACCGGCGGCACCGATGGGCGCGTCGGCAACGACACCATGAAAGCCGTCCGCGACTTCCAGGCCAAGGCGGGCATCACGCCGGCCGATGGCTATGGTGGCTTGAAGGTGCTCGCGAAGCTGCGGCAAGGCGGGTGATGGTTCAAGGTTCGTAGGCCGGGCCAAGGGCGCTGGAGATGCTGGCCCAGGACGTCCCCGTGACAACGGCGGCGTTCGATCTCGGCTACGGCAGCATCAGCGCCTTCATTGCACTATTTGGAGCTTCGGTCTCACGCCGGCGATCGCCGGCGCGCCGGTGTGAATGTGCGCGAGATATGCGGACGGCCTCACGCCTCCCACGAGTGCGCTCAACCCACTCGCTAGAAAGTTACAATCTAAGGGTGCATTTGTATCTGTACATTTTCTTGAGATTGAATACCCTGCGGTCTGGTCTTACCGGAAAATGGCAGGGAGAGATCAGATGCAGCTCATCAACCACGGGAATATGACGTCGCGACAGGTCGCTCTGGAGATCATCGATCGCCTCGACGCACGCTGGAATACTGATTTGCGGGCCATCGTTTCCAACGAGGCGCTCAGCGAACCCGACCGGCTGCGGCGCCTTCGGAGCCGGATGCTGGAAGCCGCTCTCTCGGACATCGATGCGTATCAGGCGGACGCAGGTCTCGCATCGGCCCCAGGTGAAAACGAGGATCTGATCCGGCGGGCCCTGGCTGGCGACGACATCGAGCTCGAACCCAACGTCAGCGTGACGCAGCACAATTATAATATCATTCGTGGATATCAGGGATCGAGCGTTTCGGACTATGTCTTCACGCTCAGCAAGCGTCTGGAGTCGATGTCGAATGCGAAGACCGTCGGCCAGCTCGCCATCGAGACCGTCGGCAGCAGTCTTTTCACCGTCGGCACGGCGTGGGCGAAGCTGACATGGACGGCTTGGCGCGGTGGACAGACGCTTCTCCAAGCCTGCCGCACCGGCATCACCACGCTCGGTTTGAAGACCGCGGTCGCGGTCATCATCATCGTGCTGGCCGCCATCCTCCTTTATCTCTTCCTCGAGAACCCCAAGAAGATTCTGGGCGTGATCTACAACGACACCGACGACGCGTTCGTCGTCAAGGACTGGAATCGGAGTGGCGGCGACCTCTACATGGAGCACGGCCAAATGGTGAATTTCATGGCTGATCGTGCCACCGGAGATCTCGACTCCCCGCTCGTCCAGATCCGTAGCCGCTACTACCTCGGCCCCGACGATCCCGACAACGTGGTATTTGGCGGCCTCTACTTCGCTGACAGGAACTTCGGCCTGCGGGGCTCCGAGGGCGTGATGATCTTCACTTCAACGACGACCGCCGACGTGCGCATCGCGCATCAATTCGCGGTGCCCTATGTCAACGACAACGGCACCAACATGCGCAAACTCTCTGGCGGCCCAGTCAACATCGCCACACTCTTCCGCGACATGTACAATGACCGGCAAACGCGCGTCGATAGGACGACCGACGGCTACCGCATGATTTCGACCGTCAGCGGGCCGCGCGGCGGTGTGGTCGGCCTGATCGCAACGATCGGCAAGGTCTGAAGCCGACCAGCACAGCGACCGTGCTGCCGTTCAGCTCTGCGGGAGCGCGGTGATCCGCCGCGCCTTCGCTTGGCTCGCCATGACGAAGGAAATGGTCGGTGCCGAGCGCGGTCCGGCACCGGCATGATCACGATTTGGCTGTCTCGCGGGACGTCCTCGACGCTTTCGCCTTCGGCTGAGATCCATCCGCCGTCTTCACGCGGATGCGCATCGAGCCGCCCTTGGCCTGCTCGCCGATCTCGAACGCTCCACTCTTGCGCACGAGATCGCTGAGCTTCCGGCAGCCATAGGTGCGCGGATCGAAATCCGAGACGAGGTTGGCGAGCTGGGTGCCGACCACGCCGAGTTCGACCCAGCCGTCCTCGCTTTCGATCTGGCTGATCACCTTCTCGATGATCTCCGTCGCGGCGCTGATCGGCATCAATGATTTCGCGGCAGGCGCCGCATCCTTGCTGCTCGCTGCGCCGCCGCGCAAATTCTCCGTGTAGATGAACCTGCGGCAGGCCTGGCGAAAACTCTCCGGCGTCTTCTGCTCGCCGAAGCCGAACACGTCGATGCCCTGCTCGCGGATGCGCGCGGCCAGCCGGGTGAAGTCGCTGTCCGACGACACCAGGCAGAAGCCGTCGAACCGGCCGCTGTGCAGCAGGTCCATCGCGTCGATCACCAGCGTGATGTCGGAGGCGTTCTTGCCGGTGGTGTAGGCGAACTGCTGCTGCGGCACGATGGCGTATTTGGCGAGCGTATCCGCCCACGGCCGCGAGCGCGGGCTGGAGAAGTCGCCATAGATCCGGCGCACGCTCGCCTCGCCGATCTTGGCGATCTCCTCGAACAGCCCGTCGACGATCTTGGCCGAGGCATTGTCGGCGTCGATGAGCACCGCAAGACGCGGCGAACGGGATTCGGAGGGCATTGCGTGTCCTTCTGACTCTGAGCTGGTTGCCTTATACCCGGCCCCGAGAGGCTTAGCCTGACAAACATCACGGCGAGATGCGAGAAATGGCAGAACATCCCGCCAGCTGCGGCTCAGCTACCCGCCGCTCACCATTTGTATACGAATAAATCCCGGGTTCCCACGGGTTTGGCGCGGCCGTTTTCACCTTCCTTTAATTTGCGATGCACAACGATGAGGCGACCGTTCGACCGGGTGCTCGTCCCATGATGAAAGAAGGTACCTACTCCGCCTGGTTCAAGACCCCGAGGGGCCAGGGGACCGGCATCGTGCAACTTGCCGCGGGCAAGGTCTGCGGCGGCGACGGCGTGCTGAGCTATAGCGGCAGCTACGAAGCTTGCGGCGATCGGTTCACGGCCATCATCAGGACGAAACGGCACGCCCCGGGACAACCGTCGCTGTTCGGCCCGGACGAACTGACCCTCTGCCTCGAAGGTTCCTGCCGCACGACGCCCTTCACCTGCTCCGGCCGAGCCGCAGAAGCGCCCGACATCCCCTTCGAGGCGTTCCTGCTGTACTCCTCACCGGACAATGCGCCTCCGCCGGCGCCGCGTCCGGCCCCGAAGTTCAATCCCGAGCAGCTGCCGAAGCCGATCTGGCGGTGAGTGTATCTACTGATTTCTGATCGTACCAAAGAGACCAGCATCAGACGAGCCTGTGCTCCGCCACGATCTGTACCGGCGGAAACGTCACACAATCGGCGACGTCAAACACGACCGAGAAAGGCTGGTCGAACGCGCGCGCAAATGCCATCGCGTCCGCACGTCGAGCATCCACGATCCGCGTGCCCAGCGTGCAGTGAGGCGTCCAGGCGCCGGGTCGATAATGCTCTCGACAGCAGGCCGGGTCGATTGCAGCCGAGATTGCCGCATGCCACTGCTGGAGGTCCTCGACCGATTCAGGGACAGCCCACAACACGAAGCGAGGATGCGCGAACCACGCGAGCCCGCTGAACTCGATCTTGAGCGGTCCGCCACCTCTGACAACCTCGCGCATGACTTGCCAAGCAACCGCGGTATCGATGTCAGGCGTTTCGTAGACCGCAAGAGTGAAATGCGGCCGATAACGGAGCCCGCGCATGGATGGCGCGTCCTCGAACGCAGCGACCCGATCCCAGAGCTCTTCGATCTTTGCCGAAGAAGCATCATCTGACCGGATATTGAGCGCGACGGCCATGCATGACTCCCCCTGCCGCATCGTTCCCCACATCTCGGCATAGCGCAACTTCGCGGAATCCGCCCGCGCAATCAGGCGGATGATCGAAGGCGTCTGCTCGCGATAAAATCTCCTCTTGCTTTTATTCCGAAATTCGGAAATACTGCTTGCGTCCCGTCCTCGTGAGAGGGGCGCTTCGCGATCGTCACGACCGTGGAGGATGGGATGCGGTGGCCGCTGATGTGTCGCAGCGTACTCGATGTGCGCGGACGAACGGCAGTTGGCGGACGTGAAATCGCGTGGTCCCGGCGCCCCGAAGCTGGCGCCAAGTCTCTTGGTCATGATGAGCCCGGAGGCGACGGTGGCTATCAAGCCGGACACCGGGGAGATCGCGTATAAGCGTTAAGCCCATCGCGCAGGGAATGCCGGTTGAAACGGCTTTGCCTGTGGTGACTGCCGCCTGCTTTTTGTTTGCAGGCGGGCCATGGGTGAGGCCTTCACCCGGCATTCCCTGCGCCCTCTTTTTTCGTTGAGGGCTTCGATCGAGCATCACTCGGGCGCGAATGCGCGGCGAGATCGAACGGTCACGCTTGCGTTTGGTCGTGCGAGGCACGACACGCGCCACACCCTCCGCCGTCGTCCCGGCCTCCGAGCCGGGACCCATACCCACAGGGAGCAGTGTGAGGCAGGAGGGCAATGGGCATCTCGCTCTCACAACATCCGCCGCGGCGTATGGGTCCCGGCTCGGAGGCCGGGACGACACCGTTGATGTTACAGCTACCTGATCATCGCCGGGCCATGATCCGGCACGGCGACGTCGAGCACGCGCAGCTGCACGCGCTCGACGCCCTGGTAGCGGTCGACGGTCAGCGTGCCCGCGACGTGGAGGACCTGGCTGCGATGCTGCACCAGGGCGTTGCCGAGCTTCTGGCCGACCGAGCGGAACGCGATCGCGTTCACGGTGGCGCCGTCGCCGGACTTGAAGCGCAGCTTGAGATGCGCCTGCCCGACCTCGTCGGCGTAGACCAATTGATGCGACGGCAGCGCCACGATCGGCTCGGGATTGCCGCTGCCGAAGGGCCCTGCGCGATTGAGCGTGTGGACCAGCTCGGGCGTTGCCGCGCGCGCGCTGATCGCGCCGTCGATCAGGATCTCGTTGACGTGCCGCGCCTCGGCGACATCGGCGGCGAGCGCGTTTTCGAGATAGGCGCGAAACTCCGCCAGCCGCTCCTTGCGCAGGGTGACGCCGGCCGCCATCGCATGCCCGCCGCCCTTCATCAGGAGGCCCTGCTCCACCGCGTGGCGCACGGCCTTGCCGAGATCGACGCCGGGAATGGAACGGCCCGAGCCGGTGCCGATGCCGCCCGGCTCCAGCGCGATCGCGAACGCGGGGCGCGCGAACTTTTCCTTCAGCCGCGACGCGACCAGCCCGACCACGCCGGGATGCCAGCCCTCGGACGCCGTGACGATGACCGCGCCCTTGTCCTCCAGGCCGAGCGAGGCCAGCGCCTCGGCCTCGGCCTGCGCCTCCGCATGCTGCTCGATGACACGGCGCTCGGTGTTGAGCCGGTCGAGCTCGGCGGCGATCCGCGCGGCTTCCGACACGTCGGTTTCCAGCAGCAGCCGCACCCCGAGATCGGCGCGGCCGATGCGCCCGCCGGCATTGATCCGCGGCCCCAGCATGAAGCCGAGATGCCAGGCCTCGGGCGGGCCGTTGAGCCGGGCCACATCCATCAGCGCGGTGTGGCCGACATGATCGCGGCGGCGCATCGCGATCAGGCCCTTGGCGACGAAGGCGCGGTTGAGGCCGACCAGCGGCGCGACATCGGCGACGGTGCCGAGCGCGACGTGATGCAGCATGCCGAGCAGATCCGGCTCCGGCCGCGTGCTGCTGAAGAAGCCGCGGCCGCGCAACTCGCGATTGACCGCGACCAGCGTCACCAGAGTGAGCCCGACCGCGGCGAGATGGCCGAGACCGGAGAGATCGTCCGGCCGGTTCGGATTGACCAGCGCATCGACCTCCGGCAGTTCCTCGCCGCATTGGTGATGGTCGATCACGACCACGGACATGCCGAGCCGCCGCGCCTCGGCCAGCGGCTCCAGGCTGGTGGTGCCGCAGTCGACGGTCACGAGCAAGGTCGCGCCCTTGCTGGCGAGGCCACGGATGGCCTCGCTGTTCGGCCCGTAGCCTTCGAAGATGCGGTCGGGAATGTGGATCAGCGGGTCGAGCCCGCAATGCCGCAGGTGCCAGGCGAGCAGCGCCGCCGAGGTCGCGCCGTCGACATCGTAGTCGCCGAAGATCGCGACTTTTTCGCCGTTCACGGCGGCATCGGCGAGGCGCTTGGCCGCGGCCTCCATCTGCGTCACCGTGAACGGATCCGGCATCAGCTTGCGGATGGTGGGATCGAGGAAGTCGTTGACCGCATCGAGCTCGACGTCGCGCCCGGCCAGCACCCGCGCCAGCATCTCCGGCAACTGATAGCGCTGCACGATCGCGAGCGCCCGCGCCGCGCCGCGCGCGTCCAGCCGGTCGCGCCACAGCTTGTTGGTGAGCGACAGCCGCACGCCCAGGAACGCCGGCGGGGCGCTCAGGGGCAAGGCAAGGGCGGACGGTGCCATCAGGCTAAGGGCCTCGCGTGTCGCATGGGCGATTCGAAATTGAGCGCCGCGAATCTACAGCAACGCGCCGCGCGCGACAGGCTCCGAGACGGGAACCCACTGGAATCGCGATGCAACATCGGGGAAATCACAACCTGAGAGGGACAACTGATGAGATATAATGCGGCTTGCCTAAAATTACAGCTGTGTTCGGGAACGTGCATTAAACGCCCGTTAGGCGAACTCTCGGACATTTCAATCAAATGATACCGACTGATTGCTCGCAGTCTCCGCATCGACCGAGACAGCGATGATATGGAGTTGTTTCAATGCTTTCCGCGACTGAGCTGAAGACCTCGCCCTCGATCGCTCCCTCTCCGGCGGCTCCCCAGGACGAAACCGACGTCGCCGCGCTGATCGCGCGGCTCACCGGGGAGGTCAACCAGATCGCCTGCGAGAAGACCAAGTCGATCCAGCAGATCACCAATCAGATGAAGATGCTGGCCCTCAACGCCCTGATCGAGAGCTCGCGCGTCGGCGCCCAAGGCGCCGGCTTTGCGGTCGTGGCGCAGGAGGTGCGCGCGGTCGGCCAGCAGGTCGAGACCATCGCGCGCGAGCTCGAAGGCCAGCTCACCACCCGCACCGGCAATCTCAAAAGCTCGATCGAGCGCATGACGGAGCGCGCCCGCGGCGAACGCATGGTCGACCTCGCTCTGAACGCGATCGAGCTGATCGACCGCAATCTCTATGAACGGACCTGCGACGTGCGCTGGTGGGCGACCGATTCCGCGGTGGTCGACTGCGCCGCTGCGCCGGATGCAGACCGCGTCGCCCATGTCTCCGAACGTCTTGCGGTGATCCTCTCCGCCTACACGGTCTATCTCGATCTCTGGCTGTGCGACCCTAGCGGCAAGGTGATCGCGAACGGCCGCGCCGACCGCTACAATGTGGTCGGCCAGAGCGTGGCCGACACGAAATGGTTTCGCGAGGCGCGCGGCCTGCGCTCCGGCGACGACTACGTCGCCGGCGACGTCGAGTGCCAGCCGCTGCTCGGCAACGCCCAGGTCGCGACCTACTGCGCGTCGGTGCGCGAGAACGGCCAGGCTCATGGCAGGCCACTTGGCGTGCTTGCCATCCATTTCGATTGGGAGGCGCAGGCGCGCGCGATCGTCCAGGGCGTGCGCGTCAGCGAGAGCGACAAGGCCCGCGCGCTGCTGGTGGATTCCAGCCATCGTGTCATCGCGTCCTCCGACGGCCAGGGCATCCTCAGCGAGCGCGTCTCGCTGAAGCTCGACGGCAAGCGCAGCGGCTTCTACCAGGATGCATCCGGGCGCATGGTCGCCTTCCACGCCACGCCAGGCTACGAGACCTACAAGGGCCTCGGCTGGTACGGCGTGATCATGTCGGGCGCGTGAGAACGGAGGATCAGCAGCCGAGCCGGTCGGCGATGCCGTTGAAGTCGGCGGCCACGATGTCCCAGGCGCCGGTCGCCTCGAAGTCGCGGTTCTGCAGCGGGCCGTATTCGGTGGGGCGCGCGACGAAGGCGGTCTTCAGACCGTAGCGCTGGGCGGCTTCGAGATCATTGTTGTGCGCGGCGACCATCATCACCTCGCCGGGCGCAAGGCCGAGCAGACGAGCTGCGCCGAGGTAGGTCTCGGGATCGGGCTTGTAGTGCTCGAACAGCTCGGCGGAGAGGATCAGGTCCCACGGGAGCCCTGCGAACTTCGCCATGTTGGTCAGCAGCGCGACATTGCCGTTGGAGAGCGGCGAGATGATGTATCTGGACTTCAGCCGGGTCAGCCCGGCGACGCTGTCGGCCCACGGATGCAGCCGGTGCCAGCCGCGCGTCAGATAATCGAGATCGGCCTCGGTCAGGCCGGCGATGCCGAGCTTGGCGACGAGCGTCTCGAGCGAGCGCCGGTGCAGAACGTCGAGGATGAGATAGCCGCGCTCGGGATGCCTGCGGACCTCGTCCATCGAGCCAGCATACAGCCCGCGCCAGCCATCGACCAGCGCGGTCCAGTCGCCCTGGATGCCGCGCTTGGCCGACCACGCCGTGAAGTCGTTGATCAGGCTGGTGCGCCAGTCGACGACGGTGCCGAACACGTCGAACACCAGCGCCTTGACCATGGACAGATCGGACATGCTGAACCACTCTCCGACTTCGTCATTCCGGGATGCGTGCGAAGCGCGCAGACCCGGAATCGCGACTTGCGAGCTCGGGATTCCGGGTTCACGCGTCGCGTACCCCGGAATAGCGGGCCGGGATTAGTCGAGGTGGAACTTCTCGAGCTGCCGGTGCTCGGCGCGGATGTAGCGCACGGTGCCGGTGACCGAGCGCATGACGACGGTCTCCGTCTCGATCACGCCGTCCTTGCGGAACTTGACGCCCGAGAGCAGCGAGCCCGTGGTGACGCCGGTGGCCGCGAACAGGCAGTCGCCGCGGGCCATGTCCTCGATGCCGTAGATCATCTTGGGGTCGCCGACGCCCATCTTGTGGGCGCGCTCGCGCTTCTCCTCGGTGTCGAGGATCAGGCGGCACTGCATCTGGCCGCCGATGCAGCGCAGAGCGACGGCCGCCAGCACGCCCTCGGGCGCACCGCCGGTGCCGAGATACATGTCCACGCCGGTGTTATCGGGGTCGGCGCAATGGATCACGCCGGCGACGTCGCCGTCGGTGATCAGGCGGACCGCGGCGCCGGTCGAGCGCACGCCCTGGATGATGTCGGCGTGGCGCGGACGGTCCAGCACCAGCACGGTGATGGCGCCGGGCTCGACGCCCTTGGCCTTGGCGAGGCGGCGGACGTTGTCGGCCGGGCTGGCGTCGATGTCGACCACTCCCTTGGCGTAGCCGGGCCCGACCGCGATCTTCTGCATGTAGACGTCGGGCGCATGCAGCAGGGTGCCGCCATCGGCCATCGCCATGGTCGCGATCGCGCCCGGCATGTTCTTGGCGCAGAGGGTCGTGCCCTCGAGCGGGTCGACCGCGATGTCGACCTTCGGACCGGCGTTCAGGCCGACCTTCTCGCCGATATACAGCATCGGCGCCTCGTCGCGCTCGCCCTCGCCGATCACGACGGTGCCCTCGATCGGCAGCTTGTTGAGCTCGCGGCGCATCGCGTCGACCGCCGCCTGGTCGGCCGGCTTCTCCTGGCCGTGGCCACGCAGCCGCGCCGCCGACACCGCCGCCCGCTCGGTCACGCGCACCAGCTCCAGGGTCAGGATGCGCTCGAGCAGCAATTGTTGCGGGACGGAAATCTGCGTCGACATCGGTCAACTCCTCAAGACGTCAAGGCGGCTCAGCGCCATCAAATTCTACCAGCCGGAGGTCGCCATCGCAGGCGGCTCACGGTTCAGCGGGATGGCCTGAATGGCCGCTCCTCGCCTCTCGATTCCACCGGTTTGAGCATGAACCTAACCCAAACGCCACGCGTTTGTTTGAGCAGGGACAACCGGTTCCCTGTGCATCCCAGGCTAATTTTTCTCGATCCGGATCACCTGCGGCTTGCCGCTGATGACCTTGTCGCGCTGCACGGCCTGGAGCGCCTTGTGCACGGCGTCCTCATGCGTCGCGTAGGTGATCAGGATCACCGGCACGGGACCGCCCTTGGCGCCCGTCTTGAGTGGCTCGCTACCAGGAGGATGGCGCTGCACGATCGACTCGATCGAGATCTTCTGCTCGGCCAGCCGGGTCGCGATCGTCGCGGCGGTGCCGGCGTGGTCCCGCGCCATCAGGCGGATGTAGTAGCCGCCCTCGTGCCGCTCCATCGGCGCCTTCTCGGTCGCCTGCAGCTTGTCGACCGGGCGCCCGAACGGCGCGGCGCGGATGCCGCGGGCGACGTCGGCGATATCGGCCACGACCGCGGACGCGGTGGCCGCGCCCCCTGCTCCCGGCCCGACCAGGGTGATCGGCGGAATGCCTTCGCCGTCGATGGTGACCGCGTTGGTCACACCCATGACCTGGGCGATCGAGGAGGATTTCGGCACCATGGTCGGATGCACCCGCTGCTCGATGCCCTTGGCGGTGCGCATCGCGACCCCCAGCAGCTTGACGCGGTAGCCCAGCTCATCGGCGGCCTTGAGATCCTCGGGAGCGATCGAGGAGATGCCTTCCACATAGATGGATTTCTCCGCCACCTGGGTGCCGAAGGCGAGGCTCGCCAGGATCGCGAGCTTCTGCGCGGTGTCATGGCCATGAATGTCGAACGACGGATCGGCTTCGGCATAGCCGAGCCGCTGCGCGTCCTTCAGGCACTCGTCGAACGACAGGCCCTCCTGCTCCATGCGGGTCAGGATGTAGTTGCAGGTGCCATTGAGGATGCCATAGACGCGGCTGATGCCGGTGCCGGCGAGGCCCTCGCGCAAGGTCTTGATGACCGGAATGGCGGCGCCGACGGCGGCCTCGAAATTCAGCGCGCCGCCGGACTTCTCAGCGGCCTTGGCGAGCTTGAGGCCGTGCTTGGCAATCAGAGCCTTGTTGGCGGTGACCACCGACTTGCCGGCCTTCAGCGCGGTGTCGATAGCCGACAGCGCGGGATCACCGGAACCGCCCATCAGCTCGACGAAGCAGTCGACCTCGGGATCGGCAGCCAGTGCCAGCGGATCCTTCGCCCACTTGATACCCGCGAGATCGATGGCGCGCTTCTTCTTCGACCGCGCCGTCACGGCCACGACCTTCACGGGACGTCCCGTCCGCTCGGTGAGCACGCGCCCCTGCTGCTCGATCAGACGAACGACTTCGGCACCCACGGTGCCGAGGCCCGCGATGCCCACTCTGAGGGGTGCGACCATGGAATCAAAGAACCTGCAGCAAGAAAAACGGGGGACTCAGCGCCGGTTGGCGAGAGGAACCACGTTGTGCAACGTTTCGATGCCGCTTTCAAGGAAGCGGCGAACGCCGCGAGCGGCCTGCCGGATGCGCTGCTCGTTCTCGACCATGGCAATACGGACATAGCCCTCGCCGTGCTCGCCGAAACCGACGCCGGGCGAGACCGCGACGCCGGATTTCTCGACCATCAGGGTCGCGAACTGCATGCTGCCGAGGCTCTTGAACTTCTCCGGCAAAGGCACCCAGGCGAACATCGAGGCTTCCGGCGGCGGGATCTCCCAGCCGGCGCGGCCGAACGACTCGACCAGCGTATCCCTCCGCTTGCGGTAGACGTCGCGCATCTCGCGAATGCAGTCGTCGGGACCGTTCAATGCGGCCGTTGCCGCGACCTGAACCGGCGTGAACGCGCCGTAGTCAAGATACGATTTCACACGCGCCAAAGCGGCGATGATGCGCTCATTGCCGACGGCAAAGCCCATGCGCCAGCCGGCCATCGAATAGGTCTTCGACATCGAGGTGAACTCGACCGCGACATCCATCGCGCCCGGCACCTGCAGGACCGACGGCGGCGGGTTGTTGTCGTCGAAATAGACCTCGGCGTAAGCGAGGTCCGACAGGATCAGGATCTCGTGCTTTTTCGCGAATGCGACGAGGTCGCGATAGAAGTCGAGGCTCGCGACATAGGCGGTCGGATTGCTGGGATAGCAGACGATCAGCGCCAGCGGCTTCGGGATCGAGTGAATGATCGCGCGCTCGGCCGCCTCGAAGAACTGCGGCGTCGGCTCGGCCGGCACCGAGCGGATCACGCCGCCGGCCATCAGGAAGCCGAAAGCGTGGATTGGATAGCTCGGATTCGGACACAGGATCACGTCGCCGGGCGCGGTGATCGCCTGCGCCACGTTGGCAAAGCCTTCCTTGGAGCCGAGCGTGGCCACGATCTGGGTGTCGGGGTTCAGCTTCACCCCGAAGCGGCGATCGTAATAGGCCGCCTGCGCGCGGCGCAGCCCAACGATGCCGCGCGACGCCGAGTAGCGGTCGGTGCGCGGCTTGCCCAGGGTCTCCTTGAGCTTCTCCAGCACATGCGCCGGCGCCGGCAGGTCCGGATTGCCCATGCCGAGGTCGATGATGTCGGCCCCGGCGTTCCGCGCGGCCGCCTTGGCCCGGTTGACCTGCTCGAACACGTAAGGCGGCAGACGGCGGATGCGGTAGAAATCTTCCATGGGTCTCTCGGCTCCGGCAACCGGGGGCGGGTCAGCCAGCAAGGCTGGTGCTGCGTCGTCGGGGACCGCGCAAATAAACCAGCGCTAGATCAGAAGTTTAGCGCGGGCTTACAGCTGGGCTGGCGACGACACGCGACGCTGTTGATTCCGGTGTTTTATCATGGTCGCCGCGCCGCGCCAGACAATTGCGCCGTCAGGACCGGCCGACTGCCCATCGTTTGGTCATTTCGGCTTGGCGCTCGTGGCCGCCGAGGCCTGCCGGTCGCGGGCAGCCAGCAGCTCCTTCTGGATCCTGGCCCGCTCCTCTGGCGAGATCGTCGCCCCGTCCCGATCGCGCGGCACGTCGTTCACCGGCAGATAGTCCCCGGGCTCCCGCGGCCGGGCACCCGCCTCGGCGTCGAGCGAGGGCATATCCGCGATCTGGCTGGAGCACGAGGCGAGCGCGAGCGCGGCGCACATCAACGCCACTCCCGCCACGGCACGCCTCGCCGCTGTCCAGCCCCGCCCCACCGGCATCCCGCCCAGATCCCCTTCGGCGTCCCACGACGCCACCCCACGCAACCCGGCACATTTTGCCGCAGCACAACCGCTTGTCACTCGAAACCTTGGCGACTGAACAGGATTTTTGCCCAGATGCGACGGAAAGGTGACGAAAGCAAGAAGCTTTCCGCAACGCAACACGCAGAAATCGAATTAACTGCAAACTCCCGCATTGTTGATCTCGCGCGGTGACGAAACGAATTCGACGCGATAGTGTAATCAGGCCATGACCGACGTTCAGAACAAGACCAATTCAGAAAAGACATTCGATGCGGAAGCCTTCGCGATGAACATCGCGAAGGCCATGGAAAGCAGCGGAAAGGCGTTGTGCGCCTACCTGAAGCCGCGCGAGACCGGCGAGGTTCAGGACCGGCCGCCGACGGAGCTGACGGAGGTCGTCAAGTCGTTCACGGCTGTCGCCGACTACTGGCTGTCGGACAAGGATCGCGCCAGCGACATCCAGACCAAGATGGCGAAGGGCTATCTCGACCTCTGGGGCTCGGCCGCGCGACGTCTCGCGGGCGAGGAAGCGCCGCCGGCGATCTCGCCGTCGCCGCGCGACAAGCGTTTTGCCGATCCCGAGTGGAAGTCGAACCAGTTCTACGATTTCGTCATGCAGGCCTACCTGCTGACGACGCAGTGGGCGCAGGACCTCGTCCACAATGCCGAGGGGCTCGATCCGCACACGCGCAAGAAGGCCGAGTTCTACGTCAACCAGATCACCAATGCGTTGGCGCCGTCGAATTTCGTCCTGACCAATCCTGAAGTGATGCGGCAGACCGTTGCTTCGAGCGGCGACAATCTCGTGCGCGGCATGCAGATGCTCGCCGAGGACATCGAGGCCGGCAAGGGCACGCTGAAGATCCGCCAGTCCGACCCGGCCAATCTCGAGGTCGGCGTCAACATGGCGACGACGCCGGGCAAGGTGATCTTCCAGAACGAAATGATGCAGCTGATCCAGTACGCGCCGGCGACGGAGAACGTGCTGCGCACGCCGCTGCTGATCGTGCCGCCCTGGATCAACAAGTTCTACATCCTCGATTTGCGCCCGGAGAAATCCTTCATCAAGTGGTGCGTCGATCAGGGCCTCACCGTGTTTGTGATCTCCTGGGTCAATCCCGACAAGTCGTTGGGGACCAAGACCTGGGAAGACTACATGAAGGAAGGTCCGCTCACCGCGATGGACGTCATCGAGAAGGTGACGGGTGAGATGAAGGTCCACACGATGGGCTATTGCGTCGGCGGCACCATGCTGGCCACGACCTTGGCCTGGCTCGCCGACAAGCGCCGCCAGCGCGTGACCTCGGCGACGTTCCTGGCCGCCCAGGTCGACTTCACCCATGCTGGTGACCTCCTGGTGTTCGTCGACGAGACGCAGATTTCCGCGCTGGAGCGCGACATGCAGGCCTCGGGCGTGCTCGAGGGCAGCAAGATGGCGATGGCCTTCAACATGCTCAGGTCGAACGACCTGATCTGGTCCTATGTCGTCAACAACTACCTCAAGGGCCAGCCGCCGCAGGCGTTCGACCTGCTGCACTGGAATTCGGACGCGACGCGGATGTCGGCGGCCAATCACTCCTACTACCTGCGCAACTGCTATCTGGAGAACCGGCTGACCCAGGGCACCATGGTGCTCGACAACACCTTGCTCGATCTCTCCAAGGTGAAGGTGCCGGTCTACAATCTCGCCACCCGCGAGGACCACATCGCGCCGGCGGACTCCGTTCTCTACGGCTCGCAGTTCTTCGGCGGCCCCGTGAAGTATGTGCTGTCGGGCTCCGGCCACATCGCCGGCGTCGTCAACCCGCCCTCCTCCGGCAAGTACCAGTACTGGACCAACGACCAAATCCACGACATCTCGCTGAAGGACTGGATGAAGGGGGCGCAGGAGCACAAGGGCTCGTGGTGGCCGGACTGGCGCGAATGGCTCGGCCAGCTCGATCCCGAAGAAGTTCCCGCGCGCAGCATCGGCAGCGAGGCCTATCCACCGCTCGAGGATGCGCCCGGCTCGTATGTCCGCGTCCGCGCATAGCGTCATCAGCCGCGATTGACTATAACCGCTCCGTCCCGCCGGGACGGGACGGTAATCAGTTGAGGGGATCTCGATGACGCGCGAACTGTTCTGGCTGACGCTGACGGTCATTCTGACCGGCCTGCTGTGGGTTCCCTACATCCTGAACCGCTGCCAGGTCCGCGGCCTCACCGGCGCCATGGCCAACCCCTCCCGCAACGACAAGCCCCACTCGGCCTGGGCGAACCGGCTCATGTTCGCGCACGACAATGCGGTCGAGAACCTCGTGATCTTCGCGCCGCTGGTGCTGATCCTGAACGCGATCGACTACTCGACCAAATGGACCGTGCTCGCCTGCGCCGTCTATTTCTGGTCGCGCGTGGCTCACGTCATCGTCTACGCGATCGGCCTGCCCGTGTTCCGGACGCTCGCCTTCGTGGTTGGTTTCGCCGCCCAGGCCGTGCTGGCGATCGCGATCTTTGGCTGGCTGTGATCTCTACGGCAGATTGTCGCGTAGGAAGATGTCGATGCGGATGCGCTCCTGATCGGGGCTGATCGGCTCGCCCGAGCAATGGGCGAGCAGGACGCGCGCCGCCGAGCGCGCCTCGTGGCCGGGATCCTGGTTGATGATCGCGTCCAGCGTGCCGCGCACCAGGAAGCGTCGCGTATGCTGGGTCAGCTCATGAGTGATCCACACCACCTCGCGCGCCCGGCCCGAGGCTTCCAGCGCATCGGCGATGCCGCGATTGCCGGCGCCGCAGCAATAGATGCCGCGGAGGTCGGCATGGCGCGCGAGCAGCGCGGACGTCAACTCTCGCGTGCGCTCGCTGTCGTCGCGGCCCTCGATTACGGGCAAGGCGCGCAGATTGGGATACTCGCTCGACAGGATCTGGTTGAAGCCGAACTGCCGCTCCGCATGATCACGCAGCGACAGCGATCCGGCGATGACCGCGACGGTGCCCTCCTGGCCGCCGAGATAGCGTCCCATCAGCGTGGCCGCGGTTCGTCCCGCGGCCGGATTGTCGATGCCGACGTAATGCAGACGGCGCGAACTCGGCGCATCCGAGACCAGAGTCACCACTGCAACGCCGCGCGCGGTGAGTTCGTCGATCGCGGCGCGAACGCGGGGATGATCGAGCGCGATGACGGCGACGCCCTGATAGGCCGGCGACAGCGTTTCCAGCGCACTTGCCAGCACGTCCGGATCGAACACGTCGACGTGGAGGATGTCGATGAAGCCGCGCTGGCCGGCCAGCCAATCCGCGGTGTGCCGGACCTGCTCGGTCAGGCTGGTCATGAAACTGTTGCCGCCGGTCGGCAGCACGAAGGCGAAGCGGAAGCTCTGTCCGCGCGCGAGCCGCGCGGCGGCGATATCGGCGCGGTAGCCAAGCTTCGCCACCGCGGCCTCGACGCGGGCCACGGTCTTCGCCCTGACACCCTCGCGCCGGTTGATGACCCGGTCGACTGTCGCGAGCGACACGCCTGCCGTCCGCGCGACATCCTCGAGCGTGGCGCGAACGGGCGCCGGGGGCGCACCTGCTGTCACTCGCGGGCCGCCCATAGCATGCCGCGGGTCATCAACGTGCGAATCTCCGGCACGTCGAGCTCATAGGCACGATGGCCGAGGGAGGAATAGAACACGCGGCCGGAACCGTACCGCTTCTTCCAAACCACGGGCATCACGACACCCTCGATCCAGGGGGCGTGCTCGCCGGTGAAGGTCGTGGTCGCCAACACCTCGTTGGCCGGGTCGACATGCATGTAATACTGCTCGGACCGATGCTCGAAACTCGTCAGTCCCTTCATGATGGGATCGTCCGGCCTGGTCAAGTCGACCCGGTAGTCGATGATGTTGCCGGGATGCGCGACCCATTGCCCGCCGCACATGAACTGGTAGTCGACGGAGTCACGGAAGGCGTCGCCCATGCCGCCGTGATGGCCGGCCAAGCCGACGCCGCTGCGCACCGCGGCGCAAAGGTTGAGTGCCTCAGCTTTCTCGATCTTGGACATCGTATAGATCGGAATGATCAGCGAGAGATCATGGATGGCCGGATCGGCGAACGCCGCCGTCGTAGTCTCGATCCGGACCTCGAATCCTTCGGCCTTCAGCCAGCCTCGGATCATCGACGCACAGAGATCCGGGTCATGCCCGGCCCAGCCGCCCCATACAATCATTGCCTTGCGCATATGTCCGTCCTCAGTCGATCTGTCCGGTGTCGCGTCCCGCCGGCAGCATCGCCGGCCGCTCGACGCGGCTCTCGATCCTGACGCGGCGGCCTTCATTGGCGGAGGTCTGGAACGCCTCCATCACCTCCAGCACGTGGAAAGCCAGCGCGCCGCTGGCGCGATGCGGCCGGTCGTTCAGGATTGCGGTGGCCATGTCGGCCACGCCGATCGAGCGGAATTCACCGTCGACATGCCCGTGCGTCAGCGGCATCGTCTCCCAGTCGCCGCCGGTCTTGGCGACCTGCACCTCACCACCGAACCGATTGGGATCGGGTACCAGCATGCTGCCCTTGTCGCCATAGACCTCGATCGGCGCATGCCGGTGCTTCGGCACATCGAAGCTCATCGTGACCGACACCACTGCCCCGCTCTCGAATTCGAGCGTGCCGGAAACATGCGTCGCGACCTCGACGGGGATCAGCGTGCCGTTCATCGGCTGGCTCGTGACCAGACGCTCCGCCCGCGGGCGCGCGGTCGAGCCCATCACGCTCGCGACGGGACCGAGCAGCTGGACGAGGTCGGTGATGTAGTACGGCCCCATGTCGAGCATCGGGCCGCCGCCGCGCAGGTAGTAGAAGCCCGGCGCCGGGTGCCAGCGCTCATGCCCGGGACAGCCGAAGAAGACGCTGCCGGCGACGGGCGTGCCGATCGCGCCGTCGTCGATCAGCTTGCGCGCGGTCTGGTGGCCGCCGCCGAGAAACGTGTCGGGCGCGCAGCCGACGCGCAGGTTCTTTTGCGCGGCCAACTCGATCACCTTGCGCGCTTCGGCGACGTCGATGCCGAGCGGCTTCTCGGAATGAACATGCTTGCCGGCATTGAGCACCGCGAGGCTGACGTCGGTGTGCGCGAGCGGCACGGTGAGATTGATGACGATCTCGATGTCGTCGCGCTTGAGCAGCTGATCGACCCGCATGCCCGGCAGTCCGAAGGCAGCGCCCTGACGCTCGGCCGCATTGCTGCGCATGTCGGCCAGCGCCTTGATATCGAGGACCGGGAAGCGCTGTGCCGCCTTCAGATAGGCCGTGCTGATGTTGCCGCATCCGATGATGCCGATGCCGACGCGTCTCATTGCATTCTCCGTGATGGCAGGTTCATCCCTTGACCGCCCCCGACGTCAGGCCGGCAACGATGTGCTTCTGGGCCAGGAGGAACAGGATGATGGTGGGCAGGATGGTCAGGGTGATGAAGGCCAGGATCAGGTGCCATTCGGACGAATATTCGCCCTGATAGACCATGATGCCGAGCGGCCAGGGATACAGCGCGTCGGTGTTGAGCATCACCAACGGCAGCAGGTAGGCGTTCCAGCTGTTGACGAAGGTGATGGTGCCGACGGTCGCCAGGATCGGGCGCGACAGCGGCAAGGTCACGTAGCGGAAGAACTTCACGTAGCTGCAGCCGTCGACCAGCGCGGCTTCGAGCAGCTCGTAGGGGATGTCCTTGAAGAAACGCCGCAGCAGCAGCACGCTCATCGCGAGACTGAACGCGACCTGCGGCAACGCCACGCCGAAATAGGTATCGAGCAGGCCGAGGTCGCGCACCTTGATGAACAGCGGCAGCACCGCGGTGGCCGCTGGGAACAGCAGCCCCAGCGTCAGGTAGCTCAGCAGCATTGAGCTGCCGAAGAACCGGACATGAGCGAAGGTGAACGCCGCCATGGAGGCGACGATCAGGGTCAGGATCACCGTGAGTGTCGAGATGATCAGCGAGTTGCGCAGCAGCTGCCAGTAGCGCCCGGAGAACAGGATGTCCGCATAGTTCTGCCACTCCCAGTGCTGCGGCAGGCCGAACGGGTTGACGCGCAATTCGCCGAGCGACTTGAAGCCGCCGAGGAAGGTCGCCAGCAGCGGCACCAGAACGAAGATGGCGATCAGCGCGAGGAATGCCGCCTTGAACAGCACGGCGGGATCGAACGGCTCTCTCGTGGTCTCTGCCCTATTCATCGCGCATGAACCATCGCTTGTAGGTGAAGGCAAAGGTCACGCAGATCACGAACAGGATGACGCCGATGGCGCTGCCGTAGCCGACGCGCATGCGCGAGATGCCGTTGTTGTAGAGGAAGCTCACCATCGTGTTCGACGAGTCGGCCGGGCCGCCGCGCGTCAGCGGCATCACCAGGTCGAACAGCTGCAGCGAGCCGATGATGGCGAAGAACACCGAGAGCCGGATCGTCGGATGGAGCAAGGGGATGACGACGTGGCGCAGGCTCTGCGTCCGTGTCGCGCCGTCGATCCGCGCCGCCTCGATCAGGCTCTTGTCGATGCTCTGCAGCGCCGCGATGAACAGCATCATGTGGAAGCCGAAATACTTCCAGACGATCACGATCAGCACGGCCAGCATCGCGGTGTCAGTGGATGCGAGCAGATGCGGCGGCTCGGCGCCGAAGCTGCGCCAGACCGAAGCGACGAGGCCGTAATCACCGTCGTAGACGAAACTGAAGATCAGCCCGGTGGCGATCTCGGCCAGGATGTACGGCATGAAGAACAGCATCCGCAGCGCCACCGCGCCGCGAAAGCGTTCCGCCAGCATCAGGGCCAGCGTCAGCGCCAGCGGCAGTTGCACGCACAGCGAAACCGCGATGATCAGGCCGTTGTTGCGGAGCGCGAGCCAGAACGCGCGCGTCTCCAGCACGAAGCGGTAGTTGTC
Organism: Bradyrhizobium sp. HKCCYLR20261; assembly: GCF_051168435.1. Lineage (NCBI taxonomy): Bacteria > Pseudomonadati > Pseudomonadota > Alphaproteobacteria > Hyphomicrobiales > Nitrobacteraceae > Bradyrhizobium > Bradyrhizobium sp. HKCCYLR20261. The sequence goes on from NZ_JBNPUZ010000014.1 coordinate 141,477, forward strand.
GAAGCCGATCCAGTTGGTCGGCCGGCCGAAGCCGTTCCAGTTGAAGCCGGAATACCAGGCGGCCTCGCCGATCGGCAGCACCACGAACAGCGTGAACAGCAGCAGTGCCGGCGGCAGGAACAGGATGATCACCGTGAAACGGCCATCCCAGCTCGGGCCGCGGCTCGCCTGCGCGGCCAGCGGCGGCCGCGCGACCTGCAGCGACGACGTACTCGCGATCGGACGCACCTCAGTTGCCCTGCTTGCGCGCCGCCTCGATCGCCTTCGCCGCGTCCTGGGGACTCATGCTGCCGCCCGCGATCTCCGCGGAAACGTCGTTGACGACACGACCGACCGACGGTCCGAGGCTCTGGTCGTAGAAGTTTTGGTGATAGTTCGACTTCGCCAGATTCGACGCAATCTGCTTCATGAAGGCGTTGTTGAGGCCGGCGTCGGCGCCCTGCACCACCGGGACGATGAAATTGCCGGCCGCAAGCCGCGTCTGCACCTCCTTCGAGATGAAGGTCTTCAGGAAGTCGACCGCCTCCTTCGGCGAGCCTTTGGTGACCAGCCAGCCGGTGATGCCGCCGAGCGTATCGGTCGGCGCGCCCTTGCCGCCGGCCACGGTCGGGAAGTCGAACCAGCAGATCTTGTCCTCGCCCAAGCCCACCTTGTCGGCCGCGAGCGCCCGCTGCAGGTTGTAGACCGAGCTGATCGCCAGCGTCATCGCCGCCTTGCCGTCGCCGAAATAGCCAACGGCCTGCGGGTTCTTGAAACCGAGGAAACCGTTCTGGAACGGCTGGAGATCGACCAGCTGCTTGAACATCTCGCCCGACTTGACGAAGGTGTCACCGGCGAAGCCGCCATTCTCGCCGCGCAGCGCTGCATCGAAGGCCGGCTTGCCGCCGATGCGCACCGCAAGATGCGTCCAGTAGAAATGCAGCGGCCATTTGTCGGCGCCGCCGACGACGATCGGCGTGACACCCGCGGCCTTCAGGGTCTTCACGGCGCCGAGCAGATCGTCCCACGTCTTGATGGCTGCGGGATCGACCTTCGCCTTGGCCATCAGCTCCTTGTTGCAGACGAAGCCGACCTGCGACAGCGCGGTCGGCAGACCGTAGACTTTGCCATTGTCGCTGAAGGCCGCGAGCGCCGCTGGAGTCAGGCTGTCGCTGTAGCCCTTCACCTGGTCGGTGATGTCCTCGAGAACGCCGGCTTCGATCTGCGCCTTCAGCACGCCGCCGGCCCAGCTATAGATGATGTTCGGCCGGTCCTTGGACTGCAGGATGGTCGGCAGCTTCGCCTTGTAGGCCTCGTTCTCGAGGAACTGCATCTCTATCTTGGTGCCCGGATGCGACGCCTCGTAGGCGCGCGCCACCTCCTCCCAGATCTTCACCTGGGCCGGATTGACCTCGATGTGCAGCCATTTGACGGTGGTGTCGGCAACGGCGGCGGTGCCCGCAAGCACGCATGCGGCCGCAGCGACTCCCAGCTTCGCGAGCAGTCTCATCAGAATCCTCCCAACCGTTTTCTTTGTTGAGGTAATCCTGTCCTCAATTTTTGAGGTGCGCAACTAAAATTCTGACCTGACAACCTCACGCCTGATGAAGCTTCGCGCGTGCAGCACGATTGCGCGATGCACAATGCGCACGCGAGATCGTGCCGACGTGTCAGCCGAACTGTTGCTGTGAGGACCAGGGGCATGCCCGACAATCAGCAGCACGCCGCGCTGGCGCGGGCGTGCTGCTTCGCTCGCCAACGGCCGGCCCGGCTCCCTGCACGCGCGGGGCCGGCCCCGCCTCAGCCGTCGAGGGCGTCGATCAGCGTTTCATCGACCAGCGGACGCAGGCTGAAATCGTCCTTCAGACGCGTGCGTCCGTACCAGTCGAGCAAGGTAACCTCCTTGCCGAGATAGCGCTGCATCGCCAGGCCGAAAAGCGGATGGTCCTTGTTGGCGATCGCAAAGCTCTTGCGGTCGAGATCACGGTCACGCTGATAGATGGCGTCGATCTCATCCAGGAAACCGGAGAGCATGGTCTTCAGACGCGCCTCGACCTCATTCACCGCGGCCAGATCGACGCCTGCTTCGACCAAGTGACCCTTGACGTCATCCAGTTCCTCGTTGAGCGCCAGCCAGGCGATGTCGCGCTCGCGCAAGAACGACAGGCTGCGATGGATGCGCAGGTACCAGGGGCACTTGATCTTGACCATGTCGCCGTTGGCGAACTGGATGACGTAGCCCTCCCTGCCCTCCATCTCGGTGAGCGAGTCGATGGCGGCCGAAAGCGACAACCCGTCGAAACGATGCACCAGCGGAACGCCGTGGCTGCCGATCAAGTCATGAACGGCATGGCCGCTGTCCAGCATGACATACTGGCCGGTGACGTTGTCGCGCACATGCAACAACCGTAGCTCGGGCTGATCCTGCGCGACGACGATCCGGGCGTCGGGATGGGTCAACTCGAAGATCGCGGTCATGCCGGCACTTGCGACGTCCTTGGCGAAGGCGTCGATGCCGGCGTGCTCCGGCCGGTCCAGCAGCTGAGCCGCCAGACGAACCACGTCGGAGTTGAACGACTTCTTTGACCGCCACTTCAGCTGATCATCGACCCAGGCCGTCGCGACCATGCTGCCGTCGAGCTTGTCGTAGATCGCGACGATATCGTCGCGCGAGAGCAGCCGGTCCGGCGCCAGCCATTCCTTCTCGCCGACATTGAAGAACTTGTGCAGCGGCCGCGACACGATGTGGCCGGCGCGGTCGAACGCGATGCCGCGGCACTCCAGCGCCTCGGGAGAGTCGAAGGTCTTGGAGTCCATGAACAGATAACAGCCGAGCGTGATGCCATTGGGCTGGGAGAGGAAACGGATCTCCTTCTTCCCGGCGACCGCGGGCTCGACGTCGGAAATATGCCGAATGGTCTTGAACATCGTTGCATTCCAAAATCGACGTCAGTTGGAGCGCGAGGCTCTGTCAGGTGCAGCGCGCCTTGAAATCGGCGGCGACCAGCTTCGCCATCACCTCATTGAGGTGCGCTTGATCGCGGGTCTCGATCACCAGCTCCAGCAAGGTCGCCTTCGCCGGCAGAGCGGAGAAGGTGCGCTGATGCGACACCTCGATGATGTTGGCACCGGCATCGGCCAGCAGAGCGGACACGGCCGCGAGCTGTCCCGGGCGATCGACGATGTCGATCGACAGCTGCGTCAACCGGCCCTCGCGGGCCAGTTCGCGCGTGAGAACGGAGGCGATCAGGCGGGTATCGATGTTGCCGCCGCACAGCACGAGGCCGACATTGCGGCCGGCAAACGGCGCGGGATGCGCGAGCACGGCCGCGAGCCCCACGGCGCCGGCGCCCTCGACGACCGTCTTCTCGATCGAGATCAGCGTGGCGAGCGCGCGCTCGATCTGCGGCTCGGTCACGAGCAGGATGTCGTCGACGAGATGGCCGATGATCTCGGTCGTGATGCGGCCCGGTGATTTCACCGCGATGCCCTCCGCCAGCGTGTCGCCGCGCATCGGCAGGCTGCTGTGATTGATCGCGTTGTACATCGACGGATACAGCTCGGCCTGAACGCCGATGATGCGCATGTCCGGCTTGAGCGCCCTTGCAGCGACCGCCATGCCGGAGATCAGCCCGCCGCCGCCGATCGGCACCACCAGCGTGTCGAGTTCGGGCACCACCGCCAGCATTTCCAGTGCAACCGTGCCCTGCCCGGCGATGATCAGCGGATCGTCGTAGGGATGGATCATGGTCATGCCGCGCGCAGCGCCATGCTCCCTAGCGAATCCGCCGGACTCTTCCAAAGTCGCTCCGGAGATCACGACCTCGGCGCCATGCCGCTTGGTATTCTCGATCTTCACCATCGGCGTGCCCACGGGCATCACGATTGTCGCGGGAATGCCGAGGCGCCGCGCATTGTACGCGACGCCCTGCGCGTGGTTGCCGGCGGACATCGCGATCACGCCGCGCTCTCTCTGCTCAGCCGACAGCGCATTCAGCCGGTTCAGCGCGCCGCGCTCCTTGAACGACGACGTGAACTGCAGGTTCTCGAATTTGAGCCAGATGTTGCAGCCGCAGATCTCGCCGAGCGTCCGGCTCTGGTTGCAGGCGGTCTCGAGCACGACGCCGCCGATCTTATCTGCGGCGGCGCGGACATCGTTCATGGTGACGGGCAGCGCAGTCAGATCGATAGCGGTCATGGGTGTCGCCCAGCTTTGGTTTGCGGCGAGGCAGGCGGAGCGCCGGCCTCGCATGATGTTGTAATCGTTCCGGCCGGATGACCGCGGATCGGCCTCAGCCGAGATCGGGCAGCCCGAGCATCAGCCGCATGTTCTGCACGGCCGCGCCCGACGCCCCCTTGCCGAGATTGTCGAGCCGCGCCACCAGCACCGCCTGATGGTGCTTGTCGCTGGCGAACACGTGCAGCTCGAGCTGGTTGGTGTCGTTGAGCGCCTCCGGCTCGAGCCGGCCACTCTTGGCCGCCGCGCCGTCGAGCGGCATCACCGAGACATATTTGCTGCCGGCATAGTGCTTCGCCAGCGCGGCCTGCAGGTCGGCTCCCGAGGGCTTGCCCGGCAGCGTGTCGAGCTGCAGCGGCACGGAGACCAGCATGCCTTGCCGGTAGTTGCCGACCGAGGGAATGAAGATCGGCCGCCGCGTCAGCTTCGAATAGAGCTGCAACTCGGGCAGATGCTTGTGCTCGAGGCTGAGGCCGTACAGCTCGAAATTCGGCGCGGTGCCGTTCTCATAAGCCGCGATCATGGCCTTGCCGCCCCCCGAATAGCCGCTCACCGCGTTCACGGTCACCGGATAATCCTGCGGCAGCAGTCCGGCATCGACCAGCGGCCGCAGCAGCGCGATGCCGCCGGTCGGATAGCAGCCGGGATTGGAGACCTTGCGGGCATTGCGGATCTTGTCGGCTTGGTCGGCCGCAAGCTCCGGGAAGCCATAGGCCCAGTCCGGTGCGACCCGATACGCGGTCGAGGCGTCCAGCACCTTCGGTGCCGCGCTGCCCATGCCGTCGATCAGCGCGACCGTCTCCTTCGCGGCATCGTCGGGCAGACAAAGGATGACGAGGTCGACCTCGGCCATCAGCGTCCGCTTGGCTTCCGGATCCTTGCGCTTGTCCTCGGCGATCGTCTTCACGACGATGTCGCTCTGATGCGCGAGCCGCTCGGCGATCCCGAGGCCGGTCGTGCCCGAGCCGCCGTCGACGAACACCGAACGCATCGCAGCGCCCGCTCCGGTCTGAGCTTTCGGCGGGTTGCTATCGATCACGGTCATGACACGCTCCTTCAGGTCTGGGTTTCGCCGGCAAAGGCCTGGGGCCGCGCCTGCCGCATGAGAGAGGAAATCTGTTGCGAGCCGATGTCGGGCCGCTCGCCGAGCCGGGTCGCCACCGCGGCGTAGTCGGCCTCGGACTTGTGCTGGTTGAGCTTGAAGCTGCCCTCGACCTCGTCGATCGTCATCACGATGCCGACGATCGCCTTGCGCATCGCCTCCAGTCGGCCGGCCGTCATCTTGTCCGAGGTCCATGGCGTCTTCGGCAACAGCCGCTGCTCGAACTTGGCACTGAGCGCGTCAGCCTGTGCGGCCAGCTCGGCCTCTGACAGCACCTGCGCCGCGCCGGTCAGATGCACCGTCTGATAGAGCCAGGTGGGCACCTGGTCGGGCGAGACGTACCAGTCGGCCGACACATAGGCGTCGGAGCCGTTAACGGCGACCAGCCACGGGGTCTTGCCGTCGGCGAGCTTCACCAGCGGATTGTTGCGGGCAACATGAAAGAACGCCTGTGGCGTACCGTCGTTCAGCGCCCCCAGATGAAATGGCAGCGGGGATGCGATCGGCCGGGTGCCGTCCCACGCGCAGACCGTGCCGAAGCCGCGCGCATCCGCGAAGCCGAGGCTCGCGGCGCGGTCAGGCTTGAAAGGCGGTGGCGTGTACATCGGAAACTCCTGCTGGACGAAGGAGCCGCCTGATCAATCTCGCTGCAAGGGAAAGGTCTGCCGCGGGACCGGATCCGGCGGCAAGGGTGATGATCTAGACGCAGACCATTGCCCGTACCGCGGGGGTACGACGGCGCATGTCGGCGATGAAAATGGTCGCTGCGTTGATCATGGGCGCAGGGCTATAAGACCGCGCGGTTCCTGCGTCAAGGTCGCAACGCGCCAGGCCGCAGATCAGACCGTGCGCCACAGCCATTCCATGATGCGCCCGATGATGTCGCCGAACAGCAGCAGCACCGCCGACCAGACCAGCGCCGACACGAAATTGGCGATCTGGAACATCATGTAGGGCATCTCGAAGATGCCGGCCGCCAGCGGCACCGAGGCGCGGAGCGGACCGAAGAATCGGCCGATGAAGATGCTCGGCACGCCCCAGTCGCGGACAAAGGCCTCGCCGCGCGGCAGCAGCTCCGGATAGAGCGACAGCGGCCACATCTGGGCGACGCGGTCCTTGTAGCGATAGCCGAACCAATAGGACACCCAGTCGCCGAGCGCGGCTCCAATACCGCCCGCCAACCACACCGGCCAGAAGCTGATGCCGGTGGCGCCGATCAGGGCGCCGATCGCGACCAGGGCGCCCCACGCCGGGATCAGCAGCGAGATGAAGGCCAGGGACTCGCCGAAGGCCAGCAGCAGGACGACCGGGGCAGCCCAGGCCTGATGGTCGCGCACGAAATCGGCAACCGCGCGGCCAAAATCTTCCATCTGCTCGACGCCTTTCTGCTTTGGGGCGCTAAGTGCTTGAAGGCCTTCGCGGTTCCCTGGCGCAGACTGGTACGCCACGGAGCCGGCCGACTTCAAGTCACAACAACCGGCTGTCGCGCGTGAACGCGGCCGAATGGCCTGTCCGCAGCAGGGCCCCTCGTTTCCGGGATCATTGTCTTATGCCGGTCCATGGCATAGTCAGGCGCAACGATTCGTTCCATCTCGCGCAAGCGCAACATCAAGATTCCATGGGTAAGCCGTTGAAATCAGCTGCAAAAGCCAAGGCCAAGGGCGTCGCCGACCCGCTGGCGGCATTCGCCGCCAAGGGCAAGGCCCAGACCAAGCCCGAAGCCAAATCTCCAGCCAAGCCAGCCGCGCGTGCGGCAGGTTCCGAGGGTGAATATACCGCTCGCGACATCGAAGTGCTGGAAGGCCTGGAGCCGGTGCGCCGCCGCCCCGGCATGTACATTGGCGGCACCGATGAGAAGGCGCTGCATCACCTGTTCGCCGAGGTCATCGACAACTCGATGGACGAGGCGCTGGCCGGCCACGCCACCTTCATCGAAGTCGAGCTCGACGCCGAGGGCTTCCTGACCGTCACCGACAACGGCCGCGGCATTCCGATCGACCCGCACCCCAAATTTCCGAAGAAGTCGGCGCTCGAAATCATCATGTGCACCCTGCACGCGGGCGGCAAGTTCGATTCCAAGGTCTATGAGACCTCGGGCGGTCTGCACGGCGTCGGCATCTCCGTGGTGAACGCGCTGTCGACCCGGCTCGAGGTCGAGGTCGCGCGCAACCAGAAGCTCTATCGCATGATCTTCGAGCGCGGCCATCCCAAGGGCAAACTCGAGGAGGTCGGCAAGGCGCCGAACCGCCGCGGCACGCGGGTGCGATTCCAGCCCGACCCGACCATCTTCGGCGCCAAGGCGACGTTCAAGCCGCAGCGCCTGTTCAAGATGGCGCGCTCCAAGGCCTATCTGTTCGGCGGCGTCGAGATCCGCTGGAAGTGCGATCCGTCGCTGCTCAAGGGCATCGAGGACGTCCAGCCTGAGGCGACGTTCCACTTCCCGGGCGGCCTCAAGGACTATCTGGCCGCCGCGATCCACGCCGACACGCTGGTCCACCCCGACATCTTCGCCGGCAAGTCGGGCCGCACCGGCGGCCATGGCGGCTGCGAATGGGCGGTGGCCTGGACCGCCGATGCCGACGGCTTCCTGTCGTCCTATTGCAACACGATTCCGACGCCCGATGGCGGCACGCATGAGTCGGGCATCCGCAGCGCCCTCCTTCGCGGCCTCAAGGACCACGCCGAACGCGTCGGCCAGGGCAAGCGTTCGGCCAACATCACCTCCGAGGACATCATGGCGGGCGCCGCCATCATGCTCTCGGTGTTCGTGCGCGAGCCGGAATTCCAGGGCCAGACCAAGGACCGTCTCGCCACCGCCGAAGCGCAGCGGATCGTCGAGCAGGCGGTCAAGGACCCGTTCGATCACTGGCTGTCCGGAAATCCGGTGCAGGCGAACCGGCTGCTCGACTTCGTCGTCGAGCGCGCCGAGGAGCGCATCCGCCGCCGCCAGGAGAAGGAGACGGCGCGCAAGACCGCGACCAAGAAGCTGCGCCTGCCCGGCAAGCTCGCCGACTGCACCGACGCCGGCACTGAAGGCTCCGAGCTGTTCATCGTCGAGGGCGATTCGGCCGGCGGCAGCGCCAAGCAGGCGCGCGACCGCAAGAAGCAGGCGGTGCTGCCGCTGCGCGGCAAGATTCTCAACGTCGCCTCGGCCGGCAAGGACAAGCTGACCGCCAACGCCCAGCTCGCCGACCTGGTGATGGCGATCGGCGCCGGCACCAACGCCGCGTATCGCGAAGAGGATCTGCGCTACCAGCGCATCATCATCATGACCGACGCCGACGTCGACGGCGCCCATATCGCCTCGCTGTTGATCACCTTCTTCTACCGGCAGATGCCGCGGCTGATCGACGAGGGCCATCTGTACCTCGCCGTGCCGCCGCTCTACCGGCTGACGCATGGCAGCAAGACGTTCTACGCCCGCGACGACGCCCATCGAGACGAGTTGCTGAAGCGGGAGTTCAACGCCAACGCCAAGGTCGAGATCGGCCGCTTCAAAGGCCTCGGCGAGATGATGCCCGCGCAGCTCAAGGAAACCACCATGGATCCGGCTAAGCGGACCCTGCTGCGGGTGACGCTGGTCGCCGACGACCGCGACGGCACCGCCGACTCGGTCGAGCGCCTCATGGGCACGAAAGCGGAGGCCCGCTTCGCCTTCATTTCGGAAAAGGCGGAATTTGCCAGCGACGAGCTGCTTGACGTCTAGTTTTTGGCCGGTTTCTCGCGACGATTGCAGGTTCCACGCGCTCGCGTGGGCCTGCTTTTCTCTTTCCTAACCAATATGTTAACGCGCCGAACGGCGGTCCGGACCGTACTTTCCCCTGCGGGTGTGCTCAAGCGGCAACAGCTTTTAGGCACCAATCGGCTATAGTCCGGACACATGAGGCGAGGGAATCGCCGCCGCCCGGCACTTACGTCACGACGACTTGGGGATTTTGATATGAAAAAGCTTTTGCTCGCTGCCGCTTCGATCGTGGTGATGACTGGCGCAGCATCGGCTGCTGACCTCGCCGCCCGCCCGTATGCCAAGGCGCCGATGATGGCTCCGGTTGCCCCGAGCTGGACCGGCTTCTACATCTTCGGTGGTGCTGGTGGCGGTCTCTGGGATGCCGACTCGCACACCAACTTCAACGGCGTGCCGGTGACGATCGATCAGCGCGTCGGTGGCGACGGCTTCCTCGGCACCGTCGGTGCTGGCTACGACTGGCAGGTTAACCCGACCTGGGTGTTCGGCGTGTTCGCCGACGGTCAGTTCGGCAGCCTCCGCGGCACCCTGCAGGATCAGTTCGCTGCCCTCACCGGCCGCATCAAGATGGAAACGGCCTGGGCCGCTGGCGCTCGCGTCGGTTACCTGGTTGCGCCGAACGTTCTCTCCTACGTCAACGCCGGTTACTCCGGTTCGCACTGGTCGGGCACCAACCTGACCACGCTGACCGGCGCTGCTTCCGGCTTCCGCACCGACGGTTTCGATCGCGCTGGCTGGTTCGTCGGCGGCGGTGTCGAGAACAACCTGAACATCTTCGGCATCTCGGCGCCGGGCTGGTTCATGAAGACCGAATACCGCGCGGCCTATTACGATCGCAAGGACGTCCTGGTCCGCACCAACGCTGGCCTGGCGACGACCGACAGCGTCTCGTTCAAGCCGTGGGTGCAGACGATCACGACCTCGCTGGTCTACCGCTTCAACTGGACCGGCCCGGTGGTCGCAAAGTACTGAGCCATCGGCGCTCGGCACTGTCCGAATTCTTTGCGAAGAGCCCCGGGTCAACCCCGGGGCTTTTTGTTTTGGGCGCCAACATGCGGCGCTGGTCAGTGTGACGATGCGCCGCTAGGCTGACCTCCACAAAAAAGACGGCAGCAGCGTCTCCGATGCTGTGCAGCCAGTCGACACGGGAGGATGTGGCCATGCGAAGATTCTTGATGATCGGCGGCCTGCTCCTGCTCGCGATCGGCCTGTTCTGGGTCGGTCAGGGCACCGGCGTGGTGGCCTGGCCGCGGACGAGCTTCATGATCAACCAGCTGCAATGGGCCGGCTATGGCGTCGGCATGGGCGCGCTGGGCCTGGTCATGATCTGGCAGGGCACCTGCTGATTCATTGAAATCAATATTGGAGAGAACGCATGGCAGGCCGTTTCGACCTGAGTGGAAAAGTTGCGATCGTCACCGGCGGCAATGGCGGCATCGGTCTGGGCATGGCCTGCGGACTGGCCGATGCCGGCGCCGATATCGCCGTGGTCGGACGCAACGAGGAGAAGTCGCAGGCGGCTGTTACCGATCTCGCCGCCCGCGGTGTCCGCGCCATCGCCGTCAAGACCGACGTCAGCAACAGGGACGATGTCGCCGCGATGGTCGCGCGTGTCACCGCCGAGCTCGGGCGAATCGACATCCTGATCAACAACGCCGGCATGAGCATCCGCAAGCCGCCCCATCTGCTCGAACTGGAGGAATGGCAGGAGGTGATCGATACCAACCTGACCAGCGCCTTCCTGTGCTCCAAGGCCGCCTACCCCGCCCTCAAGGCCAATGGCGGCGGCAAGATCATCAATATCGGCTCGATGCTGTCGATCTTCGGCGCGAGCTTCGCGCCGGCCTATGCCGCCAGCAAGGGCGGCATCGTGCAGTACACGCGCGCATGTGCCTGCGCTTGGGCGCCCGACAACATCCAGGTCAATGCGATTCTCCCAGGCTGGATCGACACCGATCTGACGCGCGCCGCCCGCAAGCAGATCGATGGCCTGCACGATCGCGTGCTGGGACGCACGCCGGCCGGGCGCTGGGGCGACATCGACGACTTCGCCGGCATCGCCACCTTCCTGAGCTCGCCCGCCGCGGACTTCGTCACGGGGACCGCGATTCCGGTCGACGGCGGCTACTCGATCATGGCCTGACGCCGCGCCTCAGCGCCGGAAGCTCTTGATCTCCGACACGCTGCCGTCGCGGTAAGTCAGCTCGACCGAGACGAACTTCGTCGCCGGCGGCAGCTTGAGATAGGGCGTCGCGTTGGAGGGAATCGCGCTGGGGTCGCGCATGTCGCAGCCGGGCATGTTCAGCACCTTGTCCGGCACGGCCGAGTCGATGCCGATGCGCACCTCGCGGATCGCGCAGCGATACGACATCAGGTGCGTGTAGTAGACGAGCAGCCCGTTGAACTCGCGGAACGACAGCCAGCTCGTCGCGGTCATGTCGAGGATCTTGCGCTGGTCGCGCACCAGCGCAGTCTCCGGCTCGAACCGGATCGGAAATGGCCCCTGCATTTCGCCGGAGGCATCGACATAGCGGACCTGGATGGTGCCTGCGGGCTCGTCCGCCGGCAGCTGGATCGACGGATTGGGCATGCGCTTGCGCGTGCGCGGATCCAGCACGTCCATGAAGCCGGTCTCGCGGAAGTCTCCGCTTTCACCCATGCGCCAGGAAATGCCGAGCGTCGGGTCGGCGATCGAGAACGTGACGGTCCAGCCGCCATTGTGGCGCGAGAACATCGCGATCGGCGCGTTCAGGATCTCGTTGGCCGGCGGGATCTTCGGCGCGGAGACCGGCGGCAGCGCCGCGAGCTTCTGCTGCGGCTCGGCCGGCTTGTCGGCGGCCGGCCCCTTGGCCATCCCGTTGAGGAAGACATCGTCGACCATCTGGTCGAAATAGACCGGGATCTGCTTGTGGCGCACGGTCTCGGCGAGTTCGCTGACGGCGCGCCGGGTGCGCTGAGCGACCTGGACGAGGTTGACTCCGGGCTGCGTCAGCTCCTTGGCGAAGGTGCGCGTGAACACCGAATTCGGATTGGCGTCATCATTCGAAAGCCGGTCGAGCGCGGTCTGCCGCGGACCGGCCGAGAACACCGAGAACACGCCCTCGGGCAGCTGCGTCATCGGCGCCAAGCCGCCGCCACCTGCGACGGCGCGCGTGCCCGAACGCTCGAACGGATTGTTGCGGCAGGCGTCGAAGACCAGGATGGAGGTGCGCGCCTTCTTGTTCTGCAGCCGCTCGATGATGCGGTCGGCAAGGATCGAGGCGTCGCGCACCAGCTCCTCCTGCCCTTCAGTCGCGGCCGGCACGTCCGTCGGCAGCAGGAAGTTCTGGCCGGCGATCTCGAAGCCATGGCCGGCGTAGAAGAAGAACGCGGTATCGCCTGGCTCGACCGCGTTGTCGAACGCGAGCAGCGTCTGGCTGAACTGCTGCCGATTCAGGTTTTCCGCAACCATGACGTTGAAGCCGAGCTGCTTCAGCGTATCGCCCATGGTGCGCGCGTCGTTGACGGCCTTCTGCAGCTTCGGGACGTAACGATAGTCGTTGTTGCCGACGACGAGCGCCACGCGCTTCTCGGCATGGGCGGCCGGAGCCACGACCATGGCCAGCAGGGCCACCAGGAGCGCCTGCACCGTCCGCATCGATCTCATCATTCGTCCCTGCCCTCGTCGCATGAGGCTGCGCCTCCGATAGTCGGCCGCCCCTCACCGCCGGTTCACGCAGCCAGGCTGGTGCGCCCTGCCCCGGCGGCTTGGCGCCGAACACACGCCGCAATTCCGTCGACAATTCGACGGCGACTCGCCTTGCCGTTCCGGCGCGCCGACTTCGGTGACCCCGAAGTGCGACGGCAAGACGACGAGTTGCCCGGAAAAAAATGCAAAAACATTAAGCTTTTTCGGCACTTCGCGACCCTCTTCCATTGACTTTGCGCGATTCGCCCCTATCTTCCGCAGCAGCGCGGCCGGGAAATCCGATTCCTGAGAAATTCGCCGCCGGTCAGCGTAAGTCAGAAAACCCCCAGCTTCCTTAGAGCATGCCGTTTCGGGGTTGAACGCGACCACAGCCTTTTACCCCTCGATTCCTAACGGCGGCGTCGAATAGAGGCCCCGTCGCCTGTTGGCGCGTGACATAGAGGCTCGATGTCTTTTTCCAATCTCGGCTTGTCCGACAAGGTGTTGGCTGCAGTAGCGGCAACCGGATACACCACGCCCACTCCCATTCAGGAACAGGCGATTCCGCATGTGCTGGCGCGCCGCGACGTGCTCGGCATCGCCCAGACCGGCACCGGCAAGACCGCCGCCTTCGTCCTGCCGATGCTCACCATCCTGGAAAAGGGCCGCGCCCGCGCGCGGATGCCGCGCACGCTGATCCTGGAACCGACCCGCGAGCTCGCCGCCCAGGTCAAAGAGAATTTCGACCGTTACGGCGTGGGACAGAAGCTCAACGTCGCCCTGCTGATCGGCGGCGTTTCTTTCGGTGACCAGGATGCCAAGCTGACCCGCGGCGTCGACGTCCTGATCGCCACGCCGGGCCGCCTGCTCGACCACACCGAGCGCGGCGGGCTGCTGCTGACCGGTGTCGAGCTCCTGGTCATTGACGAAGCCGACCGCATGCTCGACATGGGCTTCATTCCGGACATCGAGCGCATCTGCAAGCTCGTGCCCTTCACCCGGCAGACCCTGTTCTTCACCGCGACCATGCCGCCGGAAATCCGGCGCATCACCGACGCCTTCCTGCATAATCCGCAGAAGGTCGAAGTCTCCAAGCCGGCTACGACCGCGGTCACCGTCACCCAGTTGCAGGTGCCGTCGGGACGCGAGGCGCATCAGAAGCGCGACGTGCTGCGCCGCCTGCTGCGCGAGGCCAAGGATCTCAAGAACGCAATCATCTTCTGCAACCGCAAGCGCGACGTCGCGATCGTGCACAAATCGCTGCAGAAGCACGGCTTCAGCGTCGGCGCTCTGCACGGCGACATGGACCAGTCAGCGCGCATGGCCGCGCTCGATCAGTTCCGCAAGGGCGAGCTGCCGCTGCTCGTGGCCTCCGACGTCGCCGCCCGCGGCCTCGACATTCCCGAAGTCAGCCACGTCTTCAATTTCGACGTGCCGCATCATTCCGACGACTACGTCCATCGCATCGGCCGCACCGGCCGCGCCGGCCGCACCGGAACCGCGATCTCGATCGTGTCTCCCGCCGATCAGAAATCCGTCGTCGCCATCGAGAAGCTGATCGGTCAGCCCATCCCGCAGATCGAAGGCAACTACGAGGTCGAGGACTCCTCGCACGACGACGAGCAGCGTGAACGTCGTCCGCGCGATCGCGACAGTTCACGTCGCAGCCGCGGCAAGGCTCCCCGTGAGCGGGAACCTCGCGAGCCCCGTGAGCGGGAGCGCGAGCCGCGGGAGCCCCGTGAGCGAGAACCGCGTCCGGCCGCTGCCGCTCCGCGCGCACCGCAGGCCGCCACGCCGCGCCCCGCACCCGCGCCCCGCAGCGATCAGCCGCGCAATGAGCATCGCCGTTCGCGGCGCGATCAGGACAATGAGCCTGCGGATCATTCACATCTTCCGGCGTTTCTGCTACGCCCGGTGCGCGCGCCGCTGCCTTGATAAGACTCGATGTTCCGAGCGGCTCGAGATGAAGCGCGCTCGGAACTCTCACGCTTCATCTGAGTTCCGCCTTCTCAGTGAGTTCCGGTGAACTAACCAACTTAGGTTAGTCGTCGTCAGGCCGTTCCAGATCCGCTCAAATCGAACGATGCCGGAACAGCGACCTGGGGAGTGCCACAGCACCGCGTCGCTTCACCACATATGTAGCTCATCAAGCATATGAGCTGTGGAATACCGCCGACCGGCGCGCAGGCGCTCCGCAACTCTACGGCCGTATTTACCCCTGGTTCACGAACGTCCTTTAGCTTGACCGGCATTGTTTATTTCATTGCTGTGACGGCGACGCGGGCGATTGGGGAGAACCTGTTGTGGTCAACGCGCTTGACGAACACGAACGCACGATGGGCTTCGCCGAGGTCGCGCTCAGCCAGATCAAAACGCTTCGCCACTCGGCCACTCCGCGCAACTACGAGATCTGGTACGTCTACGCGACCGGCTACAATGCGCCGCTGAACGACGTCATCAACGAGACGCTGTCGCGCAACGGCAAGCTGACGCAATCCGACCTCGATCAGCTCTACGAATCCTACCTCGCGCATCTCAAGACATCGGATCGCATCGACAAGGTCGGCGCACGGGTCGTCGGCGAGATCGACGACCTCATGGGCATGATCACCGATGCCCTGGGCCGGACCGCGAGCTATGACGCGAGTCTCGCCGGTGCCGATCGCATGCTGGCGTCGGCGACCAATCGCGAGCAACTGGTCGACATCATCGAAGCGCTGGCGCACTCCACCAAGGAGATGCGCGAGACCAACCGGATTCTCGAGGAACGGCTGTCGCTGTCCAAGGACGAGATCAGCGGCCTGCAGCACAGCCTCGAAGTGATCCGCGCCGAAAGCCTGACCGATCCGCTGACCGGGCTCGGCAACCGGAAGTATTTCGACCGAATGATCGA
Source organism: Bradyrhizobium sp. HKCCYLR20261 (assembly GCF_051168435.1). Classification (NCBI taxonomy): domain Bacteria; kingdom Pseudomonadati; phylum Pseudomonadota; class Alphaproteobacteria; order Hyphomicrobiales; family Nitrobacteraceae; genus Bradyrhizobium; species Bradyrhizobium sp. HKCCYLR20261. The sequence continues at coordinate 157,100 of NZ_JBNPUZ010000014.1, forward strand.
AACGACCGTGCAGACGGGGCTCGTGACCAGGCAGCCGCTGTCGCTCCTGATGTTCGACATCGATCATTTCAAGTCGTTCAACGACTCCTACGGGCACCTCACCGGAGACCAGGTGCTGCGCCTGGTCGGGATGACCTTGAAGCACGCGATCAAGGGCCAGGACATCGCCGCGCGCTATGGTGGCGAGGAGTTCGCCGTCGTGCTGCCGAACACGTCGCTGCAGCACGCGCTGACGGTGGCGGACCAGATTCGCCGCGCCGTGACCGCGAAGGAGCTGAAGAAGAAGTCGACCGGAGAGATCCTTGGACGCGTCACCATCTCGGTCGGCGTGTCGGTTCTGCGCGCCAGCGACGATACAGACGCCCTGATCGAACGCGCCGACGCCTGCCTCTACGCGGCCAAGCGCAACGGCCGCAACAGGGTGGTGTGCGAGAACGATCCGGAATGCGCAGCCGCCACGCAGGTCGCCTGACAGCGCCGAAAATCAGCGCGTCCGGGAGGACGCTGAGCGCGTTGTCCGACCTGATGCGGCCTTGCGCCCTGTTGCAGACGTCTTGGTAGGACTTTTGGCGGCTTTGCGAGTCTTGGCTGCCTTGGCTTTGCTCACGGCTTTCTTGGTGCCGCTCGACTTTGCCTTGCCTGACTTTGCCTTGCTCGACTCGGCCTTGCTCGACTTGGTCCTGTTCGACTGTAGCCCCGCCTCCTTCACGGCCCCTTCGCTGCGCGGCACGGCGCGCTTCTTCCTCGTCTGCTTGGCAAGGGCGGCTCGCTGAGCAGCTGCGAATGCCTCTTTCGCCCAGAGTGCAAATTCGTCGGTGTCGTCGTACAGATGCGCCGGCACCTGCCAATACGAGCGCACGGTCATGCTGCGGGCACGGGTTTCGTAGGAAAACGGCTTCGATCCCGCAGCCTCGAACTTGTCGAAGCTCGTCTCGTCGGCCCGCAGGTAGAGCCCGCTGCGCAGGGCCAGTGCGAAGTTGATGCCGTCGGCGGAGATGCCGAAGCCCGAGAACATGCGCCGGATCGTGACCGGACCGAATCCGGCGAACAGATCCACGAGAAATTCTCGGTCCATCGCGATGCCTCCCGCCAACCTCGCCTATGGCGGACGTTGTCGGTCGGGACGGCGGCGCGTGTCAATGTCCGGAACACAACAATGTCCCGGATGCGTCCTGGCGGAAAGGAGACGATCAGACCTCGGCGGGCTTCAGCTGCACCGACTCGCCGCAGCCGCAGGCGCTGATCTGGTTCGGGTTGTTGAACACGAACTGGGCCTGCATCTTGTCGGTCTGGTAGTCCATCTCGGTGCCGAGCAGGAACAGCACGGCCTTGGGGTCGACCAGGATCTTCACGCCCTTGTCCTCGACGACCTCGTCCGTCGGACGGATGTCGTGGGCATATTCGACCGTGTAGGACTGGCCGGCACAGCCGCCGTTCTTGACACCGACTCGCAGGCCGATGATCTCCGACTCCGCGCGCCCGGTGAGTTCGCGGATGCGCGCGGCGGCCGCCTCAGTCAGCCGCATTACTTGCGGGCGGGGCCGCGGCTTCGGCTTGGTGGCGACTGGCGTGTTGGTCATATCGGTCATCTGGTCAATCCCGGCGGTCGATCAATGCCGCCCGTCATTCAAACTTCGTGCCTCACCACATGTTGAGGACGAGGCGTGCCTCGTCGCTCATCCGGTCCGGGGTCCATTGCGGCTCCCAGACGATGTTGACGTTGACCACGCCGACCCCTGGGACGCTGGCGATGGCGTTCTCGACCATCGTCGGCAGTTCGCCGGCAGCCGGGCAGTTGGGCGTCGTCAGCGTCATCACCACGTCGACGCTGCGGTCATCCTTGATGTCGACCTTGTAGATCAGGCCGAGCTCGTAGATGTCGGCCGGGATCTCCGGATCGAACACCGTCTTCAACGCCGCGACGATCTCGGTGGACAACCGTTCGGTTTCCTCCGGCGGCAGCGCCGACTGCGTTTCGACGTTCTGAGTTTTGACTTCGGCCGTGTCGGTCATGCAAACAAATCCCGCGCCTTGATCAATGCCTGTGCCAGCTGATCGATCTCTTCCCTCGTATTGTACATGCCAAACGAGGCCCGGCAGGTCGCCGTGACGTTGAATCTCTCCAAAAGCGGCATCACGCAATGCGTGCCCGCGCGCACCGCGACGCCCTGCCGGTCGATCACGGTCGCGACATCATGCGCATGCGCACCCTTCATCTCGAACGAGATCACCGGGCCCTTGCCCTTGGCGGTGCCGATCAGCCGGATCGAGTTGATCTCGCGCAGCCGCTCTTGCGCATAGGTCACGAGGTCGTGCTCATGCGCGGCAATGCGCTCCTTGCCGACCGAGTTGACGTAGTCGATCGCAGCGCCGAGGCCGACCGCCTCGACGATCATCGGCGTGCCCGCCTCGAACCGGTGCGGCGGATCACCATAGGTGACGACATCGCGGGAGACCTCGCGGATCATCTCGCCGCCGCCGTTGAAGGGGCGCATCGCGGCAAGCATGTCGTATTTGCCGTAGAGCACGCCGATGCCGGTCGGCCCGTACAGCTTGTGGCCGGTGAAGACGTAGAAGTCGCAGTCGATGTCCTGGACGTCGATGGCGAGATGCACCGCCGCCTGGCTGCCGTCGATCAGCACCGGGATGCCGCGCGCATGCGCCAGCCGAACGACTTCCTTCACCGGAACCAAGGTTCCGAGCATGTTCGACATCTGCGTGATCGCGACGATCTTCGTCTTCGGCGTCAGCAGCTTCTCGAACTCGTCGATCAGAAAGTTGCCGTCGTCGTCGACCGGGGCCCACTTGATCACGGCGCCCTGGCGTTCCCTGAGGAAGTGCCAGGGCACAATGTTGGAGTGGTGCTCCATGATCGAGAGCACGATCTCGTCGCCCTCGCCGATGTTCGCGCCGCCCCAGGACGCCGCAACGAGGTTGATCGCCTCGGTCGCATTGCGGGTGAAGATGATCTCCTCGCTGCGCCTGGCATTGAGGAAGCGCGTCACCCGTTCGCGGCCGCCCTCATAGGCTTCCGTGGCGGCGTTGGCGAGATAGTGCAGGCCGCGATGCACGTTGGCGTATTCGCTGGTGTAGGCCTGCGTCATGCGGTCGAGCACCGCGCGCGGCTTCTGTGCCGAGGCGGCGTTGTCGAGATAGACGAGTGGCTTGCCATAGACCTGCAGCGCCAACGCCGGGAAATCCTCGCGGATGCGGGCGACGTCGTAGGATCCATTGGACACGGCGGGATGCGTGCTCATGCGCGGGCCTCCAGCCAGTCCTGGGCCGTGGCGATGACGCGCTCGCGCAGGCCATCGTCCTCGATCGCCTCGATCGCCTCGCCGACGAAGGCCTGGATCAGCAACGCCTGCGCCTGCTTCTCGGGCAGGCCGCGGGCGCGCAGGTAGAACAGCAGGCTGTCGTCGAGCGCGCCGGCGGTCGCGCCGTGACCGCAGGAGACGTCGTCGGCAAAGATCTCGAGCTCCGGCTTCGCGTCGGCCTCCGCCTCGTCGGATAGCAGCAGCGCCCGCGTCATCATCTTGCCGTCGGTCTGCTGCGCGTCGGGGCGGACGATGATGCGGCCCTGGAACACGGAGTGCGCACGATCGTCGAGCACCGCGCGGAAGTTCTCGCGGCTGGTGCAGCCGGGCACGGCGTGGTCGACCACCAGCGTCATGTCGCCGTGCTGCTTGTCGCGCAGCAGGTTGACGCCGTTGACGATCAGCTCGCTGGACTCGCCCGCGAGCGTGAAGAACGCCTGCAGCCGGCTGACCGCGCCGCCGCTGGTCATGTTGAACAGGCTGAGCTTGGACTTGGCGCCAACCGTGAACAGCTCGGACGATACGTTCACCGCGTCGGCGGCATCGCGCATCAGACGGATATGCGACAGCTGAGCGCCGTCGCCGACCCAGATGACAGCGGCGTCGTTGGCCTGATAGGTGGCAACGCCATCAGCGGCGATCGACGTCTCGACCAGTGTCGCGCGCGCGCCCTGCCCGACCTTCACATGCGAGCGGCTGTAGCGTGCGGTCTTCGACGCGGTGGCGACGTGGATCAGGTACAGCGGTGCGGACAGCTGCGTGCCATCGGCCACCGTCACGACGACGCCGTCGGTCGCGAGCGCCGCGTTCAGCGACAGCATCGGATCGCTGGCCTTGGTCAGCAACAGGTCGCCCCGGGCTTCGTTCGAGGCCTCGTCCAGCACCGCACGCAGCGTCCGCACGCTGACGCCCGCCGGCAGTGCGGAGAGATCCGACAGTTCGGCGGCAACGACGCCGTCGACCAGCACCAGCTTCGCCGCCCCTTCGATCGCAACAGAGGCGATCGCAGCCGTCACCCGCGCCAACGCCGCCGCATCCGGCGCGCCGGCCAAGGGCAGCACCTCGCGCACAAGCGCGCGCAAGTCCGTGTACTTCCATTCCTCGATGCGCCGGTGCGGCAGGCCTGTGCGCTCGAAGGCGGCAAAAGCCTCGCGCCTGACATCCGCCACCTTGCCGGCGCCGGGCAGCCGGCCCTGGGCGGCAGCAAACAGGCTGCTCGCCGCCGGACCGCTGTCGTTCTTGACCAGAGCTACGTTCATCACAGATCCATTCACGGGCTCAGGCCGCATCTTCGAACTGGGCGTAACCGGACGCCTCCAGCTCGAGCGCGAGCTCCTTGCCGCCGCTCTTCACGACGCGGCCCTTCGACATCACGTGAACGACGTCGGGCACGATGTAGTTCAGCAGCCGCTGATAGTGGGTGATCACGATCATCGAGCGCTCGGGCGAGCGCAGCGCGTTGACGCCATCTGCGGCAATGCGCAGCGCATCGATGTCGAGGCCGGAATCCATCTCGTCGAGGATGCACAGCGACGGCTGGAACAGCGCCATCTGCAGCACCTCGTTGCGCTTCTTCTCGCCGCCGGAGAAGCCAACATTGACGCCGCGCTTCAGCATGTCCTGCGGGATGCTGAGCTGTTTGGAGATCTCGCGCACCTTCTTCAGGAAGTCCGGGGTCGAATACTCCTCCTCGCCCCGCGCCTTGCGCTGCGCGTTGAGCGCGGTGCGCAGGAAGGTCATGGTGGCGACGCCGGGGATCTCGACCGGATATTGGAACGCCAGGAACACGCCCTTGGCGGCGCGCTCGTCCGGATCCATGGCCAAGAGATCCTCGCCCTTGAACAGGATCTCGCCGCCGGTGACCTCGTAGCCCGGCTTGCCGGCGATGACATGGGAGAGCGTCGACTTGCCGGAGCCGTTCGGCCCCATGATCGCGTGCACCTTGCCGGCGTCGATCGAAAGCGTCAGCCCGTGGAGAATCTCGCGCTCCTCGACGCGGACCTGCAGGTTCTTGATTTCGAGTAGTGCCATTGTTGTCTCTTCTGTCTGTTCCTCGTCCCGAGGAGCGCCGCAGGCGCATCTCACAGGATCAGGGTCCACAAGGCTGATGCGTGGAGAAGGCCGCTCAGCGGCCTTCTCGGGATGCGGCTGTTAGCCGACCGAACCTTCGAGGCTGATCGAGATCAGCTTCTGCGCCTCGACGGCGAACTCCATCGGCAGCTGCTGCAGCACGTCCTTGACGAAGCCGTTGACGACGAGCCCGACCGCCTCTTCCTGCGAAAGCCCGCGCTGGATGCAGTAGAACAGCACGTCCTCGGAGATCTTGGACGTCGTCGCCTCATGCTCGAAGGTCGCCGAGGAGTTCTTCGCCTCGATATACGGCACGGTGTGCGCGCCGCATTTGTCGCCGATCAGCAGGGAGTCGCAGGCGGTGAAGTTGCGCGCGCCGGTCGCTTTCCGATGCGCCGTCACCAGGCCGCGATAGGTGTTCTGCGAACGGCCCGCCGCGATACCCTTGGAGATGATGCGGCTCGACGTGTTCTTGCCGAGGTGGATCATCTTGGTGCCGCTATCGACCTGCTGGAAGCCGTTCGAGATCGCGATCGAGTAGAACTCGCCGCGCGAATTGTCGCCGCGCAGGATGCAGCTCGGATATTTCCAGGTGATCGCCGAACCGGTCTCGACCTGAGTCCAGGAGATCTTGGAATTGGCGCCACGGCAGTCGCCACGCTTGGTAACGAAATTGTAGATGCCGCCCTTGCCCTCCGAATTGCCCGGATACCAGTTCTGCACCGTCGAGTACTTGATCTCGGCATCATCCATCGCGACCAGCTCGACGACAGCCGCATGCAGCTGGTTTTCGTCGCGCTGTGGCGCCGTGCAGCCTTCCAAGTAGGAGACGTAAGCGCCCTTGTCGGCGATGATCAGCGTGCGCTCGAACTGGCCGGTGTTGCGCTCGTTGATGCGGAAATAGGTCGACAGCTCCATCGGGCAGCGCACGCCCGGCGGCACGTAGACGAACGAGCCGTCGGAGAACACCGCCGAGTTCAAGGTGGCGTAGAAATTGTCCGAGGTCGGCACGACGCTGCCGAGATATTTCTGCACCAGCTCGGGATATTCGCGGATCGCTTCCGAGATCGGCATGAAGATCACGCCGGCCTTCTTCAGCTCCTCCTTGAACGTCGTCGCCACCGACACCGAATCGAACACGGCGTCGACCGCGATCTTGCGCGTCTCCGGAGTGCCGGCGCCGGGCTTCGGCTCCACGCCTTCGAGGATCGCGACCTCGCGCAGGGGGATGCCGAGCTTTTCATAGGTCTTCAGGATCTCCGGATCGATCTCGTCGATCGAGGAGAGCTGCTTCTTCGGCTTCGGCGCGGAGTAGTAATACAGATCCTGGAAGTCGATCTTCGGGTAGTCGACGCGCGCCCAGGTCGGCTCCTGCATGGTCAGCCAGCGGCGATAGGCCTCCAGGCGCCATTCGAGCATCCAGGCGGGCTCGTTCTTCTTGCCCGAGATGAAGCGGATCGTGTCTTCGGACAGGCCCTTGGGGGCCTTCTCGGATTCGATGACTGTCTCGAATCCATAGCGATATTGGTCAACGTCGATCCGCCTGACGCGGTCGACCGTCTCTTGTACGGCTGGCATTCCATCCTCCGCTCGCGGTTTCAAGGACCGCGGTGGACATCTCTGGAACCGTCTTACGACGTTTCGCGGACGAAATCACGCCCTTAGAATCGCTCAAGCACGGTTTCGTTGCCACCTTTAAGTAGGGTCAATGACAGCTTTCGCCAAGCCTCGACGACCCGATCGACCTCCGCCTCCGTGGTGGACCAGCCCAGACTGAGGCGCACCGCTCCCTGGGCGGCCGCAGAACCCACGCCCATCGCTTCCAGGACATGGGACGGCTGGACCTTGCCGGAGGAGCAGGCCGAGCCGGAAGATACTGCAATACCTGCGAGATCGAAGCCGATCACCGCCGTCTCGGCTTTCATCCCGGGCGCGGTGAACAGCGTGGTATTGGGCAGCCGGGCCGCCGCGGACGAAAACACCGTCAAGCCGCGCGTCTGGCACAAGCCCGCCTCCAGCCGCTCGCGGAGGGCCGTGACCCGAGGCAGATCCACCTCCAGCGCCGCCATGGCCGCGCCGGCGGCGGCCCCGAAGCCGGCGATCCCGGTCAGGTTCTCGGTTCCGGCCCGGCGGCCGCGCTCCTGCCCGCCGCCGCGCAGCAGCGGAACGAGGTCGTCGAGGCCTGTGCCGATCACCAGGGCGCCGACACCTTTCGGGCCGCCGATCTTGTGCGCAGAAACGGTCACAAGGTCAGCACCCATCCGCTTGATATCAAGCGGGATTTTTCCAAACGCCTGGATCGCGTCGACGTGCAGCAGGCCGCCCGCCTGGCGCACGAGCTCAGCGACTTCTGAGATCGGTTGAAGCACGCCGGTCTCGTTGTTGGCGGCCATCACGGAGATCAGCGCCGGCGGACCGCTCGCCAGCAAGGCTTCGAGACGTTCGAGAACCACCACGCCCGACGCTCCCACCGGGACGGTCTGCACGGCGCCGGCCGCGAACCGCCCGCCCGCCAGCACCGAGGCATGCTCGACCGCCGAGACCAAGAGACGTTCGACCGCACCGCCGGGCGCCTTCAGCCCCGGGCTGAGCGCCAGCACATTGGCCTCGGTTCCGCCCGCCGTGAACACGACGCGTCGCGCGGTGGTGCCGAGCCCGCGCGCGATCACCTCGCGGGCATCCTCCATCAGCCGGCGCGCCTTGCGGCCTTCGGCATGCACCGAGGACGGATTGCCGACGAGATCCATGGCCGCAAGCATCGCCGCCCGCGCTTCGGGGCGCAGCGGCGTCGTCGCATTCCAGTCGAAAAAGACCCTGTCGGCCATGTCCCGCTCATATCAACTCGGTTCGCGATCGACCACCACGCATCAACGCCGGCCGATTGTGATCTGCCCTGCTGCCGCCAGGGCGGCACGGTGGTATCGTCGCACGCGAGATTGAGATGGTGAGTGCGGTCCCATGAGCAAGCTGACCGGTCTGATCCTGCGTCCGAACGACCGGACCTTCTATGCGACGACCGCCGCGCTGGCGGCCGGGGTCGGCATCATCAATGCCTTCTCGTCGGCCCATGACGCCGCCCGGCGCGGTGCGACCTACGATCTCGCAAAGCCGCTGGTGTGGGAGATGACCAGCATTCTGGTCATCATTCTGCTCACCCCGCTGCTGGTCGCGACGGTCCGATCGATCCGATCATCATCCGGCGCCCTGCATCGCGTCGTGATCCCGGCGATGACGCTGATTGCGTTCTCGGCGCTGCACATGCTGGGCATGGTGGCGCTACGCAACCTCGTGATGTGGTCACAGGGCGGCAGCTATGATTTCGATCTCTCCTGGCCGACCGTCCTGTACGAGTTTCGCAAGGACACCATGACCGCGCTGCTCATCGGCACCACGCTGTGGCTCTGGGACGGCTTTCACGCAGCCAAACAAGAAGTGTCCTCCAGCGCGACTGCCCCCCCTGTCCCCGCCGCTCTATGGCTGCGTGACGGCACGAGCCGGATCCGGATCGCGCCGTCCGACATCCTGTGGGTCGCCTCCGCCGGAAATTATGTCGAATACACCATGGCCGACGGCCGCCAGCATCTAATCCGCGGCACGCTCTCGGCCACCGAGACCGAGTTGGCCCGCTTCAATCTCGTCCGCATTCATCGCAGCCGGCTGGTCAACATGGCCCGCGTGACCGCGCTGTCATCGCTGCCGACGGGCGATTTCACCCTGACATTCGACAGCGGCCACAAGGTGCAGGGCAGCCGCCGCTTCCGCAGCGCCGTTCCACACCTGGAGCAGACGCCGACACCGCCACGCGCGGGCGCTCCCGCCGACGAGGAAAATTCCAAGGTTTTCAATTGACTGCAGGAAGATGCGAAGCAACCGCCGCGGTGTCCGGGTCGGACCCGCGGCCTGCTCGGTGCAGTGCTGTGGGCGTTGCCAGGCGTTGAAAATCCTTGCTTTTTGCCCCGCGCTCCATGCTAGAAGGCCAACTTCCAGTCACGCCAGCGCTTTTCCGTCCAAGCTCACGGATGGCGCTCGATCACCACTTTTCCTGCTGATGTCCCCAGCTGATGTCTTCGGCGAGGCGCCAGATGAGGCACGGACGAAGTCGGTCGATGCTCTGCCAAGGATTCTCTGATGCCTGAAGTTATCTTCAACGGTCCGGCCGGCCGCCTCGAAGGCCGTTACCATCCGGCGAAGCAGAAGAACGCGCCGATCGCGATGATCCTGCATCCGCATCCGCAGTTCCATGGCACGATGAACCATCAGATCGTGTACCAGTGCTACTACGCCTTCGCGCATCGCGGCTTCTCGGTGCTGCGCTTCAATTTCCGCGGCGTCGGCCGCAGCCAGGGATCGTTCGACCACGGCACCGGCGAGCTGTCCGATGCGGCCTCCGCGCTCGACTGGGCGCAGACCATCAACCCCGAGGCGCGCGCCTGCTGGGTCGCCGGCTTCTCGTTCGGCGCCTGGATCGGCATGCAGCTGCTGATGCGCCGCCCCGAGGTCGAGGGCTTCATCTCGATCGCCCCGCCCGCCAACCTCTACGACTTCTCGTTCCTGGCGCCCTGCCCGTCCTCGGGCCTGATCGTGCACGGCGAGAAAGATGCCGTGGTGCCGCCGAAGGACGTCAACACGCTGGTCGAGAAGCTGAAGACGCAGAAGGGCATCGTGATCGACCAGCAGATCATCCCCGGCGCCAACCACTTCTTCGACGGCAAGCTCGAGCCGCTGATGGAGACCATCACGGCGTACCTGGACATGCGCCTCGCCAATGTGAGGTGACGCCGGCCTGATCCGCGGGCGCGAATATCGCTGCCCGCGGCTCTTACGTCGATGCGAGCTTCAACGCTCCAATGCCGGCCAGCACCAGCACAACGCCGACAAGCTTTGTCAGGTTCAGCGCCTCGCCGAACAGCAGCACGCCCATGAGCACCGTGCCGGCGGCGCCGATGCCGGTCCAGACCGCGTAGGCGATCCCGACCTCCAGTACCTGCAGCGCGCGCCCGAGCAGGAACACGAAAGCGGCAAGCAGCAGCAGCGACACGACGCTCCAGCCGGGCCGCGTATAACCTTCCGCATATTTCATCGAGATCGCCCAGCCGACATCGAGCACGCCAGCGATGATCAGCGCAAGCCAGGCGAGCGGCTGGGACATCACGCCGCCTGCTTCAACAAATAAGCATCGTGCCGCGTGAGGAAGGCACGGAGCAGCTGCGGATAGTCGGCGCTGACCGCCGTCGTCACGCTCGGCCGCAGCGCGAGTTGAGCGCGCCATGCGCTAACCTTCGGCGTGGCGGCGAAGATGCCGAGATCACCATAGGCATCGAACACATCGAAATAGCGGAAGACCGGCGCGAAGACCGCGTCGACGAGGCTGAACTGCGCGCCGGCGAAATACGGTCCCTCGCCCAAGGCGTCCTCGACGCGCGCGAACTTCGCGGTCAGCGCCTCGCGCTTGGCCGCGAACACCTGAGCGTCCTGCGTCGTCTCCAGGCCCCAGAGATCGCCCAGGATCGCGGAGCCAAACTCCATCCAGGCGCGATGCTGGGCGCGCGCCAGCGCGTCCTGCGGATGCAGCTTCGCGCCACCTTGCGTCTCCTCGATGTACTCGCAGATCACGTTGCTCTCGAACAGCGCCACCTCGCCCTGCGGCGTGGGCACCACCAGCACCGGCACCTTGCCGAGCGGCGAGAGCTTCAAGAACCAGTCGGGCTTGTTAGCGAGATCGATATCGATCCGCTCGAAAGCGATGCCCTTCTCGGTAAGCGCGATGACGGCGCGCTGCACGTAGGGGCAAAGCCTGTGGCTGATCAGCTTCAGGGAGGGCGACATGACATCCTCGGCAGTTTGATGCAGATGCATCAAACTAGATGCACTTGCATGAACCTGTCAAGGACGATGCATCTGCATGGATCAGGGCCTCGCGATCACCCCGCCGGTCATCGGAAACGGCACCCCCGTCGTGGCCGGATAGCTCAGCGGCAGCCCCTTCATGCCGCGCACGGCCAGGAAGCCGAACGCCTGGGCCTCTATGGCGTCGGCCGACCAGCCGAGCGCGTCCGCCGATTCGACGCTCGCCGGCGCCACGCGTTCCCTGAGCATCCGCATCATGGCGTGGTTGCGGGCTCCGCCGCCGCAGACGATCCAGCTCGCTGGCGGCTTCGGCAGCAAAGGCACGATCCGGGCAATGGCGGCCGCGGTGAACGCCGTCAGCGTGGCCGCGCCATCCGCCGGGCTCGCGGCGTCCAGCTTCAGCGCGGCAAAATCATTGCGGTCGAGCGATTTCGGCGGCGGCAGCGCGAAGAACGGCAGCGCCAGCGCATCGGCGATCCACGCCTCGTTTGGCGCGCCCTGCTCCGCCAGGCGGCCGTCCTGGTCGAACGCCTGCCCGGTCGTGCGGTGCATGAAATCGTCGAGCAGCGCATTGCCCGGCCCGGTGTCGCAGGCGATCAGGACGTCGTCGCCGTCGATATAGGTGATGTTGGAGACGCCACCGATGTTCACCACGGCGATCGGCCCTTGCCGCGACAGCGATTGCGCCAGCGCGCGGTGATAGACCGGCACGAAGGGCGCGCCCTGCCCGCCGAAATCGACGTCGGCGGCACGAAAATCGTGCATCACGGGGATATGGACGGATTTGGCGAGCGCGCCGGCATCGCCGATCTGCACCGTCAGGCGGCGCTCAGGGCGATGCAGCACGGTCTGGCCGTGGAAGCCGATGATGTCGATATCCTCCGGCATCAGCCGGTGCTGGGCGAGGAACGCCGCGATCGCCTCGGCATGCGCCACCGTGACGGCCTGCTCGGCGTCGCGAACCCGCCCCGGCCGCGCCTCGCGCTGCTCGATCTGCACGGCATCGGCGAGCGCCTCCCGCAGCAGGCTGCGCTCGGCGGGACTGTAGGGCCGATACCCGGAGGGGCCGAGCGTCTTGACCAGCCGCCCGTCGGTTTCGATCAAGGCCACGTCGACCCCGTCCAGCGAGGTGCCACTCATGAGGCCAAGTGCGGTCAGAATCATTGCAGTCGAACCCGAAAATCTTAGCCTCGCCTGGAAGTGCGGCTGATTTGAGGTCCCGCCGGCGTCTGTACATGACCTTGTACAAGCCGGGCGCATCTTATAATGCCACAACGCCCGGACCGGCGGCAGCCGCCCTCCCGTACCCGGCCGCGACATCAGGCCAATACCGTAAACAAAAGCTCAGAGCAGCCCCACCATGACTGGCTTCAAGTCTGATTTCCTGAACGTGCTGCAGAGCCGCGGGTTCATTCATCAGTGCTCGGATTTCGAGGGCCTCGATGCGCTCGCCGCCAAGGGCCAGGCGACCGCCTATGTCGGCTATGACTGCACCGCGCGCTCGCTGCACATCGGCAACTTCCTGACCATGATGATGCTGTACTGGCTGCAGCAGACCGGCAACAAGCCGATCACACTGATGGGCGGCGGCACCACCATGGTCGGAGATCCCTCCGGCAAGGACGAGACCCGCGCGATGCGCACGGTCGAGGAGATCGAGGGCAACAAGGCCTCGATCCGCGGCGTGTTTGCAAAAGTGCTGCGCTATGGCAACGGCGCCACCGACGCCATCATGCTCGACAATGCCGAGTGGCTGACCAAGCTCAACTGGATCGAGATGCTGCGCGACATCGGCCGGCACTTCTCGGTCAACCGCATGCTCACCATGGACTCCGTGCGGCTGCGCCTCGAGCGCGAGCAGGAGATGAGCTTCATCGAGTTCAACTACATGGTCTGCCAGGCCTACGACTTCGTCGAGCTGGCGCGACGCACCGGCTGCCGGCTGCAGATGGGCGGCTCCGACCAGTGGGGCAACATCGTCAACGGCGTCGAGCTCGGCCGCCGCATGGGCACCGAGCAGCTGTTCGCGCTGACGACGCCGCTGCTCACCACCGCCTCCGGCGCCAAGATGGGCAAGACCGCGCAGGGCGCGATCTGGCTCAATGCCGACCAGTGCAGCCCGTATGATTTCTGGCAGTACTGGCGCAACACCGAGGACGCCGACGTCGTCAAGTTCCTCAAGCTGTTCACGACCTTGCCGCTGTCGGAGATCGAGAAGCTCGGCGCGCTGCAAGGCGCTGAGATCAACGAGGCCAAGAAGGCGCTGGCCGATGCCGCAACGACTCTGCTGCACGGCGAAGAAGCCGCGCGCACGGCAGCCGAGACCGCGCGGCGCACCTTCGAGGAAGGCGCCATCGCGGAGAACCTGCCGACGGTCGAGGTCGCCAAGGCCGAGCTCGACGCCGGCCTCGGCGTGCTCAACGCCTTCGTCAAGGCCGGCCTCGTCGCCTCCAATGGCGAGGCACGGCGCCAGATCAAGGGCGGCGGGCTGCGCGTCAACGACGTCGCCGTGACCGACGAGAAGATGGCGCTGACCGCCAAGGAGCTGACCAGCGAGGGCGTGATCAAGCTCTCGCTGGGCAAGAAGCGGCACGTGCTGGTCAAGCCTGCATAGGGGCATTCGCTTTTGCCGGCTTGTCAGGGCGCGCCTGAAGGCGCTCCCTGGCGGCCATGACGATCAGCGCGCCGCCAGAGCCTGCGCAAGTCGAGGAGACGCCGATCCCGCCGACCAGGGCGGGGCGGACGGCGTTCGTGGTGCTGGGTCTGTGCTTCGCATTGTCGGTGCTCGGCCGAGGCCTCGGCGAGAGCTTCACCGTCTTCCTCAAACCGATCTCCGACAGCTTTGGCTGGGACCGCGCCGAGGTGGTCTCGATCTATTCGATGACCGCTTTGGCTGGCGGCCTCGCCGCGCCGCTCATTGGCCGGCTGTTCGATCATTCCGGACCACGCGCGGTCTACGCCCTCGGACTTCTGCTGCTGGGCTCGGCCTTCACCGCGGCCGCGCATGCGCAGGCGCTGTGGCAGTTCCAGCTCAGCATCGGCCTGTGCGTCGGCATCGGCATCGCGCTGATCGGCAACGTGCCGAACTCGATCCTGCTTGGGCGCTGGTTCGGAACGAAGCTTTCGACGGCCATGGCCGTGATCTATTCGGCGACCGGCGCGGGCGTGCTGCTGCTGCTGCCGGGCTCGCAGCTGCTGATCGATGCCATCGGCTGGCGTAGCGCCTACCAATCGTTCGGCGCCGCGACCTTCATCCTGCTGGTGCCGCTGGCGCTGCTGCCCTGGCGGCTGTTTGCCGCCGGCGCGCCTCATATCATCAGGCCGATCGCCGACGAGTTCGCCGAGGACGTCTGGACCTTGTCCCGCGCGCTGCGCCACCACGCCTTCTGGGCGCTGTTTGCGACCTTCTTCTTCACCGCGATCGGCATGTATGCGATTGCCCCGCAGGTCGTTGCCTACCTGATCGATGCCGGCTTTGCACCGCTGCAGGCCGCAACCGCCTGGGGTTTCTCCGGCGTCGTGCTGCTGTTCGGCATGCTCGGCGTCTCCGCGCTCGACGGACTCATCGGGCGCAGGCCATCGGTGCTGTTCTCCTACGCGGTCTCTATCGCGGGCATCCTGATGCTATGGGCGCTTCAATTCTGGCCCAACATCATCCTGCTCACCGGATTCGTCGTCTGCTTCGGCAGCATGATCGGCTCGCGCGGTCCGCTGCTGTCGGCCACCGCGATGAAGATCTTCCGCGGCAAGCGCCTCGGCACGATCTACGGCACCATCACGATCGGCAGCGGGCTCGGCTCGGCGCTGGGATCGTGGAGCGGCGGGGTCATCCACGACCTCACGCACGGCTACGACGCGGTCATCCTGCTGGCACTGGTCAGCGTCATCATCGGCATGATCCCGTTCCTTGTCGTTCCTGCGCTTCGATCGTAGCGCTTGCCGGCTGCTCCGTCCCAGCGGAGCTGGCTCGCTCGACGCCTTGCGGCGCCGAGCGGACCGGTGTCGAGCACGAGTGCATCCGCCGTCGCTACTCGTACTCATGGCCGTCGTAGTCGTCCTCCCAATTGTCCCGCCACCCGGGCGGCCGCGCATCCTCTTCCCAATGGTAATCGACCCATCGTGGCAGATCACCGTACAGCGGCAGTTCGTGGTAATAGTCACGCCAATACGTGTCGATGTGAAAGGTCACGATCGGCAGCTCGACGCGCGGCGCATAGGCGGGAACATAGACGCGCCGCGTCTCGTAGCTGAACTGAATCAGGGCGCCCGACGCCCAGCCGCGAAGTCCAGACGCGCTGACGTCGCACCAGGTGTAGCCGCGCAGGCAGCCGTGAATCGTGAGCGACGAGCCGGCGCCGAGGACGCCGACCGCGGGGAAGCGTACATTCGGTCCGGCGCGGACGTTGAGATTGACCCCTGCATAGCCCTCGACGCTGGCGGCCTTGGCGCGATCGCTCAGGCCGACGACGATCAAGAGCGCGGCGAGAGGCAGAAGCGGCGTGTTCTTCATAAGATGTCTCCTTGTCGATCGTCCGTCCGTGGCGTCGCGCGGGGCGAACGGAGGGGCCGTTTCATCCAGGATGCCGCCGCGTTTCGATCAGATGGCATCCGATCAGATCAGCATGCGACCTGCTGGATAGCTCACCAGGTGGCGCCCGATGAGATGCGGGCCATTAAGCGTCGGATGGTTACGGCAGACTGACGCTGGGGCTTTGCCGTGCCATCTTCGGCCGATCGAGACCCTATGCGTCCCAAGACACAGCAATGCGCGCGGCCACCACGAAGAAGATCATACGCAGTAGACGTTCCGGTACGATTTACGGCACGATCATGATCGGCAGCCGGCTCGGCCTGGCTCTGAGATCGTGGAGACAATCCTCCAGCACGGCTACGCGCAGCCGTTACCACGCACAGCGCACGACGGCCTTGCCGGCATACGAGCGTGTGACGTTCGAAAACTCTCCTTCGAACGTCGCGGCCGCGGTCCAGCCGGTCGCCCAATGCATCTCGACAGCGGCGCTGGTCAGCGCGGACTCTGCTGCCTGCGCCGCGCCGTTGACGACAAAACCCGCCGCCGACACTGCCTGGAATGTCGCGGCAGCTGTGCGGTCGGGGTTGAAATCATGCGCCCAGGCGAGACGGCCTCGAAGCGAAAGCACACCATCCGCCGCAATGAACGACTTGTCAGCGCGCAAGCCGAGCTCGCTGCGGGTATCGGTCGCGCTCCTCGAGGCGTAGTTCAAAGCGAAGGTTGCGGCACCTGAGACCACCTGCTCCGCATAGAACGGCAGAGCGACGGTGGTGACCTGCGCCGCCGCATAGGGCGCAATGCCAACGCCGCCACTCCACGGCACGATGAGACGGTAGCCGCCTTCGACCCGACCGGAATAGGCGTTGGCATCGAACTCCGCGCGGAGATGGTCAACGCCCGCGACCGTCACGTAACGATCGGTCACGATGGCCTGCCAGCCATAGGCCAGGGCCGCGGAAAGATAGACCGGTCCGTCCGTGTGGCGCATGTATCCGCCGATCTGGAAAAGGTCGGAACGTCCCGAACCGAGCACGTTGATGCCGAAATTCGTGCCACCCCCGGCGATCGAGAAGCCCGCCAGCGTATTCGGCGAGAACAGGTAGTCGGCACCGGCCGCCGCGCCGTAGATCCGGCTGGTCGTGTCATTCGATCCTGCGCTCGCACGTCCGTTGCTCGACTGCGAAGCGCCGAAGCCAGCGGCCCACACGTTCCAGCGCTGCGCAAAGGACAACGATGGCGCTTTTGTCACCATCGCGAACGCATCGGTCCGCCGATCCGCCAGGCTTGTGTTGCTCTCTCCCGCGAACCGCGCTGAACCGGACGAAGACGCCGGAAACGCCGGCGTGCGTTGTGTCAGAGGATCGGTGAGCAGCCCCACGAATTGGCCCATGGCATCGAACGTGGTCTGCTGCGGTGACGTCCCGATCTCTCCTGAAGCCTGGGTCAGCCCGTTGGCCGTCAACCCGGCATAGACGAACGGGATTCCACTGCTGCTGAACACATTGACCAGCGCATTCCCCACTGCCGCCTGGTTGCCGTTGAGCCCGCCGGGAAGTCCGTAATTGAGGATCAGATCGAGGTAGACGTCCTTGGGGGTGTAGCTCAGGGCCGTATGGAAATTCGCCGGCAGATCGGTCGTCACCAGTGTCGAGAATCTCGTGTCGTTCAGACCACCTGCCGCTGACAAGATCGTGTATCTCCTTGTCACGTAGGAAGCTGGACTGAAAACCGCATTCACTGTGCCCGACAGCGCTGCCGTTCCCGACACAACCATCTGGTCGGACGCGGTGGGCGATACCTTGACCAGATAGGTTCCGCCCGAAGTGAGGATGAGATTGCCGCTGAGGCTCGTTGTCTGGATCGCGGTGCTTCCGCCCGGAGCAAGCACGCCGCCGTTCGTCAGCGTACTGCCATCGCCGAGGACAATCGAAGCGCCCGGCGCGAACACGGCACCCGCCAGATTGTTGAAGCTGTTGGTCCCCGTCCCGAGATTCACGCTGCCGATGACCGTTCCGGAGTTATTGATGAGGTCGTTCCCGGCATCCCCGCGGATGGCGGTGCCTGCGACGCCACCTGCGCTCGTGATTGTGCCGCCATTCGTGAGGACGTTGGAGTTGCCTCCTTCGAACCAGACTCCGGCCCCCGCCCCCTGACCGCCCGAGATCGTGCCTGCAAGGTTGGCAACGAGGATATTGCCATATCCACTCGCGAAGGCATGGATGCCATAGGAGCCGTCGGCCGACGCCGTGATGTTGCCGCTCGAAGTGATGGTCGTGCCTTGGCCGAAAAAGGGTAGTCGGGCCAGGATGCCATCCGACCCGCTTCCGCTGGTGACGATGTCGCCGGTTGAAACGATGGTGATATCACGGCCCGCAGCGCTGATGCCGGGCGAGTTGCTTCCAAACGTCGTCAGGTTGCCTCCGGATGAGATCGTCGTCAGGGAGCCGTAGCTGAATGCGGCAATGGCGGCGGAATTCGCGCCTGCAGTGACGACGTTCCCATTCGAGGTGAGACGGCTGGAGAAAGTTAGAGCCTGCGCGAGAAGGCCGTAAGAACCTGCTCCATTGGTCGAGATGTCGCCGGTCGAGTCGAGGGTCACTCCTCCGCAGCAGCTGGTGATGGCGGCAATTCCGGATGCATTGGTCCCGCTGGTCGAGATGTTTCCGGTCGACCGGACATGCGCGCTAAGGCCCGGCTCGCCGGCGCTGTAGGCCAGGATTCCTGAACCTCCCGTCGCGGAGATCGCCCCGCGGAAGGTGAGATCAATGTTGCCCGGAGTGCTGAAGAACACGCCGGTGGCACCCTGGGTGGTGATTTGAAATGCGCCGAGATCGATGGTGCCCGAAATGTCGGGACCCGATTGTCCCATCGAAATCCCGGCCGTGCCCGCGTTCGGGGTCATATTGTTCGTCAGCGAATTGACGGAAAGCGTGGTCACGGGCGAACCGACCGCAACGCCCGCCGACAGATCTCCGGTGCAGGTTTCGACAGTTCCGCTGATCGAGCAGCCGGCGCGGACTGAGACGGGCGCAACAATCAGCCCCGACAGCGCGAGAAAGCTGGCACGCCGCGCGACCAGAACAACCGAGTGCTTCAAAATGGAGCCTCAGGAAAGTAATAAACTACCTGAAGCATAACCCCCATTTCTCGCGTGCCACAATCTGATCGTGCGACGACGGCCCCCCTGAATCTAAAGGGTGTGCCACGCGAGCCACAGAGACACGCATGTGCGCTGGCCGTCCGATGATCGCTCTCGACCAGCTTGGGCGAGATGCCTCGCGCCTGACGTGCACATCACAACCGATAGCAATCATCGGGGGGGGGGGAAGCGAGCCCAAAGGGACTCTGATAGCGGCGTCAGTTGTTAGGCGGCAGCTCGCCCGGCGGGTATTGCTGCTTGCCGGTGTTGAAATCCATGATCTTGCGCGTCACGCCCGGCAGCATCGCCGAGATCGGATTGATGCGCACCACCGGCTGGCTCGGCGTGCCGACGACCTCGTAGGTGACGCCGAACAGGCCCTCGTTGCTACCGCCGAGGAACAGACCGACGATCGGAATCTGGTTGAACATGTTGTTCAGCCCGTACAGCGGCACGATCGTGCCGGAGGCGCGGACCTGGTTGACGTTGTAGTCGATGCTGCCTTCGATGGTCAGGCCGAGCGTCGGCCCCTTGACCACGCCGTCGCGGATCGAGAGCAGGCCGTTCTGCCGCGTGAACTCCGCGCGCAGCATCGTGAAGGCGATGCCCTGCGACGCCGGCTGCGTGGCGCCGGAGGCGGCGCGATCGAGCGCCTGCTCGCCCCTGACGGTGAAGTTGCGGACGATCGCGAGGCCTTCCTTGGGGCTCGTGTCCGCCGTCGGCGGCTCCATCGCGAGCTCCAGCTCGCCACCGGCCATCTTCGAATAGGTGTCGGCAAAGCGCAGCAGCGCGCCGGCATCGTTGGTGACGAGATAGATCACCTCGCGGCCCTGCCGTCGCGCACGCGGATCGGAGCTCGGCGCCTCGCGGCCAACGCGGATGTCGGCGGTGACGGGCGTGTCGCGGCCAACCTTACCGCTCAGGTTGAAGCTCTTGAACGCGCCGCCCCGCCGCGACAGCTTGACGTCGACGCTGCGCAGCGCCTCGCCATTGTAGCCGGCGACGGCGCCGAGCTTGACCTCGGCATCGAAGTCGAGATTGGAGCGCGCCTTGTTCTTGTCGGCGTCCTTGTTGCTGCCGGAGATCGCCGACTTCAGGAAGCCGCGGCCGTCGAACACGTCGCCGCGCATCGACAGCTTCAGCACGCCGTCCTGGCCGCGCTCGGCCTTGAGCTGCGTCTTGTCGCCTTCCGACGGCGAGTAGGTCGGGAAGTTGGCGTTCATCAGGTCGCCGTTCTGGTCGATCTCGAGCGAGCCCTTGATCGAGACGCCGCCGCCTTCGATGTTGATATCCTCGAAGCGGGTCGATTGCGGCTTGGCGACCACGTTGAACGTCGCCTTGCTCGATTTGCCGGGGTTCTTGACCCAGCCCGGCAGGAGGTTGTCGAGCTTGAGCTGGGTCAGATCGGCCTCGACGCCGAGCCGGCTGTCGCGATCGGGCGAGCCGGCGATCTTGCCGTTCAGCTTGAGCGGCACGTTGCCGGAGATCGCGGTGCCCAGATCCACGCCGAGACGCGCCCGGCTGGCATCGTCGAGGATCGCCTGCATCTTGATGTCGGCATCGCCCTCGTTCGGCTTGCGATAGTCGAGCGACGCCGGCTGGCCGTTGATCTTGACGTCGCCCTTGACCTGGTAGCCCTGCGTGCTGGCGACGATCTTGAGCGTGTTGGCCTCGAGCTTCTGGTTCATCACCAGCTTGTCAGCGGAAAATCCGCTGAGATCGGCAGTGACCGTGTAGTTGGTGTCGGCCTTGGTCAACTCGCCCTTGACCGGCATCGCCAGATTGATGCTCGCCTTGAATTCGCCCTTGGTCTGGTTGGGATCGATCGGAAAGGACGAGAGATCGTTGAGCCGGTCCGAGGACAGGATTTCGGCCGCGGCTGCGACCGGACCATCGACACGCATGCGCACTCGCGACGGCGACGGCTTGGGCGCCATGTCCGGCACTTCGAACACGAGGTCGGAGAAGTTCAGCTTGCGGCCCGCCGGCGTATCCGCAACGCCCTGCCCGACGGTCACCGTCGCGGTGCGGCCGGTGACGTGGGCCTTCATGTCGGCATCGCGCACCGCGGGCAGGCCGTCGACCGGACGCACCGTCACGTTGGTCGCGACGACGTTGACGTCGAGACCGTCGTCGGGGATCGGCGGGCCCTTGCGCGGCAGGTTGCGGGTCGGCGAATTCACCGCGATGTCGATCCGCTGCACGTTGCCGCGCTCGATGCGCTCGATCATCCAGGCCCGCACCTCCGGCACGATGAGCGCCGGCCAGATCCGCTTCATCGCCAGCGCCGGCATCGGCGTGGCCGCGAATCCAAGCTTCAGCCGCGGCTCGCCGGCATAGTCGACGCTGCCGGTGCCGGCGACGCCGATCTCGCCGTTGGACACCTCGGCCTGGGTCAGCAGCACGCGCTTGCCCTCGGTGTCGAAGCGGAAGTTGATCGAGATGCGGTTGAAGATCAGCGGGGCTTCATCGGCGATCGCGCCGAGCACGATGGTGCCGCTGTTCAGCCCGAGCCGCCAGTCGTTCACCGCGTCATTCGGCGGCTCGAGATTGGCGTTCAAGGTGATGCGGTTGGCGCCCGAGATCACCCTGAAAGGCGCCACCAGCACGCGGCGGCCAGCGTCCCAATCCATGCTGATCTCGGCGGAGTCGATCGCCATCGGGTAATCGGGCGTGTCGGTATCGATGATCTTGCCGGCGCCGATGTTGATCTTGCCGCGCAGATAGGTCGGCAGCCCGTCGCGCGCGAGCTCGCCCTTGATCTCGCCCGTCATCGGCAGGTCCGCCATGTAGGTGAGATCCTTGAGCCGCATCGCCAGCAGGATGTTGCTCGTCGACACCTTGTCAGCCTTGATGTCGATCGACCGCACGCCGTTCGTCTGCGGTCCCACCAGCACGCGCAGCTGCCAGGGCTTGGCACCCTCCTCGCCGAGACTGAGCGCCACGCCGCCACCGGAGGGCCGGCGCAGGCTGAGGCTGATGTTCTCGAAGGTCCATTTGTTGCCGCGCTGCTGATCGTCGACGATCAGCACGCCGTTCTTCAGACCGATCTCGTTGAGGTTCTGGCCGTCGAGCCCGGTCAGGCTCAGGCTGTCGAGCCAGTCGAGGCCCGCCAGCAGGCCGTTCTGCGCGGGGGCCGCCGGCGGCGTCCCTGCCGGGGATGTCCCTGCCGACTGCGCGACAGGCGCGCTGCTGGGCGGAGCCGCAGCATTCGGCACGGTGATGGGCTGCCCCGGCCGCGGGAAGGTCGGCGGCAGGCCGGCGTCACGCTTGGAGGCGACACCGGTCGCCAAGGGCTTGTTGGTCTCGCCGGTCGAGACGGTGACGGTGCCGTCCGGAGTGATGCGAATCGCAAGCTCGGCATCGACCAGCTTGAGGCTCTCGGCCCGCAGCTGACCCATCAGCAGCGCCGCGCCGGACAGCCGCACCTCGGCCTTGGGCGCGCTTGCGACGATGGCGTGATCCTGATCACGCACGATGATGTCGCGGATGCGCACCGCGATCCGGATCCGGCCGGCGCGCTCGATCTGGGTGCCGCCGACTTCGACCGTGTTGCCGTGTCCGATATTGTCCTCGATCGCCGCCGCAAGCCACGGCGTCGCCAGATCGAGATTGATGGGTCCGGCGCCGAGCCGCCACCACAGGCCAGCGAAACCGACCGACAGAACCAGAATCAGAACGGTGAGCGTCAGGACGACGCGCTTGATCAGACGTCCACCCGGCGCGCGCGACCGCAGACCACCGCCGCGGCTCGTTCCGTCGTGCGAATCGGCATGCGACAGCAGCCGGCGGGTACGCTGTCCCGCCGCCGGATCATACGCCTCATCGTGCTCATGGGGCGCGTCTTCGTACTGGTCAGCCACGTCCCAGTCCGCGTCATCCCACTGTTGGCCCTGGGTGTCCGCTTGCAGATGGGGCCGGTGGGGTGATGTCTGTCTTGCCATTGCCTCTCGGTGCCGGCCCCTCGTGTCCGAAACATTCGTGCCAATCCGGCCTTGGCCAGGTTGGTCGCCGGTGTGGCCCCGCGCGTTCAACGGGCGCGCAGGCCGACTGGCCGGCGTTGCCCGATCCCCAATGATCCCGTCACGCTTCGACGGGGGCTGTCAACCACGCACGCTGTCAACAACGCACGCTGTCAACCCGGCCGCCTGTCTCGTCACACGACGGTCGGCCGCAAATCCCTTTCACTATACCCCGCCGCTGTCGGGTTTGCCCACCCGCCCGCGCCAGCGGCTCGTGCCGCCACCATCCCGCGAAATTTGTGACGGCGACGCCTGATCCGGAGACAGTACGAGAAACGTCATTGCACTTGTGCTCAATTGCGCTGGTCCGTGCTCGTAGCCGTGATGTTCCCCTCGTCGCAAGAGGCTCTCCTCTGCGCGCGGCAAAGCACGAATGCCAGAGCGATCCCGGGACACCGGACAAGAACCGGGACGGTTTCAGTTTTGAGCCGCCGAAAGCGACGAAAGGAAGGCGTATGTCAAAGGAATCACAAAAGAAATCCTCCAATCCGGCGTCATACGGGAAAGCCGGCGGGAACCGGCTCGCCACCGCCGCCAAGAAGGCCGTAACCAAGACCGCCAAGCCGGCAGCGGCCAAGAAGAGCGCCTCGGCGAAGGCGCCGAAGAGCAAGGCCGGCGCCAAGACTAGCGCCAAGACGAGCGCCAAGCCTGTCGCTGCAAAGTCGGCGGCCCCCAAGGCGGCCAAGACACCTAAGGCCCCGACGGCGAAGCCTGCCGCTGCCGCGGCAACCGCGTCCGGGCTCGCCGAAGGCGCCAAGGCGCCCGCCTTCAAGCTGCCGCGCGACGGCGGCGGTACCGCCTCGCTCGCCGACTACGCCGGCAAGAAGCTCGTGCTGTTCTTCTATCCCAAGGCCAACACGCCCGGCTGCACCAAGGAGGCGATCGACTTCACCCGCCTGTCGAAGGAGTTCGCCGCGGCCGGCACCGCCGTGCTCGGAGTCTCGGCCGATTCGGTCAAGGCGCAGGACAATTTCCGCGACAAGCACGACCTCGCCGTTCCCCTGATCTCCGACGAGACCCACGAGATGCTGGAGGCCTACGGCGCCTGGGGCGAAAAATCGCTCTATGGCCGCAAGTTTCTCGGCATTATCCGGAGCACGGTGCTGATCGGCGCGGACGGCCGCGTCGCCAAGGTGTGGCGCAACGTCAAGGTCGATGGCCATGCGGATGCGGTGCTGGCGGCGGCCAAGCAGCTGTAGGACTGCGGGATTGGGTGTTGGGGAAAAATTAACCATGCAGGGGTCAAATCGCTCCCGTAAATGACGCCGCTGGACCGACGATCTCCGGCCGGCGCGGGAGTGTCGATGTCGCATCGTTCCGGCCAGTACGCCGAATATCCCCAGCACCATCCTCATGACCGCGGACGCGCTGTGCAGCAGCGGCGGACGCCGGTCACTCACCCTGCCCCGGCACCGGCGGCGTCGCAGAGCGACTACACGCTGGTGCATGCCGGCAAGCAGGTGCGCATCGGCCCGGTCGTGTTCTGGATCGTGGTCGGCACCGTCAGCCTGCTCGGCATCTGGTCGGCGGCGACCGCGACCTATTTCGCGTTTCGCGACGACGTGCTGACGCGGCTGATCGCCCGCCAGGCCGAGATGCAATATGCCTATGAGGACCGCATCGCCGAGCTGCGCGCCAAGGTCGACCGCGCCACCAGCCGGCAACTGCTCGACCAGGAGCAGTTCGACCAGAAGCTCGACCAGATCCTGAAGCGCCAGACCGCGCTCGAAGGACGCGCCACCGCGCTCGGCAGCATGCCCGACATCACCGGCTCGATCCGCCCGCCGGCGCGTGCGCCGGCGATCGAGCCGTCGGCCGCGCCGGCGACGCCGAAGCCCTCGCCGATCAGCGACACCGTCATCTTCACCGCGCCGCCGGACCGCGAAGCACGCCTCGAATCGCGCAGCCCCGTGCTCGCCAATGCGCAGCCGAATCCATCCATCAAGCTCGCCGGCGTCGACAACGTGCTGACGCGGCTGACCCGCTCGCTCGACCAGGTCGAGGCGCGGCAGATCGCGATGCTGGCCTCGGCCGAGGAAACGCTGGAATCGAAACTGCGCCGGATGCGCGGCGTGATCACCGATCTCGGCCTCGACATGGGCCAGCTCGAAGCCGCGACGCCGAAGGGCGGCATGGGCGGCCCGTTCGTGCCGGTCAAGCTCGGCGCCGAGTCCGGCCCGTTCGAGCGCCAGCTCTATCGCATCAGCATCACCCGCGCGCAGGTCGAGAAGATGAACCGCACGCTGTCGCTGGTGCCCTATCGCAAGCCTGTGATCGGCGAGGTCGAGTTCACCTCGGGCTTCGGCGTGCGCACCGATCCGTTCCTCGGCCGCCCCGCCATGCACACCGGTCTCGACTTCCGCGCCGCGACCGGCGATCCGGTCCGCGTCACGGCCAACGGCAAGGTCGTCAACGCCGGCTGGGCCGGCGGCTATGGCCGCATGGTCGAGGTCGACCACGGCAACGGCCTCTCCACCCGCTACGGCCATCTCTCCGAAATCAACGTCAAGATCGGCCAGCAGGTGAAGATCGGCGACATCGTCGGCGAGGTCGGCTCGACCGGCCGCTCCACCGGCCCGCATCTGCACTACGAGACCCGCATCGACGGCGAAGCCGTCGACCCGCAGAAGTTTTTGCGGGCGGGCGTGCGGCTGAGCGCGGGCTAGAACCATCATCTCGACACGGACGCGGCGCGCGACTGACGCGCGGCGGCGTTGCGCGATCGCAATAGTTACTCCTCCGCAGCTATGCTAATCATGCTGCGGGGAATAAAGCCGTGCATCGCATCGCATCACATCGCAGCCAACTGACAGGCGTCGTCGCCTGTGCGATGGCCTATGTGCTGGCGCTGCAGGTCACGCTTGCCGTGAGCCTGAACGCCTGGCTGCCGCCGAGCTTTGCCTTCGCCTTCGGTGAGATCTGCCACGAGCGGATCGACGGCAATCCGCGGCTGGCGGACCGCACCGACACGACGGAGGCGCCCGCCACCGTCTCGGCGGCGCATTGTCCGCTCTGCGTCACACCCGCCTTTGCGCTACTGCCGCCGCCCGATGCGCCTGCCGTCAGGCTGCGGCGCGTGCTCGGCATTGCGTTTGAACCGATTGCGACGCTGCACGTCGCGATCACCGAGATCGACGCCGCCCATCGGGCGCGCGCGCCGCCCGAGGCCGCCTGAACGGCGCTCGCCGCACCTTCCCATAACAGATGCGTCCCATGCCGCCTCCGTGTCCACGGAGCCGCAGCGTGATGGTGCGCCCCTCTCGGCATCACCGGCCGGGCGCCGCCTGCGCGCGCCCAGCTCCTGACCTCATGCGCAGATCTCTGCGCAGCATTCTTTCGAGCTTCTCATGTCGAACGCCATATCGGGTCCGCAGCGGCCCACATCCTCTGCCGCGTTGCTCGCGGCAACCGCACTCCTCTGCTCGACCGCCACCTCCGCCCTCGCCCGCCCCGCGGAGTCGCTGCCGACCGTGACCGTCGATCCGGCGCGTCCGCGCGCCGCCAAGCCAAGGCCGGCGGCGAACCATCCGGCGCACGAGACCCGTGCGCCGGCCGCCCGCCCGGCCGAACCGGCCGCACGCCAAGACACGGCGCCGGCCGCCGCGAGCAGGACTCTGCCGGCCCGGACCGCTTTCGATCGCGCGTTGTCCGCGAGCGATTCGGCGGCTCTGGTCGGGGATCTGCCGGGCGGCGCGGCGTGGGGCGCCGGCGGCGTCTCCAGCCTGCCCGCGATCAACGGCATGGGCGCCGACCGGCTGCAGGTCGCGATCAACTCGATGCTGATCTCGCCGGCCTGTCCCAACGAGATGAATCCGCCGCTGTCTTTCGTCAATCCGGCGATGGTCGCGAAGATGCGCGCCTATCTCGGCATCGGGCCGGTCTCGGTCGGCGGCGACTATATCGGCAGCCGCATCGACGTCACCACCGCGCCGCCGGCCTTCGCGGCCACCGATGGCTGGGTCGCGAGCACGCGGCTCTCCAGCTTCTTCCGCAGCAATGGCAACGGCTACGGCGTCGATGCCACCGCCACGGTCGCCAATCGCGACACCAGCGTGACCTACACCGGCGGCTGGGTCCGATCCGGCAACTACAAGGCCGGCGACGGCTCGACCGTGAAGTCGACCTTGTACGAGACGCAGAACCACGCCATCAGCATCTCCAAGCAGAGCTTCGGCAATCTGTTCACGTTCCAGATCGGCGGCCAGTTCATCCCGTACCAGGGCTATGTGAACCAGTACATGGACATGGTCTACAACCGCGGCCTGTTCGCCAACGGCCGCTACGAAGGCGCGTTCGACTGGGGCACTCTCGAGGCCTCGGCCTTCGTGCACCAGATCCGGCACACGATGGGCTTCATCGCGCCGGACAAGGTCTCGGACATGCCGATGGACACCAAGGGCCTCGACGGCGGCTACGCGATCAAGGCGACGATGCCGGTGTCGGGCGCGGACCTGCTGCGCGTCGGCAACGAGCTCGCGATGAACCGGCTCGACGACTGGTGGAATCCGGTGGCCGGGTCGATGATGATGGGCCCGAACAGCTTCATCAACATCAATGGCGGGCAGCGCAACCGCGTCGGCACGTTCGTCGAATGGGAGCGGCGCTGGGACCGGCAATGGACGTCGATCATCGGCCTGCGCAACGACGTCGTCTGGATGAACACCGGCAACGTCGCGGGCTACAATGCGATGATGTACGGCGCTGATGCGAGCGCCTTCAACGCCGCCGACCACGCGCGCACCGACGTGCATCTCGACGGCTCGGCGCTGGTCCGCTACGAGCCCGACGCGCTCAGCCAGTTCGAGCTCGGCTTCGCCCGCAAGACGCGCTCACCCAATCTCTATGAGCGCTACGCCTGGTCGACCAATGCGATGGCGATGCAGATGATCGGCTGGTTCGGCGACGGCAATGGCTATGTCGGCAATCTCGATCTCAAGCCGGAGAAGGCGCACACCGTGAGCTTCACCGCGGGCTGGCACGATCCGGCGCAAAAGCTCTGGGACATCAAGGTCACGCCCTATGCGAGCTACGTGCAGGACTACATCGACGTCGACCGCTGCCGCACCGCGACCTGCCTCGCCAGCAACCCGGCCAACCTGACGACGAATACCGGCTTCGTCTTCCTGCAGTTCGCCAATCACGACGCAACGCTCGTCGGCGTCAATGTCGAGGGCCGCGTGACCGTGTGGGATGACCTGACCTACGGTCACGGCCAGATCCGCGGCCTGATCGGCTATGTCAGGGGCCGCCGCACCGACGGCGTCGATCTCTATCACATGATGCCGATCAACGCGAAGCTGGCGCTCGACCATCATCTCGGCGGCTGGACCAACTCCATCGAGCTGCAACTCGTCGGAGCCAAGGATGTCGTGAACCAGGTCCGCAACGAGCTGACCACGCCGTCCTACGCGCTGGTCAATCTGCGCACCGGCTATGAGTGGCAGCACGTGCGGGTCGACCTCGGCGTCGACAATCTGTTCAACCGGACCTACACGCTGCCGCTCGGGGGCGCCGATCTGGTCGACTACAAGACGGTGTCGATGATGGGCTCGTCGCCCGCCTATGGCTATTCCGTCAAGGGGCCGGGGCGATCGCTGAATGCACGGCTGAGCGTGAGCTTCTGAGGAGGCGCCGGCCCGCAGCGGCAGGCTGCGGGCCGCACCCTCTACGGCTTCGCCGGAATCGTGAAGACCTGGCCGGGATAGATCAGATCCGGACTGCGGATCTGCTCGCGGTTCGCCTTGTAGATCACGGCGTAGCGCATGCCGCCGCCGAGCACGCGCCGGCTGATGTGCCACAGGCTGTCGCCGCGCGCGACCGTCACCGTCGAGATCCTGGACTCGGTCTTCGCTGCAGGCGCGATGGCCTCGCCCGGATCACCCGCGGCCGCGAGCAGCGTCGGCTGCGCCGCCGGGCGCGCCGTTTCGGCCGTGGTCGGAGCCGCGGCCGAAGCCACCGATGCGGTCGTCAACGTGTCGTCGGGCAGGCTCAGCGGCACTTCGGCGCGCGCCTGCACGGAGCCCGAGGCGGCATCGACCTCGTCGAGCCTGACGCGGTCGTCGCCGGCCCGGCTGACGCCCTTGCCGACGGTGATGCCGAGACGTCCATCGGCGCCCGCGACCGTCGAGGAGATCAGCCGGTCGTTGAGATACAAGCGCACCGTTGCCCCGGGACGCGCGTGACCATTGATGCGGAGCACGCCGTCCGATTCATGATCGACCGCGTCGACCGCCAGCGCCTGCGGGATCGCGGCACTCGGCTTGGAGAGCACGCGCGTCGGCTCATCCGGCGCCAGCAGCGCCACCGTCGCCGGCTGCCGGCTCACCTCGACATTCACGGCCACGCTCTGCTTCGAGATCACCTCGCGGCCGTCGGCCAATTTCGACCGCAGCGTCAGCGCGTAGCTGCCAGCCGGAAGCCGTGAAGGCACCATGGCGAATTGCCCGGCCCGATCGGCGACGGCCCGGTCATGCACCTCGCCATTGCGCAGCAGCTCGACCGTCGTGCCCGGCGCCGCGCGCCCGGCAACGACCGCGTCCCCGGAGGGATCGACATTGACCACGTCGAAGGCCGGCAGATCGGTCTGAACGGCCGCTTGCGGAGCCAGCGAACCCAGCACGTCGGCAAGGCCGCTGGCCTGCTTCTGCACCCTGGCGAGCGGGCTTGCAGCCCGCTCACTTGCCCCCTGCTCCTGGCTGCGGAGGCCTTGCGCCGCTGTCTGGATGGGCCCGGCGTCGCGCAGCGCTCCGGCGACCACATTTGCCGGCTCCCGCGTGGCTGTCGTGTCCTGCGCCCTGATCGCGGGATCACGATTGGAGATCGGACCGAGCACGAACACGAAAGCTGCGGCGGAGGCCGCAAGCGCCGCCACGCCGAGGATGACCCCGACCATCGGCTTGCCGTTCAAGATCATGCGTCGGTCCGTCCCTCATCATGTCGATGGCGCGCGAATCGCCCATATCATTCGTGTTCGACAAACACCATTACGGCAGCCCGGCGGCGAGACCGTAGCATTCCGGACTGCTGCACCACGTCAGCATCTGATGCAGACCGGCCACAACGCTATGCGCTCGCGGACGTCGACACGCCGAGGGCTTCGAGAAAGCGCGACAGGTCCTCCCACAGTTCGCCCGGCTCCTCCAGGCCGATGCTCAGCCGCACCAATCCCTCGCGCTCATCCCATGGCCTGATGGTGCGGCCGGCCACGACGTCCATCGGCGCGATCAGGCTGTGCGTGCCGCCCCATGACGCGCCGATCGCAAACAGCCGCAGCTTGCCAAGCGCCTGATCGATGCGTGGCGTGCGCTCCGGCTTGATGACGATGCTGAACACGGTGCTGGCGCCGGCGAAGTCGCGCGCGAACACCTCGTGCCCCGGGCAGGACGGCAGCGCCGGATGCAGCACGCGCGCCACCGCGGGCGCCTCCTGCAGGCGCTTGGCAAAATCCAGCGCGACGCGGCTGGAATGCGCCATGCGCACGCCCATGGTCTCGATGCCGCGCAACGCCAGCGCCGCCTCGTCCGGCGACACGCCGATGCCGAGCACGCCGAGCACATCCTTCAGCGCCTTGCGCAAGCTCAGATCCTTGACCGTGATCGATCCGAGCAACAGGTCGGAATGGCCGCCGACATATTTGGTCAGCGCCTCCACCGCGAAGTCGACGCCATGGGCCAGCGGCTTGAACAGCAGCGGGCTGGCCCAGGTGTTGTCGCATCCCGTGAGCACGCCGCGCGCTCTTGCCGCCGCCACGATCGCCGGAACGTCCTGCACCTCCATCGTGCCGGACCCCGGCGACTCCATCCAGATCAGCCGCGTGGCGGAATCGATGAGCTCGGCGATGCCGCTGCCGATCAGCGGATCATAGATCTGGTGGGCGATGCCGCGTTCGGCCAGATAGCCGGCACACAGGCCCTTCACCGGCGGATAGACGTGGTCCGGGATCAGCACCTTGTCGCCGGGCTTGAGCACGGCAAGCATCGTCATCGCCACCGCAGCCTGGCCGGACGGCACCAGCACGGTGCGCTCGCCACCATGGAGCGCCGTGAGCTGCGCCTCGAGCGTCCGCGTGGTCGGCGTGCCGTGCAGGCCATAGGTGTAGCCGTCGAGCCCGCGCTCCGCCCGCCGCGCGAAGGCCTGCGGGTCATCGTAGACAATGGTCGAGGCGCGATAGGTGGCGACCGAGAGCGACTTGAAGCCGTCGTGGGACACTGCGGGATGCCGAACGCAGCGGGTGAGATCGTGCATGGGAACCTCGTGAGACAAGGCTAGCATGGTATCTCAGATGGCGCGAACCGAGGTACGTTCTGCAAATATTAGCAAGGATTCGACGTCTGATTGCCACGCCGAGCGGGCGGATCTGGTGTTCGCGACAATTCGTAACCAAAGCAACCTTAGCTGCTCAATCGCAGCCTTGATCATCACAACAGAACGATCTCCTCACGCGCCGGGCACCGCCGGCAAGCCCCCAAAGTAGGACCTTTCGTTTCACACGATATCGCCCGTATTCAGGCGCGAACCGATTGATACAACCTGTGGATAGCGAAAACTGCTCTGTTCCTGCGCGACCGTTTTCGGTATGTTCTTTTTGTTGGGATTCGCTTTTCCCTCGGGGACGACCCTCGCAACGTTGTCTGTAGTTCGACCGAGCAGTTGTCGCGCGCGAGCGTGCTGGCTGCAAAGGTCGCCGACACAACAGGTGCGTCATCGACGCAATCCTGTCGTCAACAGAAAACGGAGGAGCCAATGCCTGGGGTGCGTAATTCGAAACGGGCTAAGCGCATTTGTAACGGCGCCGCCCGAGGCGGGGAGCGGTATCGCAGCACGCAATGTTCATGGTTTGTTCTGATTGCTATTCTGGCGCTCGGAGCTAGCCTGAACCAATATGCACCGCGATCGTGCAAAAGCGCGATTGGCGCTGCTGTCGTAGGTGTAACCGAGCAGTTGGCGCGCGCGAGCGTGCTGGCTGCAAAGGTCGCCGACACAACAGGTGCGTCATCGACGCAATCCTGTCGCCGCTGCAGCAGGCTTGGGTAGCACCCAAATGATCGTTCCCAAGCCTGTGAGTAGCAGATGGCCTAAACCGCTCCGACTGCTCTCGAAAAGTAGATTGAAGGAAGTATGGTCTGATTCTAAAGACGCGACTTCACGCGCGGGAAGTCCAGGTATTGATAATCAAACTGCACGGCAGTTCGCTGCCAACCTTGACGCCAACCTGTCTGAAATCGAGAAGAGGCTTCGTGCTGGGTCCTTCGGATTCTCCCGCCTGCGTCCAATATTTATCGCAAAGCCAAACTCAAACAAAGAGCGGGTTATCTGCGTTCCAACAGTGCGCGATCGATTAGTCCAGCGAACGATCGTCGAGCACCTCACATTGTCGGAAGCTCTTCCGATCTATAACTCTTCCTCATTTGGCTTCGTAAAAGGCCAGGGCACAGCAAAGGCTATTGACCGTGCCGTTGAACTACGCTCGTTGTACGATTGGTGCGTAAAGGCAGACATTGAGGCTTTCTTTGATCAAATTTCGCGAAAACAACTAAAGGAGCGCGTGGCCGCCGCGCTTCCGCGGCAGAGCCTAGTGCCCCTAATCTGGAGTGCGATTGATTGTGAAGTCAGAGGGACAAGGGAGGTACTTGAACGGATTGCTCGCCAAGGCATCCACCCCGGACGCGGCATACGCCAAGGCATGCCTTTGTCGCCTCTACTCGCAAACCTAACTCTCTCCAAGTTTGATAGAACAGTTGAGCGGGAGAAGATCCCGATGATCAGATATGCTGACGATCTGCTAATGTTCTTTTCTACCAAAGAAGAGGCATCAGCAGGACGAGAGTTTGTTGAGAAGCATTTGTCATTGATTGGCTTAAAGCTTTCGCAAGCGAAAACCTCGATCTACGGTCCAAAGGACAATGTCGTATTCCTGGGACTAGAAATCGCCTTTCTCGACAAACTAGGGAAGTTTGTTTCACGCGTATCCCGGCCTCAGATACGAAAAATTCGCGATCGCCTCGAAAGCGAATTCACCCTCGAAAAGCTCACTAACGAATCGGTCGATATGAGCGCAGCAACCGTTAGGCTGTCACGCTCAGTCGCAGCATATTTAGGAGCGTACCAGAAGGCTCACGATTTTGTAACGCTTCGCTCGGAGTTGGAGAGGTGCATGAAGGAAATTCAAGCAAACCTCTATGTCGAAGTTTTCGGTCCAACTGCATTCGATCGTTTGGACGATCGAGCCCGTAAGTTCCTAGGAATATTTGATCCGGCCATACCTCCCCCCTCTGAAGATTTCGATCACTAACCCCAAAATTTACGGTTCGAATTTTTCCATTTCTCTTTTCCAGAAA
This sequence comes from Bradyrhizobium sp. HKCCYLR20261, assembly GCF_051168435.1. Taxonomy (NCBI): domain Bacteria; kingdom Pseudomonadati; phylum Pseudomonadota; class Alphaproteobacteria; order Hyphomicrobiales; family Nitrobacteraceae; genus Bradyrhizobium; species Bradyrhizobium sp. HKCCYLR20261. The sequence continues at coordinate 190,363 of NZ_JBNPUZ010000014.1, forward strand.
TCATGTATGATGCTCGCCATCCCGTCCCGCTGCGAGGGGCGTACGCGTCGTCACGGACGTTGGGGCGGGGATGCGGTGGACGTGGCGGCGGTGCACGACGGGCATCGCGGCGCGGACGGCGAAATCGCGTGGTCCTGACCTCCCGACGCTGAGGTCAAGCCGGTGCCGGCAGACGCAAGGCATCGACGACGGGGGAAAGAAAGCCCGGTCCCCGGGGAGATCGCGTATAAGGTGCGCCGTGGAAAGGCGCGGTTCTTGAGAGGGTGAAAGTCCCTTCCGGCAAAGGTCGTTCCAGCCGGT